>CAZQIY010000040.1:44845-48577 GCA_964593565.1 uncultured Anaerolineaceae bacterium
GGCGATGGGCACAGAAGTCTGTTATATCACGGAATATCGCCCGGCGGATAGTCGCCTTTGGCCCACAGAAGCGCTATCATGAGCAGCGTACAGCGAAGGAGAAACGCATGGATACAGTGAACCCGGAAACTGTCGGCTTCGATGCAAACCGGCTGCGGCGGCTGGATACGCTCATCCAGCAGTATGTTGATCGCGGCGATGTGCCCGGCGCGCTGATGGTGGTGGCGCGGCGCGGGCAGGTGGCCTATTTCAACACCTTCGGCATGATGGACATGGCCCGGCAACGGCCCACTGCCGAAGATACCATCTACCGCATCTATTCGATGACCAAGCCCATCACCAGCGCCGCCGTGCTGATGCTGCACGAAGCGGGGCATTTTTACCTGGATGAGCCGGTATCCGCCTTTATCCCGGAATTTGCAGATGGGCACGTCTATAACCCGGATGGCGACCCGGTCCCATCGCAGCAGCCCATGACGATCCGCCACCTGCTGACCCACACCGCCGGGTTATCCTATGGCTTTGACGACACGCCTGTTGACCAGATGTACCGCGACGCAATGAACCCTGATGGACGGGGCTTTAACCGGGCCGTGCCGCTGAAGGACTTCATCAGACCGCTGGCGTCGCTGCCGCTGGCCCACCAGCCCGGCACCGTCTGGCATTACAGCGTCGCCACGGATGTGCTGGGCTATCTGGTCGAAGTGGTGTCCGGCCTGCCGCTTGACGAATTTTTCCGCCAGCGCATCTTCGAGCCGCTGGGCATGGTGGATTCCGGCTTTCACGCACCGCCGGACAAACACAGCAGGCTGGCGACCCTGTACGGCGCCGGGCTGGTCGATATTACGGCGCAGCGGAGCGATTTTACCCAACCGACCACGCTGTTTTCCGGCGGCGGCGGGCTGGTTTCGACAGTGACGGATTATCTGCGTTTCTGTATGATGCTGCGCAATGGCGGCGAACTGGCAGGTGAGCGTCTGCTGGGGCGCAAAACCGTCGCCTATATGACCACCAGCCACCTGGGGCCACAGGTCAACCGCGACGCGCTGCAGCCCGGTTATGGCTTTGGCCTGGGCGTGGAGGTATTGCAGGACCCGGTAGCGGCGGGGCGGCTGTCCTCCGTCGGTGAATATGGCTGGGGCGGGCTGGCCTCCACCCATTTCTGGATCGACCCGCTGGAGGATATTATTGTCATCAAGATGACGCAGATCATTTATCAGGATGAACAGGGCCTCAATGTTGAACATCGCGACATGAATATCGACCTGAGAACAACCGTCTATCAGGCGCTGGTGGATTAAATTCATTGCGAGTCTGCAAAGGAAAAAACCATGTTTGACACACTCCCTAAAGAAGCTCATGAAGTGATGGACTGGTCCTGGGATCAGTTCGAGCCTTATTACCAGGACCTGGAGCAGCGCGAGCTGACACAGGAAAATGTCGCGGGCTGGCTGGCGGACTGGACACGCATCAGCGAACTGCTGGATGAGGTCGAGACGCGGGTGGCGGTGGCCACCACCCAGGACACCACCGACAAGGCCGCCGAAGAAGCCTATAAGAACTTCCTCGATCATCTGCGTCCGCCGTTCAGCAGCGCGCAGCAGCGCCTGAAGGAAAAGCTGCTCGCCAGCAATCTGGAACCAGAGGGTATGGAAATCCCCCTGCGCCAGATGCGTTCCGAAGCGGCCATCTTCCGCGAGGCCAACGTCCCGCTGCTGGTGCAGGTCAACAAGCTCAACCTGGAGTATGATCGCATTGTCGGGGCGCAGAGTGTGGAATGGGACGGTGAGGAAAAAACGCTGCCCCAGGCCTATGCCCTGCTGGAAGGGCTGGATCGCCCGCAGCGCGAGCAGTTGTGGCGGCGCATCGCCAACCGCCAGCTTCAGGATCGCGAATCGCTCGACCAGTTGTGGCAGCAGTTACTGCAACTGCGCCAGCAGATCGCCCACAACGCCGGGTTTGAAAGCTTTCGCGAATATCAGTGGCAGGTGTTCGGGCGCTTTGATTACACGCCCGCGGACTGCGAGACGTTCCATGCCGCCATCGAGGAAGTGGTCGTTCCGGCGGCCACCCGCATCTATGAACAACTGCGGCAGCGCCTGGGGGTAGATTCCCTGCGGCCCTGGGATGTCCAGCGCGATAACATCTATCCCCCGGCACATCCCAAACTGACCCCTTACGACACCATAGACACGCTGGAAAGCACCGCAGAAACGATCTTCCAGCAGGTAGACCCGAAACTGGGCGAATATTTCGGCATCATGCGGCGCGAAAATCTGCTGGACCTGGATAACCGCAAGGGCAAGGCGCCGGGCGGCTACTGTACCCGTTTTCTGGTGGCCCGGCGGCCTTTCATCTTTATGAACGCCGTAGGCTCGGAAGATGATGTGCGCACCCTGCTGCACGAAGCCGGGCACTGCTTCCACGGCTTCGAATCGGATGATCTGCCCTATATCCAGCAGAAGGCGTACCCCACAGAATTTGCCGAAGTGGCCTCCATGAGCATGGAACTGCTGTCGCTGCCCTACTGGGGCGCAAAGGCCGGCGGCTACTACAGTGACGAAGACCTGGTCCATGCCCGCCGCCAGCATCTGGAGCACATTCTGCTGTTCTGGCCCTATATGGCGGTGGTCGATGCGTTCCAGCACTGGGTCTATACCCACATCGATGAGGCTATCAACCCCTCCAGCTGCGACGCCAAATGGAGCGAACTGTGGGATCGTTTTATCCCTGGCATCAACTGGAACGGGCTGGACGAGGCGAAGGTGACGGGCTGGCAGCGCAAGCTGCACATCTTCCAGTACCCGTTTTATTATGTCGATTATGGCCTGGCCCAGTTGGGGGCGATGCAGGTATGGCGCAATGCCCAGGACGATCAGGCGCGGGCGGTGGCACAGTACCGGCAGGCGCTGGCGCTGGGGGGCACCGCCTCGCTGCCGGACCTGTTCGCCACAGCGGGGGCGCGCTTCGGGTTCGATACGCCTCTGGTGCGCGATGCGGTTGATCTGATTGAATCCGCGCTGGCAGAATCCAACGGCGGCTGACCTAAAAAACGCAGGGGTGATCTTTGCATCACCCCTGCATCATCTGCATTACGCCAGCGGAATCAGTTCTTCGTCAGTGTAATGGGCACCCCCACGCTGCACTGATGGCCTTCTACCACCGCCGTGATATTCCCCTCACCCACCATATGAATCGCCGAGACTGCCCGCAGCACAATCTGAATCACTTCACCTTCGGGCATGGTAAAAAGCCCGACAAACATACCGGGCTGAACCTGCCGCAGCAGATTGCCATCCACAATGATGTTTCTGCCGGAATGAATGACCTCCGAAGGCTGCGTTACCTGCTCCACCGGCACGTCAACTGTCGTTGTCCCCAGGCAGGACCCCTGACCGGTGCCGCCAATGGTGGCAGTCCACGCTCCGGCAGCGGGCAGGCTCCCGGCAGTCCCGCCTGTGCCTGATGAAGTCGAGGGAATGATGGGCACCACCGGCGGGACGTCGGCTTCACCCAGAGCATCGCAGTTCCCGCTGGTGTCCACATCCTCAGCAGCGACCCACGCTTCGGCAGCGGCAGAGGCTGGCGCGGCTTCCGCTTTATCCAGTTGGAACCACAGACTGCCATCATCGGCTTCGGCCTGGCCCAGCGGCGCGAATTCCGTACCGGCAGGCAGGAAGGCAAAGACGGTGCGGTTGGTGCCGGGACCGACCCGAAGCTGAACGGTGTTCG
>CAZQIY010000041.1:0-41179 GCA_964593565.1 uncultured Anaerolineaceae bacterium
CATCGTCTGGGTGTTCTTTTCTTGATTGCAGTTTGCTTTCTCCTGTACAGCATGCCTGCCGCAGCGGCAGAGAATTTTCGCGCAGCCTGTGCCGATGTTTCGGAAGGTAATCTGGACCCCGGCCCGACCTGTTTGCAGGTGATGGAACAATTCCCCAGGCCGGTGGTCTCGCAGATCCGGCTGGACACCTTTACCCTCAGCCATTATTCCTTCTGGAAGGTAGAACACGAAAGCCCGCTCCTGTACGATACGCCCGGAGGCGGCGTTGTCGGCCAGATGCCCGCTGGCTTTAACTTTATTCAGGAAATGGAAACCACCGAGGGCTGGGTGCGCAACCGCAGCGGCCAGTGGATGCAGATGGCAGACCTCAAACACCAGCCGACCTCGCAGTTCCGGGGGGTGCGCCTGCTCAATGGCCTGGAAAATCCCTTTGGCTGGGTGCTGGGCGATCTGGTCACGGTGCCGGAGCCAGGGGCAAAGCAGTCGCTGGACACCGGCGCGATTAAATACCGGTACGACCTGGTCAACATCTTCGCCGAAGTTCAGCATACCGACGGCTGGTTATGGTATATGGTCGGGCCGAACCAGTGGATCGAGCAGCGCTCGCTGGCGATTCCTAAACTGGCGGAAAAACCGGCAGACATTGAGGCGGAACGCTGGGTCAGCATTGATCTGTACGAACAGACACTGGTGGCCTACGAAAAGAACATTCCGGTATTTGCCACGCTTATCGCCACCGGCCTGCCGGGGACGGATACGCGCGAAGGGGTGTTCGATGTGTGGGCCTGGGTAGAACGGGATGGGATGTCCGGGGCGACAGGCGCGCCGAATGCCTATGCCCTGGAAAGCGTGCCCTGGGTGATGTACTTTGATGGCGGGATCAGCCTGCACGGCACCTACTGGCACGATGGTTTCGGCTACCGCCGCAGTCGAGGCTGTGTCAACCTGAGCATTACTGATGCCAGCTTCATTTTCAAGTGGTTCCGGGAAGTCCCGGCGGACGAAAACGGCGACGTGTTCTCGCAGGTGCATGTGTGGGCCAGCGGGGAGTATCGCGGCAGCGGCGCGGCGACCAAATAGAAAGCAGTTTGAAGTAAAGGACTGAGCATGTCAATTGACAACGAAGGGGACCTGCTGGCGCTGCTGCGCATTGGCCGCATCGTCGGCCTGACCCTGCAGCACATGGGCGAAGCACTGCAGCCCGGCATGACCACCGCCGAACTGGATCATCTGGGGGCGCAGTTTCTGGCGCAGCACGGTGCGCGGTCTGCCCCTATTCTGACCTACAAATTTCCGGGGCACACCTGCATCAGCATCAACGATGAAGCCGCGCACGGCATCCCGGGGGACCGGGTGATTCAGCCGGGCGACCTGGTGAATATTGATGTATCGGCAGAACTGGATGGTTATTTTGCGGATACCGGCGGCAGTTTTGCCGTGTCGCCTGTCACCACGGAAAACCAGCGCCTGCTGGATACCGCCCGCCGCGCCCTCAATGCCGCGCTGGAGGTGGTGCGCGCCGGCCAGCCGCTGAACGTGATTGGTAAAGCGGTGGAAAAAGTGGCGCGCCCGGCAGGGTACAGCATCCTGCGGGAGCTGGGCGGGCATGGCGTGGGCCGCAAGCTGCACGAGCCGCCCCACGCGGTGCCGCATTATTATCATCCGCGTGCGCGCCAGCGCCTGACCGAAGGCATGGTGCTGACTATCGAGCCGTTTCTGACCACCGGGGCCAGCCATGTCAAGACTGACCCCGATGGCTGGACTCTGCGCACGGTGGATGGCAGCCTGTCCGCGCAGTTTGAACACACCATCGTCATCACCAAAGACAAACCGATCCTGGTGACGGCGGTTTAACCCGGCAGGCCGCGCCTACTGGTGGAAGCTCGTCCGGGTAAAGATATCGGTGGCGGCTTCCTCTACGGTCACATCCGGCAGTTCCTCCGGCGCGCCGATATACCCGCCCAGGCCGGCGGCGATGGCGCCCACCACCATGGCCACGGCAATCGCGGCGGCGATTTTGGCAAAGGCGTCGGAGGCTTCCTGTGCGGCTTCGCGGGCTTTTTCTTCCGCTTCCGCACGGACCTCATTCATGCGCGTTTCTATTTCGCGCTGCATTTCTTCAGCGCGTTCCTGCGCCTGATGATAAATTTCCTGGGCTTTCTGTTCAGCCTGCTGGCGCAGTTCCTCGGCGCGCTGGCGGGCTGTATCGCGGACCTGCGCGGTCTGCTGCTTGACGGTCTGGAACTGTTCTTCCCAGCGCTGCACCTGCTGCGAGGCTTCGTCATAGGTCATATCGGTGTTCTCGGTCAGCAGGTTGACCAGGGCATCGCGGTCCACATCGCTGGCCAGGTCTTCGCCGCGCCGCAGCACCCGCTGCAGGGCGATATTCAGCACCTGGTCGGCATGTTCGGGGTCGCGGATAGCCTGCTGTGCTGCCACCTTGACATCGTTCACCGCAGCGCCTGCCTGCTGCTGCACACGCTCCGGGTCTCTGACTGCACTTCGCAGCAGTCGCCCCGCCCGCACCCGGATTTCATCAAATGCCAGGTCCTGGTAAGCCAGGGCATTCTGGACATCGGGTGAATTTTCAATGGCGGTGTCGCTCAGGTTGCTGGCGCCTTCGCGCACCATATGAGCGGAACTCTGGACGCCATGCGCCAGGGTAGACAGGGTTTGCGCGGTCAGGTTACCCACACTGCCCACGGCACTGCCTGCGGTCTGGGCCACACCGCCCGCCAGATGCGCCGCCCCACTGGCTGCAGATCCGGTCAGGCGCAGGCCAGAACTGACCAGCCCGGCCAGCCCGTTCATGATTCGGCCCAGGCCGCTCATCACCAGCAGGATCGTCGCCAGGCCTGTCAGCGCCCATACCATCAGCCCATGCAGCAGGCCGTCCAGCGGTTCCGGCACACCGGCAAAATAAGCCGCCAGCCATCCCCCGGCGAAGAGTGCCAGCAGGTTACTGACCCCGATCCAGACCAGCGCGCCGGTGGCCAGGGTCTGCCCATCCGGCGAATCATGTTCTTGCGGGTTGATCTGGGACATGCCTACCGCTGTTCCGATCAGATTGAGCAGGAACATAAATATCAGTGTGAAGATGCTGCCCGCCAGCACCGCAGACCACGACAGCCGTTCCAGCGCCGCCGGCAGCACGTTAATTTCGCGTTCTTCCTGCACCTGAAGCAGTGCGACTTCGCCGCTGGCATAACCAATGACAGGAATCAAAAACACCAAAACGGTCAGCATCAGCAGCAAATACCGTGAGGTTCTGAATTTCATGGCAATATTCCTTTGTCTCTGTTTGGTGCTTTAATTACACCGCATGATCCCGGTCCATGAATGAGACCACAGGGGGATTCTGGGTTGGGTAAGCTGGCTACAGAGAAACCGCCATGAATGACCTATAAACCAGCCACAAACGTAGGGCCTGCAGGGGGGCCAGTTGCAGGAGGCCAGATGGGGGATAGACAGATGCAGCCTGCAAGCCCGGTATCCAGTGGGCCAGCAGGCTGCATGGTTACAGACAGAGACAGATTACTCCGGCTGCTGCAGCGCGCCGATAGCCTGGCAGGCCGGGCAGGTGCCATCGGGCCGGATAATCGCATAGCCGCCCTGGGGGTCATCCTGTGTATAAACATCAAAATCGACGTTCCAGACAATCGCCAGCGCGACCTGCTTCTGTTCAAAGCTGGCAATTACCTCAATCGCGCCAGCCAGCCATTCCGCCTGCTCTGCCACGCTGGTATTGGCGGCCCAGGCAAAGCTCTGGGGCAGCGGGCCATACCCTTCCGGCGACAGATACCCCAGTTCAGAGAAGCACAGCGGAATATCCGAATTACGGAATGGCTGCGCCGCCCGCTGCAGCATCAGCGGCAGGTACTGGGTCGGGTAGTAATTGCGCGGGTCGCCGCCGGTGGCTGTTGGCGGCACGATGCCTTCGTTATAGTGCACGCCGATGCAGTCGGCATAATCCGTGACGCCCGCCTGCGCCATCCCGCCATAGTAACGATCATCGTTCCACACCGCCGCCAGCCCGAATGCGCCTTCTGCGCCGGTGGGGGCAGGCGCGCCGGTAATCACCATGATGTCCGGATCAACCGCCTTGATGGCCTCGTAGGCATGGCGCAGCATTTCGACATAAGAGGCCGGGTTGATCTGGCCGTTGGGCCATTCCCGATCCAGGTTCTGTTCGTTCCATACCTGAATCGCATCCGGCCCCAGTTCTGCCACCCGCCCCAGAAATTCGGCAAATACCGGGTAATAATCCTCCCCGACCGCGCCAAGCTCCTCCTTTTCGCCCTTGATGCTCAGCAGCACATGAAAGCCGTTCTCGTGGGCAAAGTTAATACGATCACGGGCCACGTCGATCAGCGAATCCTCGCCGATGATGAACGGAATCTGCCACTTCATCCAGGTCATGCCGGCCGCGTGCATCATCGTCACGGTGTCCTCGTTAAACGTGATGACGTGCCCGCCCACCGGCACCGGCAGTCTGTTGACAGGTTCCGGGGCAGTCACCACCGCTTCCTCTGTTTCGACTACAGGCGGCACAGCGGCGGTGGCTTCTGTAGGGGCGGTCTGGCCCTCTATGGCGCTGTCATTGATGATGCGCACAGGCCGCACCACGCGGTAAACGCGCTCGCCATCCTGCAGGCGCACATGCAGCCGCAGCTGGTACAGCCCATCTGCAAACACGGTGGTATCCCACGATGCCAGCACATCATCCGTTACGGGCTGGTTGGATGGCAGGCTGACAGGCACCCAGAACACCTCAGCCTCCGCATCGGCCGGGTTAAACGGCGCAGCCTCCACAAAATAGCTTTGCAGGTCCGGCGGGTTGATGGTGCCCAGCACCGGGACCGTGCCCGCCACATGATAGACCGGCGGCGGCCAGTCCAGGCTGATGGTATCTTCCTGCGCGGCGGCAGGCAGGATCATGAACAAAAGCAGCAGGAACCATACAACACTTTTTGTCATTGTTTATCCTCAACAGAGATTATTCAACAGGGGCACAGCACCTTCGCGCTGATGACGCTGTGCCCCGGCAGTATCGCGATCAGCAGTCACCCCGGCGCAGGGTGTAATCCCGAACTGCGCTGTTATCGCCTTCGTTGGTTTCAGGAATCTGAGCCAGCGAATCCACCGCGATGGTCAGGCGGTGTGCTTCTTCATAGTAGGTATCCACCGTCAGCCGCATGACCACGTCGAAAGTCTGGCCGGGGTTGAGCGCCGGGAAACCGCCGTTGGTGGAGGCAGTCACGGCGCCGCTGGCAGCATGAATATCCTGCAGCAGCAGCGTACCGCTGGCGTTGGTCGCGCCGGTGCCGGCGTTCAGCACGCGCACGGTGACAGTAAACGTCTCGCGGCAGCTTGGCGGGTCCGGCGCAATCGTCAGCGAGTTAATGACCAGATTGGCCGCTGTCGCCGGAGTCGGGGTGGCGGTGGGCGGCGGTGGCGGCGGTGGAGCCACGCGCGGCAGATTGTTCACATCGCCGGTAGTGTTGACCACCGTCGGCGCGACCCAGCCTCGCCTGCCGTTGGGCAGTTCGATCTGATACCAGCCAGAACCGGTGCTGCTGATGCCGACAATAGGCGCTGTCTCGCCTGCCGCCATCCCGGTAATCACCGGATAGAAGGTGCTGTCGCCCTGCCGGACATTGATGCCGGTTACCGCTTCGGCACGCGGCGTCAGATCAAGCGCGGTAGGGGTTGGTACCAGGGTGGGGATGGCCTGCTCTGTTGGCAGTGTGGTGGGTGTGGGCGGCACGGTGGGCGTGATACCAAACGGCGGCTCGTTTTCCACCCGCACCGGACTGACAATCACAAACACCGGGCTGCCGCTGCTGACGTTGAGCGTCATGCGGATTTCATACAGCCCATCCGGCACAACCGTCGTGTTCCATGTCCCCAGCACATCATCCACCACCCGCGCATTGCTGGGCAGGGCCGCCGGCAGCCATGATGCCTCCTCATCGGAGGTCAGGTCCTCATTAAGCGGGCGAAATTCTATAAAGTAGTTGGTCATATTGGGCAGGTTGGCCGTACCATGCAGCTCGAATTCACCGCGCAGCACATAAACCGGCGGCGGCCAGGTGATGTTGGCATTTGGGTCCTGCGGCAGTTCCTGGGCCTGTGCCCCCAATGGCAGCACCAGAGTCGCTAAAAACAGGATGAAGATGGTCAGACGGGAAAAAGAATGTTTCATCGTGATGTCTACCCTCAGAAATATTTATGTTCCGCTGGTGCGATCAGACAGCGCGCCGGCAGGGGCACAACAACCGCTGTCCCCCTGCCTTCATTAAACCTGTTTTGCTGTGCTGACGCCAGCGCCCGCTGCACACAGGCATCTGCTGGCGCCAGTCATTTTCTTAAAGGCGCGCTATTCGTCGTCGTCCTCATCCGGGTTGGCCAGGCGTTCAGTCAGGTTGAAGTAGTTGTTGTTCTCGTCAACCTCCGGCACGGCATTGTTCAGGTCAACCGCGCAGTTCGCGGTGATATTCCCGCCGCCGCCTTCGCTCAGGTTCACCACCATCGCCACCTCGATCTGCGTGTAGCCGTTCAGCCCTTCGATAAACGAGCTGTAGAAGTCGTCCATCGGGGTGAAGTTACAGGCGACCGGGGTGCGCGGCAGCGGCACACCACTGGCGTTGTATACGGTGACAATCACGTGGAAATTCTCGCCTTCGACAATGTCCCGGTCAAAGCGCACGTTAGTAATCACAGCATCCGGCAGGTCCGGCGTCGGGCTGGCGACAGGTGTCGGGGTGGACGGCGGATCGACACGCGGCAGGGTGCTCAGGTCGCCAGTGACACGCACGATGCTGGGCGCAACCCAGCCCCGCTGTCCATCCGGCAGTTCGATCAGCCACCAGCCAGAACCAGAGTTGCTGCGCCCCACCACCGGCACGGTCTGGTTGGCCGTCAGCGAGCCGATAATGCCATAGGACGTGTTATCGCCAGCGCGCACGTTGCCATTGGTCACGGCCACTGCTTCCGGATTGGTGCTCAGGGCAGTAGGAGTCGGGATCAGAGTCGGTACTTCCTGCGGGGCGGTTGTGGCAGCGGGCAGCGAGGGCGGTACGGTGGGCGTGATGGCAAACGGCGGCGGATCATTTTCGATGCGCAGTGGGCTGACTACGGCGTGCACAGGTGTGCCGCTGCTGGGGTTGATGGTCAGCCGCAGTTCATAGGCGCCATCCGGTGCGATGCTGGTATCCCACACGCCCAGCACATCATCCGAAACCGGGCCGCGCGCAGGCAGAATGGCCGGCGACCATTCCACCGTATCATCCGCCGGGGTCAGGTCTTCATTTAAGGGGCGAAACTCCAGAAAATAACTTGCCATGTCGGGCAGGTTGGCCGTCCCGCGCACACTGAACTCGCCAGTCAGTACATAAATCGGCGGCGGCCAGGTAATGTTCACATTGGGGTCCTGCGGGGTGGCGGTGGGGTTCACCGTCTGAAAACCCGCGACGCTAAAGACAATCAACAGCAGGAGCAAAATACGGTTTCGTACATTCATACGTCTCTCCTTCAGCGATACAGCCTTATCACAAGCATAAGCATAGAAGATGTTGGCCTCTGGCGCACTGTGTCTTCGGTACGGTTCACCTACGACACCCTGCGCTATAATAGTGCTCAGGATACGGGATAAGTGTTAGAAAAAGACAAATAGGCCCCTGGCCGCCTGACCCATAGACGGATACCCTCATGGCTTATACCACGGCTGAACAACTGCATAAACTGATGGTCGGGGCGCGGCTGCGCTGCCCGAACTGCGAGCAGGGCCGCCTGTTCGCTGGTATGTTCCGAATGCGAGATACCTGCGCCGTTTGCGGCGTGCGCTTTGAACGCTCCTCCGGCGAATCGCTTGGTGGGATGATGGTGAACCTGGTGGTGGCGGAACTGCTGACGGTGGGCGGGTTCTTCATCAGCTATGCCGCGCTTGGTGCCCCGGAAGATATGACGCCGCTGATTGTGTTCTGGCTCACCTTTGATGTGCTGTTCGTGCTGGCGTTTTATCGCCCGGCGCGCGGCATGTGGGTAGCCGTCACGTACCTGACCAGCGGCCTGACCAGCGACGATGATGCGCCCGGATAAACGGTTACATTGCCGCCCGGCCCGATTCGGGTAAGATTGAAGTATCACCCTGACCTGTACAGACCGCAGCCGGGAGGCATCATGCGCAAGATAACCATGTTACTGATTTTGCTGGGACTGTCCGGCGTGTTCGCGACCACAGCCGCCCAGGATGGCAGCCCGGCCCTGGAACGGGAAATTATCACGGTGCTGAGGATGGGCGAAGGCATCTTCGAGCCGGAGCTGTGGCGGGCCAGCGCTGCCGAAAACCTGGCCAGCACCACCGCCACCTGGCAGTCCACCTTTGAATCCGGCTATGGGGGCACCAGCTTCCTCAATTATCTGCATTTCAGCACCGGTTATTCGCTGGATGAACTGGACTCCTTTTTTGATGAGGACTGGTTCGCAGAGACGTTCATCAACTGGGAGGACGCACGCAAAACCAACGTCTGCTTTGATGACGACCTCACCCTGCATGAATTTACGCTGGTTTACCGCGATAATCAGGACAACCTGACGGAGTATGCCCTGCGCTACTGGGTAGAGCCGGTATCGGAAACCCGCGTCCGCACCTGGCATGTCGCTTTCCCCAGCACGCTGCCAGATGGCAGCCCATCGCCCGAGGGACAGGCCCTGCTGGATGACTATGCGGCGCGGATGTATCCTGACCTGCCCGGCTGTCGCTAAGATGTCTGAAGGATGATATTTCAGGGAGGACGAATCATGCCTGTACTGGCCCTGCTGATGCTCGTCGTGGGGGTCTTTTCAGCCGCCGCCCAGGGCGACGAGGCCCCGCCGCTGCGAGGAATCGCCTATGTGCCAGAGGGGCACTTTGATCAGCGGCTGGATATCGCCCTGCCGGAAGATGCGCCCGCCCCTTACCCGACCGTGCTGCTGTTTCATGGCAGCGGCGGCAGCAGCGCCCAGTTCACGCCGCAGGGCAACTGGCTGGCACAGCAGGGTTATGCCGTCGTGCTCATCAACTATCGCGACGGCGGCGAGGTGACCGACATTCTGGGCGATGCCTTCTGCGCGCTGGGCTGGGTCCATGCGCATGCAGACACTTACGATCTGGATACTTCGCGCATGGCCACGTTTGGCTATTCGCTGGGCGCATGGCCCGCCAGCCTGCTGGGGACGGTTGAGGAGGGCGCGCGTTTTCTGGCGCCAGACTGCCCTCACACCCTGCCGGAAGACAGCCGTGTACAGGGCGTGGTGACCTATGCCGGGCTGCTGCTGACGCCAAAGGACCTGCTGCCCGGCGCGCCGGAGTTTACGGATGACGAAGCGGCCTATCTGGATTTTGTGACCTATCTGCCCACGCCCTGGCGCACAGCGGTCACGGATGATGCGCCGGATAACCACGACCTGCTGCCGTTTGTCTGGCTGGATGCCGAGGACGCGCCGTTCCTGCTGATCCACAGCGAAGATGATTTTGTGGTGCCCCTCACGGTGGCCACGCTGTTTACCGGAATCCTGGAAACAGCAGAAATTTCAGTCGAGCTGGTGCAAAGACCCACCGGCGGGCACCGGATGCTGTACAGCAGCAATCTCGAACCGGAGATCACCACCGCGGTGGATACATTTCTGGCGGAGATATTCGCCGCTGACGATGCCGCGACGGCCAGGCCATGGACCGGGTTTAACCTGTTTCTCACGTTCAGTTCATTCATTGCTGTTATGCTGATATTTGTGATGTTTTGAACGAACCAGGAAATGGGGAAAGCCTGTGTGGCGATTTGTGGTGCTGGCTGTGGTCATTGTCGGGGTGGTGGTGGCAGGCTTCAGCCTGATAGAAACGAACGGCGGCAGTGAAGTGAATGCCAGCGCGCTGCTGGCCGATGTCGCTGTGGATACCAGCGAATTTACGCAGGCGGTTGAGCCGTGGGACTGGCAGTTCCCGCGTGATTATGGGCCGCATCCAAATTTTCAGACCGAATGGTGGTACTACACCGGCAATCTGGCGGCCGCAGATGGACGGCGCTTCGGCTTTCAGTTTACCATCTTCCGGCGCGCCCTTTCGCCCCAGCGCCACGCCAGCGATTCTGAATGGCGCACCAACCAGGTTTATATGGCGCACTTCACCGTGACCGATGTCGAAGGCCAGCAGTTTTATCATGAGGAACGCTTCAGCCGCGACAGCGCCGGGCTGGCCGGGGCACAGAGCGACCCGCGTTATCGCGTCTGGGTGGAGGACTGGCAGGTCGAAGCACTGAACGACGACGCCACGCGCACGCGCATCAGCGCCAGCACAGGGGATGTCACGCTCGACGTGACGCTGGATCAGGTCCGGCAGCCCGTGCTGCAAGGGGATGGCGGACTCAGCCCGAAAAGCGCCGAACCCGGCAGCGCCAGTTATTATTACAGCCTGTCGCGCCTGCAAACCAGCGGCACCGTCACCATTGGCACAGAGACCTTTGATGTCAGCGGCACCACCTGGAAGGATCACGAATTCAGCACCGGCGCGCTGGGCACAGGCGCCATCGGCTGGGACTGGTTCGGCCTGATTTTTGACGACAACCGCGAAATGACCATCTGGCAGATTCGGCTGGCGAATGGCGATATCAGCAGCTATGGCGGCGGTGGCGCAGGCTCACCCGCCGTACTGATTGAAGGCGATGATGGCAAACGCGCTATCCCGGCGGAAAATTTCCGCATCGAGCCGCTGGATACCTGGACCAGCCCGCATACCGGCGGGGTGTATCCCTCTGGCTGGCAGGTGACGATCAGTGATACCGGCACGGGCGAATCGCTGGCGTTTACCGTCACACCGCTGCTGCAGGATCAGGAACTGCACGGCAGCGGCATCGTGTACTGGGAAGGGGCGGTGCGCATCGAAGGTGATGTCAGCGGCTACGGGTATGTGGAACTGACAGGGTATGTCGATTCGATGACCGGGCGGTTCTGACGCGGCAGTCGATCAATCCGCCGCAGGTTCGCCTTCCTGGCCGCGTCCCTTCAGGAAGATGCTTAAATCAACGCTGTAGTGGGCCGCCGGGTTGATCGGATAAGGGTCCATCGGGCCGGTTTCGGCGCCCATCATAGTCCGGATCGCTTCCAGTTCGGCGGTGGTCACTTTGGCCATGACATCCTGCCCGGCATGCATGTGGGGCTTGGCAAAGGCCCGATGAAAGGCGATCCAGTGAAACTGCTGGCTGGAGATATTGGCCACCAGCAGTTGGCCGGGGTTAAAGGTATTAGAGACCAGGTCGCTGGCACGCACCAGCAGGATGCTGACCGCCAGCAGGCCGACCCCCACCCACTGCCCGGCGGTCAGGCGCTCGCCCAGCAGCAGGAAGGCCAGCCCCAGCGCCACGCCGATTTCCGTAATCGCCAGGATGGCCGTCTGCATGCCGCCCAGGAACTTGACTCCGGAAAACATGGCCAGGCGCGAAGCCACGGTGGTGATGCCCAGCAGGAACAGCGGCATAAAGGCCATCTGCATCATCTGGGGCGCGAACTGTGCGGAGGTGGTCATCCAGACCATGACCACGATCAGCCCCATCACTGTCAGCACGTACAGAGTCACGGTGGGGGCTGGCATTTCGTACAGCACGTAGCGGCTCAGAATCATGGTCCCGGCAAACATCAGCGCGCTGCCCAGCATCAGCCCGACGCCCAGCCAGTTCACCGGCTTGTCGCCAAACCCCGTCAGGATCACCAGCGCCACCAGCGCCAGCCCAACCCGCAGCACCGTCCGCCCGTCGAGCCGTTCCCCGGCCACCCGCAGCAGCAGCAGCGCAAACACCAGATACATGCCGTTCAGAAGCTGCGTCAGCGAGGCATCCAGCAGGCCCAGGCCGCTGTAATAAAACAGCGAGCCGATGCCGTTGATCGTCCCGATGACGATGCAGCCCACCAGGCCCGCTGGATAGATGTAGAGATATTTGCGGAAGAAAACCACATAGACCAGCCACAGCACCACCACCGCGATGATGGTACGGATCGCCGCCACACTGAACGGGTCTGCGCCGGCGTTGAACGCCATTTTGCCAAAGATAGGGGCCATCCCTAAAAAGGCCGGCGTCGAAAGCGCCATAATGACCCCGCCCAGTGGAATCTGCCTGTCGTTCACGATACGGTTGACCGCTCTACTCTAACTTGCTGATCAGGCTTTCGATAAATTCCTCATCAATGAACGACCCCTTTTGCAGCAGCATGTTGATCTGGCCGCTGAGGCGGGCGCGTTCCTTGGCCGTCAGTTCCTTGGCAGTGACCACCACAATCGGAATATGGTTCATTTCCGGGTCAGATTTCATCGTGTCGATGACGGTAAATCCATCCACGTTGGGCATCATCAGGTCGGTAATCACCAGATCCGGCTGTACATCCAGAATCAGCGAAATGCCGGATGCGCCATCATAGGCGACATAGACTTCATAATTGCCCCTGGCTTCCAGAATGCGCTGGATCAGGCGCGCTGCGTCGCGGTTGTCCTCTACCACAACGATGCGCTTCACCAGCGAATCGACCTGCTCCAGCGCAGAAAGCAGCCCTTCCTCTGGCAGCACGGGCTGGGGCGATTTCACCGACAGATCCACCGAACGCTGCCACTGCTCGTCAAGGATGCGGGTTTCTACCGGCATGGTATGGCCGGAACAATTGACGACCACCACATCATCCGGCTTAATGATGCCCTGCTGCACCATTTTGAACAATCCCGCAAAGGTCACCCCCGTTGCCGGTTCGACCGACACGCCATCGTTGCGCGCCAGCACCCGGATCGCGTTGAAGGCTTCTTCGTCGCTGGCAGAGGTAAAATAGCCGCCATAGCTGTCGACATAATCGTACAGCATCTCATAGGCCCGGCCCGGGTTGCCCGTCGCCAACGTGGCGATAATCGTCTGCGGGTTATCAATCGGCGTGGCGATGCGCTGGCCGCGCCGGTAAGCCTCGACCATCGGGGCACAGCCAGAGGACTGGATCAGCCCCATGGCCGGCATCTTATCCACCAGCCCGAAGTCATACATCTCACGGAAGCCCTTGCCCACACCGATTGGCCCCATGCCGCCGCTGACTCCCTGAATGAACCAGTCCGGCGAGCGCCAGCGCTGGTCATCCTCCAGTTCGTTGCCAAGCTGCTCTGCGATTTCGTAGGCCATCGTTTTCATCGCCTCGATCGCCGCCACACTCTTGATGCCACGATCCAGAAACAGGCCCTTGCTTCTGGCAAAGTGGGCCGCCACTTCCTTGGTCTGGTCATAGGTGCCGGTAATCTTGATGACCTCGGCCCCATAGATCGCCGCCTCGCGCATTTTGTCGCCGGGGGTCAGGCTGGGGAAGAACCCCCACACCTTAATTCCGGCCCGCGCGGCATAGGCCGCATACGAAATGGCGACATTGCCGGTGCTGGCAACCACCAGTTCGTCAATGCCCATCTCGCGCAGCACAGACAGCGCGACGGTGGCCTGCCGGTCCTTAAAACTGCCGGTTGGCCCCTGGCGTTCATCCTTGATGTACAGATTTTTCAGGCCCAGGCTGGCGGCCAGCGCCCGCGATTTAATCAACGGGGTGCCGCCTTCGCCCAGGCTGATCACATTGTTCATATCGTGCAGCGGCAGCACTTCATGATACCGCCACAGGCGTGCCGGACGGCGGCGCAGGGCTTCGACCCAGCGCGTCACGTCCAGCCGGGTCAGGTCATAACGCGCTTCCAGGATACTTTCGCCACAATAAGGGCATCCGGTTGTGGATTTATCGAATTCAACGTGTTTGTGACAGTTGATACATTCCAGGTCAAAATGCTTACGATAGTCCGACTCTAGCAAGATCGATTACTCTCCGTTACGCGACAGGTGCATCTGCACGTCTGTAAGAAAACGCTGACAGTCTTCCAGACTAATGTCTGTTTTTAGAACAACCTCAACGCCCGCCAGTTGGTCCTGTTCGCTGGCATCCAGTGTATCGCCAGTCACGATCAGCACCGGGATATTGGAGGTTTCGGGGTTAGAGCGCAGCTCCTGAAGCACCTCAAAACCGTCCTTTTCCGGCATCCGCAAATCCAGAATCACCAGGTTCGGGCGGCGGCGGGCCACCATCGAAACCCCTTCGACTCCGTTGTGGGCTGCGAATACCCGATACCGCCCATGCTCATCCAGAAGCTGTTTGAGCAGGCGTGTGCTTTCCGGTTGATCGTCGATGATCAGAATCCGCTCGGTGTTGCTGTCGCTTTCCGCCTCGCGCAGCGCCCCCAGCAGGTCTTCCGGCGTGATGGGGTGCTGCAGGAAGGTAAAAGCCCCGGCATCCAGCGCGCGCTGTTCTTCATTATCGAGCGTCACCACGATAATTGGAATATCGAAGGTGTCATCGCGCTCTTTCAGGTTGCGCAGAATATCCCAGCCTGCGCCGCCAGCAAAGTTGACATCCATGATGATGACGGACGGACGCAGCCCGCTGGCCATCGCCTCGGCTTCCAGCGGAATAGAGGCAGAGTACACATCAAAGCCCTGCCGCTGGATGATGCGTCGGTACTGATCCACCCGGTCCGGGTTGTCCTCAATGATCAGGACCTGTCGTTTAGTGGTGGTCACGGCCGGGAAAACCGCCGTGCGCGTGCTGGCCGGTTCCACTGGTTCCGCTGGTTTCTGTGGATCTTCTGGCTGCTGGCCGTTACCGTTGCTCAGTTTCCAGGTATCGGTATCGACAGCATCCAGGATTGTATCCACTTCCTCGACAGTTTCTATCAGCGGGCCAGTGCCGCCCTTGACCTTCTCGGTGGATTCCAGCGGGATCGTCACGCTGAAGGTCGACCCGGCATTGACCTGCGAATGGACAAACATCTCGCCGCCCTGCAGTTCGATCAGCGATTTGGAGATTGGCAGGCCCAGCCCGGTGCCGCCCGCCGTGCGGGTGAGCGACGAATCAACCTGGCGGAAGGCCTCGAACAGCAGCGGAATATCCTTTTCCGCGATACCGATACCGGTATCCACCACATCCACACGGACGACAGGGGCACCGGTCTCGCTGTGCTGGCTGCGGTAGGCGCAGACCGTAATCGACCCCTGCTGGGTGAACTTGGCGGCGTTCGACAGCAGGTTGAGCAGCACCTGCCGGGTACGGATTTCGTCACCATACACCTGGGGCAGGCCGCTTTCCACGTCAATCTTGATCTCAATCGGCTTGTCTTTCACCAGACCGATACCGATAGAACGCACGCCCTCGACCACCGGTTTGATGTCGAAGTATTCCGACTTGATTTCCATCTTCCCGGCGGCAATCTTGGCCTGGTCGAGCAGGTCATTGATGAGGTTGAGCAGGTGCTGGCCGCTGTTGTAGATGGTGGACAGGTCCTGTTCCTGCATTTCCGTCAGCGGCCCGTCGATCCCCTTCAGGATCACGCGGCTAAAGCCGATGATCGAGTTAAGCGGGGTGCGCAGCTCGTGGCTCATGTTGGCCAGGAATTCACTCTTCACGCGGTCAATTTCCAGAAGCTGCTCATTGGTCTGCTGAAGCTGTTCCAGAAGCTGCTGGTTCTGGATCAGCGCGGTCAGCGTACCACCCATCGTTTGCAGCAGGGTCAGCGTTTCGTGGCTGTAGGCGAACGGCTGCGCGTTTTCCATGACAATCATCGCCACGATCTTTGAGGCCGAAGTCAGCGGCACAACCACCGCAGACTGTGCTTCGGCCACCAGCGGCATATACAGCGGATCATCCGCCACTTTGTTAATGATCTTCGAGCGCAGGCTTTCGGCAGCGATACCAATCACGTTACCAGCATCGCCCACCTTAACTTCGGGAATCCGGGCTGAGGGGGCAATGCCCGCCGCCGCCGCGATACGCATCCTGGTAAGGGTGCTGCCGCTGATTTCATCCAGATAATCCACCGCCATAAAGACGCCCACAGACAGCGGGTTCAGCGAAGTTTGCAGGTCGTCCACCACGTTTTGCAGCGCGCCGGTCAGGCTTTCTGCAGAAGCAGCAGCACTCGTTACGGCGAACAGCAAACTCATATCGCTGGCGCGATGTTCGGCCTGTTCAAACAGGCGTGCGTTATCAATCGCCACAGAAATCTGTGCGGCGAGTGTGGTCAGCACCGTCACATCTTCATCCGTAAAGGCGTTCGGGCGATTAGACTGCACATCCAGCGCCCCCACGACCTTGCCTTTTACGACCAGCGGCAGCGCCATTTCGGAGCGCGTATGAGGCAGGTACGGGTTGGGCTTGTGGACGACATCCGCCATCCCGGTATCCGCCGCCACCACAGGCCGATTTTCCGCAGTCACCGCACCAATCACACTGACGGAACCTTTTTCCAGGCGGTGGCGAATCGCCAGAAGCTGCTGCCCCGCCTCACCCGTGCTGGCCCACAGTTCCGCAAACCGGTCTTCACGATCCATGAGGAAAACCTGGACATGATCGTAATGGAAAGCCGATTTAATAAGATCCACCAGACGCGGCAGCAGTTCGTTCAGGTCCAGAATCGAACTGGCGAACTGGCTTACCTGTGCCGAAGTCTGCAGCTGCGCGGCACGACGTTCCAGTTGTTCATACAGACGCGATGCTTCCAGCGAAATGGAAACCTGTTCGGAGAAGGACTGGTAGATACGCAGATCACGTTCGTTGTAGCTGGAAGGCTGGCCGGACCCGATCCAGATCGCGCCGATGGTCCGGTTGGCGGCCCGCAGCGGCAGAATAGAAACAGACCGCGCCTCCAGGCTTTGCAGCCCGACACGCTCCAGATCATCCAGACCTTCGTCTGCCTCGACATCGCCAATCACCAGCAGTTCCGGTGAGGCCAGAATGGACCACGCCGGGAACTGGGTCGGATCGAAGGTGATGCCTTCCAGGTCCAGCCCGGCTTCGTCCGCGCTCCAGCTGGCAACCACAACCGCGCTGGCATCAGGTACGTCCCAGCCCGGGGTAGTCAGCAGCACGATGAACACCTGGTTCACATCCTCGTACAGCAGATGATCGACCAGCGCACGCAGAATATCGTGCGGGCCGGAGCTTGTCGCCAGCGCCCGGCTGGCGGCGTACAGGCGGCTGGCTTCTTCGAGGGCTGTTTCCGTCTGGCGCAGCAGCAGGCTGTTGTCGATGGCGACACTGGCCTGGTCGATCAGCGCGGTAAAAATACGGCGATCCTTGGCGGCAAAACGACGCGGTTCCGGGAATTCAATGGCAATCGAGCCGCGCCACTGGCCACGGATCGTTAAGGGGATGATGACCAGACCGCGCGCGCCGATGCTTTGCAGCACCCCACGCACATAATCATCAATCTCCACGTCCGCTTCAATGTCGCTGATCATGAGCACTTCGTCGCTGCGCAGGCCGTTGGCGAGGTTATGTTCAGCCAGATGCAGCCGCAGGCCCATCAGGGAATCCTGTGCCCTGGGGGTATCCGGGGCATACCAGTCCGCCGTCACCGTCAGCGACCCCGGCACGTTATCCGCCAGAAAATCATCAAACATCATGATCTGGCCGCCAAACGCATCCGGCATCACAGAGGCGATGATCGCCTGGATGATTTCTTCCAGGGCGGTGGCTTCGTTAATGTGGCGGCTGAGGTTGTACAGCAGCGATGTTTCGCTCAGGCTGAGCTGCGTTTCCTGGAACAGACGGGCGCGGTCAATCGCCAGCGCCACACGATCCGTCACCGCCTGCAGGATCAACTGCTCATCCCGCGTGAAGTTCACGCCTTCCGGGGCAGCCACATCCAGCGAGCCAACCACATGCCCGCGCACGGTGATCGGCATACTGATCGAATCATCCACCAGAGGCGCTGCCGGGCCGGATTTCACCTCCCGCAGGTCGTAATGATAGGCCTGCTCGACCTGGAATTTTTCTTCAACGCCCTCCCAGGCATCGCGGGTCAGTTCACGGCTCAGGCTGACGATCTGCTCTACACGCTGTTCCGTTTCCTGAAGCAGGCGGATATTGTAGATGGCGATACCTACCTGATCCGCCAGCAGTTCGAACGCCTGTAGTTCTTCTTCCTGGAACACATTCGTTTCCGGACTCTGAATATCCAGCACGCCCTGCACCGCCTCGCCCGCGAACAGAGGCACCAGCAGACGGCTTCGCGTCTCCGGCACCACCAGCCCGCCGGAACCTGCCGGGTCCGGCCCGTGATCCACATAGGACCGGCGATGATTAACCACCAGGCTGATGGCTGTGGCATCGCCTCTGACAGGAACCTTTACCCCCTGTCTGACCAGGACCTGACCGCTTTCGGCATAGCTGTACGCCAGCACAGCATCCTGACCCACTTCATCCAGCATAAAGATGTTGGCCTGATGAAACTGTTTTTCAGCGCAGATTAGCTGAACCACCCGGTTCATCAGCGCATCCACATCAGATTCAATCGTGGTCTCGCGGCTGACTCGTGCGGCAATCTCCAGGTTACCTTTCAGGCGTTCCCGCTGGTTTTCCATCTCAGCAGTCAGCGAGGTGATACGATCCGACATGGCGACGATGGACTGTGTCAGGGCATCATCCGTGTCGACAGGCTGCGCCGGCTCTGCTTGTCCGTCCGGATGAGTCGCCTGATGCGCCAGAGCCGCGGCGCGCTCGAAAGGCCGCAGCATATGGCGCAGGATGCGAGACAGGCCAAACACAACTACAAACCCGACGGCCACGCTGAACGCCAGCACCATCCATGAGGTCCTGTTGGAATCGGCAAAAGCCTGGTTCGGGTCATCAATCAGCGCCAGCCGCCAGGGCATATCCGGCGCTTCCAGAAAAGTCACTGTGCGCGTAGATACAAGCTGATTGCCCACGTTCACCAGCTCGACAGAAATGCTGGTCTCGTTGAAGAACTGGCTCAACTGCTGTTCGCTCAGGCTTTCGACCTGTCCCTCAACCACCAGCGGGACAGATTCGCGGCCTGCGCCGGTCGCATTCACAAACAGAGAGGCCATATCGTTATTGGCCGTATCAATCAGATACTGGTTGCTGTTGTTTAACAGCAGCATCCGCCGGCCGTCACTGCCCCGCAGCCAGGTGTTGGCGCTGACAATGGTATTCAGCAGTTGATAGGCATCCATGTATACCTGAAGCACACCGGATTCTGAGCTGAAGATTTCGGCCCCATAGACCGGTGTGGACAGGATAAAGTAAGGACGCGATTGCTCCCCGATGATCGCCTCGACAGAATAAGGGCTGAGCATGAAGACCTCACCGAGTTCGGCCCCGGCCGCGCTCTGATAAAGTGCATCCGGCAAAGCGGCATTGTCTGATCGTGGGACAATTTCGGTGCCGCGTGTGGTGTTGGCCACTTCAACCAGCACCTGCCCCCGCATATTCACATAACGCAGTTGTGTAAAGTCTGTGGTGTGCTCTGTCATCCAGTCCAGAAAACGCACGGTTACGCTGTCTCGCAGCCCCTGATTGGAAGGCAGCAGATCAATATCTGCCACGGCAAGGCCGCTGACGACTGTCTCGCCGGCCAGTGCCACCAGCGAAGCAGCGGCATCCTGCAGCTCCGCTTCGATCTGATTTTCCAGGTCCGTCATCGTCATCAGATGGTTGGTGCGCAGTTTCTCAAAAGCCCCAGACCGGATATTCAGCGAGCCGCCCAGGCCCAGCAGCGCACAGGCGAGTATAATAAGCGGTGCAACGCGGCGCATAAATCGCCGGTGAACGGTCTGATTATTGTTCTGCGTTCTTATCATCCCTACTCACCCTGTCCGTTAGAATGTCCATTCTGTCCGTTGTGCCCGTTCTGATGATGCCCGTTTGTCTCTGTCTGTGGGTTCAGGCGGATGCTGACATGCGGGGCACGCACCGCCCGTCCGACTTCGCGCACGGCCGTCTGCAAAATCTGGTCAATCTCGTTCTGCGTCGTCAGTTGGGCCGAAATTTCGTTCACCAGCCGTTCACGGGTGGCCACACGCTGGCTTTCCTGGAACAGCCGGGCATTTTCAAGATTAACCGCCAGACGGTCCGTCAGGTCCTGGGCAAGCTGCACCTTATTCTGATCAAATTCCAGGTGCGGCACTTCCCATTCCACCGTGCCCAGCAGCTGGCCACGCAGGCGGATCGGCACCGCGATAGGAACAGTCTGGCGTTCCGTCACATCGCCCACCACCACCTGGCCTTCAGCCAGCACGGCCTGGCGCAGCGCCTCATTTACCGGGGCATCGGTCACAATGCCAGCGATACTTTCCAGCCGAGAGGCCCGCAGGCTGTCCACATACTGATGCCACGCTTCCAGAGTCGAGGCGCGGCGGTTGATTTCCAGTTCCTGCAGGCGGCGCAGCGATTCTGCATACAGGCGCGCGTTTTCAATCGCGACGGCCACCTGATCCGCCATCGTTTGCAGCACTTCCATCTGTTCCTGATTAAAAGCATCGCTTTGCCGGCTCTGGACATCCAGCGCACCGATCACCCGGTCGCCCACGCGCAGGGCAATCGCAAGCTCTGCCAGCGTATCCGGCAGCAGTTCGTTACGGCGGTGCACGCCGCTGGTCGCGGTATCACGCGCCACCACCATGTCGCCGGTTTCTGTGGCGCGGCCCACCACACTGACACTGCCTACACCCAGACGATGCCCCCGTGCCAGCAGTTGACGCCCCGGTTCTCCGGTACTGGCGCGCAGAATGGCATAACGGTTTTCGCTGTCTACCAGAAACACCTGCGCATGATAAATGTTTGAAAAACGCTCCACAATCAGGTTAACCACCTGATCCATAAGCTGCTGAAGATCGCGCTGGGTGGCGGCGGCATGGCTGATCTCGCGGGTGGCGGACATATCGCGCGCGCGGTTCTCAATACGCAGTTCCAGTTCCGTCACCAGATCCAGCACGCGCTTACGTGTATCCGCCAGACTGCCTGCCAGTTGGCCGATTTCATCGCCGCGCTGGATATCCGGCAGCGGAAGATCATAATTGCCCCGGCCCATCGCCTGAATGGCATGGCCAATGCGCCGCAGTGGTGGGGTCATCACCTGGTTGACCAGCATCACCAGCACGGCCACCAGGAACAGAATGCCCAGCACCAGCGCGAACCCACGTTCTGCCAGAAATTCCGTAACCTGATTGGCCAGGATATTGGTCGCGCCTTCCACCACCAGCACAAAGGGGGTGTCCGTGATGGGCGCGTAATAGCGCAGATACTCAGTATCATCGCGGGTGATAACCTGAGTCCGCGCCTGGCCGCTGGTAGCAGCCTGCTGCAACAGGGTATCTGAAGCCAGTTCGCTGGAGACTGTCGCATCGCTGGCGCTGACGACCAGGCCGGACCGTGTGACCAGCCCGCTGGTGGCACGCAGGAAGTTGCTGGAAATCGCCAGGTTATCTGCCAGCAGCGTCTCGAGATTCAGCCGTCCAATCAGAAAGCCTACAGGAACACTTTCCCGATGGCCCGGCACAGAAAACGAAATGACTTTCACCACTTCAATTACTGGCTGGTTGGTGCGGGTGACATCCAGCGAGAGCGCCTGAGTTTCGCCGCGCAGCAGGGTTTCTGTGGCCTGCCGGTAAGCGGCTGTCTCGGACAGGTCTGCGCCACCGCCAACCACACCAGACTGCTGTGCCCGCAGCACAAGCGTACCCTCAAGGTCCACCAGGCTGACCTGATCGTAATAGGCGTTGGTTCTGATCAGCAGCTGGTTGAGTATGGCTACACCCAGCGTAAATTCATCGGTACGATCAGCAGTTGACTGCTGGCCGGGCAGAGGCATCACGGTCCGCAGACGCACCTGATTGGCATCGTTGTTGACAAAGTCGTTCAGGTCGACACGCGCCTGATCAAATACCGCCGTCATCGTCCGGGCCTGTCTGGCCCCGGTTTCCTGCACAAAAAGCTGGATATTCTGCGATCCAACCTGCTGCACCGTGCTGAATACCAGCCCCAGCACCAGCACCAACGGGATGACGACTGCCAGCAGAAAACCAGCCAGCAGTTTGGCCCAGATAGGCCAGGCAGCAAACCTGATCCGCCGAAATAATGCGCTCATACAGCCTCCTCGCTCCGGTTATGCAACGCTTCCGGCTCGAGATAAATACGGGTGTAAATCGCCCCCAGGGCTTCGTTAAAGCTCTGCGCCGCTGCATCGAGCAGCACCGAAATTTCCTGATGTCCCAGCAGTTGGCTGGAAACCTCACCCGCCTTGCGCTCGCGAGCAGCCTGAGAGCGGCTCTGCTCTACCAGTCGCGCATTTTCCAGGGCGACGGCCAGCCGGTTTGCAACGGTGCTGGCCAGGTTGATCTGTCGTTCAGTTAAGGGCTGGTTGGCGGGCAGAGTAAACGACATCGCCCCCAGCACATCGTTATAGCGCTTGATGGGCAGGTTGATGACCTGTTCGTGTTCGCGCCGTTCCACCACCACCTCGCCGCGCAGCATCGCCTCCTGAAGATGTTCCGGCAGGTCGGTTGCCTGGGTCAGTGCCAGGTTGCGCCCCAGCATGTTGAACCCGAAGGCGAGCTGGTTGCGCCCCTGAATATAGCTGGTCCAGTCGCTGCCGAGGCTCTGTTCAAGCTGGCGTTTGAGGTCTGCCACCTGCGTTTCCAGGCGCTGGTTTGCCGCTTCGCGGGTTTCCAGCACATTCTGGATCTGGTTTCTGGTGGTGACATGCGCCAGCGCGTCGGCCAAATCAGAAGCCAGCAGGCGGAAGAATGTCATTTCTGTATGCTGGAAGGGATTATCGTTGTCGTTGCTCTGGACATCCAGCACACCGATGACCCGTTCCCCAAAAATCAGCGGCAGGGCAAGGGCAAATGTCGACGCAGGCAGCAGATGGCTGCGTTTCTCATAAGGATCATCCGCAGAAACCTGTACCGGTTCTATACGCCGCATCGCGACCATAAGCGCGTTCTGGCCGCTCAGCGTAATGCGCGATGCAGAATGGCGCGTCCCCATACCGATGCGCACATAGGCATTCAGCCGGCCTTCTTCATCGAGCATGTACACCTGCGCGAAGTTGTACAGCATTTCTTCCATCAGCATATCGGCCACCCGCGCCAGCACGCCGTTTTCATCTGGCGCACTGCCCAGGCGTGCCTCCACCAGCAGATCCATCCGTTCGCGCGTTTTCAGGATACTGTTGTCCATCCATTCCGAAACGGTGCTGAAAATCAGCAGAAATGCCGCACCGACGACCATTGTGGCCATCAGGATTCCCAGATCACGGCCTGTTTCGTCGGCCTTAACCACCGTAACCGGTTCGCTTAACTGAGCCTGGCCGCTGGATGCCAGCGCAATGGCGACAGCCAACGCGCCCAGTGCAATCAGCAGTTCGCGGCGGTTCAGCAGCACCCCGGCAGCCAGCACCGGCACCATCAGGAACACGACGGAGGTGTTGTGAAGATCGTTAAAATGCGGGGCGACAGTGATGGCACCCACCAGTGCCACGAACAGCCAGGCTGCCAGCCGCACACTGCCCGCCAGCAGGAAATAATGAATACCCACTGCCAAAATGATCACGACGATCAGCGGGAGAACAGCATTAAAGCTCAGAGAGGTACCCCGCATGGCAGGCAGCGCATTCGACACGATAAAGATAATAACCGCCCCCACAACGATGAGGAGGTTTAAGTACAGCATACCCAGCGCGCGCCGGTGGTCGAGCGGGCTGAGGTACTGAAGGTTGATGGTGGAAACCCACCCGCGAAATAGCTCAATCATTGCCCCGACCCTCCGTTTGTAATTATTTCATCCGGGACAAACCCCAGTCGGATAGCGCCGCGCTGGGCACCCAGCGTTTCGCTCAGTTCAGACAGGGTGATGCGCAGCAGATCGTCGACGGTGGTAGCTGCCTGATAGCGCGACACAATCTGGTTAATGCGCTGCTCCTGGGCGGTAGTCGCCTGGGTGGTTTCAAACAGCCGGGCATTTTCCAGGCTGGTCGCCAGCCGCTGTGCAATCGCCTGCACCATTTCGACAGCATCGTGCTGCAGCACACTGTCGCTCACTTCCACCTCAATCGCACCGATCACCTCACCGCGCAGCGTCACCGGAACCGCGACCACGCCTGCACGTCCGTTGGCTTCCTTCATCACGACCTGCTGCTGCCGGACAGCCTCTATCAGGTCTGTCGTCCACTGGGCATCCGGGATCACCTGCTCGTTTTGCAGCGTGATGCCGATTTTCTGATCTGACTGCCGGATAAAGTCTTCCCAACTGGCCTTCGTCATCTGACGGTTAAGGCGCTGAATTTCCTGCAGGCTGGCTTCTGCCTGCTGATACAAACGCTGCTGCTCTCTGATGCTGCGCTGCTGTTCTTCAAACAGGCGCGCATTACGGATAGCCGCCGCCAGCAGGTTGGCGGTGGATTGCAGCGCTTCAATGTCTTCCTCACTAAAAGCGTCATTTTCGGTACTTTGCAGGTCCAGTGCCCCGATAACCGTATTACCGTCGGTCATCGGCACTGCCAGTTCGCTACGGGTGTTAGGCAGCAGCGGATTGTGCCGGTGAAGGGCGTCGGTATGATGCGCCTTCGTCACCACACCGTAATTGGTCACCCGCCCGATCACGCTGTTAGAACCGACCTGAAGCCGGTGCCTGCTGGCCAGCAGTTGTTTACCTACTTCGCCCGTGCTGGCCACTACTTCGGCCTGGTCTCCGTTGACCATAAAAATCTGCACGTGATAAAACCCGAATCGGGTTTTGATAAGTTCTACCGCGCTGGCGAACAGGTCCGACAGATCGCTTGTGGTGGCAGAAACCTGACCGATTTCGTTGGTCGCCTGCACCAGCGCCATGTTACGATCTGCACGCCGGACATTTTCCTCAAGCACCTGGATAAAGTAACGCATCACGAAGGCGACCATGACCAGAGAGGTCAGCGGTGACAGATGCGTCCAGAACCCGAGGTCATCAGAAGCGCCATACTCAATGAGATAGCGTAAAAACAGAAAGCCCCGGAAGCCAATCACGACCAGTAACGCCAGCCAGAACAGACCGCGTTTGAGCAGCACCGCCGCCGTAATGACCGCCATCGTCGCAGGCAGCAGCCCGCGTATATCGTCGTAATAAAAGGAAATACCCATTGCTAAAATCAGGAAAACCAGCCCGGCAGGATTAAAGTATCCGGCGCGGATTGCCACGATCAGTCCGATAGAGATGGCAATACCAATCCCCATAAACAGGTTTTCTGTGCCCACATCAACGCGCATAATATCTGACGCGATGGTCACGATCAGGATGATGATCGCCGCGAAGATGGTGGCCTGCAGATACCGCTGTTTCAGATGGACAGAAACGTTTCCTTCTGTATCAGCCTGCAGCAGCGTATTCCGTTTCATGCTCTACCTACCGTCCTTTCCGCTGCCGTTGGTCACGGGCGGCTCACCCAACCGGATCGACACGCGCCCCGCCCCCAGCATCTGCTGCAGGCCCCGGGCCGCTTCGGTCAGCGTTTTCTCGACATTGACCGTCGCCTGCAGGCGCGCCCCAACTTCGTTAATCAGGGCCTCGCGATGGGCGATACGCTGGCTTTCTGCAAACAGACGCGCATTTTCGGCCGCCAGCCCAAAGCGCTCGCTGACTTCGCTGATCAACTGGCGATCTTCCGGCAGTAACTGCCCATCCGCGTCCAGTTCAAATTCCATCGCGCCGATCACAGCGCCGCGCACCTGCACCGGCACGACCAGCACCCGCCTGCCATCGACAACGCGTTCGATCATGCTGTCTTCCTGAACCGCCGCTTCCAGTTCTGGCGTCCAGGCTGCGTTCGGCTGCACGATATCCTGCTCAAAATCGACATCCAGCCCCAGGCTGGACAGGTCACTTGCCATAAAGTCTGACCATGCCTGCCGGGTCAGCCGCCGGTTCAGTTCTTCCACCTGGCGCAGCGTTTCCTGAGACTGCTCTACCAGCGCCTGATTTTCCTCAACGCGCTTTGCGGCTTCTTCAAACAGCCGGGCATTATCAATGCCGATGGCGATATGATCTGCCAGCGTCTGGAAAACCGGCAGTTCGTCCGCCCCAAAAGCGACATCCTTTTTGCTTTGCAGGTCCAGCGCCCCGATGATCTTATCGCCAATAATTAGGGGGAAGGCCGCTTCTACACGGGTATCCGGCAGGTACTGGTTGGCACGGTGAACCGTGCCGGCAGAACGCGCCCGCGCGATCACAGGGGAGCCAGCAGATGTCACCTGCCCGATCACGCTCTGACCGCCCACATCCAGGCTGTGCTGCAGGGCCAGCAGTTTCTGGCCTGCTTCGCCGGTACTGGACACCAGCCGCGCCCGCTTGCCTTCATCATCGATCAGGAAAATCTGGGCGTGATAGATTTCCTCGTAGTGGGAAATTACATAATTCACCGCTTCGTTGAGCACCTCGTCCAGCCCCAGACGGCTTGAAATGTGCCGGGTGATCTGCGATGTGATTTCTGAAAGCCGGGTGCGTTCCAGGCTCGCCTGCAAGTCCCCTTCTTCACGCGACAGGCGCGCCAGGCGGATAAAGACATAGGTCAGGAAAACAAAAATCGCCGCCAGGAAAATATAGGGGGCCGGGTTGATGTCACCGCCAAGATTATCCGGCACGGGCAAAATTTCGCGCATCCTGATCCCAAAGACGAACAGCGCAATGGTCAGGATCGTCCCCAGCACTAACCCCGGTGTCCCCAGCAGCAGAGCCGCCAGCAGGATGGTCTCCGCCAGGATCAACCCGGTGGAAACGTCATAAAACCCAGTGGCAGCCCCGGCCAGCCCGAAACCTGCGGACCAGGCCAGCACCATGCCAAGCGCCCCCAGATTCAGCCGGCCAACCCGTACCAGCAGCAGGGCCCCTGCGGTCAGCACATAGAACAGCACCAGCGGCACACCCAGCGCGGCATCGTTAAACGCCTGCTCCAGCAGCATCTCTTGTGTGGTGACATCTCGAATGAAAAAAATCAGCAGAGACGCTACCACCAGCAGGCCGGTGCCAATAAAATAGACCGTCCCGGCGCGTTCGCGTTCCGTCAGGCGGTTATAGCGCGATGTATCGAAGATTGTTTGAAGTATTGTTCGCAGAACATCCATACGTGCTTTACTCCGTTACTCGCATCCCCAGGCGGATGCGCGCCCGACGTGCCCCCAGCGCCCGCCCCAGGTCATTGACTGCAATATGCAGCATATCGTCCAGTTCTACCTGCTGCTGAAGCCGGATCGCGATGTCGTTGACCAGCGCCTCGTTACGTGCCATGCGCTGGCTGCCTGCGTACACCGTAGCATTTTCGATGGCCGTCGCCAGCAGCCCGACCATCTGCTGAAACACGATAATATCGGTGTCGCTGTAAAGATTTGGCTGGCTGTGCCCCACGCTGATCGTCCCCAGTGCGCGGCTGCGGCCTTTCAGCGGCAGCACCAGCAGGGTCCCCTGCGCATGGGTGTGGTCCATCATCAGGCTGGTTTCCTGCATCACATCCGGGATATGCAGTATCTGCTGGTTCTGCCAGACATGGCCTGCTGGCGATTCTTCCAGCGGAACCACTGCGCCGTTGGTCAGGGTCAGGTAACTTTCGCCGCTGGCATAAAATGCCGCGACCCGCAGCCGGTTTTCCTGCGAGTCGTACAGGGCGATTGAGAGGTGTTCGATGGGGATAACGCGGTGGCTTTCTGCCAGGGCCGCTTCCAGAATCGGCGTCAGGTCGAGCGTGGCCTGCAGCGACTGGCCAAACTGGTTGACATATTGCAGTTGTTCGGAACGGCGGCGCGCTTCGGCCAGCAGTCGGATTTGCTGCAGCCCGACCACCACCTGCGCCAGGATGGTGCCGGCGGCATCGAACATGTCCCGGTCAAAAGCATGATTCTCGCGCCGAATATCCAGGCGAATGCCCCCTACCAGCCGGCCGCGCATCAGCAGCGGCAGAAACATCAGACTCTGCACCTGGTCCGCCCGCAGCGCCGCCCGTCCGGCTTCGCTCAGGCGGGAATCGTTCTGCGGGTCATCCAGCACATCCGGCGCCGGGTTCTGCTGGCCCAGCAGGCCAGCCAATGGAAGTTCGCTGGTGGGGATATGCTGGCCCAGGTCGTCTGTCTGCGATGCAGGGGCCGGGTAACGGGCCACAATACGCGCGGCCTGCTGGGTATCATCCAGCAGAAACACATCGCAGTAATCAATATCCATGGCGGTTACAAAAGCCTGGGCGCCTTCGCTGAAAAGGTATTTTTCGTCGCGGGCCATGCTGATGGCGCTGGACAGGTCGTTCAGCGTTTGCAGCAGCGATACCTGCCGGTTCAGCGCGGCGGTATCAGACAGGCTGGCCTGCAGCGAAGGCGGGGCCAGCATCGCGGCCAGCACCTGCAGCCAGCCTTCGGCCTCTGGCACATCCTCCTTGAATCGCACCACCAGCAGGCCAAAGACCTGTGTCCCGGACAGCAGCGGCGCCGCCCACAGGGCCTGTTCTGCGTGATAAATCACCCGCTGCTGTGCGATGGCCTGGGCGAATATATCCGGCATGCCGGCGGTTTCGGGCGCTGCGTCCCCCGCCGTGGCCACCAGATGCGTGCCCTGCGCATCGACGCGGTAGGTGCGCACCTGGGCGATAACCGGCCAGATTTGCAGCACGCGCAGCGCGGCATTGCGGAACAGTGAATCAAGTGAATCTGAAGCAGACCGTGCCCGAAAATCCTCATTAAGCCACCGGAGCAGCTCCAGGATTTTCTTCGGATCAGGCGCCATGCTCATGTTAAGCTCCTGGCTGTAATAAAACGTGTGTGTGGTCGGAAAACTGACCTACTTCCATTCCCAGACTTCTTCACCCGCCAGCAAACGGCGGATCTGAGTCGGAAAACGGTCAGGGTCTAACGGTTTGCCTAAAAAGCCGTTAAAGCCGGCCTTCTGTGCGCGACGCATCTGATCTTCGCTGGCTTCCGCCGTCACCGCACAGACAACTGTATCTTTCAGGCGGGGGTTCGCGCGCACTTTCTGAAGCGCCTGATAGCCGTCCTCGTATGGCAGACGGATATCCATCAGGATCAGGTCAATGCGGGGCAGTGTGTCGGCAAACTGAACCACCTGCCAGCCAGAGGTTTTCCATTCGCAGCGCTGCACACCCATAAAGGCCAGCATGCGCGCGATCAGTACGAAGTTCGGCACATTATCTTCGACAACCAGGACGTGTGCCTCACCGGGTTCTACTGGATGATTCTGCGCCTCGGTCATCGACGACTCCCGATATAATCCATAATCTCATCAGGTAACTTATCGACATCAACCGGCTTGCGAATGTAGCCATCACAACCGGCTTCCAGTGTACGTTCACGATCACCCTGCATGGCATTGGCCGTCAGCGCCACAATCGGCACATGGCTTAATTCCGGCATCCCGCGCAGTTTCGCCGTCGCGGTCAGGCCGTCCATATCCGGCATGCTGATATCCATCAGGATAATGTCCGGGGGATTAACGGTTGCCATCTCAATCCCCGTACGCGCGTTATCAGCCCCCATGAACTCGAAGTCGTAATCGGACCCCAGCAGCACACGCTGGACCAGTATCCGATTATCATGGTTATCATCAATGTAAAGGACCTTCGCCATTACCTACTCCTACCGTAAATACACCTACGGTACGGATACACCTTCATTTCAAATACAGATACGAAGTGGGCTGCTCAAGCAATGCCCAACCCTTTGTTAATTAACCTTATCAGGCTTCTGGGGATTTGTGCCATAAGATGTACTCAATTCTAACTGAAATTTCGTTTAATTTTGGACTTCATTTTTAGTCTTACAGGCCGGTATTAAGGACAGTAATAAGCAGGGCGTGCGCTTTATCTTACGTTTTACCATACAATACAAAGTAAGCGCAAGCAGAAGCAGATTGGAAGCGTGGTTAAATTCTGTTATGCTGGTCAGCACCGTCTATCACGTGAAGGAGACTGGAATGGCAAAGGAATACTCAAATCCACCTGCAATGCAGATCGACCCGCAAAAAACCTATACGGCTCACTTCAAAACCAGCAAAGGGGAATTCGACATCCGCCTGTTTGCACAGGAAGCCCCGATCACGGTAAACAATTTTGTCTTTCTGGCACGCGATGGCTTCTATGATGGCATCACCTTTCATCGCGTGATTAAAAACCCGCCTTTCATGATCCAGGGGGGCGACCCCACCGGCACCGGGCGCGGCGGCCCTGGCTACCGCTTTGATGATGAACCGGGCGCGCTGCGTCTGAAGCACGACGGCCCCGGCATCCTCAGCATGGCCAACGCCGGCGCCAATACCAACGGCTCGCAGTTTTTTATCACCCATATCGCCACGCCGCACCTCGACGGCAAACATGCAGTCTTTGGCCGGGTGATGGGCGACGGGCAGCAGGTGGTGAACGCCATCGAGCAGGGGGACAGCCTCGAATCCATCACCATTACCGAAAGCTGATTGCAGCAGTTCGCCTGTGCCGGGGAATCCCTTCCCCGGCACAGGCCGCTGGCGCGTACCGCGATGATCGTGAATACTGGTAGTGGGGGGATCAAGCGAATTTCTGGCCGGCTGCTTTAGGCTGTCCTGTACCTATAGTGGAGGAATAGGCGATGCGCCTGGGTCTGATGATCGGTTTTTCAAGCCGCCGTGTCACCCTCCCGATGGACATGATTCTGGAGGCGGAGCGTCTGGGTTTTCATGCGGTGTGGACATCGGAAGCCTGGGGGGCCGATGCGGTCACGCCGCTGGCGTGGATCGGGGCGAAAACCGACACCATCCGCCTGGGCACTGCCATCATGCAGATGCCGGCGCGCACCCCGGCCACCACCGCCATGACCGCTATCACCCTCGACCAGCTTTGCGGCGGGCGGTTTATCCTGGGGCTGGGCCTTTCCGGGCCGCAGGTGGTCGAAGGCTGGCACGGCCTGCCCTATAACAAACCCCTGAAGCGCACCCGCGAATATATCAGCATTGTGCGCCAGATTTTCGCGCGCGAAAGCCGCCTGCGCTTCGAGGGGGAATGCTACCAACTTCCCTACCGGGGCGAAGATGCCACCGGGCTGGGCAAGGCGTTGAAGAGCATCCTGTATGGCCGGGCGGATCTGCCCATCTACCTGGCCGCGATTGGGCCGAAGAACGTCGCGCTGGCGGCGGAAATCGCCGATGGCTGGCTGCCGCTGTTCTTCTCGCCCCAGCGTTACGATACCGTTTTCAGGCCGCATATCGAAGCCGGGCTGCGCAAGGCGGGCAGGCGCATGGAGGATTTCGATATCGCGCCGACGGTCAATGTGGCTGTCAACGATAATCTGGAGGTCGCCCGCTACCCGTTCAAGCAGATGCTGGGGCTGTATATCGGCGGGATGGGCGCAAAGGGTCGTAATTTTTATTATGACCTGGCCTGCCGTTATGGCTATGAAGAAGCCGCGCAGCATATCCAGGAGCTTTATCTGAATGACCGCCAGTACGATGCCATGCAGGCCGTGCCGGATGCGCTGGTGGACGAAGTGGCGCTGTGCGGCCCGCGCGAACGGATTCGCGAGCGGCTGGAACTGTGGCGGCAAACCCCCGTCAAGACCCTGAACCTGATCGTGAATGATCTCCACAGCCTGCGCACCATGGCCGAACTGGTGTTATGACGCAACGACTGCGCCTGTCTCTGCGTATAATGAAGTGTTGGCGCCAATTAAAAGGGAGAACGAGATGAGCGACTGGATCAGACTGATGGCGACAGGTTTTATCTGGCTCATGCTGGCGATTATGGTTAATACGGTGAACGACACGGTCCCGGTTGCCTTTATCCTGGGCATCGCAGCCACAATCAGCACCCTGGCGATCTGGGAAAGCGCCAAGCACCAGAACAAAACAGCCAGCGAACAGGCCAGCAAACTCAAGCGCAATGATCGCGTTTCGCGCCTGGTCGATAAGCTGAATGAAGATGAAGTCTACGAACTTCAGGAACTGCTGGCCGCGCGCCACGATGAGCAGTATGTGGAACGGCGGTAGCGGATGGGCGCAGAAGAACATCATCAGCGTGCAGGCACCGGCCCGGTCACCCTGGCCATCGTCACCGTCAGCGACAGCCGCACGCCGGAAACGGACACCAACCGGCAGTATCTCGAAGCGCGTCTGACAGAACTGGGGCATCAGGTGGCGGCCTACCGCCTGATTAAGGACGAACCCGACCAGGTGGCAGCGACGCTGGAAGAACTGGCCGCCATGCCACAGGTGCAGATCATCCTGTTCAACGGCGGCACCGGCATCAGCCCGCGTGATACCACCTACGATGTCATCAGCCGCTATCTGCAAAAAACTCTGCCTGGTTTTGGCGAACTGTTCCGCATGATCAGCTATCAGGACATTGGCCCGGCGGCCATGTTCAGCCGCGCCACCGCCGGGGTCTACCAGCAGACTCTGGTCGTCTCTATGCCCGGCAGCAGCAACGCCGTCCGCACCGCCATGGAAAAGCTGATTATCCCGGAAATCAACCATCTGGCCTGGGAGATTGCCCGCAAGCAGTAAACCACGCTTGCCAGCGGCAGTTTCTGGTTTATAATGCAACCAGTTGTTTTTGCTGCACAAGGTGATCGATCTTATGATCATTTTTCGCAAATACAGAGCCACCAGCTTCGCTGATATGAGCATTCACGCGCACCACACCCCCGGTGCGCCTGTTATGATGTAATCCCTTTACTAATAACACACGAAGTCTGTCTGACAGCCTGGCGCACCTGCCGGGCCGTTTTTGATTCTCTGCCCGGCGGAGACACACGTTTTAACAGCTATTATCCTGAGGAGACCTTATGTTCGAGACACGTGGCATGAAAACATTTACCATCATCTGGTTTGGCCAGCTCGCTTCGCTGATCGGCACGGCCATGACGCGTTTCGCGCTCATGATCTGGGCCTATAACCAGACCGGCGAAGCAACCACCCTGGCGCTGCTGGGCTTCTTCGCATTTATCTTTCAGGTGGTGTTCAGCCCCATAGCCGGGGTGATTGTGGACCGGCATGACCGCCGCTGGATTCTGCTGCTGTCCGATCTCGGCTCCGGCGTGATGACCATGGCGATGCTGGCGCTGTATGCCACCGGCGAACTGAGCATCTGGCATCTGTACGTGGCGGAGGCGCTGACCGGCGCGTTTGAGGCGTTCCAGATTCCGGCCTATGGCGCCGCCACCACCATGCTGGTGCCCCGCAAACATTATGCGCGGGCCAGCGGCATGCGTTCGCTGGCGATGCAGGCTTCGCGAGTGATCGCGCCGTTCGCCGCCGGGTTCCTCATCACCGTGATCGACATCAGCGGCATCATGCTGATTGATGTCGCCACCTTCCTGATCGCGGTGGCCACGCTGTACATGGTCCGCATCCCCAACCCGCCGGACACGGCAGAAGGCCGAGCCACACGCGGCAGTTGGTGGCACGAAACCCGCGCCGGGTTCCGCTACATCACCCAGCGCGGCGGCCTGCTCGGTCTGGCGCTCATCTTCATGGGCATCGACTTTTTTGCCACGCTGGCCTATTTTTCCATTCTGCCTGCCATGATTCTGGCGCGCAGCGGCAATGATGAGCTGGCGCTGGCGACGGTGCAGGCCGCGATGGGCATTGGCGGCGTGGTGGGCGGTCTGCTGCTCAGCCTGTGGGGTGGGCCAAAACGCCTCATCCATGCTATCTTTCTGGGGACGGCTCTGTCCTACCTCATCGGTGATCTGCTATTCGCCTTTGGGCGCAGCGTGGAAGTATGGGTGGTGGCCGGGTTTGGCGCGGCGGTCTTTATTCCATTCATCAGCGGCGCCAACCTTGCTCTCTGGCAGGCCAAAGTCGCCCCGGATGTGCAGGGGCGGGTGTTCTCCGTCCAGCGCATGCTGCTGGGCATGGCGATGGCGATGGGTTATCTGGTCGCCGGACCGCTGGCAGACCGCATCTTTGAACCCGCCATGCAGCCAGGGGGCGCACTGGCGCCGATCTTTGGCGGGCTGGTCGGCACCAGGCCGGGCGCGGGCATGGGGCTGATTTTTGTCTGCACCGCCATCTGCGGCGCGCTGGTCAGCCTCAGCGGCTATCTGTTCCCGGCGCTGCGCAATATCGAAACCGACCTGCCGGATCATGAACTGGCCGAAGCAGAGCGGGTGGTGCCGGAAACCGCACAGCCGGAAACCGCATAGAAACGGCATTAAACGCAGGGGTGGCGCTGGCCGCCCCTGACGCACAGACTACGCTTTGGCTACTGCGATGAAATCTCAATAGAAAACGTAACGGTGGATGTGATACTATACGCGGCATGAAGCGATCGAGCCTTAAAACCCTGCTGTTTCTGCTGTGGCTGTCTGTCCTGATGCTGGCGTGTAACCTGTCCGGGACCCAGGCCCCGCCGACTCTTGCCCCCCGCCCAACCTGGACACCGCCGCCCACGATCGGCTATGCCACGCTCAGCCCGGAAGAACTGCCGGAAGCCGCCAGCACGAGCGTCGCCGCCGCGCCGCCGCCGGTGGCTGCCGGGCTGGTCAACCTGGCCAACCAGATCGAAACTGACCGGCTGATGCTGCACATCGACACGCTGCAAAGCTTCGGCACGCGCCACGTCAATTCCGGCTATGGGCGCAGCGATTGGGGCATCGGGGGGGCCGCGACCTACATCAAAGAGCAGTTCAACAAGATTCAGGCTGAATCGCAGGGGCGGCTGGTCCCGTTTGAGCACAGCTTTGAGGTGGAATGGGCCGGTGTCTCCAGCCAGCCAGTGAACATCGTCGCCTTCCTCAGCGGCACAGAACCGGGGGCGGGCACGATTCTGATCGGCGCGCATTACGACAGCACATCGCACGATCATGAAGATGGCAGCGCGCTGGCACCAGGGGCAAACGATAACGCCTCTGGTGTGGCGGCCCTGCTGGAACTGGCCCGCGTCCTTAGCACCCGCAGCCACCGCGCCTCGATCATGTTTGTGGCATTCTCCGCAGAAGAAATCCAGCGCCAGGGCAGCCGCGCCTTCGTCCGCGATTATTTACAGCCGCGCGGCATCGACATCAACGTCATGATTAACATGGACATCATCGGCAGCCCCTCAGATGGCAACGGCAGAATGGATGACCGCAGCCTGCGTATCTATTCCAGCGGCCCCAACGAATCCTCCTCGCGCCATGCCGCCCGCACGGTGGAACTGCTGGCGCTGCAGCACGTGCCTTACCTGACCTTTTCGCTGCTGGATGCCGAAGACCGCGAAGGCCGCTACAGCGATCATCTCTCGTTCAGCGAGGCCGGCTATCCGGCCGTGCGATTTATCGAAAGCCTGGAAGATGTGGCGCGCCAGCATACCGACCGCGACACCATCGACAGCATTCACGGCGCCTATCTCACCCGTGTCACCCAGGCCATCCTGACGGTGGTCACGTCGCTGGCAGATGGCCCACGCCCGCCGCAGAATATCGCCCTGCGCGATGCCGGCAACGGGGCGCGCACGCTTGTCTGGGAACCGATCCCCGGCGCGGCGGGGTATGTGGTGGCGCTGCGGCGGCCCAACGGCATGCGCTATGACCGCTTTGAAATCAACGAACCCGGCACCACCAGCGTCACCTGGGATGGATTCGTGCCGGATCGTTTTATCGGGCTGGCGATTGCCGCCAAGGATGCCGAAGGGCTGATGGGGCCGCTTTCGTCGGAGTTTGTGATTCGCTAGCGCCGGCGCAGATTCAGCAGCGCAAACGGCATAATGCGCAGGCGCCGCCAGCAGTACCCGACCAGGATAACATTCCACGTGATCATACTGGCCGCCGTCGCGACGGCCGCGCCTTCCATGCCCCACAGCGGGATCAGCAGCAGGCACAGCGCCACATAAACAATCACTCCGGCGCTCATGCCGCGCACCGCCTCGCGTTCGTGGCCTGTCATCGTCAGCAGCGGGGCCGCCGTGCCAGCAGATACATTGACCACCTGCCCCAGCACGATAATCACCAGCGCGGGGTAGGCCGCCTCATAGGCCGGGCCAAACAGCGACAGCAGCCACGGCCCGAACAGCACCAGCAGAAGCTGCCCCGGCAGCGAAGCCAGCATCACCATGCGGGTGCTGCGCATCACCAGCCGTTCCAGCTTGGCATGGTCGCCTTCGGCATGAATATGGGCAAAGGCCGGAGTCAGGGACGTGATCGACGCACTCAGGATCAGCCCGGCAAATTCTGACAGCGCCAGCGCCGCCCCATACAGCGCCACCGTTTCCAGGTTAGTCAGCATCCCCAGCAGCAGCACATCCACCCGCGAGCGCAGCACCGCCAGAATGCTGAGCACAAACATCGGCAGCGAACTTTTCAGCCACAGCCGCATCTGATACACCGGCCGGGCGAGCCGGGCCTCCGGCGGCAGCGCCTTTATCAGCAGCCATGTGCCATAAATAAAGGCCAGCACCGTCACCACCAGCCGCAGCACCATCGCCCCGGCGGCCGTCAGGTGGCTGTCCAGCAGCAGGCTGGCCCCCACCACCAGCGCGATAAACAGCAGCGGACGAAACACCAGATCAGGCACCTGACCCATCACCACACGCTGAAGTCCCTGCATGGCGCTGGTGCGCATCTGAATCAGCGTGTTCAGCGGCAGAATCAGCAGCATGACCCACAGCGTATGCAGCGCGGTCCGGTTCGCTGCCTGATCTGCCAGCGACAGCGACCCCGGCACCAGAAACGGCGGCGTCACGGTCTGCCGCGCCCCCAGCCAGGAGATGCCAAACACCAGCCCGCCCACCAACAGCGAGATGCCCACCCCGACCAGCGTCGTCATCAGCAGCAGGCCGCGCATCCTGCCCCAGGCGGCCTGTGCCCGGTACACCGCGAACTCGCGCACCAGCAGGCGATCAAAGCCCACCAGCGAAGGCATGGTCAGGGTCAGCAGCAGCGAGAAGGCATAGGTATATGCGCCGTAATTGGGCACATCCAGCAGGCGCGCCAGCAGCACGTTGGTCAGAAACCCCAGCCCGCGCGAGAAAATGCGCAGCGCAAACGTGCCCCCCGTCGAGCGAATCAGCAGGGTACGCAGCCCGGCATTGGAGGCGGTGGTCGTGCGGAGCAGTGTCTGTAAGGTGCGGAGAAACGCGCTGAATGAACCTGGCATGATGAATCGTGGCTGACCTCTTCCGGTGGCGCAGTATACACCAGAACATCCGCACAGGACATGGCGGCTGCGCCGGGTGGTATACTGCTGGCCCTCACCTTATCCGCTGTGTTTTTCCCGGCCGTGTTTTATAATAGGGCCTATGAACGAAAATCTGATTTTCCCAGGGGACCCCCGGCCAACCCGTTCTGATGCGGTTAAAAATCGTGCGCGCCTGCTGGAAACAGCGCAGCGTCTGTTTGACGAACAGGGGCTGGAGCATGTGTCCATGTCGGCCATCGCAGAAGCCGCCGGCGTGGGCAAAGGCACCCTTTATCGCCATTTCCGTAATAAGTCGGATCTGGCCCATGAACTGCTGGATCAGGACATGCGCGACCTGCAGGCCCGTGTGCTGCGGCGTTTCCAGGGCCAGGGTGACCCGGTTGACAATCTGCGCTGGTTCCTGGAACAGGTGGTCCGTTTCGTGGATCGCAACGAGGCGCTGCTGTATGTGGCCAAGCTGGAAGGCCTTTCCACGCTCAGCATTCCGGCGCATCTGTGGTGGCGGCAAACCATTCGCGGCCTGATCACGCGTGTGGAGCAGCCTGCGATTAGCGATATTGATTATATCGCCGATGTCCTGTACGTCATGATGGATGTGCAGACCCTGCGCTTCCAGAAGGAGACGCTGGGGTATGATATAGTCCGCATTCTGGACGGACTCAACGCGGTGGTGTCCACGCTCCTTACCTAACCGGACTGCTGTCCGATTCTCATAGTTCTCTTATCTCAAAAGCATAGGCAAGTGCCCCTTTCTGAGGTATGCTTGGAAGATTAAGTGGACTATAGTCCGTTTATAATCGGATATATGCAAGGAGCAAGCGAATGGCAACCTGGAAATTTGACCCCACCCACAGTTCGGCCGAATTTGCGGCCCGTCACATGATGGTTTCTACCGTGCGCGGCGGCTTCCGCAACGTCACCGGTACGATTGAATTTGACCCGGAAAATGTCGAGGCGTCATCCGTCGAGGCCACAATTGATGTGCGCGAGATGACCTCCACCGGCGTGCTGGACCGCGATAATCACCTGAAGAGCGCGGATTTCCTGGACGCAGAAACCTACCCGACCATCACCTTCAAAAGCACGAAGGTGGAAAAGACCGGCGATAATACAGGCCGCATCACGGGCGATCTGACGATCCGCAATGTGACCCGCCCCGTAACGCTGGATGCTGAACTGCTGGGCATTGTTAACAGCCCCTTCGGCCAGAAGGTCGCCGGCTTCAGCGCCACCACCACCATCAACCGTGAAGACTTTGGCCTCACCTGGAACATGGTGGTCGAAGGCGGCGGTGTGCTGGTGGGCAAGGACATTAAAATTTCGCTGGATGTCGAAGCGGCGCTGGTGGAAGAACCGGCAGGCGTCTAGACAGGCACCCACTGAACAGGCAGACGGGGTGGCCATTGGTGCCGCCCTTTTTGCATCCCTGTGGTACACTACTTCCCAAAAATCAGGTAAGGTCAGATGTTCGCCCTCCAACAAACCCAGATCGACCCACGTTTTGTGCAGCCTGTGCCGTTCCAGCATTTTTCAGCCAACGCATTTCCCACCATTCACCCGGTGCACTGGCTGCATTCGCATTTCGCGGTGGGCGGATGGAGTCCGCTGCAGCGCCTGAGCGGCATGCTGACGGCGCACATGACACGTATCGCCCCGCACAACGGGTTTAGCTGGCACCCACATCGGGGCCTGGAAATTTATACCTGGGTGCTGGAAGGCACGCTGTACCACGAGGACACCACCGGCGGCAAAGGCGAAATCCGGGCCGGGGAATTACAGCGCATGTTTTCCGGCGATTACATCGAACATATGGAGATGAACTATACGGATGAGCCGGTGCGGGTGATCCAGATCTGGTTTATTGCGGACCGGCATCATCGCGGCCTGCCGCCCCATTACCAGCAGCTCCGGCACGAACAGCTCCCGGCGCACAGCGCAGGCGATGCCACCATCTACAGCCTGATCGGCGATGGGGCGCCGATGGAGCAGCATATGACCGGCCGCCTGACCGCCACCCGCCTGCCCACCGGCGGCAGCACCCAACTGCACGCGCCGCGCGCGGATGAAGACCTGTTCCTGTATGTCACGGATGGCGCGGGCACAGCGGAAAATGGCACCCGGCATACGCTGGGCCAGTATGATGTGATCCTGGCGACGCCGGAGACGGAAGCCATCACACTGCGGGCCGCACCGGATGCGGACCTGCATTATCTCAGTTTTTATCTGCCACGTTTTCTGAATCAACCATCTCTGGGGGAATGATGAGCGCAACGATACCTGAATCCTACGAAGACCTGCTTGGAGCACCGGCTTTTGCCACGATCATCACCCTGATGCCAGATGGCCAGCCACAGGCCTCTGTCGTCTGGTGCAGCTATGATGGCACCCATATCTGGGTCAATTCTGCCGATGGCCGCCAGAAGAACAAAAACATGGCACGCGACCCGCGTGTAACCCTGGTGGCGCTTGACCCGGCCAACCCCTATCGTTACATCGAAGTACGCGGCGTCGTGGAGGAAATCACCAAAGAAGGCTGGCTGGAACATATCAACAGCCTCAGCCTGGCCTACTGGGGCGAGGCGGATTATTATCACGATGCGCCGGAAAAGCGCGGGGTAGAAACCCGGACCATCTTTAAAATTAAGCCTGTGCGCGTCATCACCCACTGATTACAGACCGCCGGGCCTGCACACATCAGCAGCGAATCAGCGGGCCGCTTCTTCGAGCAGGGCCAGTGTCTGCTGTGCGGCGCGCTCCCAGCTAAAGCGCCGCGCCTGGGCAAAGCCTTTCTCGCGCAGCAGCGCCCGCAGCTCGTCGTTGGCAGACAGGCGCGTCATTTTGTTGGTGATGGCTCCCACCTCCAGCGGATCAACCAGCAGCGCAGCGTCGCCCGCCAGTTCCGGCAGGCTGGATGTGCTGCTGGTGATAACCGGCGTGCCGCAGGCCATAGCTTCCAGCACCGGAAAGCCAAATCCCTCGTACAGCGACGGAAACACCAGCGCCAGCGCCCCGGCATAAAGCGCGCCTTTATCGGCGGCATCGATATACCCGGGCAGATGCACCCCCGGCAGCCCTTCCGCCCACTGGTCATCGTACAGCCAGCCCTTGCCCCCGGCCAGCACCAGCCCGGCGGGATCATCCGGGTTGGCGCTGCGCCAGCGCTGGTAAGCCTGCACAATCACGGCGATATTCTTACGCGGCTGCAATGTCCCCAAAAACAGGAAGTAACGCTCTGGCAGGCCGTACTTCGCCCGCACCTGCGCGATATTACCTACCGGCAGCGGATCGATGCCGGGGTACATCACCCGGATTTTAGAGTCCGCAATGCCGAAGATATTCACCAGGTCTGCGGCAGTAGCCTGACTGTCCGCCAGCACAAGCCGCGCCCGCCGCGCACTATAGGCCGTCGTCAGGTTGAGATACAGCCGGTCGCGCAGGGGGTGCGCTTCCGGAAAGTAACGAAAGCCCAGATCATGCACAGTGGCGACGGCGCGCCCGCCAAAGACAAAGGGGAGGGTATGGGCCGGGACAAACACCACATCCGGCTGCATGGCCCGCAGCGCCAGCGCAAAACGCACATGAGTCCACAACCGCCGGAACGGAATCACGTGGTAATGCACCAGCGGCGACGCCGGAAACAGATCAGCAGGGGGCGGATCGCGAAAGAAAAGATGCAGTTCGTGCGCGGTGTTGTGGGCAATCAGCGCCTCGATCAACCGGCGGCTGTAATGTTCGGTACCGGTGGTACGGGCAACCGTTGTGCGGCTGGCATCTATGGCTATGCGCATGGCCTTCAGGATTCGCGCTGGCGGCGTCCCGTGATCGACAGCAGCACCAGCACCAGGATGATGCCCAGCACCACCGGCCACAGGCTGGCAGCCGCCGTGACAATCTCCGCTGGCAGCAGCCCCTGCGTGACCACCAGCCCGATCAGGCTGCACAGCACGATCAGCAGGCCGGGGGGCAGCAGGCGGCGATCCCCGGCCAGAATACCAGTCAGGAAGAAGGCGGCGCCCGGCCCGGCCACCAGCAGCGGCCATGCCACAGGCAGGCTGCCCTGCTGTGCCAGCACAACAAAAAGCCCTCCGGTCAGCAGCCCGGCCAGCGCGAAAAACAGCAGCCCCAGCGCCCAGCGGCCAGAAGCCAGCCAGCGCGCCAGCAGCGTCACGCTCAGCCCGCCCAC
>CAZQIY010000042.1:0-37178 GCA_964593565.1 uncultured Anaerolineaceae bacterium
CATATCTAACCTCTGTGATGATTGTTTGGCACCAAGTATAGCGAGGCACAGGATGGTCAGCGACATTGCCCGGCATATCGACCAGATCAAGCAGATTGTGGCCCAGCTTGACGATGAGAGCTTTGAACTGCTCAAGGCGGGAGTGGCCTTTTATCTCAATGGCGTGCCCCCGGAAACCGACCCTGGCGTGATTACCTGGGCGCAGGATGCCATGCAGATGGTGCGGGAATTTCCGCTTGAGGTGACAATTTACGAACTGCTTGTGGTGGTTGAGGATGAAGACCGCGAACGCGCCATGCCCCGCTGAAGCCGGGGGAATAAGGCCACAGGGCGCGGGCTGGAGGGTATGGGCTGGCCACACCCTCCATAATTCCATTTATTTTATTCAGCGGCTGTCGCTGCGCAGATCAAGCCAGTCGATCTCGGCCTGCGTAAGTTCCAGTTCCATCGCGGCGATATTCTGCTTCAGTTCGTCGTCGCTGCGGCTGGCGATCAGGGCGTAGATGTTCAGCGGCTGGTTGAAGATGTAGGCCACAGCAATCTGTGCCAGGGTGATACCTTTTTCGCTGGCAAGCTGTTCGGCGCGGTCCAGACGCTCGAAATTGCTTTCTTCCGCATAGGCATCGACGACAATTCTATCGTCATATGTGGTAAAGCTACTCAGGTTATCGCGCCGGAAGCGCCCGCTGAAGAAGCCGCCTGCCATGCTGGACCAGGTGAACAGCGGCATCTGATTGGCCTGATACCAGGCGCGGTCTGCTTCCTTGCCCGGCCCGCTGATGCTGATGCAGCCTGACCAGGGTTCGCGTATCTGATCTGCCAGGCTGAAGTTGGGGCTGCTGGCGGCGAAGGGCTTCAGGCCGTGGGCTTCGGCATAGGCGTTGGCCTCCCGGATTCGTTCGACAGACCAGTTCGAGCCGCCGTAAATGCCAATAATGCCTTTTTCGTGATATTCATGCAGTTTTTCAACAATCGGCCCCACCGGAACATCCGGGTCGTCGCGGTGCAGCAGGTAAATATCCAGAAAATCCGTATTGAAACGAGCCAGCGAATCGTGAATGTCTGATTCGATATCGAAGGGCGTCACACGTTTGCGATCCTGCGACAGATGCGCGCCCTTGGAAATCAGCACGATCTGATCGCGCACGCCGCGTTCGTTGAACCAGCGCCCCACTGTGCGCTCGTTGTCGCCCCGGCCATAGACGTGCGCCGTATCAAATGTGGTAATGCCCATCGCCAGCGCATCATCCAGCAGTCGAAAACTGGCTTCCAGATTATCGGAGCCAATGGGGGTGGTGCCCTGCACAATGCGGGACACAGGTTTGCTTACACCTTCAATCTGTCCGTATTTCATCTTTTAACCTTCATTGTTCCATAGGATATTTAAGGCCCCACTGGTCCCGAATCTCGTCCAGCGTGCGCATAACGGCGAGCGTTTCGTCCAGGGGCATGACATCGCTTTCAGTTTTACCTGCTCGCACACAGCGCGCAACTTCCGCTGCTTCATAATTATAACCATTGCCCACCATCGGCAGGTCAATTTCGGTGGTTTCCCTATCATAAACCTCGATGGTCAGGCGGGTGGGCACCCACCAGCGCGAATGAATGGTGATGCGGCCTTCTGTGCCGTTGATGATGGCGACCTGCGGTGTGTTAGTACGGATAGCGGTGCTCAATACGGCCAGCGCGCCGGTCGGATACCCCAGGATCATCGCGGCGTTTTCATCGACGCCGGTTTCGCCCAGGTGCGCCATACTACTGATACGCTCCGGCGCCCCCAGCACCATCGACGCCAGCGAAACCGGATACACACCGACATCCAGCAGCGCACCGCCGCCAAGTTCCGGTTTAAACAGGCGGCCTTCCGGATTAAACCGGGTGCGGAAGCCAAAATCTGCCAGGATAAGCTGCACATCCCCGATGACGCGGCGGGCCAGCAGGTCGCGCAGGTGGACAAAAACCGGGGTAAAACGAGTCCACATGGCTTCCATCAGAAACACCTGACGCTCGCGGGCCACATCCACCATTTCCTGGGCCTGGCTGGCGTTGATGGCAAAGGGCTTTTCGCACAGGACCGGCTTGCCCGCCTGCAGACACATCAGCGTATTTTCCCGGTGGAAGCTGTGCGGCGTGCCGACGTAGATGGCATCAATGCGCGGGTCTGCCACAAGCGCTTCATAAGAGTCGTAGCGGCGCTCGACCTGAAACTGATCGCCAAAGGTATCCGCAGTTTCCTGAGAGCGCGATGCCACCGCGGCCAGTTCGGCATCCGGCAGCGCAGACAACCCGCGCGCGAATTGTTTGGCGATATTACCGGTGCTTATAATTCCCCAGCGGAACTTTTCAGTCATTCGTCCTCCTTGGTGCATGTTCGGCATACAGATGCGGATCAGTATAACTTGCGGCGCAGGATCACCCCACAAACAGGGCCATGATGATGCTGAGGGTCAGGACGCTGGCCAGCGTGGTAATAAAAATTGTCGCCGTCACAAACTGGGCATCGCTGCCAAACTCCGTGGCCAGCAGGGTGGCATAAACAGCCGTGGGGCCGCTCAACTGTACCAGCAGGACATCGCGGGTCGGCCCGCTGATGCTCATCAGTGCCGTAAGCAGCAGCACCAGCAGCGGCGTGACCAGCAGGCGAGTGGAGGAAGCCAGCGCCAGGGCGCGATATTGGGCGCGCAGATCGACACGGATCGAAATGCGGGCCAGTTGGATGCCCAGCAGAATAATCATAATGGGGATGGCGGCCTGGCTGAGCAGCCCGACTGAGCGGGCCACCGGCACCGGAAGCTGGAAGCCGGTGAAGTTGACAACAAAGCCCAGCAGCGTGGCATAGGCAATCGGCACCTTCAGGATGTTCAGGATGCCCTGCCGCACAGAGGCCGTGCCAGAGGATGCCAGATAAATGCCCAGGGTGTTGCCCAGAATCTGATGGGTGACGAAGACCAGCACGGCGATGGGCAGCATGCCCGCGCCAAAGGCAAATTCGACAAACGACAGGCCGTAATTGCCCGCGTTGGGCATCATCGCACCCAGCAGAAAGGCGCTGCGGGTGGCGGGGGACAGGTCCGGCTGTGTGCGGGCCAGCCCATAGGCTACCAGCCAAGTCACTACAAACAGCGTGACGACGAAAAAGGCAATCAGACCGATTTCGCCGGGCTGAAGGGTTGAATTGGCACTGCTCTGGAAGGCCAGCGCAGGCTGAAGCAGGAAAATGGCGACTCGTGACAGCGTGCGCGGTTCCGGGTTGAAGCGGCGGCCTACCCAGAATCCCAGACCAGCCACCAATAAAATCGGCAGAATAACGTCGTAGGCAACTTGCAGCGCTGTGTTCATAACTTCATCCGTGAGTGTGTGCCGGGCGGCCAGGCCAGTGAGAGAGTATAGCCTGCTGCCTTGCTATGAATAGGGCCGGCTTTCCAATTTACAACGCCAATGGACTATATCGAAACCCCCCACATGAACCATGCTGGCAGGCTGCATCTTGTTTATAGTGAAAACGTATAACCACGGAATGTCGTTAAGCAAGTGGAGGAGATCATGGAACAGAGAACAAACGAACTGCTGGCAAGAGTTCGGCAGGGTATGGAAGTTTACGATGCAGACGGCGACCATATCGGCAATGTCGAATTTGTGCAGATGGGCGACGAAGACCCGACCAATCTGGGTGTGGAAACTGCTACTGATGACCGCCCGGAACTGCGCGACAGTTCGCTGGTCGAAGATGTGGCACGGGCCTTTGTGACGGAGGACAACGTGCCGGAAGAACTGGCAGAACGGATGCGGCGGTATGGCTATATCCGTCTGGATGCCGGCCTGCTCCGCTCTGACCGCTTCGTCATGCACGATCAGATTTCATCGGTCACGGAAGACCGCGTGAACCTGAACGTCAAGGGCGATGGACTGCTGAAGTCCTAACCCCAGCCTGCTTACAAGCAGATCAGCCTCGGCCCCAGGTCGGGGCTTTTTTATTTCGATTCTTCAGTTGCCGAAGCAGAGGATCAGGGTATAGTAAGAACAGGTTTTTAACTTTACTTTAATTAAAGGCTGGTTTTTATGAACATTGCGCTTTACCCCATCCCGCTGACGGACTCTGCGCTGCGGCTGGCCAGCCAGCTTGGGGTTACGGATATTGTGGCCGGGCGTCCCCTGGGGGATACGGCGGAGGTCTGGGATTTTATGCACTTACTGCGGATGCGCCAGCACATCGAATCTGCCGGGCTGCGGCTGACGGTGATCGAAACCATTCCCATTTCAGACCGCATCAAGCTGGGGCTGCCGGGGCGCGATGAGGACCTGGAGAAGTTCTGCCAGTCTGTGCGCAATATGGGCGCGGCAGGCATCCCCATCCTGTGTTACAACTGGATGGCGGGGTTTGGCTGGCTGCGTACCTCGCTGGCAGACCGGGGACGGGGTGGGGCGCTGGTCACCAGCTATAATCATGATCTGATGCAGAACGCCCCCCTGACCGAATATGGCGAAGTGAGCGAAGATCAGTTGTGGGACAGCTTTGAACATTTCCTGCGGCAGGTGGTGCCGGTGGCAGAAGAAGCCGGAGTCAAGCTGGCACTCCACCCGGATGACCCGCCGCTTTCGCCCATTCGCGGCATGGCGCGCATCATGCGCAGCTTTGAGGCGTTCAAGCTGGTGATCGAGCTGGTGCCCAGCCCCAACAATGGCCTGACATTCTGCCAGGGGAACTTTGCGGCGATGGCGGATGTGCAGGATGTCCCGGAGGTGATCCGCTACTTTGGCGAGCGCGACAAAATCTTCTTTGCGCACTTTCGCGATGTCAGCGGCAAGGTGCCCCGGTTTAGCGAGGTGTTCCACGACGAAGGGCCAACCGATATGCTGGCCTGTATGCAGGCTTATTATGACGTGGGTTTCGATGGGCCGATACGGCCGGATCATGCGCCGACACTGGAAGGCGAAGCCAACGATCAGCCGGGCTATATGGTCGGCGGCAAGGTGTTTGCTATCGGCTATATGCGCGGCCTGATTGAAGCAGTGGAGAAAGGGCGGGCCTGATGCGCTCAATCAGCCACCTGTCGGCTTTTAAGCAAACCATCCAGCGCGGTAATTTTGTCGTGCTGGATACAGAAACGACGGGTTTGCGGCGGCAGGCAGAAATTGTACAGATCGCCATTGTGGATTCTCAGAACAACGTCCTGATCGATACGCTGGTCAAACCGGTGCATCGCATCCCCCGGGATGTAATCGCCATTCATGGCATCACCAACGAGCGGGTCGCCAGTGCGCCGGCCTGGGCGGAAGTCACCCGGCAGGTGGAGGCGGTGCTGCGCGGACGGGATGTCGTGGTGTATAACGCGAAGTTCGACCGCCGCATGATGCACCAGAGTGCCGAAACCGCCCGCCTTGCCAAAACAGACTGGAAAACCTTCAGCCAGTGGTGGTGCGCCATGGAGGCCTTTGCCGAAGCCTGTGGCGCCTATCGCTGGCAGAAACTGGCGACAGCGGCCCGCTATTATGGCATCCCGGTGGTGAATACCCACACCGCGCTGGATGATGCGCGGCTGACGCTGGCAATGGTGCAGGCGATGGCGCGGGAATAGATATTTGTTTCGTTAGTGGTCAGGGTGTGAGGGGATATCAAAAGCCAGGTTGGCCTGTAAGCCGCATTCAGTACTCCCGAAGGAGTGGTGATCATCTATCTGCCCCGCAGGTTGCCCTGCGAAGTCAAGCAGCACACCCGGCGCTTTTTATGGGACGGGCCGCCCCAATGCGCCTGCTTGGCCTTGCTCCCGGTGGGGTTTGCCTGGCCGCCGACATCACTGCCAGCGCCGGTGGTCTCTTACACCACCTTTTCACCCTCACCCCGCTGCGCACTGCGCAGGAGGCAATTCGTTCTCTGTTGCACTTGCCGTCGGGTTACCCCGCCTGGCCGTTAGCCAGCACCGTGCCCTGTGGAGTGCGGACTTTCCTCTCCTCTGACCATGCAGAGGAGCGATCACCCGGCCAACCTGGAATCCTATTATAATGCATGGCCCGCCAGCCTTGCAGGGTGGTATAATGCGCGCCTGTTAATATGCCATAAGAATCATGCCGAAATATCATCTGGAACACATCTATGATCCTGCGCGTGCCCACCCGGACGATGCGCACAGCCTGTTAATGCGGCACATCCCGCCAGCCAGTCAGGTGCTGGAACTGGGCTGCGCTTCTGGCTACCTGTCCGGCTATATGGAGCAGGCGCTGGGCTGCACCGTCACCGGGCTGGAGTTTGATGCGGAATCGGTTGAGATTGCCCGCACGCGATGCAGCCATGTTTTCCAGGCGGACCTGGACGCCGAAAACGCCCTGGAACCAGCGCGCGCCTTTGCCCCTTATGATGTGCTGCTGGCTGCGGCGGTGCTGGAACATCTCAAATATCCGGAACACCTGCTGCGCGAGGCACGCGCACTGCTGAAACCGGGGGCAAAGGTGATTGTCTCGCTGCCGAACGTGGCCCACTGGTCCAGCAGGATGAGGCTGCTGATGGGTCGCTTTGATTATACGGATTACGGCATTATGGATCGTACGCACCTGCATTTTTATACGCTGGCGACCGGCCGGGCGCTGCTGGAAGAACAGGGGTATCAGGTGGAGCAGGTGGCGATTGCCGGCAGTGGATTGCAGAATCTGCTGAATGTTCTGGCGCGCCGCACAGGGCGCCCGCTGCCGGGGCCGGTACTGCCGGGTTTGCTGGCTTATGAACTTATCTACATAGCGCGCTGAAGATGAATCGTCGGATGCGTGTTTCCTGGGTGCTGGCTGCCGGTTTGCTGCTGCTGGTTGCCGCCAGTCGTCTGGTTCGGCTGGACGACCTGGTGATGAATCGCGATGAAATCTGGTCTGTGTGGCAGACTTTTGGCACGCCGCAGCAGATTATTCAATGGACTCCTTACGACTGGCCGCCGGGCTATTACCTGACTCTGGCCGCGTGGCGCAGTGTAGCGGGCAGTTATCCGCTGGCCCTGCGCGTATTTTCCGTCCTGGCGTTTCTCTGCGGCGCGGCGGCACTGTTTCGCCTGATGCGGCGCTGGTCCGGCACCCCGGCGGCGGTGCTGACTACGCTGGCCTATGCCGCGCTGGGTTTTGGGATTCAGCTCAGCCTCGAGGTGCGCGGCTATGCGCTGCTGCTGGGGCTGCTGCCGCTGGCGCTGTGGCTGACGGTACGCTATTTCGATCATCCCAGATGGCCGCGCGCGATATGGCTGGCGCTGGTGCTGGCGGCGATGTTTTACATATCGCTTACCAGTGTTGGCGCTTTTGCGATGATCGGCCTGTTTACGCTGGTCGTCTATGGGCGCGCTGTCTGGCGCTGGTGGCTGCCGGGTGTGGTGGCCGGGGCACTGGCCGCGCCGGAGATTCTTTCAAAGTCCGCCATTGCTACCTCCCGTGTTGCGGCCACACAGACTCTGACTCCGCCGCCGCTGCCCCAGGCCCTGCTGGAGCTTTACCGCGATTATGCCGGTTTCACCTTTGGGCTATGGGCCATTCTGTTTATTATCGCGGCGGTGTTTCTGATATATCGGGCGCCGGCCCGGCGACACATCGCCGCGCTGTTTATCTGGGTGGCAGTCATGCCGCTGGCGCTGTATCTGCTCAACCCGGTGCTGGGGTTTTTCTCCCCGCGCTATGCCTGGTGGATTATCCCCGGTATCGCGCTGTGGGTGGGGTGGGGGTTATCCTGTCTGCCCCGCGCCGGCAGGCTGATTTCCGCCGGGGTGCTGGCCGGGGTATTGTTTTACCCGCTGCCGACCAGCGGCCCCTACCAGATATGGGATAACCTGTCGCCGCTGGGGACGAATTTTGCCTGGCTGCGCGATCATCTGCAGGGCGGTGATGTGGTGCTGGATAATATCAGCAACACCTGCGGCGCGCTGGAAGAATGGGATTATTATCTGAAGACGTATTTCCCGAATGGGCTGAAATTTGTCAGCACGCCGGGCGATCACCGCCGCCTGTGGGTGTTAAACCCGGACAGGCTGCCGCTGAATGTGGAGACGCTGATCAGCACGGCTTATATCCCGGGGCGGTTTGTGGGGCCGCCGGGCTGCCTGTTCCGGCTGTACGAAGCGCCGCCGGATATTGAAGGCATCCTGTTTGAAAATGGCATGCGCTTTCATGGTGTAGATGTGCTCCAGCAGGACCAGAGGCTGAGCACCAGCGGGCGGCTCGTGCGGCGGGAAGGCGAAAACGTGCGCCTGCGAATGTGGTGGTCGGTGGATTATCCGCCAGACCTGGATTACAGCATCAGCACCTATCTGGAACGCAGAGGGCGCGTCTTCTCTCAGCTTGATAGCCCTCCGGCGGCGGTGTATCCACCGGGGGCACCGCAGGAAACAAGCCGCTGGCAGCCCGGGCGCTATTATATCGAGGAGCGCGATCTGCCGCTGCCGCTGCCCGCCGCTGGCAGTTATGCCGCTAACCTGGTGGTGTATTTCTGGGCAGACCCTGTGCCGATCCCGGCGCCGGGCGTAGATGAACGCGGCCACCTGCCGCTGCTGCGTGTGACTGTCCAGAGTTACTGAGGCTTTAGCTAGCACAGGCCCACCGTCATGAAATCGTAAGTTGTTATTGCGGCGCGATCCGCGTAAAATGTGATATTGTGTGCCGGGGGATAGTTGTGATTGCTATCCCTCATTTTGTTGTATGGTCTGGGTAAGGATGAATGGCTGTAAAAGTCGGTCAACGCGAGTTGTCTTTTATTGAGCGCTATTTCAGGCGGCTGCGCCTTTCGCTGCATGCGATGTTTTCTTCAGGGGATTTTGTCACCCTGCTGATTGTTTTTGTCACGCTGTTAATGCCGGTGCTGTCGTTACAGGCGGCAGACTGGCCGCTGGCCATGGGTACGGTGCTGCCTGTGCTGTTTCTCAGCGTGTTGTTTGGGCTGCTGCTGGCGCGCAGCCACTACAACGAATTGTTCGCTCTCATCCTGAGCGGGGTGTATGGCGGCGCGTTCGTATTGTTTTTTGCCTCGCTCAACGAGCCGGGCAACCTGCTGGAAGGCATCAACAGCGTGTTTCAGCGCAGCATCCAATGGCTGCTGGACGCGCTGAATGGGGGCATCAACCAGGATGAGCTGGTATTTACCATGCTGGTCAGCTCGCTGCTGTGGTTTCTTGGTTACAGCGCGGCCTGGCATGTCTTCCGCATTGATCGTGTCTGGCGCGCGATTTTGCCGCCGGGCCTGATTCTGATCACCAACAACATCTACTACAGCGGCGAGAATAACCTGGATGGGTATCTGATCGTTTTTCTGTTTATGTCGCTGCTGCTGGTGGTGCGGTCTAACCTGGATGCGCGTGAATGGGACTGGTACGTCAATGGGGTGCGGGTGCCGCGCCACCTGCGCCAGCAGTTTTATCGCCTGGGCGCGCTGTTTGCCGGGCTGGCCCTGCTGCTGGCCTGGATCATCCCGGCTTCCGATTTGCAGGAACGCCTGAATCGTTTTCAGGAATTCCTGGCCGAAGAACCTCTGACGGAATTCAGCGAGTTCTGGAACCGGCTGTTTGCCTCTGGCGATGTGCAGGGGCCGACCACCGCTGATTATTATGGCGGCGATTCATTGCAGCTTGGCGGCGCTATCCAGCTTGGCGATCAGGTCGTGATGCTGGTGGAAGCGCCCCCGGGCCGGCGTTATTACTGGCGTTCGCGTGTGTTTGATACTTACGAGGGTGGGCGCTGGCTGCCGGCGGCGGATACCCGCCTGACAGATCCGCAGTCCCCACTGAATGTCGTTCACGAAGCGTATGTAGAGGGCGCGCGCGAGCCGGTGCAGCAGGTGTTTACGATCGGGCTGCGGGCTTCGCGCCTGATCTATGCCGCGCCGCAGGTGTCCTCTGTGGATTTGCCGACCCGAACCGATTTGCGCTACATCGGCGGTGATGGCCAGTTTCTCAACCCGGAAACACGGGATGGCAGCCCGGCCGCCATGAATATCTCGGTGGTGCGGCCTGCTTCGGTGCTGGACCGGGGCGAAAGTTATGCCGCTGTCAGCCTGATGAGCAGCGCCTCCGCCAGCCAACTTCGGCAGGCCCCAGTCAGCTATCCGCCCTGGGTGCAGAGCCTGTATCTGTATGTATCGCCCTCTGTGACGCCGCGTACCCAGGACCTGGCCCGTCTGATTGTGCAGGAAGCCGGGGCTACCAATCCTTACGATCAGGCCAAGGCGGTTGAAACGTGGCTGCGGCAGAATATTCGTTATAACGAGGCTATCCCACAGCCGCCGCGCAGCCAGGACCCGGTAGACTGGTTCCTGTTTGACCTGGGGGAAGGCTACTGTAATTACTATGCATCCGCCATGATTACCATGCTGCGCAGCCTGGGGATTCCGGCGCGTATGGCTGCCGGCTTTGCGCAGGGCACCTGGAACGCCGACAGCCAGCAGTTCGTGGTGGAAGAACGCGACGCGCATACCTGGGTGGAGGTTTATTTTCCCGGGTATGGCTGGGTGGAATTTGAACCGACAGCGGCGCAGGCCCCCCTCAACCGCGTGGATGATATGCCGGTGGTGCAGCAGCCGACGATGACCCCGCAGGCCAGCCCAACCCCCACGCTGACGGCGACTCCTACCGTGACTCCCACCCAGGAGCCGACTTCGCCAGCCGGGGCCGAAAACGAGGGGCGCCAGCTGCCCACGCTGACGGCGACGGCGACACCCACCGTCACACCTACCGCCACGCCGGTTATTATCCCGACGGTGCCGCCCCCCATAGAGCCACCCCAGCCAGAGGGGCTGCTTTCCTTCCTGCTGCCGCTGCTGGGGACGGTGCTGGCCGCGCTGCTGGTGATTTTGCTGCTGGTGGCGGTGCTGGTATTTATCTGGTGGTGGTGGGAATGGCGCGGCATGCGTGGCATGAGTCCTGTTTCACGGGCGTATGCGCGTCTGGAACGTTTCATTCCGCTGATTGGTCTGCGCTTTTCGCGTCAGGAAACGCCCGCAGAGCGCCGTCATCATGTGGTGCGGGAACTGCCGCTGGCAGAAGCGCCTGTGACTGCGATTACGGAAATGTACACCGCAGAACGTTACGGGCAAAATCAGCGGCATCCCATGGAGATGGAACGTCAGGCAGATACTGCGGATGACGCATGGCGGGAAACGCGCGGCAGCATCCTGCAGCGCTGGCTGGCCCGCATTCTGACCCCCTGGCGGCGGTAGGGTATCCGCTGCCAGGGAGTGCTGCATCGCACCGGCGGGCAGGCTGCCCGGTCTTTAGCTGAGTGTGGAACTGGCGAACCGGGCCTGATAAATGGTGATGTCGGGATATTCCCACGCGATTTCGACATCATCCATGGTCAGGCCCAACTGCCCAACCAGCGCTTCGATGTCCTTGTCGCTGTACAGGTAGATGTCGCCATCCCAGGTCTGATGATGCGTGATATGTTCGTTGACCAGCGCCAGCGTGCTTTCCTGAGCATCGCCCCCCAGCGCGTAATTCACCAGTTCCGTAGAGATCACATTGCGCCGGGTAAAATAAGCCACGTGAAAATCCAGCGGGTGACCATCCGAGATAAAGAACGCGCTTGGCGAGCTTTCTTTCAGATCGCTGGCGATGCTCGACCAGGGGTTAAGCCGGGGCTGGCTGTCCGGATAAAACTCTGTGGTGAAATTGAGGGCAAAGGCCGCTACCAGCACCAGAACGGTCAGCGCGACGGCTGGCTGATAAAGGCGGGAGGCCGTCTGCTGCAGGTGATTTAAGGCAACCGCAGCGATCACCCACAGGCAGAACAGCGGCACCAGCCAGTATTTGATAAAACCGGGGTCCCAGAACCAGTTAAAGGCGGAATGCAGCAGCAGCATCGCCCCCAGCGTGGCCCACAGCCAGATATAACGCTGCTGAAGCCGTTTGCGCCGCAGGAACAGAATGATCACCGGCAGCGCCAGCAGCATCAGCACCGACCCAAAGTATGCGCTCAGCAGCAGACGCTGCGTCTGGGTGGCACTATCCCAGTATTCCTGGAAGGCATCCGAAACGCCCGGATAAGCCACCTGCGATTTGGCAAGGCCGATGACAGCACGCATCAGGTCGCGCAGCATATCCACGTTGTATTCTGGTTTTCCGGCGAAGATCGCTTCCTGCCAGAAGACAGGATCGACCAGACTGGCCGGGGAGGCCAGTACAGCGATCATGACCACCATCGTGACCAGCACAATGGCGGCATAAAACACGCCGAAGATGATAAATTCGCGGACGCGCGCCCCCAGTCCCAGATCACGCGGAAGCAGCGCCACGCCCAGGCCCATCCCAAAGACCGTGAGCACGGCGGTGAAGTTGTAAAAGCTGGCGAACGCCAGAATCAGGGCCAGAATGAATTTGCCGCGCAGGGTCGGGGCACTGTTTCGATAGCGCACCAGCGCATAAAACGCCAGGCTGATGAACATCATCATGTTGATGCTCTGGTCCACATGGGTGCTGTAGGTCCAGTAGGCCAGCGTCGTCGCCAGGCCCAGGCTGCCCAACAGCGCGATCAGCGCATTGCCAAGTAGATCGCGCAGGGCCAGAAACAGAAACAGGATGCCAGCGGCGCCAACCAGCGCCCGCAGGAACAGCACCGGCGTGATGACCGAATCCTGCCAGCCTGCGGCCTGCCACAGACGCGCCATTAAAATCGAGGAGGGGTATTCCAGCAGGTAACGCGGCTGGACCGGCAGCCCTGTTGGTTCATCCGCTTCGCTGAGGGCATCCGGCTCGTAAAACACGCCCCCGGAGGGATGGAAAAACACGCCGCCATAGGTCGCCCGGTGAATGACGATCGACTGCTGGAGATCGTCCCCGGAATAATCAAGCGGCGACCAGATCAGGTAAACTGCCAGCGGGATAACAAATGCCAGCAGGCCATAAATGAGACCACGAGACGATATTGCGACTTTGTTCATCTGGGTGCCTTCGCAGGTGTGAAAATGCTGTTGTCGCAATATAAAGTAGATTGGAGAACTTTCGGGGAAATAACATGCCAACCTGCAAGGGCAGGCTGGCATGTATCTGGTTTGGTTTAGCGCTCGTTGATGATGCTGAACACCATCGGGCGGCGTTTGGTTTCGTTATACAGCACTTTGCTGATGCTGTCCTGAAGCTGATCGCGGCGTCTGCCGTTGTGGCTGCGCTGGGTTTGCTCCAGCGTGTTCTGGACGGTGGATTTGACCATCTGCATCAGGTCATCGGCCTCACGCAGATAGATAAACCCGCGCGAAATGATGTCTGGCTGGTCAATCATCTCTCCGGTTTCCCGGTCGATATTGACCACCACAATCAGGAAGCCATCCCGCGCCAGGATTTCCCGGTCACGGATCACGGCACGCCCGACATCGCCGACACCGCTGCCATCGACAAACACATAACCGCCCGGCACACGATCGCCAACGCGCACCCCATATTTGTTGATGATGAGGGTGTAGCCGTTTTCCAGCACAAAAATATTATCCGGCGCGACTCCTGCATCTTCGGCCAGCTTGGCATGTTCCTTCAGATGGCGCAGTTCGCCATGAACAGGCAGGAAATAGCGGGGCCGTGTCAGGTTGAGCATCAGCTTCATTTCTTCCTGACGGGCATGGCCGGAAACATGGATCGGCGCGATGGGGTCATAAATCACATTGGCCCCCCGCTGGAACAGGCGGTTGATGGTGCGGTACACCATTTCCTCATTGCCCGGGATCGGATGCGCCGAAATGACGATGGTGTCGTCCTGCATGATGTCCAGGTGACGGTGCTGTCCCATCGCCAGACGGCCCAGCACTGCCGATGGCTCGCCCTGAGTACCCGTGACCATGACGACCACTTTGCTGGGCGGATAGTTGTTGATGCGATGCAGGTCAATCAGCAGACTGTCGTCAATGTTCAGGATGCCCATCTTGCGGGCCATCTTCACATTTTCATTCATGCTGTGCCCGGCAATCGCCAGCTTGCGCCCATAGACTTCTGCATAACTGGCGACCTGCTGAATGCGCGTCAGGTGCGAGGCGAAGGTCGCCACCATGATGCGGCCGGGGGCCTGCCGGAATACATCATCAAACGCTTCAGAAACGACGCTTTCCGATGGAGTCCAGCCGGGCTGGTCCGCATTGGTGCTGTCGCCCATCAGCAGCATGACGCCCCGGCGGGAGAAATCTGCCAGCTTTGCGTAATCTGGTTTTTTGCCATCAACGGGTGTGTTATCGAACTTGTAATCGCCAGTATGGACGATCAGCCCGTAAGGTGTGTTGATGCCAAAGCCCACACAATCCGGGATGCTGTGGGAGACGTGGAAACTTTCTACCTTGAACGGCCCTACCTTGATGACATCGCCCGGTTGAAACACGTTGACGGTGGTTTTGTCCTTGACGCGGGCATCCTGCAGCTTGACGGTGAGCAAAGCTGCCGTTAGTGGAGTCGCGTAAATGGGCACACCGGGAAGTGATTCGATCACATGGCCAACAGCGCCAGTATGATCTTCGTGGCCGTGTGTGTACAGGATGCCGTGAATGGTCAGATCATCCCGGCCCAGCAGATAGCGGAAATCCGGAATGATGTAATCCACGCCCAGCATATCGTTGGTGGGGAACATAATGCCTGTGTCAATGATGATGGCGTCGTTCCCCATTTCAATCGCCATCATGTTTTTGCCAATTTCCCCCAGTCCTCCCAGGGGAACAATACGAATTTCTGATTTTGCCATAACAGCAATTGCCTGGCAGCGTCCCTGCCACCAGGTGTATCCTTTCATATCTAATTTGCCAGGTCACAAATAAGGGTAATAAGAATATATTGGACGAATATAAAGTTTATTGTACCATAGATTTTCTCAGACCTGTACCAGATAGCGCGATTTCATCGCTTCGTGAATGCTGTTGACCACGCTTAACACAGCATCCGGATGATGTGCGCCGGGGGTGCCGCCTGCTTCGATATAGGCATCCCGCAGAATTTGCCCCCAGTTGCCGGTGCTGCGCAGCTTTGGGTCATTGATAAATTGCTCAATGGTGCGGGCAGCGTTACCGCTGAGGGGCTGGAGCATGCGGTTGAGGCTGGTGTACACATCGTCGATGTCGCGCGGGGTGATGTCGGTGATTTCGGCCAGCGCCCGGTGCATGTAACGGCGCTTCATTTCATAAAACTCCGCCAGGCTCATCTGTGTACCAGCGGCCGTTTTTACGATCATCTCAGTACCCTGGCGGTCCCCTTCATCCTGCTGGAAGATAAACGAATCGTGATCCAGCGGCCCCAGAATCGCCCACAGGGTCGGGTCATCATACATCGGTTCCAGATCGCAGCCATAGCGGCGGAAATAATTTTCGATGATGACATGGCTGAACGAGAAATCCGTCAGCACCGCCGCCATGCGCGATACGCTGATATTGGCAGGCATGCCGGTGCTTTCCACTGTGCAGATGCGCTTGCTGGTGACCAGATCGGGCCGGATGCGGCCTATCGGGTTGTGCATGGCCGCCACTGGCAGGCCCGGGGTGTCCTCATTGTACAGCAGGGCGCGGGCCATCGCGTTGACTCGCTCTGTATCCAGCAGCGTGGCGAACCTGTCCAGATCATCCGCCTTAAAATGTGGGCTGAGCGGAAGATCAAGATAACGGCCTGTGACGGTGGTGCGGCGGATGTGTTCGCGAATGCACAGCAGTTCCGGGTCGCAGGTGCCGTTGAGGAATGGCCCGCCCTTCAGCACTGTGGCGTTGGCGATGGCGGTGGCGCTGCGCAGCATGGTGTAAAACGTGAACAGGCCCAATGCCTCAGACCTGCCTGCCAGGTCCAGATGAATGTGACAGCCCTGAATGCGGAACATTTCTACATGATGCGCCGGATAATCCACATGATAACGCTGCCGCGCTGCTTCCAGCCGCTGGCCATATTCCGGAAGCTGGCTGTTGACATCCAGCATGAGGTCTACGGCGGTCTGGACCTTGGGTTCTTCGCTGATTTTGAAATCTGAAAGCGTCGGGTAGGCGGACAAAATGGCGGTGCGCAGCCCGGTTTCCTCGCAGGTGGCGGCCAGCGCCGTCATGATGCCGGTTAAGGCGGCGCGGGTTTTCTGATAGCCGATATTGGGGGCGATATGCGCCTCGATCTGGTACTGGCACGCTTCGCGGTCCAGGCGCGGGTAGATGTTCAGGCGCTGCGCGTGGTCATAATAGATGCGGATAAAATTCTGCATCTCGGCTTCTGTGGGTGATTCCCCATTGGCGTGCACCAGCCCCAGCTCGACTTCGGCACCCAGGGGGCGCATGCGCTGTGTCGGCTCGTCTGTGGTGTGCAGGTTGGTGTGGTTCACTGCCGGGTTGAGGTTGTAGGGGGTGATGCTGTTGATCAGCGCTTTGCCGTTGCGGTAGCGCCCGCTGACCGCGCTGCCCAGGATAAACTGCTGGCCGTCGCATTCGGCCATGAAAATCTGTGCCTGCTGCGAGGTGTGCGAGTCAAAATAGGGCCGCACTGTAACGCCCATCAGTTCGGAAAGCTGTTCCACCGGGAGCGTATCGTCCGCACCATCATACGATAGCCTGCGCAGTTCATGATTGAATACCTCTTTGTATCGCTCAATTTCCTGCCAGGGAAGCGCTTCACTGTAGGCAATCAGCATCTCGTTTGACGGTAAAGAGCTTTCCATCCTGTCATCCTTCCACGCGCCATTCGTGGTGCATTCCATTTTGGATGATGGGCGGCCTTCTTACAAGTCGGAATCTGGGGCACGCGCAGGCTAAACTGCCACAGGCGATTTTATCGCTTCTGGTAAATATTTACATTTGGCACTATATTTGTATCCAGGTTATCCGAGACACACCTATGAGAGTGCCTTATGCCTGTGATCTGGCCGTTGCCCAAGATTGAGTTCCGCGAACTGTCCAGCATCAGAGAATCTCGTCGGACGGCGCTGCTGACCAGCGGCCCGGCCTGGGAAGCTGTTGGTGATATGCTGGATCTGCCACTGATTGTTCAGGCCGAGCCACATATGGCCGATTACGCCTTTTTCAAAGACCTGGCCGCCAATCTGCCCCCACAGGTCGAGGTGGTGTATGGGGTAGGGGGCGGGCTGGCTTCAGATGCCGCCAAGTATATTGGCCGCACCAAAGGGCTGCCGACCATCGTTATTCCCACCGCGCTCAGTGTGGATGGCTTCTTTACCGCGCTGGTGGCCGTGAGAGAAAGTGGCACGGTGCATTATGTCGAAACCGGCCCGGTCGATCAGATTATCATTGACTGGGAAGTGGTCCGCAGCGCGCCCGCCAATATTCGTGGCACGGGCATTGTGGAACTGCTGAGCATCGTCACCGGGCTGCTGGACTGGCGCTATGCGGCGGAACGCAACCGCAACACGCCGGATACCCGCTATGTTCCCTGGGCGGCGAGCATGGCAGCAGGCATCGCCCAGCAGGCGTTTAAGATCGCGCGCGGGGTGGGCGAAGGCAATATCGAGGCGCTGCGCAACCTGCTTGATCTGATGTGCATCGAGGTGCAGCTCACCAACCAGATGGGCCATAACCGCCCGCAGGAAGGCAGCGAACAATTCTTTGCCTACGCTATCGAGCCGCGCACCGCCAGCGGCCAGGGCGTGCCCTATGCAGACCTGGTGGGTCCGGGCATCCTGATCGCGGCGGCACTGCATGGGCAGGATGTGGCCCCCCTGCGCGAAACCATCGTCTCGGCAGGCGTCCCCCTGGGGCGGCTTCGCCCGGATGATATCCGCGATACAATTCGCATGCTGCCGCAGTATGTGGTCGATCATAATCTGCCGTACAGCATCCTCAATGATCTTGATCCTACAGCGGAGCGCGTGCAGGAAATACTGGAAACGACAGGGCTGAATTCTCAGTAGCGCCCTCACCATCAAGGAGCACAACAATTTATGATCGGGTTCGGGACGGACGGTTGGCGCGCAGTCATTGCCGACACGTTTACATTTGCTAATCTGCGTTTGATCGCCCAGGCAGTAGCGGATTCGATCAACAAACAGCACCAGGGCACAGAGCCGCCCAGCGTGGTGGTGGGCTACGATACGCGCTTTCTGTCAGATCGTTTTGCGGCGGAGGTGGCGCGGGTGCTGGCCGGTAACGGCGTGATCGCCTGGCTCACCCGCACAGATGCCCCCACCCCGGCCATTTCCTACAACGTTAAACAGAAGGGCGCGAATGCCGGCATTGTCATCACCGCCAGCCATAATCCCCCTCGTTACAACGGCTTTAAACTGAAGGCACCCTATGGGGGCAGCGCGACGGCCGAACAATGCAATCTGGTCGAAGAAGAACTGCGGGAAATGGAACGGCGCGCACGCGGCCCCAACATCATCGATTATGAAAAAGGGCTTGAACGTGGGCTGATCCAGCGGTTCGACCCGGGATGGGAATATTACCAGCACCTCAGCGATCTGGTGAATATCGATCAGATTTCTGAACGTGAGCTGAACATTGTGGCGGATGCGATGTGGGGGGCAGGGCGCGGTGCTTTCCCGACCATTCTGTCGCGTTCGCGCTGCAAGGTCAGTGAAATCCGGGCGGTGCTGAATCCGGGATTCGGCGGCATTCACCCGGAACCGATCATGCGTTACCTGAATGAACTGGTGGCGGCAGTGCAGCGCGTGCAGGCGGATGTTGGTCTGGCGACGGATGGCGACGCAGATCGCATCGGCGCGATTGATGCGCAGGGCAATTTTGTGGACCCGCATCACATTTTTGCGCTGGCGCTGCGGCATCTGGTCGAAAACCGGGGCCAGCGCGGGATGGTCGTCAAGACGGTTTCCACCACATTTATGATTAACAACCTGTGCGAAGCCTATGGCCTGCCCTTGCGGGAGACTCCGGTCGGGTTTAACCACATCGCGGACCTGATGATGCAGGAAGATGTGCTGATCGGCGGTGAGGAAAGCGGCGGCATTTCGATTCGCGGGCATATCCCGGAAGGCGACGGCATCCTGATGGGGCTGCTGCTGCTGGAAATTATGGCGCAGACGCGCGCGCCGCTGCACGAAATCATCGCGGATTTGCAGACGCACTATGGCCCGGCTCATTATGGGCGCATTGATGCGCGGGTGGTCAAACAACTTCCGAAGCGCGAAGTGGTAGAGCGCCTGTCGCACAGCGCGCCGGGGCGGCTGATCGGCGAGACCGTGTCCAGCGTGGACACTATGGATGGCGTCAAGTTTTATCTGGCCGACAAAAGCTGGCTGCTGATTCGCCCCAGCGGCACAGAGCCTGTGCTGCGTGTGTATGCCGAAGCGCGCACGCCGGAAGCTGTGCAGGGGCTGCTGCAGGAAGGCAGCGCCATGGGCGATCTGCTGCTCAGTTAGCCGGTCAGCCGGTATCGCTGCTGCGGCCGCCGTGAGTCAGCCGGCGCAGCAGGTCGAACCAGAAGGGCGCGCCCTGTGCCAGTGCGATAGTCGTCAGCAGCAGCCCGACAAGCTTTAACACCCACAGTTCCAGCCAGCCGCCGGGGTTATTGGGCGGCCAGAACTGCCACAGGTTGCGCGGGTTCGCGCGGTCCGCGCTGAGCGCCAGGTCTTCGTTGATGGTTGCTGGTGGCTCTTCCAGCGTCCAGCCCAGGGGCAGGCGCAGTTCCAGCAGGGTTTCCAGCGTCTGTGCGGCTTCGTTGATCGACTCCTGAACATCCTCTACGGTGCTTTCGCCGGTGGGTGGGGTGGCCTGCCGCTGAATATCCTCCGAAAGCTGCGGCGCGGTGGCGGCAGCCGTCAGGGCGACGGTGGTACGCAGCGCCGGGTCTTCCCACAGCACACGTCCCAGAAACAGCGTATCCACATTCAGCAGCAGCGCCAGCAGAAAACTGACCACCAGCGAAAAACGCTGCATTTCGCGGGTGTAAATGTTGCTGGCGCGGGACATAGCACCTTCAAACCATTCGCCCAGCTTGGCGCGGGCTTCGTTAATGTTGCTGGCCGTATTAAGCACAGCCATCAGCGCTGTTTCGAGATACTGGTCCTTGACCTGGCGCACGCCCAGCAGCAGGGGGATCAGATCGCTGTTTTCGGCTTTTAGCTTGTCCAGCGCCGCATCCACCAGATTGAGGGCAACCAGCATCTGGCGTCTGGTTTCCGGGTCGGATAGCTCATCAATAAGATCGCGCAGGCGGTCCAGCCCGGTGCCTGAAATCTGTATCTCGCGTAAAAGCTGGCGGAACAGCGATTTTTCCACGCTGGGTTCCATTTTGGCAATCACATCATCAAGGGCCTGGTACAGTTTTTGCCCTGTGTTTTCCGTCAGTACATCAACCAGCACATCGACAAAGGTATCTCTGGGGATATATTCCACCTGCGGTTTCTGATTTTCCAGCATCCGCTTTGCGATCTCCTCCGTCAGCCGGGAGGATTCTTCGGGGTCAGTGGGGAGGAAATCCGAAACATGCACATCAACCATCTGAATCAGCGGGTGGGCCAGGATTTTCGCGCGGATCACCGGGTCGCTCAGCATCACATCAAGCTGTTCTTTAAGCCGCCGGGCTCTCAGGTTAAGGATGTTGATGATCACCGTGTTGATTTGCGTCACAAGGATGCTCAGCAGGCTGAAAACGAAGATCAGCCCGATAGCGACTTCGATAATCGCGCTGTTAAACATAGGCAGCTCTCCCGGTGCTTGTGCAGGTACCCGAGTCCATTATAGTTCAACGTGCCTGTTTTCGCTGTTTCAACAACGTAACTGGCTCTAATGGCGCGTTCATTGTGTGTTATAATCGGGCGCAGTTCATCCATTTCAGGCTTAATTTGAAGGAGACAGGGGACGAATGGCGTTCGAGAAAATAATCGTGCCGGAAGGTGGCGAGAAGGTCCGGTCTACAAATGGTATTCTCCATGTGCCGGATAATCCCATTCTGATGTTTATCGAAGGCGATGGCATTGGCTATGATATTATGACGGCCAGCAAGCGTATCTGGGATGCTGCTGTCGAAAAAGCCTATAACGGCAATCGCAAAATATTCTGGATGGAAATTTATTCAGGCGAAAAGGCTGCTTCGGTTTATGATGGCAACTACATGCCAGAAGAAACATTTGACGCGCTGCGCGAATTTCTCATTGGCATCAAGGGGCCGCTGACAACCCCCGTAGGCGGCGGCTTCCGCAGCCTCAACGTAACGCTGCGGCAGGTGCTTGATCTGTACAGCTGCATTCGCCCGGTGCGCTGGTACAAGGGTGTTCCCAGCCCGGTGAAAAACCCGGAAGAAGTGGACGTGGTGATCTTCCGCGAAAATACGGAGGATATCTACGCCGGGATTGAATTTGAAGCCGGTACGCCGGAAAACGAAAAGCTGGCGAAGTTCCTGCGTGAGGAACTGGGCGCCACCAGCTTCTTTGAAGGCGCTGGCCTGGGCATCAAACCTGTCAGCCCGTTTGGCAGCAAGCGGCTTATCCGCGCTGCTATCCGCTACGCCATCGAGCGCGGGCGCAAGAGCGTCACCTTCGTGCATAAAGGCAATATTCAGAAGTACACCGAAGGCGCCTTTATGAAGTGGGGCTACGAGGTAGGCCGCGAAGAATTCCCGGATCAGACGATCAGTTGGGATGACGTGGCGGAAAAACACGGCGGCAAAGTGCCAGAGGGCAAGATTCTGCTGCAGGATACCATCGCTGACATTATGTTCCAGAAGATGCTGCTGCGGCCCAGCGAATTTGATGTGATTGCGACCACCAACCTCAACGGCGATTACCTGAGCGATGCGGTGGCCGCAGAAGTTGGCGGCGTGGGGATCGCACCGGGGGCCAACGTGGGCGACGAAGTGGCGCTGTTCGAGGCGACTCACGGCACCGCCCCCAAGTATACCAATCTGGATAAAGTGAACCCCGGTTCGCTGATGTTCAGCGGGGTGATGATGCTGGAGCATATCGGCTGGAACGAAGCAGCCAGCCTGGTGACGTCGGCTTATGAGAAGACGCTGGAACAAAAAGTCGTGACCTATGACTTTGCCCGCCAGATGGAAGATGCACAGGAAGTGCCGACCAGCGTGTTTGCCACCACCCTGATCGAGAATATGGGCTAAGGTCCTTCAGAGTTTCGTATTATGTGCAGAGGGACATGCAAATGTCCCTCTTTTATTTCATATTCTGTCAAAATTTGTAAGAATTCACACTTTTTTGGAATCCAGGATTCCTGTCATGCTATATAATAGGAGAAAGCGAAGGCGAAGCGTTCTGTTTCGCTGCCTACAAGACACAGATGAAACTATGGCCTCACAAAATGGAAGCAGCGTTAAACGTGTTCTTATTGTGGATGATGAAGACCTTACACGCAGTCTTCTGAAACAGGTGCTGGAGCGCGCAAACATCGGGCCGGTTGAAATCCTCATGGCCGAAGATGGTGAAGAAGCTGTGGAAAAGGGCTTTGCGGAGCGGCCAGACCTGATTCTGCTGGATTTACTGCTGCCCAAAATGAATGGGTATGATGTGTGCCGGCAGCTGCGCAGTATCTCGGGTTATGATCCCTACATCATTATTCTTACCGCACGAGGACATAACACTGATCGTCAGCAGGCACGGGAAAGTGGTGCCAACGACTTCATGACCAAGCCTTTTAACCCATCGGGCCTCCTGGCGCAGCTTCATGCGCTGTGGGGCAAGTCGCATTCCTGATCGCACTGTCTTTTTCAGTTACGTTAAAATAATACCAATGACGATCAATGAGCAGCGAATCCTTGTGAAAAATGGCAGCCTGTATCCCCTCCTACCGGAGCAGACTCTTCAGGAAGTGATTGTACCGCTGGAGAGACTGCTGGGTCTGCAGGACACGATTGTCGTTCGTGATGTGGAGGGGAACCTGTATTACGGACCGGCAGGCTGCGAAGCTTCGCCCTACACCGTTCCGATTGTTGTGGATGGCAAGCCCCGAGGCTTTGTAGAAGCCTGCGACATAACCCCAACCGCCGAAGTGCAGCAGACGCTGGATTACCTGGCGCATGTGCTGTCGCTGATCGCCACAGAGACCCTGCGGCGGCGGATGATGGCGGATGAAGTGCTGGAACGGTACGATGAACTGAACCTGATTTACGATATGGCCTCGTTTATTTCCAGCCACGAACTGTCGCAGGATGATCTGATGCGGGGCGTGCTGGAGGAGACCAATCGAATCCTGCGTGCCGAGGCGGGCGCTATTTACCTGTTTGATGAAAAAGCAGGAGAGCTGGTTCCGATCAGCTTTTTTGGCCGCCGCAGCGACGAACACTGGCAGGGGCGCACGCGAGAGCTGGCTTTAAGCACGCTGTACGCCTACGAAACGACTCAGATTTCCGACGGCGGGCGGGTGATCTGTGCCCCGCTGCGCTACGATGAAGAGCTGTTGGGCGCGCTGGTGCTGATGCACGAAGCAACTGGCAGGGTATTTAACGCCAACGATGTGAATCTGCTGACCACGCTGGTCCAGAACACCGCGCTGTTTATCCGCGCCGCCCGCCTGTTCGATTCGCTGGCCCAGCGCAACCGCGAACTGGAACTTACGCTGGCGGAACTGCAATCCACGCGGGATGAACTGAGCCGCGCAGAGCGTCTGAGCATCATCGGGCAGATTGTCGGCGGTCTGGTGCACGATATGCGCAATCCGCTGAATATCGTCATGGGCTATGCCGGGCTGATGCAGGAAGGTGGCCTGACGGAAGAGGAAGTGTCTGAATATGCGACGCAGATCATCCTCTTTGTGAACACCTTCTCGTCGATGGCGCAGGAAATTCTGGATTATGCCCGCGATGACGAACGGATTGAGCGGCAGAAAGTCCGGCTGGACGACTACATGATGTTTATTCAGCAACTGCTGCTGCCGCCCGGCCTCAGACGTTCAGTGAAGATCGAAGTGGACAGTTCCGCCGTAGAAGGGCTGTATGTCTCTGTGGATCAGCAGCGTTTTTCCCGCGTCTTCCAGAATCTGGTCAATAATGCGGTGGATGCGATTGAGGACAAAGGTGGTTCGCGAGTGGTGGTGCGGGCAGAACCCTTTGGCGATGAACATGTTCGCTTTTTCATCTCCGATGATGGGTCTGGGGTGCCGCCAGATATCGTTGATACGATCTTTGAGCCGCTGACCACGACCAAAGCTCAGGGGACAGGGCTGGGGCTGGCGATTGTGAAGCGGATGGTCCTGAAACACGATGGCGAAATTCATTACGAAACTTCGCCGGAGGGTGGGGCCTGCTTCGTGGTGACTATTCCCCAGGCCTAGCGCGCCTGAAGCTTTCTCTGTATATAAACAGTACACCTCCGCGCCTGTGCAGGCCGGAGGTGTTTTTTATGACATGCTGCCCTGGTCATGAGGCGCCATTGCTGAGGCTGCATCCTGCACCGCCTGCTCGATAACCCGCAGCGCGGAATCTTCCAGCACAAGCGCCTCGCCCTGGCGCAGGTTGAGATAGGCGATCTGAGTACCTGTATCAAGCTCGATCAGTTCCGGGGCGCGATCCTGCACCCACGCGATTAAATCCGCATCCAGCAGTACAAGCTGCCATGTCTCATCCAGGGTGTCCAGCAGATGGGCGGACAACAGTTCAAAATCGGTGCTGCGAACCTGTATGCTCCCATCGTCCGGGCTGGTGCTTATGGAAACCCGTGCCAGCGGATATTCCGGCAGATAATACTGAATGTGGCGCCAGTCATGGCCCAGCAGCAGCGCAGTTTGTGGGGCAAACCGGGCGCGAAGGGTGTGGATTTTGTCCGCCAGATAGGCATCATGCTCGCGGATGGTGCTGTAGGTCAGCAGTTTGGGACCGTTTGCGCCCAGCGGATAGGTGGGGCCGAAGATAAACAGCGCTGCGCCGAAAATTCCGACGGCAGCGGTGGCCAGCGTTCTGAGGGCGGGCCGGGTATACAGAAGCTGATCCAACCCGGCGGCGCTGAGCAGCAGCAGCGCGGGCAGAAAAACAAACACCAGCCCCTGCTGGCCCATATGGATGAGCGTATAGAAGGCCAGCGCCGGCGCGATCCACAGGGCGATAAACCATGCCTTGCGGCTGAAAAGCCAGCGCCGCCAGCACTGCGGCAGCCGCCAGCCCCAGTAGATCAGGGCAGGCAGCAGGGCCAGCGACCAGGCATAGGCGGTATAAGGCAGCAGTTTGGACAGATTACGCCGTAATCCATCAATGCCCGCGCCATGCAGCAGCGATGTGTCCGTGAAAAAATGGGCGGAGAAGGCGCTGGAACCGGTCAGATAGTTCTGGAGGCCGCCGGTATCCTGTATCAGCGGCACAAACCACATGAGCGACACCACCGCGCTGATGCTCAGAAAGGCTGCGATGCGCCGCCAGCCGATACGATACAGCGCGAACAGGATGACCGGCCCCAGAAACAGCAGATTCTGCTGCCGAAATCCCCCCAGCAGCGCCAGATAAATCGCCGTGAGCCACCACCAGCGGGTGTCCCCCTGGATGATGCGATACAGCAGCCAGACGGCCAGAATCACGGCGAACAGATCGAGCGTGTGGGGCAGCGCAATTTCGCTGTAAAACCACACCAGCGGGCTGCTGATGAGAAACACCGCCGCGATCAGCCCGGCGCGCTCGTTCCACAGGTCGCGCCCCAGGCCAAAGATGGCCACCGCAGCCAGCCCGGCGCTGATGAGGCTGATGAATACCAGCGTGGTCTGATGATCGTTGATGAACAGATCAACAAGCTGTGCCAGGGCGATGTAAACAATGTAGCCGGGGTAATGAGGCGCCCCGGCCTGCACATCGTAATCGATCATGCCGAAAGCCATGTTGACCGAATCCCAGTGGTAAAGGTACTGGCTGCGAAACGGCAGGCGGGTCAGCACGGCAAGCACGAACAGGCCGGCTGCCAGCCAGCCTGCACGCGGGATATTCAGCTTCTGCAGCGCCTTCATCAATGCGAACTTTCTGCCCCCTGATGCAGCATGCGCACGGTAGGGCGAACGGACGGCTTTTCCATCACACGGGGTACAATGACCCATATCGCCAGGGCGAGGATGAGCAGCGGAATCAGCGCGGCCAGCCCGGGCAAATCCAGCAGGATGCCGCCGTAATTCCGCAAAAGCTGCCCCTCTGCCAGCAGCGGCAGGGCATGATCTATCAGCGGGAAGCTGGCGTTCATTTCCGCAATCGTGTACGGGAAGTAGGGCACAGAGGGCCACTGCTGGCCGGCAATGGTCATCGCCCCGGTGACCAGAATCGACAGCACAACCGCCAGCCCGGCAAGCAGACGGCCCCAGGCGCGGCTGAAAAGCCGGTTAAAGGCGAAGATGATCGGCAGGCACATAAACGGCAGCATGGGCACAAGGTAGCGCGGGCCCACGGTATGACCGCCCCACCACATCACACTGGAAGCGTTATAGGTAAGAAAGACCGCTGGCACCAGCAGCAGCACGAGTGCCACCCCGCGCTGGTCCTTACGCTGCTGCCACATCCAGTACAGGCCGGGGATGGCAAACAGCAGGAATGGCGACATCACAAAAATGCCGCGAATCGGGCTGAAGGTGAGGCCGTAAAAACGTTCCAGCGTGGGGGAAGTCAGGCTGAGGAAGCCGGTTTCATGCTCTGTCTGCCAGTTGATCGAGTAGTTATAACCGACAGGCAGCGGAGTCTCGAAGGTGGCGTAATTATAGGCCGCAAACAGCAGGCCCAGGGGGATGCCAGCGACGATCATCCGCCACAGCGCCAGCCGGTTGGGCATGCGGATCAGCGCCCAGATAAATACAATGCCCAGGATCAGGACCGCCGGGTATTCCGTAATAACCACCAGGCTGAACAGCACGCCCACGATGTACAGCCAGTTCAGGTGCGCATCTTCATGAATGACCAGCCACAGCAGATAGAAGCCTACAAATGCCCCCAGCGCCGCCATCTGGTGCTGAAGCAGCGCCATGCTGTAAGGGAATGCCATCGTGCCCAGGCCATAGGCCAGCGCCAGGATAAAGGCATAAAAATCCTTAGCGGCAAAGCGGGCGGCAAACAGGAAAAAGACGGTTGCCAGCAGTGCAGACGGAAGCGCCATCGCAAACAAGGTCATAAACGTCAGCGCCATGCCCTGATACACTGCTTCTGGCCGGACGCCCTGGCCCTCCGGGTTGAGGGTGTCATCAAAGTTGCCGGGCAGGTTGCCCTCAGTAATAAACCGTTCTATGGGCGGCAGGGCGGCAATGCTCTTGAAGATCATATAAAAGGGCAGCGCCACCAGCGAAGGGCCAAGGGATTTGTCGGTGTAATAATGCCCATCCTCGCAGGGGGTATCGCCCGTGTAATCGCGCCCGGCGAAGCAGGCCTTGTCGCCTGTGTTTTCGTGATAATCGTCGATATACAGAACGCCCTGATCACCCACTGCATAGACCAGATCAGCGCGAGAGTTTGCGCCCCAGTCTCCCCAGCGCGGCATAAAATAGCCATAACAGAGGGTGAGAATCAAAAACAATGTGACTGCATAGGTTTTGCGGGAATAGCGGGTAAAATCCATAAGTACCTCAGTGTTCATGGATGCCAGTACAAGGGTGTCTGCTGAGCATCAGATTAGGCGCAAACCCTTTCATAGAAATAACGACCTGCCCCCATGCAACTTACAGATCAACATGAGGGTGGGGTGATTTGGACTTCTGGCCTACAATGGGAATGAGCTTGCCCAAAACAGAGAAAGCGCTGTTAATGACTCCGTCCGATCATGAGCGAACGCCCCTGATTTATGTCGTCGATGATGACTGGATGAACCGCGAAGTGATGGAAGCACATTTGAGAGGGGCGGGTTATGGGGTGCAGGCGATCCACAGCGGCGAGAAGGCACTTGAAATGGCGATCCAACAGCCCCCGGACCTGGTGCTGCTGGATGTGCGCATGCAGGGTATGGGGGGATACGAAACCTGCCGTCGGTTCAAGGCGCATGACGCAACCCGGCTGATCCCGGTCATTATGGTCTCTGCTCTGGACAGCGACCAGGACAAGCAGAAGGTAATTGATGCTGGCGCGGACGATTTTATCCTGAAGCCGTTTACATCGCTGGCGATGCTGGTACGGGTGAAGAATCTGCTGCTGGTCAAACGGCTGCGCGACGAGCTGAGCCAGCGCGAGGAACTGCTGCGGGATGTCCTGGCGCGGCATGTGGACGCGGCGACTGCGGACGTGATCCTGTCCGAATGGAACGGAGGTCTGGCGCAGCGGCCTCATTTCGCGGATAAGGGATAATCGGAGATGTTCCTTTCGCGCACCCTGCCGGCTGTTAACCACCGCTTGACCACCGCCGGGATTGGCTTTGTAGGGAATTGCTGGTAAAACAGCACAGCAACGATCAGGAGGTTTTCTGAGGCAGTCGTTACTTCATGCGCCGTTCAACATCGCCTGCTTGGCTCGTCTTTCTTCTTGCTGTGGCTGTCATCCTGGGGGTGTATTACCTCTGGCAGGGCTTTCGTATGTACCTGCAAACCGGCGGGCTGGGCATCATCGAGGCCACCGAACAGGCACAGGTGATCGCGACGGCCACAGCGGATCGTCTGCTGTCGATGCCACAGCCCACGCTTCAGCCAAGCCTGACCCCGATCCCCGAATGCAAGCAGTTTGTCGTTTCAGTGCCCAGCGCCATCGTGCGGGAACGGGCCAGCACCAACGCGCCGATTGTCACAAGCTGGAACCAGGGGACTCTGGTTTGTATGATTGAGCGCGCCCCGGAAAATGAGGAATGGTTTGTCGTCGATGGCAACCCGGAAACGCGGCGTATTGAATTCGCCTATATGCACGAAACCGTAATTCGTGCGGTCAACCCCACACCCACCCCCAGCCGTACGCCCACGCCGCTGGCCACCGTGACTCCGCTGCCCACCGGTACGGCAACGCTCAGCCCAACGCCGCAGCCCACCGCGACGGTTGACCCGCGTGCGACGGATACACCCACTATCACGCCATCTGCAACTCCGACAGCGACCTATACGCCGACGATTGGGTTCCGCAGCGCCTGATGTGCCTGCGGCAGGGGCTAAGCAGACTGGCGTGCAGCGTTCAGGGTGAACAGGCTGACCAGCATCAGCACCCCCATCAGCAGGCCGCCTGCCAGAAACGGCAGGGTAGCGCCATAATGCTGGAACAGCACCCCACCGATCAAAGGCGCGGCGGCATTGGCGGCGCTGACCAGCGCGGAACTGACGCCCAGGACGCTGCCGTATTCCTGCGAACTGACCTGCCGCGTCATCAGACTGTTGAGCGACGGGCGAATCAGGCCGGCCCCAACAGACAGCGGGACAATGGCGACCAGCGCCCACAGCAGGCCGAATATCCCCCGGTTGGTTTCATCTGGTAAGGGGACCACAATATCGCCGATGATCGCTTCTGTGCCGGAGGCGGCCTGTTCCAGCAGGCGGCTGGTGGTCAGGCGTTCGACATAGAACGGGTGGGGTTGTTCTGGCGTCAGGGCGATAAGCACCAGCCCGGCGGCCAGCAGACCCAGCGCCGCAGAAACCATGCGGCGTTCACCATATTTGCGGCTCCAGGGGCCAATAAAGCGCACCTGCACCAGCACCAGAATGACCCCCACCAGCAGGAAGATGATGGCGTTGCCCTGGCCCAGCAGCCCCAACCGGCTGAGCGTGAACAGCCCCAGCAGGCTTTCAAAACCGAAGAAGATGATCTGCTGCGCGAACATGAGCAGCATCAGCAGTCCGATCTGTGGCCTGCCCAACAAGTGCAGCGTGATCAGCGGCGCGCCGGATTCTGCCTGCTGCTGGCGCCGCCGCTGTGGGGGCAGCGTTTCCTTGAACACAAACACGGTCAGCAGAATCGAGATGAACGAGTAGGCCGCTGCGGTATAGGCCGGAATCGCCAGATTGTTGGATGCTTCGAGCGTGAACAGCGCGATGACCGGGCCAAAGATAAAGCCAAGTCCGAACGCGGCCCCGGTCAGGCCCAGGCCCTGGGCGCGATTTTCTTCGCCGGTAATATCGCTGAGGGCCGCCTGTGCGGTGGCAAGGTTGGCCCCGAACAGGCCGTCAATCAGGCGGGACAGGATAATGAGCCACAACGAATCTGCCAGCCCCAGCAGCACAAAGCTCAGGCAGGTGGCCACCTGGCTGATGAGCAGCAGCGGTTTGCGCCCGTAACGATCTGAAAGCGCGCCCATCACTGGCACACCGATAAGCTGTGCCAGCGGGAAGCTGGCCGCCACCAGGCCGATCTCCAGCGGGGTGGCGCCATAGGCCGCCGCGTACAGATGCAGCAGCGGCAGGATAATTGTCAGCCCCAGGACATCCACGAACACCAGGGCGAAGATGGGCAGGACACGGTTAAAATCGAGTTTCATGACTATTCCCCGCAGGGATGCGCACAGGATAGCAAAGACAGCAGGGGTGCCATTATGGCTGTGGCAGATGAGGTGTGCAAGATCAAAAAGGCCGGATGCTGCTGCCCCCGGCCTTCGTACAATCTGTCAATCAGAAACGGCGATAAGCGCGGCGAATCCGCTGGACAGGTATCAGCCAGGTCCACAGCGGTTCTATGGAGAGGGTGACCGCACCGGCTATCAGGCGCAGCGCCACACCGACAAACATCACCAGCACCAGGCTGATGCCGCTGTTGGCCATGTTGCTGCCAATCATCGGGCCGATAAACGCCGCTACAAAGATAAGCTGATGATAGACGGTGGTGTACCGCGTCATATCTGCATTAGGGACGTGGTGTGTGCTTTCCGTAAACAGGCCAAACAGTCCGATGGTTGCGGCGGTCCAGCCAGCGCCGGAAATCGCACCAGCGATCAGCGTAACAGACAGGTCCTGCGCGATAGCCATCACCAGGGCAGCCAGCGCCGTGCCCAACATGGCCAGCCCGACCATCCGGCGATGACCGATGGCCTGGACAATGCGGTTGGTAAACAGGGCGATAAACGCCGCCGCCCCAATCTCCGCCAGCCCGAACAGCGCCATGAATCCTTCGGCCGCGCCCAGCGATTCCACCAGATGCAGCGGTGTCACCGGCAGAATGGCGAAGAACCCGATGTGGATGACCACGGCAATAAAAACGGTTTTCTGGAAGCTGCGCGACTGCAGCGGGATGGCATCCGATTTTGCGCGTGTGCGCACAATCGGCGCAGCCTGGACCCGAACCCGCATCAGTTGCAGGTGGCTGAAAAGGCCCATCACAAAGGCGGCCAGGAACATCACCTGATAATTCAGCGGGAAGGGCGCCACTTCCAGCCACACACCAAAACTCAGCGCGGCAATACCCAGAGCAATGTTCATGCCCACATTGCGGCGGCTCATCAACGGGGTAAGCCGTTCTTCGGGCACGGCTTCGCGCAGCATGGCCACAAAAAGGGTGTTTGAAATACCCTGTGGCAGCGCCGCCAGCCCTGCCGAAAGAATCAGCCAGGCGGGCTGCAGGTGCGCCGGGAAAAGCGGTGTGAGTGCCGGGAACAGGAACACAAAGCGAAATCCCAGCGAGGGCCAGAAGATCGCTTTGACGGAATCCGGAAACCTGCTGCGCCAGCGTGTACTTAACGCGGTGGAACCCAGCAGGACGATATAGGGAAGCGCGGTGATCCACCCCAGTTCCGCCGGCGTTGCACCGGACCGGATGGCGAAGACGGACAGGAAGCGGCTGGTGGCGGCCAGGGCCAGCCCAAACCATGCAACTTCCATAATCAGATGATGAAAATTAGAGCGTTCGATATCCTGGGTGCTGCTCATGTAGGCCTCGTTGGCGCAACCTCTATACAAAACAATACGGGCGACGGCCTGCGCCGTTTCCCGCATTTCGGATACTGCAATAAAGTTTACGCTTCTTCTGCGTGTTTCAACCTTGAGAAATATATCACGAAGCTGAAACAGATACTATCCTCAATAGTATGCCAATCCTGCTGGCTGTACAGCACCAATAGGACCATATCCGCGCCAGGCCGTGACGATGCCGCGTTTGCAGATGCGCTCAGAGTCAGAGATGGAGGCGCGCAGTTGAGGGCTGATTTGATTTGCTGTATAGTAAAGGGACTGCGGAATGTGAACAAGCGAGGTTGTAATGTCATTTTTCAGCAATCGTCGTCAGGCAGAAGTTGAAGATGAGGCTGTAAAAGACATGCCACAGCTGCCCAGGCCGGCGGCTCCGGCACAGCCTGTCGGTTTTGAAACGGTTCTGGGGGCCAATTGTGTGCTGGAAGGGGTGCTGCGCAGCCGGGCCAACGTGCGCCTGGATGGTACGTTTACCGGCACGCTGGAAATTGAAGGCAATGTGCTGGTTGGGGAAACCGCCAAAATCACCGCTGATATCAACGCGAAGAATATTTCTATCGCCGGGGCTGTGCGCGGTAATGTGAGTGGCAAAAAAGTGCAGCTGCTGCGTACCGGGCGAGTCTGGGGGGATATTCGCGCAACGGCTTTGACCACAGAAGAAGGCGCGTTCATCGATGGCAAGATCGCCATGGTGGGCCACGAAGCCAGCGCGCCAGCCGAAGCGATCCGCGAGCCGCAGTTTGTGGCCGAGGTGACAGAGCCGGAGCAGGCCGAAACACCAGTGGAACAGGCAGAAGACTATGCTGGCAGCGATGAGGAACCGCCCACCGATACCGAGGATGCGGATGTGGGAATATAAACATCCATTTTAACCGACGACAGTAAAGCACCTGATCTATAAGGGGCTGAAGGCAGGTGTTATGCGAATTTTCCTGACGGTGTTGCTCGTCCTGAGCATTATTCTCGCCATTGCGATCACCATTCTTGACCCCACCAGTACGCTGGCGCCCATCTTTCAGGTCGGGGCCATCGCTGCCGGGCTGGCGCTGGGGCTGGTGTGGGCCTATGGCCGTTTTGGCAAACGGCGTGTACAGCCGCCGCGTTCTCAGGTGGCGGAAATTGAGCGCCTGTATTTTCGTGCCATGCGCGAAATGCTCACCGATCATCCCAATTACACCCAGGTAGTCAACGACCTGCAGCGCATTCTCTCGATTGATCCACGTTACAAGAACGCCCGTCATTTTATGCAGCGCGCCATGCTGCTGCGGCGCGACGACGAGCAGGGGATTCGGATCACACCGGAAAGAACGCGTGCAGAATTCCAGCGCCTGCAGGAACAACTGGTGGACCTGGACCCGGGCATTCGTAAATCTGTGGTGATGGATTTGATTCAGTTTGGCGAATCGGCAGTGGACCCGCTGATCGCGCTGCTGATGGACGAAGATGCCGATGTGCGGGTGCATGCTGCCACGGCGCTGGGCTGGATTGGTGGCAAGGAAGCGGTGCCGCCGCTGCTGGTCGCCCTTTCAGATGATGATATGCAGGTCCGGCGGTATGCAGCCCGTGCCATGTGCTGGGTGGTCGATTCTTCGGCGGTTGAAGGGTTGATCAGCTCGCTGGATGATGAAGACAGCTATGTACGCTGTTATGCGGCGCGTGCCCTGGGCTGGAGCCAGGATGAGCGTGCCATTGAACCCCTGACGGAGCTTTTGAATGATGATAACGCCGATGTGCGTGAGTATGCCGCAACAGCATTGCTCGATCTTGGCCAGCAGGTCACCCCATAAGCGTGGGGCGATCTGATCCATGATGGCTACTGTATTCGATGTCGTTGATCTGTTACAACTACAGGAAATCTGGGTGCGCCGACCTATCGCGCAGGCGTTTTCGCGTCTGGAACGGCGGCAGACAGAGCTGCCCTGTCCATTCGAATTTCGCCTGAAGTGGCTGATGCCCCGCCTGGGCCAGCTGCGCAATTCGACAGTGTGGCAGACGAGCCGGCGGGAAACGCATACTGACCCGGCGCAGATGCCGATGTGCGCGTTTAACGACTCCTATCTGGAGGTGTTGTACCCGGAAAGTGCTTCGCCAGCGCAGGTGCGGCGGCAGCTTTTTCTTTCGGTCTACAATCATTTTGTGATTTCCCAGTATCAGGGCGATGCTGCCCAGACGGCGGGGCTGCTGCGGGCGCTGGCGATGATCCGGTCTGTAACGCCGGGCGACTTTATGAACGAGGATCATGCGCCGCTGGCAGGCTCCAATTTCTGGATTCCGGTGGACCTGACCGACGAGGTGCGGGCGCTGGATACACGCTACGACAGCAGCCAGCCGGATACCCCCTCCGCCTATGTCATTTCGGAATCCTTCTGGCCGCTGCTGGTGAAAGCCACCCCGGCAGATCTTCAGGCGGCGGCTATGGCTTACTGCGAAGGCGCGAATCCCTCCTGTATGGACGACTGCCTGATGCGTCTGCGCCAACTGGCGGAACTGGCGCACGACTGGAATCGCTCTTCTTCTGTAGTCGGGCTGTATTATCAGAGTATGGATGATGTTGAGGGAGGCTAACCCCTGTGATTAAAGTGCTTTTTGTCTGTTTGGGCAATATCTGCCGTTCGCCAATGGCGGATGCGATCTTTCAGCATCAGGTGCGCGCGGCAGGCCTCGAAACGCAGATTGAGGTGGATTCTGCCGGGACAGGCGCATGGCATGTGGGCGAGGAGGCACACCCGGGGACTCTGAAACTGCTGCAAAAATACGAAGTGCCCTATGCAGGACGTGCCCGGCAGATTGCGCTTGAGGATTTTGAAACCTACGATTATATCCTGGCGATGGACCAGGAAAACCTGGCCGGGATTATGCGGCTGATCAACCGGGCGGAACGCACCGCACAGGAAAAACTGGATCACTTTTACAGCAAATCCCGCCAGCCGGAAATTGCTCTGTTCCTCAGTTACGCCAAACGTGCTGGCATGGTGCAGGAAACAGAGGTGCCGGACCCATACTACGATGGCCGCTTTGAGCACGTTTATGATCTGGTGCAAAAGGGCTGCACGGCGCTGCTGGCGCACATCCGCCAGGCGCACCGGCTTTAATTGCGGGTGCTGTCAGCATAACAGACGGCGTCTCCACGTTCAGCCACTGATACCGTCGGTGATCTGCGCGGGCGGCTGCGATTGCCCGCTATAATAACTCTGTTAACCGATAAAAACTGGATGTGCGTTATGCCAGAAGTTTTTATTTCGTATTCCCGCAAAGACGAAGCCTTCGTCCGCCGCCTGCACAACGCGCTGGCCCAGAAAAATCGTGATGTCTGGGTCGATTGGGAAGATATCCCGCTGACAGCGGACTGGTGGCGCGAGATTCAGGCGGGTATCGAGGCGGCAGATACCTTCATTTTTGTCATCAGTCCGGATTCTGCCCTGTCCGAAATCTGCTACAACGAGGTTGATTACGCTTATAAAAACAACAAGCGCATTGTGCCGATTGTCTATCGCATGCCCTCTAAGGACGATCAGCAGCACATGCACCCGGCCGTCAATCGCCATAACTGGGTCTACTTCAACGACGACAGCCGCTTCGAGCAGGATTTTGAGAAACTCATCAATGCACTGGATACCAACCTGGCCTATGTACGCGAGCATACACGCCTGCTGATGCGTGCCAAGGAATGGGCGCAGCGCGAGCGTGATGTAAGCCTGCTGCTGCGCGGGCGCGATCTTCAGGATGCGGAGAATCTGCTGGTAGAAAGCACTCATTACGAAAGCCCGAAACCCACCGACCTGCAGGCGGAATATATCTTCGCCAGCCGCCGCGTCGCCAACCGCCGCCAGAGTGCCACCCTGGGCAGCGTGGTGTTTGGTCTGGTAGTCGCCATCGGGCTGGCTGTGCTGGCCTTTGCCAGTTTTCAGCAGTCACAGGCCAACCTGCGACTGTCGCAGCAGACTCAATCACTTTTCCTGGCGGATTTATCACGTCAGGAACGCGAAGCCGAACATTACCGGATCGCACTGCTGCTGGCATTAGAGGCGGTGCGCAATTTCCCAGAGGTGCAGAACGGCGAAAGCAGCCGCGCCCTGCTGGATGCGCTGACTGGCCCGCAGCATAAGCTGATCGCGCTGCGGCACGCGGTAGGGCCGGTCAGTGGGGTGCGCTGGAACCAGGATGAGAGCCGCGTTCTTTCTGTCGCTGGTAATGCGGTGTTGATCTGGGATGCCAGCAGCGGCGATGTGCTGCTGACTTTGCAGCATGACGACCTTGCGCGCGGGGGCATCTGGAACCGGGACGAAAGCCGCCTGCTGACATGGTCTGCGGATGGCACGGCGCGGGTGTGGGACCCGTTCATCGATAACGAGCTGCTCCGGCTGCGCCATGATGGCCCGGTCAACGGCGCGCTGTGGATCGATAACGGCAGCCGGATTATGACCTGGGCTGATGATGGCTTTATCCGCATCTGGGATTCTTCCAGCGGCGGCCTGCTGCTCGAACTGGCGCATAACAACCCGGTGCAGGGCGTGGTATGGCGGCAGGATTCTCGTAAGCTGCTGGCCTGGGCAGAGAACGTCATCGAAGTCTGGGCGATGCCTGTGCAGGGCACGGAACTGATCGTGGAGGGGCATGTGCGCCTGGTGCATGGCGATCGTGTCAATGGCGCGGTCTGGAATGCCGCCGCGAGCCGCATTCTGAGCTGGTCGCGCGATAGTACGGCACGTGTCTGGGAGGTGGACAGCGGCCAGATGATAGAGCTGTACCCGCACGAGCGCGCGGTGAACGGTGCGGTGTGGAATGCGACTGAAGACCGGGTGCTGACCTGGGAACGCAGCGAGACGGCCTATATCTGGGGCGGCGATTCCAGCCAGTCCTGCCGTCTGGCGCACACCGGCACGGTCAACGGGGCAGTGTGGGACCGGGCCGGGGCGCGGGTGCTTTCCTGGTCGAATGACGGCCGGGTGTGGGTGTGGGATGATCCCTGCGAAGCCGAACCCCGTGTCGTGATGACCTACAGTCGTTCGGTAGAGGGGGCGCGCTGGAACGCGGATGAGACGCAGATTCTGTCGTGGGCGGCGGATAACACGGCGCGCATCTGGGATATCAGCGGCCAGACGACGGACATGGTGTTCCAGCATGGCGGCCCGGTGATCGAAGCGGACTGGAGCCAGGATGAGCAGCGGGTCAGATCAACCTCGCTGGATAATGTGGTTCAGATCTGGACGGCGGAGCGCAGCAACCCGGCGCGGCAGCCTGTGCTGGATCTGCCGCATGGGCAGCGTGTCAACGGCACCACCTGGAACCCGGACCAGAGTCGCATTTTATCCTGGACGACGGAAGGGCTGGCGCATATCTGGGATGCCAACGCAGATCTGGCCGGCGCGCCTGCGCCGCTGCTGACCCTGCAGCACGATGGATCAGTCAATGGCGCAGTCTGGAATGACGAGCGCAACCAGATCCTGAGCTGGTCTGTGGATGGCACTGTGCGGTTGTGGGATATTAACAGCCAGCCCGATGGCCTGGTGATGCAGCACGAGCGGGCGGTGCTGGGTGCCCGCTGGGACGCGGAGAGCGAGCGGATTCTTTC
>CAZQIY010000042.1:37278-39490 GCA_964593565.1 uncultured Anaerolineaceae bacterium
GCCTGGAACGCGACAGGAGAGCGTGTGCTGAGCTGGACACGCGGCAACAATGTGTTCGTGTGGGATACGACCAGCGGACAGCAGTTTGTGGCGCTGCCACATGGCAACAGCAGTTTTGGGGTGCAGGGGGCCGTCTGGAATCGGGATGGCAGCCGCATTCTGTCCTGGTCTTCTAACGGAGTGGTGCGCGTCTGGGATGTTCCGACTGCGCCGCGTGATGTTCCTGTCAGCAGCAGCGAATTTCTGCGCAATACCATGCAGCACGCTCGGTTTGTGGTGGGGGCCGTCTGGAATGAGGACGAAACCCGCGTGTTGTCCTGGTCTACAGATGACACCGCTCGCATCTGGGATGTCAGCCAGCCGCGCCAGAACGAAACCTTGTTCGTGCTGGCTCAGAGCGATGCCATCAGCGGCGCTATGTGGAACCCGGATGAAACACGGGTGCTGACATGGAACCTGGCCGGGATGGTGCGGCAGTGGATTGTGGACATTGATACGCTGATCGAGGTAGGCCGGGCACGCGCAGTCGAACCGCTGACGAATGTGGAACGCCGCAATTTCTTCCTGCCCACGCTCACGCCGACGCCGCTGCCGAGGGCGACCACGCCGGCGCCCGCCAGCCGCTGATGCCGCGTGGTATCTGGCTCAGGTTTTGGGCGGTGTCAGCCGGGCTTTCAGGGCTTTGCGCAGTTCGGTCAGCAGGTATTCGCTGTTATCGTAATCTCCCTGCAGGGGGATTGTCACGACAGCGGCGGCGGCCAAGGCGAAAATGGCGGCGATGGCATTGCCACCATACACCAGCAAACCTAAGGCCAGCGCGACCAGCATGCCAATGACCAGCATCTGCTTGTCGCGCGGAAGGCCGCCGGACACGTTGCCCCGGATAATAGTTACGCCGCCCTCGCGTTCTGCCTGCCCGTGCAGGAATGTTTTCCGTGGGAAACGGCCATGTACAGGAGTGGTCACGCCGATTGCGAAACGGCCGTTTTTCTCGACCCAGCCATCCAACTGGGGCCGCGCTTTTGTTCCGGGGGCGTGCAGCCGCTCATTGATGGCACGCATGGCCTGAGCGACGGATTTATCTGTGTACATGACAAAATGCAAGTTCGGCTTCCTCCTGTGGCATGGCGACACCCAATTATGCAGATGATGAAAGCGAGAGTCAACCATTGTGGCGTACTACCGGAGGCCCTCGTACAATAGGCCTATGGTATAAAATCTTATGATCTGATTTTGAGGACATTTGCTACACTACGTGCAGGAGTCATAATGAAAATCTGGAAAGTTCTAACGCTGCTGCTGTTGGCTGCGGCGTGCAGCACCACCGGTTCGGAAACAACCCAATCCTTCAGCTTTGAGTACGCAGACGCAGACCCTGCGCCAGTGATTCTGGAAATGCGTACCGGCACGCTGAACCTGACTCCAGTTGATGGTAACAGCGTCCAGGGACAGGTCACCACCAATGTGGACAGCTGGCGGGTCAGCCTGAACGAAGAAGCTGGCGGCGCACAGCGGGTTGTGCAGGGCCAGGCCCGCAACGATGTCATCCCCCGGGCCACCAATCGCTGGGATGTGAGCATGGGCACCGGGCAGCCTCTGGCGCTGACGATCAACAGCGAGGCGGCAAACGCCAACCTGGAACTGGGCGGGCTGGCCCTGCGCGATGTCACCATTAACGGCACGACCGGCAGTTATGACATCAGCTACAGCAGCCCCAATGCTGTCGAGCAGGCCGGCCGCCTGAGCATTCAACTGACTTCAGGCAGTATCAGTCTGGAGGGCCTGCTGAACAGCCATGTGTCGTCGCTGCAATCTGTAACATCCAGCGGCAGTCAGACCTTTGATTTTAGCGGCGGTACGCTGGTTCAGAATCTGCGGGGCAATATCGAAACCACGACTGGCAATATCACCCTGCGCATCCCGGAAGGCACACCCGCTCGCATTATGTACACTGCATCCAGCGGGCGGGTGATGCAGATGTCGCCTGAATTTACCGAAACGAGCCAGAATGTATTTGTGACGGCGGAATATGAAGAAGGGGCACAACCGCATATACAGCTTTCGATTCGGACTACTGCCGGTGATCTGCGGGTGATTTCTGTGCCGCCGCTATGATCTACGATATCACGCGCAAAGTGACATCCACGCTGCCGGTATGGCCGGGGGATATGCCCTTTACGCCAACACCGGTAACGCGCATGGCGGAAGGGGC
>CAZQIY010000043.1:0-8502 GCA_964593565.1 uncultured Anaerolineaceae bacterium
GCATCCCTCATGGAGAAGGGGAGAAATACAGAAACGAGGAAAACGGTTTTCAAGTCCCTCTCCCTGAGGGAGAGGGATTAGGGTGAGGGCCTAAGCGAATCTATGCTGAATCTGAAACGTCAACAGAACCCAGCACCTGGTCCGTCGTCACAATGGTGGCGAATTCATCCTGTAGGCCGACCAGCGACAGGACGTGCACCGTTTCCGCCGGGTAGTAGGTGCCGTCGTAGCCGGTGCGGTCATGGCTGGCCGTCGCATCCGACACGACGATAGTCCGAAAGCCCAGGTCGCTGGCCGTGCGCGCCGTGGTCGAAACACAGTGCGGCGTGGTCAGGCCCACCACCACGACGGACTTAATCCCGGCGGCCCGCAGGCGTGCTTCCAGGTCGGTGCCGACAAAGGCGCTGTTGACGCTTTTCTGAATCACTGGCTCGTTTCCCTGCGGCGCGACAATGCGCTTGATAGCGTTGCCGGGCAGTTCTGGCCGCAGCGGGGAATGCGGGTTTACCGACATATGCTGCACATGATAGACCGGGCGGCCCCGGGCGCGCCATGCCGCCAGCAGACGGGCCATGTTCGCCTCGGCATCCGGGTTATTGCGCTGGCCCAGCGCCGGGTCATCCAGCCCTTCCTGCACATCAATTATCAGCAGCGCGGTAGTATCCGTCAGCGTGACCATTCCCTCACCCCCGTTCTTGCCCTGCGGCGTACTGCGGCCTAGCTGGCCAGTTCCGCCTTAATCATCTCCGCCAGATCAGGCGTGATGCCCCTGACCGCGCTCAGTTCCTCGACGCTGGCGTTTTTGATGGCGTCGATAGAATTGTCGAAGGCCTTCAGCAGCGCCTTGCGTTTGGCCGGGCCAATGCCGGGGATCGTTTCCAGGCGGCTGGTCATGCCCAGCTTATGGCGCTGGTTGCGGTGCCCGGTAATGGCGAAACGGTGGGCCTCATCGCGCACGCGCTGCACCAGAAACAGGGCCTGGCTGGTGCGCGGCAGGATGATCGGGTCCGGTTTTTCCGGCAGATAGATTTCCTCAAAGCGTTTCGCCAGCCCCACCACCGGGATTTTGCCGTACAGGTCAAATTCCTTCAGCACCTCAATCGCCACGCCCAACTGCCCCTTGCCGCCGTCGATAATCATCAGGTCGGGCAGCAGCCGCCATGTCTCATCGCGATCCTGCCCGCCAGGGGCGATCTGAGCAGGTTCTTCGTGGGCGCGCTGGTAACGATTAAAGCGCCGCGTCAGCGCCTCGCGCATGGACTGGTAATCATCGGACCCGCTGTGGCTGACGGTGCGGATATTAAAGCGGCGGTATTCGCTCTTTTTGGGCGTGCCCTGCACAAACACCACCCGACTGGCGACAATCGCGGTGCCCTGGGTGGTGCTGATATCGTAGCATTCAATGCGGTTGGGCACGGTGGGCAGGTTCAGCGCCTCGCGCAGTTCCCCCAGCGCCTGTTCCTGCCGGGTGGTATCAGCTTCCCACTGCGCCCGCATCATCCGCAGCGCTTCGGCGGCGTTATCCTGGGCCATGCGCACCAGGTCACGCTTCTGGCCGCGCTGGGGCACGGTGATCGTCACCTTGCTGCCGCCGCGCTTGTTTTGCAGCCACTGCTCGATAATACGCGCTTCCTCTACGTTCTGCGGCAGGATCAGATCGCCCGGAATTTCCGGCGCTTCGTCATAAAAGCGCTTGATAAAGGATTCGATCACTTCCTCGTCGGTCTCATCTTCCGCGCCATCCAGCACGTGCGAACTGCTGCCGATCAGAATGCCGTTGCGCACGAACAGAATCTGCACCACTGCCTCGTTACGATCCCGCGCCAGCGCGACCACATCATGATCGGTAAACTGCCGCCCCACCGCCCGGTTTTTCTGGGTAATCATGTCGATAGAGCGAATCTGGTCGCGGATCGAAGCGGCCTGCTCAAAGTTCAGGGCTTCGGCGGCGGTTTCCATCTCCTGCGACAGCCGCCTGACCACATCTTCGGATCGTCCACTGAGCACCGCCATGAGTTCAGCGATCATGGCGCGATACTGCTCGCGGTCCACCGCGCCGATGCAGGGGGCGTTGCACAGCTTAATGTCGTAAAACAGACAGGCGCGCTCGTCCTGGCCGGTAATCTCGCGGTTGCAGGTCAGGTACGGGAAGGCTTTACGCAGGGTCTGCAAGGTATCCTGCACCGCCCACATCGCCACATAGGGGCCAAAATACTTGCTGCCATCCTGCACCACACGGCGCGTCGTCTCGACTTTGGGGAAATCGTCCTGCCAGTTGATCTTGATGTAGGGATAACGTTTATCATCCTTCAGCAGGATGTTGTACTGTGGGCGATAACGCTTGATCAGGTTTTCTTCCAGAATCAGCGCCTTGACCTCGTTGCGCTCCACGATGTATTCCAGGTCGGTGACCCGTTCGCGCATCTTCAGGGTTTTTTCGCTGAGCTGGCTGCTGTTGGTGAAGTAGCTGCGCACACGGTTGCGCAGCCGCTTGGCCTTGCCCACGTAGATCACTTCGCCGCGCGCGTCCTTCATCAGATAGACGCCGGGCTTCTGCGGCAGGTTCGCTAGAATCGTCTGAATATGTTCAGAAGGTTGGTAAGCCATCGGGTTAACATTGATTTGTGGTTTTCGGACGTGCGTTCTATTTTACACCGCCGCGCGCCAGCTTGCGAGGGGGTTCCCGGCGCTTCGCGTTTGAGTCAGTTCAGGGCCACTGCCGCACATTGGAATCCGGACCGGGGTACAATAAACAGCAGCGATAAAAATTATTGCCTGCACAGGATAAAACATCATGCCCCTTTTAACTGATTCTGACCGCCAGCGCCTGAAACAGCGTTACACCCTGCCCCAGTTTGCCCCGGCAGTCGCCCGACTGCGCGAGACGGCGCTTGACCGCATGGACGGGCCGCTGAATGTGCCGGATGAAGGCGCGGGCTGGAGTCATAATTACACCTGTCCCACCCACGCCACCCGCCTGATCTATGACCGCGACAAACCGCATAGCCATGTCTGCGAAGTCGATGGCGAAGTGTTCAGCGGCGGGCTGTACGACGAGGCATGGCGCGCCTTCCATAACCACGCGCTGATCCGCAGCGCCCACGCCGCCGCCGTGCTGTGGGCCATGACCGGCGACTCCGCCTTTGGCGATCATGCGGCGCAGGTGCTGGTGGAATATGCCCGGCGCTATCCGCAGTATCCGGTGCATGGCAAAAACGCCGGGCAGGGCCGGGTGATGGGCCAGTCGCTGGATGAAGCAGTGTGGGCTATCCCGGCGGCGTGGAGCTACGAACTGATCCGCGACCATCTGACCGGCGACCAGCAGGCGCTGATCGAAAACAACCTGCTGCGCGGCCTGGGCGATCATCTGCTGACCCAGTTGTGGACGCGCATCCATAACATCCAGTGCTGGCATCTGGCCGGGCTGGCGACCCTGGGCGTGGTGCTGGAGGAGGAACATTACATTCAGCCCACCTTCGATCCCGACTGGGGGCTGGCGGCACAGGTGCAGGAAGGCATCCTGGAGGATGGCTGGTGGTGGGAAGGCTCGCCCCATTATCATTTTTACACCGCCCAGGCCATTACCTCGCTCGGCATGGCCATCCGCCACCAGCACCCCGACCTGCTGGACAACCCGCGCCTGAAGCGCATGTTCACCGCCCCGCTGGAGATGCTGCGGCCCGACCTGAGCCTGCCGTCGCTCAACGATGGCTGGATTGACATCACCTATGGCGGGGGGACGGCGCAGTATGTGCAGGTGTACGAGCGCACCCACAGCTTCTGGCACGATGCGCAGCACGCCCAGGCAATGGCGCAGGTCTACGCCCGCTATACCGAACGCGATTCGGCAGATGCGCTGCTGTTCGGGCCGGAAACGCTGCCCGCGCCGCAGCCAGTGGACTCCGCCCACGTGCTGCATCCCGCCAGCGGCTATGCTGTGCTCAAGGGCGACGATACGCAACTGCTGCTGAAATACGGGCCGCATGGCGGCGGGCATGGTCACCCGGACAAGCTGGCGCTGGTGCTGTGGGGCCATGGGGCGCGGCTGTCGCCCGACCTGGGCACGCCGGGCTACGGCATCCCGATGAACAACACCTGGTACCGGCACACCCTGTCGCATAACACCATCCTCATCGACGGCGAGAATCAACCGGCGCAGACAGGCCGCCTGCTGCGTTTTGAGGCCATCGACGCTGATGAAACCGGGCATGTGGCCGACGCGGAGGCGGCCTGGACGGAGGCCGGGGTATATGAAGGCGTACGGGTGCGGCGCGGCATCCTGTGGCGGGGCCGCTATTTTATCGACCTGGTGCGCGTGACCTGCCCGCAGCCGCGCCAGATCGACCTGGCCTGGCACCATACCGGCGCGCTGGACGCAGCCGCGATGCCCGATGTGACCGCCGCCGATATTCGCACCGACCAGCCCGGCTACCAGCACCTGACCCACCTGCGCCAGACAGCGGCCTCGCAGTGGCGCGCCCTGTGGCGCACCGCCGGTGGCCCCGGCACGCAGCTCTGGGCCTGTCACCTGCAGGACACGCAGACTCTGCTGGCGGATGCACCCTTCAACCCGGCATCGGAGGCCCTGTCGCTGATCCTGCGGCGTGTGCACGGCACAGAGGCGCTGTTCCTGAGTGTGGTCGAGCCGTTCGCGCAGCAGCCCGCCATCACCCAGGTGACGTGGGAAGCACACGATCAGGCCATACAGATACAGGTGGCGGGCGACGGCGTGGCAGATCGCTGGCACATCCAACTGGCGCAAGGTCAGGCGCAGGATGCAGACGGCGCGCTGCGCTATACCTTCGCGGGTTAAGCACCTGCTGTCGAATTTATTCGGCGGCACAGGGCGAGCACAGGAAACTGGTACCAGAATGTGGGATTCTAAGGCGTCCGGTGCGGGATAACGTGGTATAATCGCTTCCATGCGAGCAAGTGGGGAGCGGTGCATGTTCTGGGGCGAGTACGCACATCATCTGGACGACAAAGGACGACTCATCATCCCCGCCCGTTTCCGGCCTCACCTTCTGCATGGTGCGATTCTGACCCGAGGACTGGATCGTAACCTGATGATCTACCCGCAGGATGCCTGGCAGGCCATCACCGAACGGCTGAACCAGATGCCGATTACACATCCGACAGCGCGGGCGCTGCGGCGGCTGCTGTTTTCCGGCGCGGTGGAACTCTCGCTGGATCGTCAGGGCCGGGTGCTGATCCCGGGCTATCTGCGCACCTATGCCGGGCTGACCGATGAAGTGCTGGTGGCAGGGATGGAGACCTTTCTTGAATTGTGGGAGCCTTCCTGCTGGCGCGCCACGCTGGATGATGTCCCGCTGACGCTGGCTGAATCATCACATCTGGTGGAACTTGGAATCTAGCATGTCTCATATTCCGGTACTGCTGCCGCAGGTGCTGGATGCGCTGCTGCCTGCCGGACACCCAACTGAGCGAATCATTGATGGCACGCTGGGCGCAGGCGGGCACAGCGGGGCGCTGCTGGCGCATGGGGCGGGCGCGGTACTGGGCCTGGATGTAGACCCGGCGGCGCTGGCCCTGGCGCGGGCGAATCTGGCGCAGTGGGGCGAACGAATCCACATTATGCAGGCCAGCTATGCCCACATGACAGCGGCGGCACAGCAGATCGGCTGGGATGCTGTCGATGGCATCCTGCTCGACCTGGGGGTGTCGTCGATGCAGCTTGACGAACCGGAGCGCGGCTTTGCCTTCCGCCACGATGCCCCGCTGGACATGCGCTTCGACCCGACAGGCGACCGCCCCCCTGCCGCAGAACTGGTAAATCACCTGGACGCTGACGAACTGGCCGACATCTTTTACCGCTATGGCGAAGAACGGCACAGCCGCCGCCTGGCCGGGGCTATCGTGCGCCAGCGCCCGGTTTCGACCACGCGCCAGCTTGCCGAACTGGTCGAGCAGGTTGCGCCGCGCCACAAATCAGATAAGATTCATCCAGCGACACGTATCTTCCAGGCGCTGCGCATCGCGGTTAATGACGAGCTGGGCACGCTGGAACGGACACTGCCAGCAGCCATTGATCTGCTGCGGCCCGGCGGCAGGCTGGCCGTCATCAGTTTTCACAGCCTGGAAGATCGCATCGTCAAGCAGGCGTTCCGGCTGGCCAGCACGGACTGCATCTGTCCGCCAGAGGTTCCGGTCTGCATCTGCGATCATCAGGCCACTGTGCGGCTGGTCAACCGCAAGCCCATTGAGGCCGATGCTGCCGAGGTGGAACAGAATCCGCGCAGTCGCAGCGCCAGGCTGCGGGTGGTAGAAAAATTGTATGATTTCGAATAAATGGATTGATCATGCCCTGCGCCGCACCCCCTGGCGCAACCAGCGACAGGCCTTTGCCCTGGCCGCGCTTGGCTTTTTCGTGGCGATCATTATCGGCGCGCTGTATCTGTCGCAGGCGGCGGCGGTGGCCACCACTGGCCGCCAGCTGGAAGACCTGATCGCGGAGCGCAACCGGCTGGAGCAGCTTAACGAGCAGCTTCGGGCTGAAATTGCCGCGCTGCGCAGCGTGCCGCATTTGCAGCAGCGTGCCCGCGAACTGGGTTTCGAACTGGCCGCCCGCGAAGAGATTGAATATCTGGTGATTGAAGGTTACGACCCGGCCCGCCCGCGCAGCCCCCTGCGCCTGGAAGCAGAAACGGACGGGGCGCTGATCTATGATGAATCGTTTACGGGTTGGTTACAGCAGCAGTGGGATGCCTTCACCGGGCAGTTGGGGCAAAGTTCTGTTTCGGAGGAATAGCCGGTATGCGCCAGCAGCAAAGCCTTCAGGAGGAGATGTTTCGCCAGCGGCTGCCCGTTGTGGTGGTTGGCCTGCTGATCATCAGCGTGTTTTTGCTGGGGCGGCTTATGTCGTTCCAGTTCCAGTTAGACCCCACCGTCGTCAATTACCTGGAAAGTGTGCGCAATTCAAATTACAGTCGCACCCTGCGGCTGGCGGCGGCACGCGGCGACATCTACGACCGCGATATGCAGGCGCTGGCGGTGAACACCCTGGAATATCGCATCGGCGTCAGCCCTATTCTCGTCTCCAACCCGCGCGAGATGGCGACGGAACTGGCGCGCATTATCGGCATTAACGAACTGGAAACCTTCGAGAAACTCACCAGCAGCCAGACCTGGGTGCTGCTGGCCCCGCGTGTCAGCGCGGAGGTAGGGCATCAGGTGGCTCAGATGGACTCTGTCGCCATCGATATCGAACCGGTGCCGCGCCGCAGCTACCCCCAGGGCACGCTGGCCGCGCATGTGGTCGGCTTTGTCGGCGGCGACCTGGTGGGCTATTACGGAGTCGAGGGCTTTTATCAGAATGACCTGGCCGGGCGCGAACGCGACCAGCAGATCAGCTCGATTCCCTTCGTCGTGCCAGCAGATCAGCGCGAGGATCATGGGGCGGATATTGTGCTGACGATTGATCGTGATGTGCAGTTTCTGGCAGAAAGCGAACTGCAGCGGGCGATCAGCGAAACGGGGGCCACCAAGGGCACCATCCTGGTGATGAACCCGCGCAACGGCGAAATTCTGGCGATGGCGAATTATCCCAGTTTTGACCCGAACACCTATTTTGATGTGACCAACCCCTCGCTGCTGTCGAATCCCGCCATTAGCGAACAGTACGAGCCGGGGTCGGTCATGAAAGTGCTGACGATTGCCGCCGCGCTCGATCTGGGCGTGGTCGCCCCCTTTGATACCTATGTCGATCAGGGTTTTCTGGAAGCCGGGGGCATCCGGGTGGAAAACTGGGACCGGCAGGCGCATGGCGTGGTCGATATGACCGGCGTTCTGGTACAGTCGCTGAATGTCGGGGCCGCGACGGTCAGCCTGCAAATGGGGCCGATGTCGTTTTACGGCAAGTTGCGCGATTTTGGCATGGGCCGCCCCACCGGCATTGATCTGCAAGGCGAAGCGCCGGGAACGATGTATGTGCCCGGCGACGAGGACTACAGCGACAGTCAACTGCTGACCAACAGCTTCGGCCAGGGCATCGCCGTCACCCCGCTGCAAATGCTGACAGCCATCTCCGCTATTGCCAACGATGGCCTGATGATGCAGCCCCACGTCTTCCGCGAACTGATTGACGATGGCCGGCGGCAGGCTTCAGAGCCATCCACGCTGGGCCGTCCGATCAGCCAGGAAACAGCCCGCATCGTCACCCAGATGATGGTCGATGTGGTCAACCAGGGGCTGGATGGCAACGCCTCTGTGCCCGGCTATACCATCGCAGGCAAGACCGGCACCGCCCAGATTCCCTCGCCAGTGGGCTATGAAGCCAACGCCTCTATCGCCTCGTTTGTCGGCTTCTTCCCGGCGGATGACCCGCAGGTCAGCGTCCTAATCAAGCTGGACCGGCCTGCCGGGTACTGGGGCAGCCAGGTTGCCGCGCCGGTATTCCAGCGTATGGCGGAACGGCTGGCGATCCTGATGAAGATTCCGCCGGATGACATTCGACTGGCCCTGCAGGCCGAAGGCGGCGCCATC
>CAZQIY010000043.1:8602-27450 GCA_964593565.1 uncultured Anaerolineaceae bacterium
ATGAACCACGCGCTGCAGCGGGTGAACTCGCATCTCGCTGGCGAGCCGGGTAAAATAGGCGGAATAATTTCAGTAAGAGTATGAGTATCGCTTTATGGGTTTACCATTTGCCTTGACTATGGGCGCTGTTGCCTTTTTGCTGGGCGTCATCTGGGGCGGCCCCTTTATCGAGATTCTGCGCCGGCTCAGAATCGGCAAACAGATTCGCGATGTACTGCGCAAACAGCACGAAGCCAAAATCGGCACCCCGACAATGGGCGGTATCCTCATCATTCTGCCGGTGGTGATCGTTACGCTGGGTCTCAACCTGGCCAGCATCGTGCGCACCTTCACCGGCCCCAGCATCCTTGTGCCGCTGTTCGTGCTGGTTGGGTTTGGTGTGCTGGGGGCCATTGACGACTGGGAAGGCATCCAGCGTTCGCGCGGGCCAATCGGCGAAGGGCTGTCCGGCCGGGTCAAGTTCGTGGCGCAGGTGGTGCTGGCCACCATCGCGGCGGTCATCATCTCGCTGTACGATGGCGGCTTTTCCTTTGCCAACGAGGTCAATATCCCCTTTATCCCCTTCCCGATTCCGCTCAGCCCCGTCATTTTTATCCCCATCTGCGTATTTTTTATTGTGGGCATGTCCAACGCCGTTAATTTTACCGACGGGCTGGATGGGCTGGCCGGCATCATTACCGCCAGCGCGTTCGCGGCTTATGGGGTGATCGCGTTCCTGCAGCAGCAGATTTTCCTCACCCAATTCTGCTTTATCCTGGTGGGTGCCTGTTTTGCCTTCCTGTGGTACAACGCGCACCCGGCACAGTTGTTCATGGGCGATACCGGGTCGCTGCCGCTGGGGGCCACCCTGGCGACGGTGGCGATCATGACCGGCCAGTGGCTGCTGCTGCCTGTCATCGCCATTGTGCCAGTAGCAGAAACCCTCAGCGTAATTTTGCAGGTGGCGTCAGCCAAATATACCCGCCGTTACTGGGGCGTAGACCGCCGCATCTTCCGGCAGGCCCCCCTGCACGGGCATTTTGAACTGGGCGGCTGGAGCGAAACACAGATTGTGCAGCGCTTCTGGCTGGTGGGTATCCTGAGCGCCATGCTGGGCGTCGCGCTGGCGCTTATCCGCTAAAAGACAGGCATGGCTGATGCAGAATGATCCGCTATATCGCAAACGTGTGGTTGTGCTGGGCTTTGGGCGTCAGGGCCGCGCACTGGCGCGCTGGCTGCCTGGGGTGGGGGCCAGTGTGGTCGTCACGGATCATGCCAGCCCGGAAACCGTCAATGGCGATCTGTCGGCCTTTGGCGGGGTGGACTTTGTCTTTGGGCATCACCCGCTGACCCTGCTGGATGATGCTGATCTGCTGTGCATTTCTGGCGGGGTGCCGCTGGCGCTGCCGTTTGTGCAGGAAGCCCTCCGGCGCGAGATTCCGCTTTCCAACGATGCGCAGCTTTTTCTGGAACGCTGCCCGGCGCCGGTCATCGGAATCACGGGCAGCGCGGGCAAAACCACCACCACGACCCTGGTCGGCGAGATGCTGAAACAGGCGGGACATACCACCTGGGTAGGCGGCAATATAGGTGAAGTGCTGCTGGAAACGCTGCCGCAGATCAGGCCGGAGGACCGGGTGGTGATGGAGCTTTCCAGCTTCCAACTGGAGCTGATGACCACCAGCCCGCAGATTGGCGCGGTGCTGAATATCACCCCCAATCATCTGGACCGGCACGGGACGATGGAAGTCTATACCCACGCCAAAGCCCAGATGCTGCTGCACCAGACCGACCAGGATATTGCGGTGCTGGGACGGGATGACCCCGGCAGCCGCCAGTTGGAGATCATCGCGCCGGGCCAGGTGGTGTGGTTCAGCGGGTACGAAATGCTCAGCGATGGGGCCTTTCTGGCCGGGCAGCGCCTGCTGATCGTGGGCCGTTCCAGCATCGATGGCATGCCGCATGTGGTGTGCCAGCGCAGCGACATCCCCCTGCGCGGGCATCATAACGTGCTCAATGTGCTGGCGGCCTGTGCCATCGCCGGGACGGCTGGCATCCCCTACGATATTATGGCGGATACGATTCGGGTGTTCCGGGGGGTGCCGCACCGGCTGGAAGTGGTGCGTGTGCTCAATGACATTACCTTCGTCAACGACAGCATCGCCACCGCGCCGGAACGGGTGGTGGCCGCGCTGCGCAGTTATGATGAACCGCTGGTGCTGCTGGCCGGGGGCAAGGATAAAAATCTGCCCTGGGACGAGATGCTGACGCTGGCCCTGCAAAAAACCCGGCACATTATCGCCTTTGGGCATGTGGGCGATCAGATCGTGGAAAAGGTGCGCGCCCTGGCAGGGTCCGAGCAGCAGATCACCCGCGTGGAAACCCTGGAACAGGCGGTGGAACAGGCGGTGCAGATGGCCCACCCCGGTGATGTGGTGCTGCTTTCGCCCGGCGGCACCAGCTATGATGCCTATGTGGATTTTGTGGCGCGGGGCGAGCACTTTCGCCAACTGGTGATGGGGTTATAATGGGAGTCAGTGTTAGTCAGCGTTGGTAACTGACTCGGGCAGCGGCTTGTTTGGTATAAAGTGATTTTAAGCGGGCACACTATTTATCGTAAAACCTGTACGGGATGGAGATGGCATGGCGGACCGTTCTGCGATACCCACATTTGTTGACGATGAAGCCTCAATCCGTCCGGCGGCAGTCAACCCGCCGCTGATCGGCCCGGCCAGCGCGACAGGCGCCCCGGCGCGCACCCGCCCTACAGAGCGCCGGCGGCTGGTGGTCGCCGCGCTCGACCCTTACCTGACGGTGGTGGTGGCGGCGCTGCTGGCAGTCGGGGCGATGATGGTGTACAGCTCGACCTTCGACTGGAGCTATCAGAGCTTCGACAGCGAAACCTTTATCTTCATGCGCCACCTGCGCAATATGGCAGTGGGCGGGGTGCTTATGCTGCTGCTGGCCTTTGTGGATTATCGCTTCTGGCGGCGTTTTGCGGTGTGGATGCTGCTGGTGACGGTAGGCCTGCTGGTGGCGGTACTGCTGTTCGGTGATGATACCTTTGGGGCGCGGCGTTCGCTCATTCAGGGGTCGCTGCAGCCGGGCGAAGCAGCGGAACTGACGATTATCATTTATATGGCGGTGTGGCTGGGGTCGCGCCGCACCAAAATACGCAGCATTACCTTTGGCCTCATCCCCTTCAGTATCCTGGTGGGGCTGGTCAGCGGGCTGGTGATGCTTCAGCCTGATCTTAGTACCGCAGCCATCATTTTTATCGTCTCCGCGGCCATGTTCTTTCTGGCCGGGGCAGATTCCAAACAGTTGGTGATTGCCGCCGTGCTGGCTGTCACCGCAAGCTGGCTGGCGCTTGAGCTTGACCTGCTGCCGGATTATGCCAACGAGCGCGTGAACACCTATGTCGCCGGCGTGACTGATCTTACCCAGGCCAATTATCATGTGCAGCAGGCTGTCATCGCCTTTCTGAACGGCGGCTGGACCGGAGTCGGGCTGGGCAACGGCCTGCAGAAATTCGGCGCGCTGCCGGCCCCTCATACAGACAGCATCTTCGCGGTCATCGGCGAGGAACTGGGGGTGATCGGCGCGGCGGTAGTGGTGGTGCTGTATGGCGTGCTGGTGTTTCGCGGCTTTCAGATCGCCCGCCGGGCTGGGGATCCGTTTGGCGCGCTGCTGGCCGCCGGGCTGACGATCTGGGTAGTCGCCAAGGCGCTGCTGAATATCGCCGTGATGACCGCTGTGGTGCCCTCGACCGGGGTGCCGCTGCCATTTATCAGCTATGGCGGTTCGTCGCTGGTGGTGCTGATGGCCGGTACCGGCCTGCTGATGAGTGTGAGCCGCGTCAGTGCGCGTCAGCAGCAGGCGCCGGAACGCCGCAGCGTGATTCCGCCACCCGAACGGACAGAACGCAGCGGGCGCAGCAAGCGTCCCCCGCGCCCCACCCGGGGGTAATTGGCCTGCGACTTGTGCCGCCAGTTAAAACCGACGGCAAGCCCCTATTGGCATTTGAGCAAAATATTCTGTTTTGCCCTCATCCCCCGTCCCTGCACGGGGATTTCACCTTCAGTCGGCTCCGCCGCCCTCCTCAGCATCCCTCATGGAGAAGGGGAGAAAAACAGTTAACGGTTTTTGAAGTCCCTCTCCCTGAGGGACGAAGTGCCGCGTCCTTTGCGGTAGAGGGATTAGGGTGAGGGCTGAGGCGAATCTGTTAGCTGCGTGGCTTCAGCCCGCAGCGCGCTCAGGGTGGGCGCCGCACTGCCCGGCGGTAACTCTGCACCTGACCGCTGTTTGCGTCCGTCCATAGCTCTGCTACAATTCTCCCATATATCTCAAAGACAACGATCTCACGCAGCAGCATGACGAAGAGCACGATTCGGTGTATGATCGCAGCGGGTGGCACAGGCGGGCATGTGTATCCGGCGCTGGCGGTAGCAGAGGCGCTGACAGCAGAATATCCGCAGGCGGCGCTGTATTTTGTCGGCAGCGGCGGGCTGGAACGGCAGTTGGTGAAGGAGTCCGGGGTGAATTTTGCGGCTTATGACGAAGTGCGCGCCGGGCCAATCGCCGGGGTAAGCTGGCCGCGCAGACTGGCCAGCATGGTCAGTTATGGCATCGGCATCGCCCAGGCCATGCGGCTGATGCTGCGCTATCGCCCCCAGGTGCTGCTGCTGACAGGCGGCTGGAGCGGCCTGCCGGTGGCGCTGGCGGCCTGGCTGCGCCGTGTGTCGGTGATGATCTTTCTGCCGGATATTGAACCGGGCGCGACGATTCGTGCCCTGCGGCGGCTGGCGAGTCAGGTAGCGCTGACGGTACCGGAAAGCGCCGTTTACTTCCCGCAGACGCCCACCCTTGTGACTGGCTATCCGCTGCGCCGCCACTTCCAGACTGCTACCCGCGAGGCGGCTGTCGCGCACTTCGGCCTGGAGGCAGACCGCCGGACGCTGCTGGTCTTTGGCGGCAGTCGGGGCGCTCGCAGCCTCAACCGGGCGCTGCTGGATATTCTGCCGGAACTGCTGGCGGATGGGTTGCAGGTGCTGCACGTCAGCGGTACGCTGGACTGGCCGGAGGTCGAGGCGCGGCGGGCGGCGCTGGCAGACAGCGCGGGGTATCATGCCTTCGCCTACCTGCATCATGATATGGCGCTGGCGATGGCGGCGGCGGACCTGGTCGTCAGCCGGGCCGGGGCCAGCACCCTGGCGGAATTTCCGGTTTTTGGCCTGCCGTCAGTGCTGGTGCCTTACCCTCATGCCTGGCGCTATCAGAAAGTGAATGCGGATTACCTGGCCGAACGGGGCGCGGCGCTGCGGCTGGATGACGAACGACTGGCACAGGACCTGCTGCCCACTATCCGTGCCCTGTTTGAGGATGGGCAGCGCCTGGAAGCGATGCGTGCCAGTGCGCGAACGCTGGCCCGCCCGGACGGTGCCACACGGCTGGCGACAGCCCTGGTGCATTTGGCAGGGGGAAACCATGATTGAATTGTCTGCCGTGTTGGTGGTGATGACACTGTTCTTCGGGTTCATCGGGTATCTGCGCGGCTGGAGCAAGGAACTGATCTCGCTGGCCGGCATTATCCTGGGCCTGTTCGCCCTGTTTCAGTTCGATAACTTCCTGCGCGGGACCATCCTGCGTGGGGTAGCGCTGGATCAGGTCTTTTTGATTCAGGCAGGCATCTTCATCATCGTCGTGTTTTTCGCCTATCAGACCCGCGCTCTGGGGGGGGGTGAGGGCCGCCGCGCCGCCCGCAGCAACCTGCAGGAAGGTGTGCTGGGGGCCATCGTCGGCCTCATCAACGGCTATCTGATCTGGGGATCGCTCTGGTATTTTATGGACATCAACAATTACCCGCTGGCCCCGGCCATCATTGCGCCCGCCCCCGGCTCGCCCAGTGATCAGGCGCTGCAGTGGCTGCCGCTGGTGGTGCTGGGGGGTGGAGTCACTGGCAGCGGCGACCTGCTGGCGGTGGCGGTGATTGTGCTGTTTCTGTTCGTGCTGATCGTCATTTAACGGGTGCATCATCCGGCGGGCGCGCTGCGGCCACCTGCCGAATCTGTACACCGCATTTCTGAGGAGGCATCGTGCCCCGGTTTATCCCCGGTCAACACATTCATATCGTGGGCATTGGCGGTTTTGGCATGTCTGCGCTGGCCCGTGTGCTGCTGCAGCAGGGCTATTATATTTCCGGCTCTGACCGCAGGCCGAACGCGCTGACTCAGGCGCTGGCGCAGGAGGGCGCGGTTATCCACACTGGCGAGGATGCGCAGAACGTCATGGGCGCGGAAATGGTGCTGGCGTCGTCGGCGGTCCCGGCGGATCATGTCGAGCTGGCGATGGCGCGGGCGCTGAATATCCCGGTGTACAAACGCGCCGATGCAATCGCAGACATCATGAGCGGGCAGACCAGCATCGCTGTCGCGGGGACTCATGGCAAAACGACCACCACCGCCATGATCACGCACCTGCTGATCGAAACCGGGCGCGACCCCAGCTATATTATCGGCGGGGTGCTGCGCAACACCGGGCAGAATGCCGGCGTGGGGCGTGGTGATGCCTTCGTGATCGAGGCGGATGAGTACGACCACATGTTTCTTGGCCTGCGGCCCCAGGTGGCGGTGGTCACCAACGTGGAATACGACCATCCTGATTTTTTCAAAACGCCCAGGGACCTGGTGCAGGCTTTTAACCTGTTTGTCGATCTGCTGCCGGAGGATGGGCTGCTGGTGGCCTGTGCCGATGACCCCACCGCCGCGATCCTGGCGCAGAACCGGCTGGTGGCGGGCTGGCCGGTTATCACCTATGGGGCGCACAACCCCCAGGCAGGCTGGCAGGTGACGAACCTGCATATCGACAGCCAATACCAGACTGTCTTTGATGTAGTGCGCGAAGGCCAGCAGATCGGCACGGCGCGGCTGCAACTCCCCGGCGAATTTAACGCCCTCAACGCGCTGGCGGCGCTGATCGTGGCGGATAACCAGGGTGTCCCCTTTGACGAAGCGGCGCAGGCGCTGGCGACGTTCCAGGGGGCCGGGCGGCGCTTCCAGGCCCGGGGCGAGGTGGCCGGGGTGCTGGTGATTGATGATTACGCCCATCACCCGACCGCCATCCGCGCCACGCTCGAAGCGGCGCGGCAGCGTTTCCCTGCGCGGAAAATCTGGGCGGTGTGGCAGCCCCATACCTACAGCCGCACCGAAACCCTGTGGGATGCCTATGTCATGGCGTTCGAGGCGGCGGATCATGTGCTGCTGACCGATATTTATGCGGCGCGCGAAGCTCCGGTGGATGGCATCTCCGGCGCGGCGCTTGCCGAGGCTATTAAGCATCCGGATGTGCGGCATTTTTCGACCTTCGAGGAGATCACGCGCCACCTGCTGGATCATGTGCAGCCCCCGGCGGCCGTCCTCATCCTGAGCGCGGGCGATGCCCCGCTGATCGGCGTGGATTATCTTAAGCAGCGGCAGAGCAGGACTGATGGAGAAACTACAGGCCAGCCTGGGTAATCGGCTGCTGGCGGAGGAGCCTCTGGCACGGTACACAGCGGCCCGGCTGGGTGGCCCGGCAGAGTGGCTGTATTTTGCCCGCAGTTCCATAGATGAGCTTGTCGAAGTCACGCGGGCGGCATGGGAACAGGCGCTGCCAGTGCGGGTGCTGGGCGGCGGGGCCAACGTGCTCGTTTCTGATGAAGGGGTGCGCGGGCTGGTGATTGTCAACCACGTGAACGAAGTCACTTTTGGCAGTTGGCACGAGGGGCGCAACGTGGCGGCCACCGCAGGCACCCGGCTGACGGTGCTGGCGCACAAGTGCCAGGCGCGCGGGCTGGCAGGCATGGAATGGGCGGTGAATGTGCCCGGCACGGTGGGCGGCGCGGTGGTCAACAACGCCGGGGCGCACGGCGGCGATATGGCGCGGGTGGTGTGCGATGTCGTGGTGCTGGACGCAGACCGGGGGCCGCAGCTTTACACCAATGCGGACTTAGCTTATGGCTACCGGCATTCGGCGCTGAAGGCCCGCCCGGACCGGCGTTTTCTGGTCCTGCTGGCGACTCTGGCGCTCACGCCGGACGACCCGGCCGCGATTCAGGCGCGCATGACCGAATTCATCACCTACCGCAAGACGACCCAGCCACCGGGGGCCAGCCTGGGCAGCATTTTCAAAAACCCGCCTGGCGATTATGCCGGGCGCCTGATCGAATCCGCCGGGCTGAAAGGGCATCAGATTGGCGGGGTGCAGGTGTCGCCGGTGCATGCCAATTTTTTCATCAACACCGGCCGGGCCAGCGCCCACGATTATTACGCTCTCATCCGCCATGTGCAGCAGGTGGTCGCGGAAAAAACGGGGGTTCAACTGGAACTGGAGGTCGAGCTGGTTGGCGAGGGCTTTGTCCCTTTGCCCTGACCCAGACCTGAAGCGCATCTGCTCCCTACCCACGCCTGATGTTGCCGTTTACAATAGATGCTCCTGTACCATCTGATTCATCGCACAAGCTAAAATGACCAGAACCTATCATCGCATTGTTGTAAAGCTGGGCACCAGCGTGCTGACCAATGGGACGCCGCAGCTTAACCGCCAGAAAATGCTGGAAATCGTGCAGCAGGTGGCGCATCTGCACCAGCAGGGCCATGAAATCGTGCTGGTTTCTTCTGGCGCACAGGCCGCCGGGCGCGAACGGCTGAATTTCCCGGAACTGGAGAAGTCCCTCCCCGCCAAGCAGATGCTGAGCGCCGTCGGCCAGGGGCGGCTGATGCATGTGTACAGCCAGTTGTTCGATATTTTTGAGATTATCGTGGGGCAGGTGCTGCTGACACGCGGCGACCTGGACCACCGTATGCGCTATCTGAACGCGCGCGACACCCTGCTGACCCTGATCGACCACCACATTATTCCGATCATCAACGAGAACGACGCCACCGCCACCGAAGAAATCCGCGTGGGCGATAATGATAACCTGTCCGCGCTGGTGGCGAATCTGGTCGAGGCGGAACTGCTGGTGCTGCTGACGGATCAGCCGGGCGTGTTTACGGATGACCCGCGCCTGCGGCCGGATGCCAGCCTGATCGCCCAGTTGGAACGCATCGACGATGCCACCATGGCGCTCGCGGGCGGGGTGGGCACCAAACTGGGCACCGGCGGCATGGTCACCAAGCTGCAGGCGGCGCGGCTGGCCAGCCGCAGCGGCATCCCCACTGTGATCGCCTCTGGCCGCGAGCCAGATATTCTGGCGCGCATTTTAAACGGCGAGAGCGTTGGCACGCGTATCGAAGCCGCGGCCACCCCGCTGGAAAGCCGCAAGCGCTGGCTGCTGATGGACAAGCCGCATGGGGTGGTGCGCATTGATGCCGGGGCGGTGCGCATGCTGGAAACCGGCGGAGCCAGCCTGCTGCCGGTGGGCATCACGCAGGTGGAGGGTGACTTCCGGCGCGGCGAAACGCTGTCGATTGTCGGGCCGGGTGACCGCGAGATTGCACATGGCCTGAGCAGCTACGACAGTGACGACCTGAGCAAGCTGTGCGGCGTGAAGTCGCACCAGATCGCCCGCATTTTAGGGTATAGTTATGGGGACGCAGCGGTACACCGCAACAATCTGGTGCTGCTGGGGTAAGGTGTGGCGCGATTCTGTGGAATGGGTTTTCCCCGGCACAGATGGACAGGAAAGAGTATCCCAATGATTGAGACAACAGAACGTATCGACCTGGAAGCGATGGGCCGGCGGGCACGGGCCGCGGCGGTTGAACTGGCGCGGCTGACCACTGACCAGAAAAACACCGCGCTGCTGGCGATTGCCGATGCGCTGGAAGCCAACCGCGAGCGCATTGTCGCGGTGAATGCCGAGGACCTGGCAGATGCGCGCGCCGCCGGAACCGACCCGATCTTTATCCGTGACCGGCTCGACCTGGAACGGCGCATGGATGGCATGATCGCCGATGTGCGCAAGGTGGCCGAACTGCCAGACCCGGTGGGCCGCATCTTTGACGAACGCACGCTGGACACCGGCCCGCGCGTCTATCGCCAGCGGACGCCGCTGGGGGTGCTGGGGGTCATTTATGAGGCGCGGCCCCAGGTCACGGTGGATGTGGCCTCGCTGACGCTGAAAACCGGTAACGCGGTGATCCTGCGCGGCGGCAAGGAAGTGCTGCGCAGCAATACGGAACTGGTGCGCGTGCTGGCGGAGGCGATGGCGAGTGTGGGCCTGCCTGCCGATGCCTTCCAGTACATCAGCAGCACCGACCGGCGCTATGTGGGCGACATGCTGCGCCTGCACCAGTACATCGACATGATTATCCCGCGCGGGGGCAATTCGCTGCACGAATTCTGCCGCGAAAACAGCACGATTCCGGTCATCACCGGCGGCATTGGCATCTGCCATCTGTACGTTGATCCTACCGCGAAACTCGATGATGCCCTGCGCGTTATCCACAACGCCAAGACCCAGCGCCCGGCGGTGTGCAATGCGCTGGATACGGTGCTGGTTGATGAATCTGTGGCGGCGGAATTTCTGCCGCGTGTGGTGGAACATCTGGGGAAGGATGGCGTCACCTTTAAGGCCGAACCGCGTGCCATGCAGATTCTCGATGGCTATACGAAGGTCGAACCCGCCGGGCCAGAGGACTTTGATACGGAATGGTACGCGCTGATCCTGGGGTTGAAGGTGGTGGATTCGATGGAAGAAGCCATCGACCACATCCGCCAGCACAGCACCCAGCATTCCGACGGCATCCTGACGCAGAACATGGCCGATGCCGAACGTTTCATCAACGAGGTGGATTCGGCGGCGGTCTTTGTCAATGCCAGCACGCGTTTTAACGATGGCAGCGCGCTGGGGCTGGGGGCAGAAATCGCCATCAGCACACAGAAGCTGCACGCGCGCGGGCCGATGGCGCTGGAAGAACTGACGACCTATAAATGGGTGATTATCGGGGATGGCCACGCCCGCCCCTGAAGCCGCATCCTAAAACTGTGAGGATTGCCCCCGGCGGGCGATCCTCATGGTTTGAATACACAAGCATGTTATAGAATTAGGTTGAAGTTTTTTACCAAAGCAGTAAGGTAAATCCCTGATGACCAAAGTTCTGCTGCTGGAAGATAATCCCGATATGCTGCTGATGCTGGCCCAGGTGCTGGAATGGGGCGGCTATGAGGTGATTAAGGGCCGCGACGGTCTGGAAGGTATCCATCTGCTGAAAGAAACTGAGCCGCTGCCATCGGTGATTATCAGCGATCTGTCGATGCCGGAGATGGATGGCTACAGTCTGCTGCAAAATGTCCGCCACACGCCAGAATGGGCAGACATCCCCTTCGTGATTATGAGCGCGCACTCCTCGCCGGATGACCGCCGCAATGCCCTCAACCAGGGCGCGGACGAATTCCTGGTCAAGCCTTTCAGCCTGGAAGATTTCCAGCGTGTGCTGCGCCGCTGGGAATAAACAGGACCCTATGGCCAAAACCTTGATTATTCTGAATCCGCACGCTGCCGGGGGCAAAGCCGGGCAGGTGTGGCGCAAGCTGGAACCGCTGCTGTGGAAAAACCTGGGCGAGCTGGTGATCGCAGTCACGCAGCGCCCGGAGGAAGTGGCCCAGCACCTGGACAAAGCGCGCGAGATTGGTTTGACGCGAGTCATCTCCATCGGCGGGGATGGCACCAATCATGTGCTGGTGAACGCAATTATGGCGCTTAATGACCAGTACCCGGATGCGCCGCCCATGACCTATGGCAACGTGCCGGTGGGCACCGGGCGCGACTGGGCACGCGGCACCGGAGTCACCTTCTCGCCCAAAGTCGCCGCGCAGTGGATCGCCCGCGCACAGCCCCGCCCGACAGACATCGGCCACCTGACATATGATGATCAGGCGCGCCATTTTCTCAACATCGCCAGCGCCGGCCTCAGCGGCGAGGTGGGCCGGCGGGTCAACGCCCAGGCCAACCGCTACCCCTGGACGTTCCTGCAGGCGACGGTGAGCACGCTGCTGGCCCATCGCCCCCAGAAGATGCGGGTCGAACTGGATGGCCGCACCTGGTACGAGGGCGGCGCCTATCTGGTCGCGGTGGCCAACGGCACTACCTTTGGGCATGGCATGAAGATCGCCCCGACAGCGCAGGTCAACGATGGGCTGTTTGATGTGGTGCTGGTCGAAGGCATGCCGCGCTACGAGATTCTGAGGGCACTGCACAAAGTCTACAGCGCCACCCATCTGGTCCATCCTGGCGTGCATTTCCAGCGGGCAAAAGAGGTGACCATCACCGGGCTGAAAACGCGGGTTGGCCTGGAAATGGACGGCGAAAACGCCAGCGGCGAACAGCTCACCTACAGCATTCGCCCCGGGGCACTCCAGCTTCTCTCCTAGAACACAGACTTACAGATGAGGGAAAACAACAGAGACGCTGCTGTGGCGGCGTCTCTGTTCGTTGGCTTCGTTATGCTGCCCGGCATCATGCGCGGTTCTCTGCGCGGCGGGCAGGTTTCGTCCAGATTTTCAGGTCCGTCAGCCACTGGCTGAGCAGATTGCCCAGACGCTTCGGATTCTGCCGGCTTACAAAGCGCTGTGCACGGCGCGACTCTTCGGCGTCCTGCAGCATTTCCTCGTAGCGAGACCGGGCAAAATCGTTGATGAAGTCAGGATGTTGAATCATAGTGTCCTCCGTTTAGGTGTTTATTCCACTTGTGATCTAATCACAAACTCGAAATAATACTTGAGCGGTAATCTGGAGGACGTTTTTATTCGCAGCACGCCGTCGATTAAAAATAAGCCGACCGACCGTGTGCATAAAAAATGTGCTTTATCGCACTTACAACTTCCAATTGTACCAAATTTCTCAAACCTGTCTATCCCCTAAAAGCTGGGGGTTACACATATTCAGAAATAATTCACGGTTTTCATGCTTCATCATCGCTCTGGAATGTACGAAACATTGTTGATCGGAATTCAGGAGGAGAGACCTTGTTCGAAGCACTTGAAACCGGTATCGGGCTGGATATTGTGCTGGCCCTGCAATCCATCGAGAGTGACCTGCTGGCCCTGCTGGCGGAAATCCTGCACCTTATGGGCAGCGAAATTTTTTACGTGATCGTGCTGCTGGTGATTTACTGGAGCATCAACCGGCATCTGGGGGTGCGGATGGTTTTCGTGGCGCTGTTCGCCGGTGTGCTGAACGGCCTGCTGAAGGAGCTTTTCCAGCGCCCGCGCCCGGACATTGTGTCTGATCTGGTGGTGCGCATGGTCGATCAGACCGGCCCTGGCATCCCCAGCGGGCATGTCATGCTCAACCTGGCCCTGTGGGGATATGCGGCGGTGCATTTACAGCGGCGCTGGATATACTGGGCGCTGGCCTTCTTTATGGTGCTGATGGGATGGGGGCGCATGTATGCCGGGGTGCATTACCCGCATGATGTGCTGGCCGGGCTGCTGTTCGGGCTGGTGGCGCTGTGGCTGTATCTGCGACTGGCGGAAGGATTTGGCCAGCGCTGGACACAGTTAAGGCCGGGGGTACGGGCGGCAGTCGTCGTGACGCTGGGCCTCATCGCCGCCGTTACGGTGGTGATCGACCCTACCGGCACCGGCCCTGCCATCGCCGGGGTGCTGGTCGGCGTTGGTCCGGGGCGCGAGCTGGAACTGCGGCATGTCCGTTTTTCGTCGGATGGCAGCGTTATGCAGCGCATCCTGCGGGTGGTGCTGGGCATCGCCCTGATGCTGGCGATTTACCTGGGCCTGCGGATGCTGTTCGCCGAACTGGCCGTCGAGGGCACCCCGGTTTATGCCCTGCTGCGCGGGGTGCGTTATGCCGCCGTGACGTTTTTCGCCGCGTTTGTGTGGCCGCTGCTGATGGTGCGCACGGGCCTTGCCGGGCAGATCGAACCAGAACCGCAGCCCTGAAAGCGGTACGGGTGGTAGCTGGTTTTCTGGCTCATCAGCACTATAATCGAGCTATCCGGGCGGCTGAATTACAGCGGCCAGATGCAGGTATACGCCTTCAACCGGACATAGCACTGAAGGATAAAGACACGTGGCAACAATAATACAGATTGCGGATATCGCGAATTATGAAGGGCAGGATGTGGTGGTGCGCGGCTGGGTCTATGACCGCACGGACAAGGGCCGCCTTCAGTTTATCAAGCTGCGCGACGGCACAGGCATCGCCCAGTGCGTGGCCTTCAAAAAGGAGATGGACGAAGCAGAATTTGGCGCGGCTTCTGCGCTGACTCAGGAATCCTCGATCATCATCACCGGCACGGTGCGCAAGGATGAGCGCGCCCCCGGCTATCCGGGCGGCTATGAGATCGGCGTGAAGAAGCTGGAACTGATCCAGATGGTGGAGGATTACCCCATCACGCCCAAGGAACACGGCACCGAATTTCTGATGGACAACCGGCATCTGTGGGTGCGATCCAGCCGCCAGTGGGCGATCCTGCGCATCCGCGCCACCATCATCAACGCCATGCGCAACTGGCTGGACGATCATGGCTATCTGCTGGTGGATACGCCCATCATCACCCCGGCGGCGGGCGAGGAAACCACGACGCTGTTCGGGATCGACTACTTTGGCGAGCCAGCCTTCCTGGCCCAGACTGGCCAGCTTTACAACGAGGCCAACATGGCCGCCTTTGGCAAGGTCTACTGTTTTGGCCCCACCTTCCGGGCAGAAAAATCCAAGACGCGGCGGCACCTGATGGAATTCTGGATGCTGGAGCCGGAAATGGCCTTTTTCTCGCTGGAAGACCTGATGGACATGGAAGAACAGTTCGTCAGCTATATTGTGCAGCGTGTGCTGGAAAAACATCCTATCGAACTGGAGATTATCGAACGCGATACCAGCGCGCTGCAAAAGATCGTCGCGCCCTTCGCCCGCATCAGCTATGACGAAGCGGTGGAGCGCCTGCAGAGACTGGCCGCCGAAACCCAGGACCCGGAACAGAAGGCCCTGCTGGAAATCGAATGGGGCAGCGATTTTGGGTCGCCGCACGAAACCGCCATCGCAGAGATGTTTGACCGCCCGGTGTTTGTCTATCATTACCCGACAGCGGTCAAGGCGTTTTACATGCAGCCCGTAGACGGACGGTCAGAAGTCTGCCGCAGTGTTGATCTGCTGGCACCGGAAGGCTACGGCGAAATCACCGGCGGCAGCGAGCGCATTTATGACCAGGAACTGCTGGAACAGCGCGTCGCCCAGATCGGACTCCCGCGCGAAGCGTATGCCTGGTATCTCGACCTGCGGCGCTTTGGCACCGTGCCACATGCCGGATTCGGTATCGGGCTGGAACGTACCGTCGCCTGGATCTGCGGCCTGTCGCACATCCGCGAAACCATCCCATACGCCCGCATGCTCAACCGGAAATATCCTTAAATTCGGCGCTGCGCCGCCGGGCAGCAGCAGCAGGCTTACAGCATCAGGAAATCATTGGGAAAGGATTGTGTAATTTCCCTTTGGTTCAATGCGTCTACCTATTAGGATATTGCTGTCATTACCGAGGACATTATGGCTAAGACAATTATCAAACTGGGGCGTGAAGGCTACCGCACCAGCATCCATACCCGTAATCATGTCGTCCATGCGGACGAGCCGGTGGAGGATGGTGGCACAGGCACAGCGCCCACCCCCACCGAAATCCTGATGGGGGCGCTGGGTTCGTGTATGGCGATCACCGCCCGGATGTATGCCGAACGCAAAGGCTGGCCGCTGGAAGGTGTCGAAATCGCATTGGATATGCAGCGTTATAACGGCAAGGATTACCCTGCCTACCAGGGTGACGCCGCTTTTGTGCACGAAGTACGCGAACAGATTGTTTTTCGCGGTCCTCTGACGGATGAGCAGCGAGAACGCCTGCTGGAAATTGTCAACCGCTGCCCGGTGCACCGCGTGATTGAAAATCCGGCCTTTTTTGTAGACGCAATTATTGATTCAGAAACAGCATCCACCGCGGCGGGCGGCAGCTAAACCGCCTGTCACCCACAAAAATCAATCCTCTAGAATCAGTAAGCCCCTCTGTGCGAGGGGCTTGCTTTTTTTCTGTATCTGATGTGATGACTAGTACAGCGTACGGCGGCGTCCGAAAATGAGCGAAACGACGAACAGGACCAGGAAGACCACAAACAGAATCTGGGCCAGAGAAGCCGCCGTCCCGGCAACACCGCCAAACCCGAGTACGGCTGCGATGAGCGCAATCACCAGGAACAACACTGCTAAACTCAACATGATTTTTTCCCTTCTCCTTCGGGTACATGATCGTTGAGTGATGCCTCTATATTAAAAGCAGATCAGTGCCCTAACATCGCCAGCATGGCTTGTTCGCTTCTAGGTGAGGTGGTTGATCGTTTCCCGGTCAGGTGGCTTCGGCCTGAATAGGGGAAAAGTGGCTTTTTCTGCGGCCCAAACCTGTTACAATCTGGCTACCTGTACCGATAAATCCACAGGGGCCATCATGTCTGAAAACTATTCCATAGACCAGGACCTGCGCGAAGCCGAAGCCATGACCAAAGCGCTGGAAAATTACCTGAAGGGCGACGAGCTGTACACCAGCATCGGCGGGGGCTTTCTGGGCATTGGCGGGATGCCCAGCCTGACTGTCGGTGCCCTGCTGATGCGCTTGCGGCGGCTGCAAGCGCTGCGCATGCAGCTCAACACAGACCAGCGCGAACGCCTGCAAACCCTCATCGAGCAGCACGATTCGATCCGCGACCAGTGGCGCGTCCATTACGAGCAGAAGCTGCTGTGGGAAGCCAATTCCCGCCTGGATGCCATGCGCCATTACTTTGACGAAGCCGCGCAGAGCCGGGAAATGGCGGCCAACAACTACAAACCGGAGCAGTTGCGGCGTACCATCGTGCAGGATATTGTGCAGACGATGGAACAGCTTAATATCCGCAGCGCCGAAGTGGATGATAAAGTCCGGCAGACGGACAACCGCCTGAGCAGCATCGCCCAGGAACCCACCGCCTTTTTGTGGGACTCTCAGCTTGAACCGGCCTATCCGCAGAAAGATTACTGGTGGCTGTATCGCAAACCACGCGCACCGCGCTTTTAATCCGAAAACTTCTGCTGGCCCTGGCCCTGCTGTTCGTGTTTGGCGCGGCGCTGGCGGGCCTCCAGCGCGATAGCCTGTGGTTCGACGAAGCCTATACGCTGTACGTGGTGCGCGATGAGGCACGCCCGCCGGACAGTGTACTGAGCCAGGCCCGTTACCTGTGGGACAGCCTGCGCAGCGCGGCGGCACGTGCCCGGGCAGATGTTCACCCGCCCCTGTATTTTGTGCTCATGGATGTCTGGACGCTGCTGGCCGGGGAATCTGTATTTGCGGTGCGGCTGCCATCGCTGCTGGCAGGCATGACCGGGCTGGCCGCCATCTATGCGCTGGGCCGCCGCCTGTTCGACCACCGCGCCGGGCTGATGGCGCTGATGGTGCTGGGCACGGCCACCATTTTTATCTACTACAGCCGCGAAACCCGCATGTACAGCCTGCTGCTGGCGCTGGCGGCACTGGCGACTCTGGCCTATCTGCGCTGGCGCGATGCGCCCACCCTGGCGCGCACCGTCGTCTATGGCGCGCTGCTGGCCGCCCTGCCCTATACCCACTACGCCGGGGCATTTACCGCGCTGGCTCATGCCCTGCACCTGCTGCTGACTCGCCCGCGCCGGGTGCTGCGCTGGCTGCTGCCCGGCGGGCTGGCGCTGCTGTTGTTCGCCCCCTGGGTGCCCTCGCTGCTGTGGCAGATGGCGGCGCATGGTGGGCCAGCCGCCCCGGCCTTTACCGATGCCGGAATCGCGCTGGCGGCGCTGGTCTTTTTCTTCACGGGGGGCTATGGCGGCCTCTATCTGCTGCCGTTTGTGCTGGGCGATGCCCTGCCCCGCGCCCGCCGCCATGCGGATGCGCTGGCGCTGCTGCTGTTGTGGCTGGGGCTGCCGGCGCTGGCCCTGTTCGTCCTCAATATCTGGGTGCCGTCCATCTTCCAGGTGCGCTATCTGCTGAGCAGCCTGCCGGCCGGGGCGCTGCTGGTGGCCTATGGACTGCGCTGGGCCGGGGTGTTCCCGGCACGCTGGGGCGCAACGCTGCGGCCCTATGCGGCGCTGGTCTCGTCCCTGCTGCTCGCCCTGATGATCTATACTCAGTTGACGATCTATCCTTATGTGTGGCCGCCCAGACCCCGCTGGGGCGATGCAGTGCGCCAGATGACCACCACCCGCCAGCCGCTGGAACCCGCCCTGACGCTGATCCCGGCCCATAACCCGGCCGCCTACTATGACCGGCAGTACGGCATCCGCCGCCACATCTCGCTTGATCTGGCGTGGCGCTGGCAGGAGCCAGCGGACATGGCCCGGTATGCCGCGCACCTGCAAACAGCGGAATCGGTGTGGCTGGTGATGCCCAGCACCTTTGCCAGCACCTGGGACGCCGCCCGCGCCCTGCTGGAGGGCCGCCGCGTGGGGTATCGCGACAGCGTGATGGACATGGTGTTCTACCGCTTTGACCGCAGCGGCGGCGATGATTTATGGTTCGGCTTTGGCGACCTGCTGGAATATCGCGGCGGCATCCAGCACCAGTTGTACGCGCACCCCGGCGAGGATTTCTGCTTCGAGATGCAGATGCAGGCCGCGCTGGAACTCCCCCCCGGCTATGCCGTCGATTTCTCGCTGACTCAGGGATACGACACCGTGCGCGCCCGCACCATGCTCACGCTGGACCCTGCCGCTGCCGGTGCGCAGATTTCGCTGGCGCCCTGCATCCCCCTGCCAGCAGAGACGCCTGCCGGGCCGCATCATCTGCGGGTGCGGGTGTATGAGCAGGCCGGCGGCCACAACCTGCCGCTGCTGGAAAATGGTACACTTTACTGGAGCGAATCGCTGGTGATGGCGCTGGTGCATGTGAGCT
>CAZQIY010000043.1:27550-34872 GCA_964593565.1 uncultured Anaerolineaceae bacterium
CGGCAAATCCTGGATTTGCTGCGGCAGCGGCCCCGGTTGGTTGGGGAGCTGGCCGACCTGGTGGGCATCAGCCAGCCCGGAATCTCCAAACATCTGCGGGTGCTGCGGGATGCTGGTCTGGTGGAGGTGCGGCAGGATGCCCAGCGCCGCTGGTACGAACTGCGGCCAGAACCGCTGGTCGAGCTTGACCGCTGGCTGCAGCCCTACCGCCAGATGCTGGAGGAACGCTTTGATCGTCTGGACAAACTGCTGGAAGAAATGAGTGAAGAGGAGAACGAAAATGGCGAATAAGATGAATCTGATTGCAGAACCGGGGATGCATTCGATCACCCTGACCCGTGAATTTAACGCACCGCGCGACAAGGTATTCCGCGCGCTGACGGACCCGGCCCTGGTAGCGCGCTGGTGGGGGCCGAGCGAAGTCACAACGACGGTGGACAAAATGGAAGTGCGCAAAGGCGGCATCTGGCGCTATGTCCAGCGCGACGCCGAAGGCGCCGAGTGGGCCTTTAGCGGAGTGTATCATGAAGTCACAGAACCCAGCCGGCTGGTCTATACCTTCGAGTTTGAAGGCATGCCGGGCCATGTCCTGCTGGAAACAATGATCCTGGAAGATCGTGATGATAAAACCTTCGTCACCGACATCTCTGTCTTTCAGTCGATAGAGGACCGCGACGGCATGCTGCAATCCGGCATGGAAAGCGGCGCGACTGAAAGCTGGGACCGGCTGGAGGCGCTGGTGCAAACTCTGTAACCTACAGGATACGCACAGCGAGCAGGCCCCACCCCGGCAGGTCTGCTCGCTGTGTGCATTCCGGCCTGCCCATCCCAAAATCCACACCTTCAAAAACAGCCGCAGTTCTGCATAGCACTTCGTGCCTGCTCATGTATAATTTCCTCATTCACTCAGCATCATCGAGGTTCCATGCAAACACACACCCCACCCCCTCGTGCCCTGGCGCTGGTCGGCATGCCAGGGGCCGGTAAGACGCTGTGTGCTCATCATCTGCGGGCGCTGGGCTTTGCGCATTACCGGTTCGGCCAGATTGTTGTGGATGAGGTCGTCCGGCGCGGCCTGGAAATCACTCCCGCCAACGAGCGCACCGTGCGCGAGGACCTGCGCGCCCAGGAAGGTATGAACGCCATTGCGCAGCGAGCGCTGCCCGAACTCAAAAAGGCGCTGGACCAGCATCACAGCCTGGTCATTGATGGGCTGTACGGGTTCGGAGAATACAAACTGCTGCACAGAGAACTGGGCGCGGCGATGATCGTGGTCGCTATCGTCAGCCCGCGCCATCTGCGCTATGCACGCCTGGCCCAGCGGGCAGAACGCCCCCTGACGCCGGAGGAAGCCGAAGAACGCGACCACCGCGAAATCGAAAAGCTGGAAAAAGGCGGGCCTATCGCCATCGCGGATTACACCCTGCTCAACGACAAAACCCCAAAAGATTTACTGCGCCAGTTGAATGACCTGATTCAATCGCTGGATTTCCATCCCTGAAGCTCCAGGCTGTCTAACTGCGCCTGAATCAGGGTATCGAACGTGGCGGCGGTCATATCACTCAGGTCAGAAACCTGCGATTCCGGCGGCGCGGCGCGCATCAGGTCGCGGGCGGCGGCCCAGGCGCGACTGGCGCGGGCATAATCGCCGGCCTGCGCGTACAGGTTGCCCATAAGAAACGTCGCCAGCGGATGATCGCGGCGGCAGTACAGGGCGGCGCGCAGGGCTTTTTCGGCGTCTGCCTGCTGGCCGGATTCCAGATACAGTTCGGCCCGCAGGTAATGCGCATCGCTCCACATGGGGTCACTGCGCAGCGCGGCGTCGAGATGCGCGTGCGCTTCTGGCAGGGCCTGGCGATTGGCGAAGATATAGGCCAGCAGGGTATGCGCAGGCGCGTGATCTGGCTGCTCGCCCAGCAGTTCCGCCAGCAGTTGTTCGGCCTGGTCGCGCTGGTCCGCATGAACAGCAGTTACGGCGGCCCGGTACAGATCCACCGCAGGGGGCCGGGCCGGGACGGCGGGAACATGCCCATTGACCGGCAGGTGACGGCGGATCGCGGGCTGGCGCTGAGGCTGCAGCGGTTTCTGATAGGCCACCAGCCCCGGGTATACATGTGTGATCCAGCGGTTGCGGTAGGTATGGATCGCCTCAGACGCTCCCAGCAGCAGCCACCCCCCCGGCCCCAGCGCGTTATAGAGGATGCTTTCCAGCATGGCCACATGCTCGCGGGTCAGGTAAATGAGCACATTGCGGCACAGAATCAGGTCGCATTGTGGCAGCGGCGGCTGATCCAGCAGGTTGGCATGCCGAAACTGCACCATTGCGCGCAGGTCCGCCTTGATCAGCTGGCCGCCGGGCACCGCGTCGAAATAACGCTGCTGTAAATCCGGCGGGCAGTGACGGAAGGCCCAGTCCCGGTAAATGCCAATGCGCGCATGTTCCAGCGCCGCCGCGTTCAGGTCGGTGCCGATCAACTGAATTTTCCATTGGTGCAGGTCGGGCAGCATTTCCAGCAGGGTAATGGCGAGCGAATAGGGTTCTTCGCCGGTGGCACAGCCCGCAGACCAGATGTTCAGTTCCAGCCGGTGCGATTCGCGCCGCTGGCGAATGAGGGGTTCCAGCACCTGCGAGCGCAGCAGGCGGAAGGTATCCGCATCGCGCAGGAAATAGGTTTCGCCAATCGTCAGGGCCTGAACCAGCGCCTGCCATTCCGGCGCGCTGACGGTGCTGTGGCGCAGCGTGTCGTAAAAGCCGGGCAGATCGTCGCCGGAAAGCTGCTGCAGAATAGCCTGTACATCAGTCTGGAAGCGCGTAGCCACAGAAAGGCCGGTGCGCTGTTCGATCAGCCTGTTGAGGTCTTCGATGTATGGAGTCATGTTCAGGCGGCAGCGTTACAACAGCTCATCGAGTTGAGACCGCGCAATCTTATAGGCAAAATTATCGCGAGAAGCGGCCAGCTTGCCTTCTTCAATCAGCCGCAGAACATCTTCTTCACTGGTGTTCAGGTAGCGCGCCGCCTGCTGTAGATTCATGATGCGCGGGTAGCTGTCGCGGTTGTGGCTGACGGGGCGCATGCCGGGGGTAGGAATCGTCACGATTTTCCGCCGCTGCTGGGGCTGTACCGCTGCTGGCCGGTGTTTGCGCGCTTCCTCCTGCAAATCACCCAGAACACCCGGCAGGCGCGGCACACCGGGCGGATCCGCCAGCAGGACATAGGCCAGGGCCGCCGCCGCAAAGATGCCAAAAAGCTCAAGGAAGGCCACAAACCCAACTGCCGCCATCGCCGCGTCGAAATTGCCGCCAAAGATCAGCGGAATAATGAAATTGATAAGCACCAGCGTCACCGCCGCCGGCAGTGTCAGGATGATTCCGGCAGCCTTGACATGACGCCCGGCCGCCCGCAGTGTGCCAATCTCGATGCGGCCCATATAAAACAGAAAAATACCTAAAACCAGTAAAATGAGCGACAGCGACATAAGATGTCCTTTCCCTCATGGCGGGATACTACTATTATGCACGAGGAATGGCGGATGAAAACACCCCAGAAACATGTGATTTCGGGAAACGAGTCTGCTTAAACTGTAGCGAAGGAGTGTGCCTGATGCAAAAACATACAGGTGTTCGTGTGGTGGTGTGCAGCATGCTGCTGGCCATGCTGACCATCGTAACCGGGCTGGCCGCCCAGCCGGAAACCAACCTGGAAGATGCGCTGGCCGCTATCGAGTTCCGCCCGATTGAAGCGATTATCGACCGGGACCTGGAAGTGACGGACTTCGCCCGGGATACGGCCACGCTGCCGATCCGCACCCGGGTGGCGGTGGCCTGTTCCATCGTGTATGGCACCACCCCGGCATTCGGCATGCTGGCGCTTGATCAGGACATGGCCGGGGGCACACATCGCGATCACAGCCCGCTGCTGACCGGGCTGGCACCAGATACGACCTATTATTACCGGGTGCAGGGGGTGGATGATGCCGGCCGCATCTATGTATCTGAGGTGATGACCTTCACCACCCCGCCGGCAGATACCGCGCTCACGGAAAATCTGCTGTCGCCAGAGCGCGGCGCGCAGGTGCTGGGGGTCAGCAGCAACTGGAACAACCAGCCCGATGATGGCAGTTTCGGCATTCTGAGCGCGCTGGATGACAACCCCAACACCGCCTGGTCCAGCGACGGTGATGGCAGCGATGCCTGGGTGGAAATTCAACTGGGGCAGCGCTCGCGCATTGACCGGGTGGAATTCTGGACCCGGTTCATGAGCGACGGCACCGCGCAGATTTACGAATTTACAATCATGACAGATTCCGGCAAGACCTATGGCCCCTTCACCCTGCCGGATGCGGAGCAGGCCTATACCTTTGACGTGGAGATTGAGGCGGAAACGCTGCGTTTTGAAGTGACGGACAGCAGCGGCGGCAATGTCGGCGCGGTGGAGATCGCCGTTTATGGCGAACCTCTGGACGGCGCACCATCCGGTCAGGGGGATGGCTCCGGCTGACGGGCATCTGCGGCCGCCACCGCGTCCTTGCGCCACGCCTGCCACAGGCGAACCAGCGCGGCCCCCGCGAACAGCCACAGGACCGCCACCGCCGGGAACAGATAACGCGGGATGACATCTAAAAACAGGTGCATCAGGCTGATATACAGGACAAACCCCGCCAGCGGCAGGGTCAGCCGCCAGCGGCGCCGCGTCAGCCAGATGCCAGCAGCGCCCAGCACCAGCCCGGCATAATGAAACGCATAAAGCGCCAGCTTCGGCCAGAAACCGGGCGCGCCTGCCATGCGGCCCAGGCCCGCCAGCGTGCGATCCTCGCGCAGCCAGTCCGCCACCAGATCGCGCACACTGGCCCCGCCAAACAGCAGGGTGCCGTGCGGCTGTGCATAGGCCAGCGCAAGCTGCCGCGCTCGCCGGCTCAGATAAGCGGTCGGATTGCTGCTGATGAGAGTCCCGGCGCTTTCCAGGTACACATCCTGCTGATCGCTGGTTTCGGGGGGCAGCGCCCCGCCCTCCGCCAGAGCCGCATCGGTGGCATCCGGCCCCTGCCAGCCGCTTTCTGTCGCCCCCAGGTACAGGAAGGCCGCGAACCCCTCACCGCCGATCACCCAGCGATCCCAGCGCGCCAGGTTATAGACCGTCCAACTGCCCACCACCAGCCCATAGACCAGCAGCAGCAGGGCCGCCCGGCCAGCGCCGCGCCGCAGCCCGCAGGTCAGCAGCAGATGAATCCCCAGCCCCAGCGGAAACAGCAGCAGCGCGGCCCGTGTCAGCGTGGCCAGCCCCAGCAGCACCCCTGCCAGCGCCAGCCCGCCCGGGGATGCCCTCCACTTTTCCACGTAGACCGTCAGCCCGGCCATGATGAGAAAGATGAACAGCGTTTCCGTCACGATCTGCGCGGTTTCCAGCACCAGCGCCGGGCTGATGGCCAGCAGCGCCGCCGCCACCCAGCCAGCGCGCTCATCCCCGGCGATGGCCCGCCCCAGCCGGTAGGCGAAGTAACAGGTCGCCACGCCCAGCAGCACCTGAAGCATCCGGACGAGCAGCACCGCCGCCTCGCGCGGGAGCAGCGCCTGCGGGATGCCCACAAACAGCAGATACAGCGGCGGGGTGGGCAGGCTGGGCAGGTAAACCGGGTAGCCGTCCGGGTAAAGATCGACGCCATAACCGGGCAGATAGCCTTCATCAAAGCCTGTCGCCAGCGCATAGCCCGTCACCAGATACCAGGTGGCATCACCGCCGCCGCTTTCATAGCCCAGGCGGTGATCCTGCGACAGCACCGCCGCCAGACGCAGCACAAGCGCGATCATGAGGATAAAGAGGAGACTGCCTCGAGTTTTGGTCATGGTGTATAATGCGCCTTCGCGTGTCCGCAGCAGGAGTAGGTATGCGTTTCCCACTACGCTGGTTTGGGTTGATTCTGACTGCCGGTGTGCTGGTTCGGCTGATTCTGGCGTTGTTCGCACAGCACCCGGGCATTTCTGACCCGAATCATTATTATAACCTCGCGCAGAGCCTGCTCGAAGGGCGCGGTTTTGTCATCGATTACATCTGGCAGTATCACCATCCCCCTGCCGATGTGACTCATCCGATTGATTACTGGATGCCGCTGCCGGCGGTGTGGCCCGCGCTGGGCATGGCGCTGCTGGGCGATACGCTGCTGGCCGCGCTCGTTCCATCGGTGCTGATCGGCACGGCGCTGGCGGTGCTGGCCTATGCCATCGCTGCAGCGGCCAACCTGAGCGTTCCGGTGCGGCTGATGGCGATGGCGTCGGTGGTGTTCCTGCCGGAATACGTGCTTGGCTCTGTGCGGACCGACACGGTGATTTCCTATGTGCTGTTCGCCGGGCTGGCGCTGTTATGCTTTTATGTGGGGCTGCGCCGTCGCCCATCCTTGCTGCTGCTGGCGGGAATCTTTGGCGGGCTGGCGCAGCTTTCGCGGCAGGATGGCCTGATGCTGGCCCCGGCCATGCTGCTGGGGGTGCTGGTGTTCTGGCGCTTTGGCGAGCGTCCGCTGCCCTGGCGCTGGCTGCTGGTGCTGCCGCTGGCGTGGCTGGCGGTGCTGGCCCCCTGGCTGCTGCGCAATTACATGGTATTGGGGACTCTGATGCCGCCCGGCCCCAGCCGCACCATGTTCATGACCAGCTTTATTGACCAGTTCACCTATGGGCGCGACCTCAACCTGGAGCATTATCTGGCATGGGGCTGGCCCAATATCCTGGGCAACATCGCCTTTCAGACGCTGGCCAACGTCAAATTTTCCTACACCACGCTGGATATCGCGCTGCCCGTCACCGCGCTGATCGGCCTGGGTGGGCTGGCGCTGCGGCGGGATCGCGAACGCCTGCTGCTGCTGGCGACTCCGGTTATTTTTATTCTCGGCCTGTTTGTGTTCTACAGCTTCCTGACGCCGTTTCATTCGATGGGCGGCAGCTACAAAAAGAGCTACCTCACCCTGGTGCCGTTTCTGGCGATGGCCAGTGCCTGGGGGCTGGAAACCTACCTGCGGCCCAGAACAGCGGCCTATGCGGCCACTGCGCTGATGGCCGTGTTTATGATGCTGAACGCGATAGAGCTGGTGCGGGCGGATTTTAACCTGATCGCCCTTTATAATGGCGACATGCTGGCGCTGCGCGATGAGCTAAACACGCTGGGCGATGCCAACGGCGACGGGCGCATCACAGTAATGGCGCAGGACCCGTTCATGCTGAATTATCATGGCTTCCACGCGCTGATGCTGCCCAGCGATGACCGCGAGATGATTCTGGAAGCGGCGCGGCGCTACCGGGTGGATTATGTGCTGCTGCCTGCCGCGCGCGAATCGCT
>CAZQIY010000044.1:0-33818 GCA_964593565.1 uncultured Anaerolineaceae bacterium
GCCCCGGTGCCGCAGATAATGGGCGAAGTGAGCACTCAGGGTTAAAATAGTTTCAGGAGTGGCAGCAGTGATAGGCTGCTGTCACTCCACTGACCCATCATCGCCTGCATATCCCCCCTGATAACGCAGCAGCAGGCAGCTATCCGGGCTATATGCCAGAAGGAGCGCAGGATGTTAAAGGAGTTTCGGGATTTCGCGATGCGGGGCAATGTCGTAGACCTTGCCGTCGGCTTGATTCTGGGCGCCGCTTTTGGGGCCATTGTAACCTCGCTGGTGGATGACATCATCATGCCGCCGATTGGTGCCCTCCTGAACGGCGTAGATTTTTCCAGCCTGTTTATTGATCTTTCCGGAGAGGGCTATCCTTCGCTGGCGGCGGCCCAGGAAGCAGGCGCACCCACTATCAACTATGGGGTGTTTATCACCCTGGTGATTAACTTCATCATCGTCGCCTTCGCCGTATTCCTGCTGGTGCGCGCCATCAACCGCATGACACGCAAAGTCGAAGCTGGCGAAGAACCGGCACCACCAGATCCGGTGCTGGAATCGCAGCAGCGTCTGACTGAAGCTGTGGAAAGACTGACGGCGGTGCTGGAAAACCAGCAAAACCCGCGAGTCTAAGGATCAGCCAATAAAACCATGTTTTCGCAGCCAGGCCAGCAGTTCGTCGCTGCCTGGCTCTGTAATCATCGCCCCCCGGTCAATACCGCGCGGGCTGGTACCCGGCGGCAGCGGCTCCGGTTCGACAAGCGGCAGGCCGCTGCCGTTTTCTGAAACGACCAGGGTGGGTACAGACAAAAACCCGGTCCAGCGCAGCACACGTTCGCGGGCCTGCATATCCTTGTCGATGTAAACTTCGCGGTAGGGAATATTCTCCTGCTGCAGAATACGCGTCGCCAGGGCCACAAACGGGCAGCCATAGGTACGCGAATACATCACCAGTTCCTTCGTCATGCTGAGGGTCCTATCTATCGCGGTAAAACCATACCATTATCAAACCTTCATTTTAACACACCGCCAGCCCACAACAGGAAAAACATATTTCCGCCTCAACCGCCGCTGTAAGTGCCCAGCCAGAAATGACGGCAGAATCCGTCATATATCGCAAGATATCCCAAGTTGATTTGGGATATAATCGACGTTATCATCCAGCGTATGAAGACGATTCTGTTTATTTCCCGCTGTCCGCCCTACCCCATCCATCTGGGAGACCGGCTGATTCTGTGGCATCTGGCGCAGGAACTGGCGCGGCGGGGTTATGTCCTGGACCTGCTGGCGTTCGCCAACCGCCCGGAAGATCACGAGGAAACCCGCCATTACGAGCCGCTGTTCCGGCACATCACACTGATTGACGAACCGCGCAGGGATTATCTGAAGCGGCTGCTGTGGCCGGAGGCGCGCTTCCCAAAAACGGCGGCACAGGCATGGTCGCCGCAGATGTGGCAGACCATCGCGCAGCACCGCGCCCAGTACACCTACGACGTGGCCCATCTGTTCGGCGGGGTGCAGGTGTACGAGTATTATCACGCCCTGGGGCATCTGCCGGCGCTCATCACCCCTTACGAGAGTTACAGCCTGTTTCTGAAGCGCGCTATCGAATCCAGCAGCGGCGCTGCCGCACAGCTCCGGCTCCAGCGCAGCGTGGCCCGCCGCTATGAATCCTGGATGTTCGTGCCCTATGGCTGCACGGTGGTGGTCTCCGAAGCAGATCAGGCGGAACTGATGGCGATCAACCCGGCGCTGAATGTGGCTGTGATTCCCAACGGCATTGACCTGGCCTACTTTCAGCCGCAGGCGGTGGAGCGCGACCCGGCAGCGCTGCTGTTTGTGGGCAATTACGAATATGCCCCCAATGTCGATGCGGCGCTGCGGCTGGCGCGGGAAATTCTGCCGCAGGTGCGCGCCCAGCATCCACAGGCGAAGTTATGGCTGGTGGGCAACGCCCCGCCGCCGGAGCTTCAGGCGCTGGCAGGCGATTCTGTGGTGGTGACGGGGCGCGTACCGGATGTGCGCCCCTATCTGGCGCAGGCCACCGCCTTCGTCTGCCCGCTGCGGCTGGGGGCAGGCATCAAAAATAAGGTGCTGGAAGCGCTAGCGATGGGCTGCCCGGTGGTGGCGACGCCCCTCAGTGTGGATGGCATCGCTGTGACGCATGGGCAGGATGCGCTGGTGACAGACGAAGCTGATTTTGTGCGGGAAACGCTGCGCCTGCTGTCTGATCGCGACCTGCAAACCGCGCTCTCGCGCAATGGGCACCGGCTGATCGAAGCACAGTATAGCTGGGGGCATGTGGTTGATCTGTACGAGCAGTTATATGCCGCCTGTGCCGGGAAGGGCGACAGCGCCTGAATCAGGCCATCAGCTCAGCATAGACCTGTGCCGTCGCTTCGGCCACGCCGCGATGCGTAAAATGGGCCAGCACCCGTGCGCGCCCCTGCTGGCTCAGGCTTTGGCGCAGGGCGGAATCCTGCTGTAACTGGCACAGATGCGCCGCCAGCGCGCCCGCGTCGCCTTCGGGGAAGATCAGCCCGGCATCGCCAATCACGTCAGGAATCGCGCCGCTGTCAGAGCCGATGACAGGCACGCCGCTCGCCATCGCCTCGACCAGCACCCGCCCGAATTGTTCCTTCCAGTTGGGCCGCGTGAGCGAGGGCAGCACGAAGGCATCCAGCGTGGTGTACTGCGCGGGCATCTGCGCCGAAGGCAGCAGGTCGCAGAACTGCACCTGATCCGCCAGCCCCAGACGCGCCGCCAGCGCCCTCAGCGCGGGCCGTTGTGGGCCATCCCCCACGATACGCAGCCGCCAGCGGTCATTTTGCAGCCGCGCGGCGGCCTCCAGCAGCACATGCAGGCCCTTTTCTTCTACCAGCCGCCCAAAGTAGCCAATCACCAGCGGCCCATCCGCAGCACGCGGGCGGGGCTGGAACAGCTCAGGATCGACGCCAAACTGCGGAATCACGCGCAGCGGCCCGCTGTATCCCTTGGCGCGCCAGACCTGCGCCGCACTCTCTGTCCCGGCAATGGCATAATCGACCTTGCGCAGCACCCACTGCTCGCCCAGGCGGAAGGGCAGCGGATAGCGGCGGTTAATATTCTGCCAGCTAAAAAACAGCGTTTTTGCCCCGGCGCGGCGGGCATGATACAGTGCCTGCCAGGTCGCTGCGTTATACGGTTCTTCGTCGATATGGACAATGTCGGGGCGGAAATCCTGCACAGCGCGAGCAAACTGCGGGTAATAATGCAGATGAAAATTCCCGTTCAGGCGAATCGGCGTCGTTTCCAGTTGATAGCCGCTGGTATAGGCGCGTTCCAGAGGAGTCTCGCCGCGCTCATCCTTCCACGATGGCGGCACCAGCACCCGCAGTTCCACACCCTGCCGGGCGATTTCTTCCAGTTTGGGTTGGTAAATGCCCACAATGCAGGCTTTAGAGAGCATCAGGACGCGCATGGCCGCAACAGCCTCGCTTGTGCTTCGCCGGGTACGGGATACATCAGGAATCATCCGGAAATGGGCGATCTGCTGTTGGGTAATGCTATCTTAAAACCAGCGGCCCGAACAGCCTGTACAAACCAAAAAGCGGCCCGATGGGCCGCCTTCTGGCAACAATGTTTGATGATGACTGCGATTAGAGTGCGTTGACCAGGTCAGAGAAGATGTCGCCGATGGCCGGGCCAAGCAGCGCCAGGATGACGATCACCACGACGGCGACCAGCACGAGGATAAGCGCATATTCAACCAGACCCTGACCTTCTTCACGAGGCATGTACAGCATGATAATTACTCCTATGATCAGATAAAAACGGCGTATTAGTTACGCATTTTTAAATTAGCACGGAAAGCATTAACAGTCAATAGATTCGTTAAGGCAGTCAAAAGAAAATTTACAATTTTTATTTATTCTTCGGAATTGATTCAAGATGCAGGGCCAGCGCCGCCACTGCTTTCTGGACGGGGCTGTCGGCCAGTTCCGGCGCGCCTTCCAGCCGCGATACCCGGTGATAATCGTCCAGGTTAGTGGCATGTAGAATCGTCATGCTCTGGGGGGAGGGGCGCTGCAGCAAAATGGGGTATTCGTCCGTCAGGTGATAACGGAGGATGCGCAGGATGGTCGTCATGGTTACATCGCGCATGTCGATATGCAGCACCACGCGATCCGGGTCAATCTGATGCTGGCCAGTCAGCCTGCTCACCATGTCCGCCCGCTGAATCCCCTGGCTGATCCATTCTCGCAGCGGCGCATCCGGCGGCGGGGGCAGTGTTTCGCCCCGCAGGGTCATCTTCAGGGCAATCCAGAAAGCCCGCACATAGCGTCGCAGCATCAGGTCACCTCCGGCGCGCCCGGCGCATAAACTCGAACCCGGCCACTAGCAGCAGCCCCACCTGCACCACCAGCGCAATCATCAGCCAGGGGGACTGCTGGCTGCGAGTAATGGTGCTGCCGGATAACATGGGGGCAGTTTCCGTGCTGGCAGAAGCCACAGCAACGGGGGTGGCCGTCGGCGGCGCGCTGATCGCCATCGCGATCACTTCCGGCATGGCGGCCGCAGTCGCGATGCCAGCGGCGACAGGCGCCAGTGTCGGCGTGGGCGTGTCGGTGGGTGCCGGGGTATCGCTGGCTTGCGCCGCGTCTTCCGGTTCTGGCGTGGCGGTGGGCTGTTCGTCTGACTGCTCGTCTGAAGGAGTCGGCGTATAGGTGCCATCATAAGGCGGCACCAGAAACACATCGCCCACCTGCAGCGCGCGATGATCATCCAGCCCGTTGACCTCTTTCATGTAGGGGATGTCGTCCCAGGTATAGCCATACAGCAGCGCGATATCCCCCAGGGTGTCTTCTGGCTGGACTTCGTGCATGATAAACCCGTGCGGATCAATGCCGATGATGTAGGATGGCGGCGCGGCGGGGCCGCTGCTGGCACCACTGCTGCCGGCGGCCTGTGGCACAAACGGTGGTGGGCCGCCCGGGTTGCCAAACATCAGCACATAGGTGGTCCCCCACGACGAACTGGCGATGCCGATGCCTACTTCCTGAAAACGATCATTGACCAGGCCGCGATAATGCACGCCGGAATTTACCCAGAATGTCCAGGCAGAATCGACGGAGGCACTGGTACCGCCGTAGATATTTTCGCTGACATCCGGCGAGGGATAGCCGGCGTTTACCGCGCGTGTACGCGGGCCAGAGCCATCCGGGCGCACATGGCTGATGGTGGCGGTGTCGGCCATCCACTGCGCCTGCGACTGTGCCGCCGCGCTGAGCGCACCATTCAGGCTGTAAGGCGGCAGCCCCTGCGAGCCGCGCAGGCCGTTGATGCGCGCCAGCAAATCACCCGCAGAACCCTGTGCCCACGCAGTGGCAGGCAGCATGGCTGTAAACCACGCAAAGCAAAGGAGAATAAACAAACGTCGAATCATGGGCGATATTTTATCACGAGTCGGAAAAGATGTAGACCACCCAATTCTACTGGCAGGCAGAGTCCGTCATCATAAAGATTTTCTTCGCCGCTGCTGCTGTCCACATTTTGAAGTCCGGTGCGGGCTGGTTATAATCCAGACAGGAGAACAGCTTCAGGAACAGCAGCATGGTGGGGGATCGTATTATCGGGGGGTTGGATGTAGACACCTACACCAGTGCGCCCCTGCAGGTCTGCCGCTCTGTTTTTCTGGATGCACCGCCCAGAAGTGTATTTGCCCTTGTCAGCGATCATGCCAACCTGGATTGGTGGCTGCCGCGCGTGCATCAGGTGCATGTGAATCGCGGCCATGCCGCTGTCCGCGATGGAGTCGGGACGATCCGCTATGTGCATTACGAGCTGCTGCTGACCTATACCGTGCGCGAATACATTATCGCCCACCATCCCCCCAGCCTGATCGCCTACAGCATCGAACGCAACAACCTGATTACCGATCATGTCGCCGTGATTTCTATCGACCCGGAACGCTACGGCGGCACCCAGCTTATCTGGCGGCATTACTTCCGCGCCGAATCCATGCCGTTTCTGATCGAGCCGCTTTGCAGCATCCTGCTGCATCTGGTGTGCGGCGCCGCCCTGCGCAACCTGATCCGCTACTATGGCGGCAGGCTGTCCTGAGCCTGCGCTAATCCTCCAGGTCCAGCGTCAGCACAAATGCCACCAGTGCGTCGATTTCGTCCTCTTCCAGCGCTTCGCGGTACGTCTGCGGCATGTAGGGCTGGTACCCCGGCACGATGTACGCTCGCGGATGCAGGATCGACTGGCGCACATAGTCCGCAGCACTGAGGCCCGGCACGCGTGACCCGGCCACCTCGTGCAGCCCGCGCAGCGACGGCCCCAGGCTGTTAGTATCGCCCTCCATCCGGTGGCAGACGATGCAGGCCGGCGCGTTCAGCGCTCCGTTGAAAAACAGGGTTTCGCCACGCACCAGCGCCCCCGGCACAGGCTCCGGCAGCGGCTGTGCTGTGGCTACAGGTTCAGCGTCGTTCAGGCGGGCTGTGCCGGTATAGGCCACGCGGAACACCCGCGAAGTGAAGAACTCCACGATATACAGCGCGCCATCCGGCCCCACCGTGACATCAATCGGGCTGAAATCCGCCGCGCGCTCCGTCGCAGAGGCCGCAAACTCGACAAAATCCCCCGTATAGCGCCCGGCATCGTCTTTTTCCAGCGGCACGAACACCACCGCAAAGCCAAATTCCAGGTCGCGGTTGACCATAGCCGGCGCGCCTGTGCCCCACTGCGCCACATAGACTCCCTCGCGCCATCCCGCCGGAAACGGGCCGCTGGCGTAATAATCAATGCCAGCGGAGGTGACGGACGGGTAAAATTCCACGACTGGCCCAGTGCTGTCATGCCCCGGCGGCGGATGGCCGAACACCTGCGGGAAGCCGTAATCCTCGCCCTGGCGGATGTGATTCAGTTCTTCCGGCGGCACATAGCGCAGCGTCCGGTCAATCTCTGTTGGGTTGTTATCGGTGGTGAACAAATCACCCTCCGGCGAAAACACCAGATCATAAGGATTGCGCAGGCCGGTAGCGAACACCTCCAGGTCTGTGCCATCCGGGTTAACGCGCAGCACAGACGCCTCCATTGGCTGGCGCAGCGGGCCATGATCGCTGGTCGCGCCGACGCCGACATACAGTTTGCCATCCGGCCCCAGCGCGATGCCGTTGTTCGAGTGCCCGCTGTAATGCAGCGAGACCAGCCTTTCGACCACCGGCGTCAGCGTCTCGAACACGCCGTCTCCATCCTGATCTTCCAGGCGGCTGATGCGGCCGCTGTCGGAGACGTACAGCGCGTCATCGACAAACACAAAACCGACCGCATGATACAACTGATCGGAGCGTTGGGCGGCCTGTTCGACGTTTTCTTCATTAATCTGGTTGAGGTTGCCATCCTCAAAAGCCAGTTCCACCGTCTCGGCGTAATGGTCGCTGTCCTCATCTATCAGCCGGTAGATGCTGCCCGACAGCGACAGCACGTACAGATGGCCATCCGGCCCGAAGGTGATCTGAGTCGGGCCATCGAAGTTCTGCCCCTCGGCATAGATCGTCACCTCAAAGCCGGGCGGCACGCGCAGCAGGTGCGATGCGTCGTGGTCAGCAGAATCATCATCCTGACGGGCATACACCGGCACAGCCAGGGCCATCAGCAGCAGGATACAGCGCAGAAATGCAGCAGATTTCATAGCAGCAGTCGCCTCAGTCAAAAACAGCCCACCATCTTAAGCACGGCAGGCTGCAAATTGCAAGCTGATATTTCAATGAGGGCTACTCCGGTTCTTCTGGCACCTCTTCAGATTCAAAGGTGACTTTCTCGTACACCTCCGCAAGCGCCAGGGTGCAGGCCACAGAGGCAAGCTCCAGGCTGGCATCCAGACCAGCAGCGTCCGTGAGCAGCCATGTACCATCGTCCTGCCGCAGAAATCGCTCAACGCGGGGACTGTCCTGCGAGATCAGCACATATTCCCGCAGCGATTCAAGCTGGCGATAATGCTGGAACTTTTTGCCTCGGTCATAACTTTCTGTCGAGGGCGAAAGCACCTCAATGACCAGCACCGGATTTAAGAGGGTATCCAGTGCGCTGTCGGCAAACTGAGGATTGCCGCAAACCACCGTAACATCAGGGTAGGTATACAACCCTGTGGCTGATACACGAACGCGCATATCGCTGGCGTAAACCTCGCAGGGCCGCCCACGCAGTTGATTAATCAGGCTGGCTGCCGTATAGGTGCTGATCAGGTTATGTGCGCGGCTGGCCCCGGTCATGGCATAAACGTGACCATCCAGATACTCATGTCTGATGTCGCTGGCCCGTTCGAACGCCAGATATTCCGCTTCAGTCATGCGCATGAATTCACCGGATGGAGCGAACATGCGAATTTCCTCATCACCTGTCACCTGCATGCAGTATAGCACACCACAGGTTCTGGCTCACCAGCGCTCACCAGGCAACGGAGCGCATAAGGCAATAAAAAAGTGACCAACCCCTTTCATGAGACTGGTCACTTGAATAGAGTCCGTTAAAAATTAGCTCAGATAATCGCGAAGCTGGCGGCTGCGGCGCGGGTGACGCAGGCGGCGCAGGGCACGGCCTTCGATCTGGCGGATACGTTCGCGGGTGAGGCCGAACTTCTGCCCGACTTCTTCCAGGGTGTAGGCGCGGCCATTCTGCAGTCCGAAGCGCAGGCGCAGGATACGGGCCTCGCGCGGGGTCAGGGTCGAAAGCACTTCCTCGATTTTGGCGCGCACCATGTTGTTTTCTGCCCATTCGGCAGGGGTGGGGATGCTGTCATTTTCGATAAAATTCCCCAGTTCGCTGTCTTCGTCTTCGCCGACAGGGTGCTCCAGGCTGAGCGGCTGCCACGATACCCGCAGCATCCACTGCACCTTGCGCGGGTCGAGGTCCATCTCCTGCGCGATTTCCTCAGCGGTGGGTTTGCGCCCATATTCCTGTTCCAGGTCGCGGGCGACGCGGTACAGGCGGCGGATGCGGTCGCTCATGTGCACCGGCACGCGGATCGTGCGCCCCTGGTCCGCAATGGCGCGGGTGATCGTCTGCCGGATCCACCATGTGGCATAGGTGCTAAAGCGGAAGCCCCGGCGATAGTCGAATTTTTCCACCGCCTTCATCAGCCCCAGGTTGCCTTCCTGAATCAGATCCAGAAAATGCACGCCCCGGCTCATATAGCGTTTGGCGATAGAAACAACCAGGCGGGTATTGGCTTTAATCAGGTGTTCGCGGGCGGCCTGCCCGTCTTCGATGAGGAACTTCCATTCTACAGCGTTCTTGCTGGCCGGGTTGCGCTTGAGCTTTTTCTCTGCGGCCAGGCCGGCTTCGAGGCGCATCGCCAGTTCGATCTCTTCTTCGGTGGTCAGCAGTGGGACACGGGCCATTTCCTTGAGATACAGCCCCACAGTATCGCTGCTGGCCAGGGCGCCTATGTCGTAGCCCTCGTCTTCGAGATCAAACTCGTCCTCGTCCTCAAGGTCATCTTCATCAAAAAGGTCATCCTCGTCATAAAAATTATCTTCAAAATCCTCGCCGGCCATGTCTGCGAAGTCATCCATGTATTCCGGCATCATGTCTAGCTTGGAACTGCGTGGATCGTGATAATTAATCAAAATGAAATCCCCCAGCCACTATCCTTCTACTTGCGGTCGAGTAGTTGCCGAAGCTGCGCCAGACGCGGATCAATATCCTCTTCAGCACAGGTGCAGGTTGTGTGATTCAGATTGGTTCCGCATTCCGGGCACAACCCCCGGCAGTCGTCGCGGCAGAGCTGCCCGCGCGACGTAGAAATCAGCACTTCGGCTCGCAGCAGCGGCGCCAGATCAAGAATGCCATCCTCATGGATGCAGAACTCGACGCCCGCTGTTACGGGGTAGGTGTATAATTCTTCAATATCGATGACCAGTTCCTGCTGCACGGTATCCAGACAGCGATAACATTCGCCGGTCACGCCGACATGCAGCCTGCCCTGAATCAGAATCCCCTCTTTGTTGCGGCTCAGGCGCAGCGGCCCGCGAATATAATCCAGATCAAGATCCGGTGCGACACGCACCGCAGGAACATCAAACGCCGTGTCCTGGCTGTGGCCGGGGCCACCATTGATTAAAAAGCCAACATTCAGCTTGAGAACACGATTGCTGACATAATGTGGCGTAGACGTTTTCACAATTATGTGACCTTGAGATAATTGAGCGACTATTAATAATTTTACATTTTACATCTTTGAATTATATTGGAAATTTCATTTTTGTGTCAAGATACGCGACATAACCCGAACCTGATCCTAACAATTTTTATTGGTTTTATAAATTTGTGACATAATGAGTCGCAATCTGTTATTTATTGAACAAAATTTTACTTTACAGGCAGCTATCATGACCCAAAAATTACAATTGATATTGCAATAAATCATTAAGAAAACATTGGGGCGGACCAGCGACAGGTACAGCCATATCCGCCCCGGTTGCTATATTCAGGTTGATAGACCCACATGTGTTACAGCGTGTTCAGGTCATAATATGGCGGCTCTTCTTCAGGTATTTCCTCCACAGGTGGCTCAGGCGTCTCATCATCGCCACCACCCCCAAACGAGGGCGGCGTTTCGCGCAGGATATTCACCGCAGATGTCGTACAGACCACCTGACCATCCACCAGCGCTTCCACCCACCAGGAGAACGCATAGCCAGACCCGACCGTGTCATAAGTGATGTCGCCGGTCAGGCTCAGGCTGCTGCCATCTGTAGTGAACCACGCGCTGCCAACCTCGCCGCTGACCGTCACGCGATATTCGTCAACCTCCCCTGTGGGTGCATTCCAGTAGAAGGTATTCGCCCCATACGACAGCCCTTCTACCGGTGATGTGGCCTGGAAACCTGCACAATCCACTGCGGCTGGCGGTGCCGCCGGCCCAGGCGCGGCCGGGCCTGCTGTGGGGATGGGTGGCGTGGTTTCTGTCTGCGCGCCACAGATCACCGTAAGCTGCTGGCCAGCCACAATCGTCGTGTCGGCCAGTTCATTGCTCAGCATGATCGCCCGGACGCTGGTGCTGTATTGCAGACCGATGCCGTACAGTGTATCGCCGGGCTGGACAGTATGCTGAAGCGTTTCCCCCGCGGTGCAGCTTTCGGTGTCGATCAGCATCACCGGTTCGCCGTTGATGGTCAGTGCCCCGCCTTCCAGGTTGAGTTCCTGCAAAGCCTGCAGCACGGTCTGGGCGAAAATCAGTTCTTCCTCCGTCATGGGCACCGGCGGTGTCCATTCACAATCATCAGAGACATCGTTTGCTTCGTTCAGGCAGCGCTGCGTGGTAAAGCCCGGCAGCAGGGCTGTCTCGAAGTCCGTATCCGGGTCGAGCACGACATCGCCTTCAATCGTCATAATCTGAATGACATCCCCCGGCGGCAGGGTGCGCAGCATAATCAGCGAGCCTAACCGGATATGGACGCCGTTAGCCATCAGGTCCACCACCAGATTTTCAGGACTCTGGATCGCCAGCAGCGAAGGCGCTTCGGAACACAGCACGTCATCAAAGGCGGTCTGCACCTGGAAGGACTGCATAGGGGCCTGCATTTCCTCTGTAATCACCGGCAGTTCATCCAGGGCCGGGGATTCTTCTACAGCGTCCCGGCGCACCCAGCCCAGCCCTTCCGACGAAAAGACCCGCAGCCAGTCCCCCTCCTCTGTGCGGCCATGCGCTTCAAGAAGGGTTCCGGCAGCCAGCGTCGTGATCGTACTGGCATTGTCTGCCGGGCGGCTGAAAACGGTGGTTTCCGTCAGGGCTTCTACCGCGACAGGGTCTGCTTCTGGTAAGGTATCTTCCGGCGCCACCGCGTTGGTCAGTTCCGCCGCGCCCATCAGCAGAAACACGGTCGCCTGCCCCGGCAGCGCGCCGGGCACATTGGCCTGAGCATTCATCACGGCGATGCCCCACTGATCCAGCGCAAGATCGAGCGGTGTGGTGGCGATGGTTTCAAGCTGGGCAAGCCCGGCACGATCCGCAGGCTGGCTGAAAAAATCCTGCGGGGCGGCTTCGGTAAATGTCGAATCAACGCGGGTATAGCCATAACAGGCATTGTTGCGGCCCAGCCCGGTACAGTTATCGCCCATACTTTCCAGGGCCATCTGCACCAGCGCCGGACAGGCATCCTGTGCGTGGGCAGGCTGCGGCGCCATGACAAATACGCTGCTCAGCAGGAGACACAACAAAATCCAATGATCAATCTTCAATCTCATGAGTCCTCTGAAAACCTCATTGGCAGACTGCTACTCCTAACTTTAGCGGAAGAATGTTTGAATTTTCCTAAAGAAACGAAAAATGTAAAAACTGACGGGGCGGGAAATCGAAACAGCCCACGTGATGTGGGCTGCTGTGCCAAGGCCCAGACTCGAACTGGGGACACCCGCATTTTCAGTGCGATGCTCTACCAACTGAGCTACCTTGGCAGGTGGGTAAACTATAGCATAGCGGTATTTGCGCTGCAAGAGTCATTCTTGCAGGATCGTCTTTTGATGCCCAGGTACAGGAAGATGCAAGGTTTCTAAAGCCCTGTTAAGCTGACGGCAGTCCGTTTTGAGGGTAGACTTGAATTACATTTATGCTGTTGATGCTGGCGGGAAGCCTGAAAGAGGCCCGCCAGGCAGCACCGCAAAGGAGAGAATACCATGGCCGACGATCAGATCAAGGACGCGCTGCGGATGATGCCCTATGGGTTTTACGCCATTGGCTCGCGCAGCGACAACGACACCAACATCATGGTGGCCAACTGGGTGATGCAGACCTCATTCGAGCCGCGTCAGGTGACGCTGGGCCTGGCGAAATCTGCCCACACCCATCAGGTCATCGCGGCGGGGCGGGTTTTTTCAGTCAACATTTTTCATCAGGCGGATGCAGACCTTATCAAAGGCTTTACCAAAAGCCGTGAGAAAAACCCGGACAAAGTGACCGACGCGCACTATACCCCCGGCCCGCAGACTGGCTGTCCCATTATCGAGGGCGTGGCGGCTTACCTTGAATGCCGTGTGGTGAACGTGTTCGACAGCGGCGGCGATCATGATCTGGTGGTGGGCGAAGTGGTCGGCGCGGGAGTCAATAAGGCAGGCGAGGCCAGCGAAACCCTGACCCTGCCTGATCTTGGCTGGAGCTATGCGGGCTAGCCTGTCTGGAGTTGTTTGTGCTGCGGCGGGCAGGCTGCGGCTAAAATAACAGAGGCTTATCCTGTTTATAGAAGAGACCTTCCTCATGCAGCCACCGATTCGCGAAGTGCCGGAAAATTACCACGAAACCAGACATCTGATCGCGACAGAACCGCGCACGCTGCTCTGGCTCAACCTGGCTTCGCTGGGGCCGCTGGTGGTCGCGCTGCTGCTGATGGGCTGGTGGTGGGCCTTTGTCCGGCAGCTTCGCGGCCCACACAGCACCGCCTTCAGCGAGAGTTTGTCGGGGGTGGTGGCGGTGGTGGCCGTGCTGGCCATCACCTTTGGCGGCCACGAAGCCGTGCATGGGCTGGCGATCCGCCTGCTGGGCCACCGCCCCCGCTTCGGCATGATGCTGCGCAAAGGCGTCTTTTACGCAACAGCGGATAACGCGCTGTTCCCCCGCAACCACTTCATCATGATCGCGCTGGCACCGCTGCTGCTGCTCACGGTGGCCGGCATGGTGGTGATGATCTTCGTGCCGGATACCATCAGCTATTATGTGGGGCTGATCGTGGTCCTCAATGCCGCCGGATCGATTGGCGACCTGTGGATGACGGCTGTCGCGCTGCGCTATCCGCCAGAAGCGCTGGTCCGCGATGAAGCGGACAGCATCCGCATCTACGTGCCTAGATAAACCTCAGCAGGCGTTTCCTGCTGGGCCGCCAGAGGTTTGGCCGCGCCGGATGATTCTGTCGGCAGTTCGATCCAGAAGACAGAGCCGCCCTCCTGTGGGAAACGAGCGCCAACCGTGCCGCGCTGCATCGCCACAAGCTGCTTGACGATCCACAGGCCCAGCCCGGTACGGCCCTCGCCTTCGGTAGGCTGGGTGCTCAGCTTGCCAAATTCGCGAAACAGCAGCGGGCGTTCGGCTTCCGGGATGCCCGGCCCCTGGTCACAGATGAGGATGCGAACCGCGCCGGGCCTGGCCTCGGTAGACAGCGTAACCACCCTGTCGCGCGGGCTGTATTTGATTGCATTGCTGACCAGGTTGCTGAGCGCCTGCCCCAGCCGCCGGCTGTCTGCCCACACCTTCCCGCTGACGTTATCCGCCTTGAGCACGATATTTTTCTTTTGGGCACTCACGTTATACTGCACGATGACATCCCACAGCGCATCTTCCAGCCGGATTTCCTCAAACCGAATATCCAGCGCCTGGCTGTGGATGGCGGCCATATCCAGAAAATCGCTTACGATATCGTGCATGGTATCCAGGGCGATTTCGATATTATCCAGCAGCACATCGGCGCTGGCATCTTCTTCCAGCATACTGCTTAATAAAAAGTGGGCCATGCGGATATTGTTCATGGGGTTTTTTAACTCATGAGAGGCGATATGAAAAAAACGGTCGCGCATCAACTGGATACTTTTCAGTTCGCTGATGGCCCGTTTGTGTGAATCGAGCAGATGTTTGAGCGTAAGCTGTGTGCGGATGCGCGCCAGTACGACCTGCTGGTCGAGCGGCTTGGTCAGGTAATCGTTGGCGCCCATTTCCAGGCCCCGCGCCACATCCGCGCTTTCCGTCATGCCGGAAATCAGAATGACAGGCACATGAGTATAGGCGGGCATGTTGCGAATGGCCGTCAGCAGCTCAAACCCATCCATATCCGGCATCGAAATATCGCTGAGGATTAAATCAAAGGAGCGATCCGCCATCAGCATCAGCGCCTGCTGCGCGGTCGCCGTCACCGTGACCTGATAATGAGGCGCCAGGAAATCCCGGAGCAAAGCGGCCAGAGCTGCATCGTCGTCCACAATCAGCACCTGCGCTGATGTCTGAGAATCTGGTTCAGTCGGGAAATCCATGCAGCCCATTCATTCTTCTAGAGGTGTGTTATCTGCTCCTATCATACTCAATGATTGTGAAAAAGTAAATAATGTGCATATTTATTATGCAAAATCAACGAATCTATTGACTGCTGCGCCGTTTTTATGCTCGCGTATCACTCAGCGCAGCGTCACCCGCCAGTCCGTCACGCTGATGATGACCCCGCCCTGTCGCACAAACAGCACCGGCACCACCGGCGTCTCTGAAGCCACAAAGGGGATAGGCTGGCCGATCTGTTCATCGTTAAAAAAGGTGGTAATCGCGCCGGTCTGGGGGTCGCGTTCCAGCCGCAGCCGCACCACCACCGCATTGACCGAACGCTGGCTGAGCATGCGCACGGTTTCGCCGGTGCGCTGGCCCACATTAATCACCCCGGCCTGCACAAGCTGCACCTGCAAACCGGCGCTGTTTTCCGGGTTATCGGCCTCCTGCAGCAGCGTGCCAAAGAACACGGCATCATCCAGCAGCAGCGGCGGGTTAAAGGTGGTCAGGGTCATGGTGGCTTCCAGCCGCAGGATGCGCCCGGCGGCGTTGTTCCCGAAATAAGGTTCCAGCAGTTCCGGTGGCAGCCCCACAACAATCAGGTCTTCCTCGCCGATGGCGGACCCGGTGCCCAGGCGCCAGAAGGTGCCATCCGCGCCCGGCGAGAACTGCTCCGCAGTCCAGCCAACGGCGGCGTCATCCAACTGATCCAGCCAGTTCAACAGGTCCTGCCGGCCCTGGATGCCCTGCGGCGGCAGGGTCGCGGTGGGGGTGTTGGTGGCCGTCTGCGTGAGCGTGGGAGTCAGGGTGAGGGTGGGCGTGCTGCTGGGCGCCGGGGTAGTCGGGCCAGGGCTGGGAGTATCCGTCGGCACGCTGTCGGTCGGGGCCTCTGTGGGAGTCACCTGGGTGGGGCGCGGCGTCGGCGTATCAAAGGTCGTGACGGCCTGCGAAACAGAGGTGCCGGGGGCGTCCTCCGTCACCACAGGCGAGGCTGTCTGCCCCTGGGCCACCGCCGTCTGGTTGGAGTCTGTCGTGGGCGTGTCGGTGATGGTCACCGGAATGGCGCCGGTGTTATTGCCCAGCGCATTCATGGCGACAAATGCCAGCGCCACCACCCCGATTCCCAGCAGCCCCAGCAGCAGGCCCAGGCGCGGGATGCGCAGCGGACGGCGCGGCACAACCGGTTCCTCATAATCGCTGTCGCGGTATTCGCCCTCCGCGATGGCCGCCGCTTCGTCGATCTGGGGGGTGGGTTCGCTGGTGGGCGGCGCGGGAAATTCCGGCGCCTGGTCAGTCAGATCGTACCAGTGGCGGTACAGTGGATAGGCCGGGTGCCGGTCAATAAACATCACCCGGAACAGCTCATTAAAACGCGCCAGCCGGGCGCTGCGCCGCATGTTGGGGTTGGTATAGGTTTCGGCAAAGGCTTCGTAAGTATCGCGCCACTGCTGCAGCGTGCGCGCATACTCTGCCCCAAGCACCTGTGTGGTGCGGATATGCTGAAGCTGGTGAACCTCCAGCACCACAGGATCAGGCTGGTCGGGGCGCGCTTCGATCAGTTTCTGCATCTGGCGGACGTGCGTATGCAGTTCAGCCGCCACGCTTTGCAGTTCCATCAGCCATGCGCGATACGGCGTCAGTGTGATTCCGGCGGCCTGTTCCACATCGCTGACAGCGTTCATGGCGTTTTCCAGCTTGATGCCCGCCGGGCGATATTCGCCATCGGACCAGTCGCGCAGGGCAGCCTGAAGTTCGCGCAGGCTGTGGATGCCAGCGGCCAGGGTGCGCGACTGCGGGTTTTCCTCAAGCTGCTGGATCAGCGTATCCAGCGTAGGCAGGACATGCGACCCGGTGACGGAATTGATCATCTCCGTACCGGCCAGAATATCACGGCGGCGGGCGATAAAGTCTTCCAGCGCACGGGTGGCGACATGGCGCGCGGCATGCGGTTCGAGCGTCCGCAGGGCGGTATCGCGCCAGAATTCGGCATCTTCCAGCACTTCTTCGTGCGCATCCAGCACGCCGGACAGGATGTAATTCATAAACAGAATGCGCACAGCGGCGGTGCTGCGCTGGCTGTAAAGCTCTACAAGGCCCTTGCTCATCGCCTTGAGGTAGGTGTCCTTGCTGGGCATCTGCCGGGCAAAGTTTTCACGGGTTTCGTTCTCACTGACAGTGAACAGGCGCTCGACAGTGACCAGCACCGCCTTGGTCGTCTGCGCATCGGCCACCCCGTTACGCTCGATCCAGTTACGGGTGACTTCCGCCAGACGGCGCAGCCGGTCCGCCGCGAAGCGCTGCGGGTCGCTGCGGGCGATCTCAAAAGCGCGCTGTCCCAGTTGTTCGGCGTCCGCCAGCCTGCCCCGGTCAAAGGCTTCCCAGCCATCCGCCAGCGCCCGGCCCAGCCCGCCAAACAGCGCGTGACGTTCGACATACTGCGCACCGGTGATGACTGAACGCAGTTGGTTAAACCAGCCTGCCAGAGTTGGGCTGATGGTGCCGACGGCGTCTGTGGCCTGGGTCAGGGCGGTCAGCGCGCCCACACGGCTGCCCTGGATGGTGGCGTTGGCATAAGCATCCCAGGCCTTGCTGGCGATCTCGACTCCATCCGCCATGCCAACCAGCATTTCATCAAACAGGTATTCGACAAACGGCTCCAGGTCGGCGCGGGTGCTTTTCAGCCAGTCGGCCAGGTCAGACCCATCCGCCGCCGGGACATAGGTCTGACAGGCACCCAGCAGTTCGTACAGCGCATCCAGCCGGCGGCCCACCGCGTCCCACAGCGGATTACCGGGGTCGATGGCGCGGCTGCTGTCGAGCGCGCTGGTGGCATCGCGCGGGCTGGCGGCGGCCTGTCTGCCGATGACGTGCATGTTATCCGCCAGGGTCATGGCGGCATTGGAGGCACGATCCAGCGCCGAAAAAGGCAGCTTGCGTTCCGGCAGGTTACGACTGGTGTTGACGGCATCCAGCAGGGTTTGCAGCGCCGTCAGGCCATCCACCACCGCCCGGTAATGATCGCGCAGGTCGCTCATGCTCATGCTGGCGCCGGGCATGGCGTTCAGGGTGACGTTGATTTCATTCAGCACTGCCTGCGGTTCGGTCACCGGCACGGATTCCGCGCTCAACTGCTGAAGCGCCAGTTCCAGCCGGTACAGATTGGGCCGCAAAAGCTGCACATCGTTAATATGAGCGGAGATACGCTCTGCCAGCAGCCACTGGATATGCTGATCCTTGCCATCGACCACCAGAAGCTGCGCCGCCTGGCCGGGCTGCCCGTCGAAGATCAGGCCGATGCTTTCGCGCACAGCGGGCGGCGGCTGGCGCAGGTCCGCATCGTGCAGCATCATCGCCATATCGAACAGTAGATTAATCAGGCTGGCCAGATCGCCGCGTGCCTTGCCGCGCAGTTCATCCAGCAGGCTGACACTGCGCGACCAGTTGCCATTTTCCAGGTAAATACGAATCGCATCCAGATCCGCCGCGATAGAAATTTCCTGCAGGCGCGCCTGAATTTCCGCTTCCAGCTCACGTGCCGGGGGATAGCCGGGGTCCATCGCCAGCGCCTGCCCCACCATTTCCAGCAGGCCGTTTAACTCATCGCGGCTGCGGTCCTGACGCAGGCGGTCACTGATGCGCCCCAGCATCAGATCGCGGTCGCGCTGAAGTGGGCCGCGATAATCGGCCAGATCCCTGTACAGTTCTGCGATACTCTGGTAGCGCAGGCGCGGGTTAGGGTGCGCCGCCTTGCTGATGATCGCCTGCAAACGCGAATGGATGCGCTCGCCATCTTCGCCAAAATTGAGGTGGAAACTTTCCCCGGCATCGCGCGGCACTTCCATCCGTTTGCCGCCGGTCAGCACAAAGTACAGCAGTTCCCCCACCTGGGCAATATCGCTCTGGCGGCTGATGCCCTGCGGCGTCACCTCGTCGCCTTCCAGAAAGACGGCATTGCCCCAGTCAATCAGCTTGAGCCGGTAATTATCGCGATCCCAGAACAGATGCTTGGCATCCACATCGTTATAGACGATGTCGTGTTCGTGGGCCGCCTGCAGCAGGTCGAGCAGGTTATCCACGATCACCAGCATTTCCAGTTCTGGCAGATATTCACCGCGCGCGCTCAGTTCCAGCACCAGATCCGCCAGAATCTGGCCTTCTGCCCGCTCCATCACGATATACTGGTGCGGCGTGCCCCCCACAGAAAACTGCCCGGTGCCCAGCAGTTCCGTCAGAACCGGATGCCCGGCCAGCCGCTGCAGCGCCTTACGTTCGTTCAGAATGCTGACTTCCTGCCCGGCCCGGATCGGCGGCGCATCATTGGGCGCAGGCCGTTTGATAACGACCAGGCGGTTGTTCGCTTCGATATCTATGGCCCGCAGAGTCTCGCCGGAGCGCCCTCTGGGGTAGATATAATCGTAGCGATAGCGGTTATCGAACAGGCTGTCAGCCATGCAAATCCTCTCCTTATGCAGACTTTAATTTTACGCACCCGGCGCAGTGCTGCAAGGTTGTTGACGCCCGCCTCCAAAATGACGTAAACTCTATGGCATAGACAAGCAGGGAAAAGCTATGTCGTTTGAACCTACCTTTCGTTTTCTGGATAGCGAAGCAGACCGGCATAGTCTGCTGGAAGATATGCGGCAGGTGCGGCGCGCTGCCGTCCAGATGAGCGACCTTGTGCCGGAAGATAAATGGTACGAACCACGGTATCATAACTGGTCGCTGGCGGCCATGCTGGGTCATCTGCAAATGATGGACAGCCTCAATCTGCTGCTGATTCAACTGGCGCTGGTGGGGGTGCGTCTGCCGATTTCGATGAACCTGGTGGACAACCTGAACAACTTCATGGCCCAGGTTTTCCGGCAGCGCGTGCTTAAGACCACGATACGCGGCATCGAAACCAAAGGCAAGGTGCTGGAAGACTTTATCCTGCAGGTACCCATCGACAAATTCACCATGCAGGTGTTCTATCCGCCGATGAATAAATATCTGACGATTGAACAGGCGCTGCAGGTCATGTTTCTGCATCACTGGCAGCAGCATCTCCAGACTATGCTGGATGTCGAAGGCATCCAGCACCAGCCGCCCCACGACACCTCGGCCAACTGATGCGTATAGTGTTGCAGCGTGTCCGGCAGGGCCGGGTGACGGTAGACGATCAGGTGGTGGGGGCAGTGGATGCCGGTTTTGTGGCGCTGGTGGGGGTCACCCACGACGACACCACCGCCCAGGCGGAACTGCTGGCGAAAAAGACAGCGCACCTGCGCGTCTTTGAAGACGCCGAAGGCAAAATGAACCTGTCTGCGCTGGATATCGGCGCGGGGGTGCTGGTGGTTTCGCAGTTTACACTGTATGCCAATGCAAAGAAGGGACGCCGCCCCAGCTTTATTGATGCGGCCCGGCCAGAAACAGCAGAGCCGCTGGTGCGCGCCTATGCGGACTGCCTGCGCGCCGAAGGCATCCAGCAGGTCGAAAGCGGCGTTTTTGGGGCGATGATGCTGGTTGAAATAGATAATGATGGGCCGGTGACTATCATTCTGGATACAGCGGAACTTTAATGCCGGGCAGCCAACCGGCACTCAGGTGAAGGATACACACTGTTGCAGAAAAAACGTCTTCTGACCATGCTGGGGCTGGCGGCGCTCGGCGGGCTGGCTTATGGCTGGCTGATCGAACCGCGCCGGCTGCGCGTGCATTCGCAGCCGGTCACGCTGCCCCGTTTGCCCGCCGCATTTCATCATTACCGCGTCGTCCAGATCAGCGACCTGCATATGGGCACCTCGATGACGCGCCAGCGCCTGCTGGAAGTCGTGCGCTGCATCAACCTCATCCAGCCTGATCTGATCGTCATTACCGGCGATTTTGTGGGGCATCATTCCGGCCCGCTGTATGATGATCTGGTGGCCGGGCTGAGCCAGCTGCAGGCCCCTGATGGCGTGCTGGCGGTGATGGGCAATCATGATTATCGTCACGGAGTCAACGGGGTGCGGCGCGCCCTGGAAACCAGCGGCGTGGTTGAAATCCGCAACAGTGTGCACAGCCTGCACCGGGGCAACGCGGCGCTGTATATCGCCGGGGTAGACACGGCGGTAAGAAAACAGGACTGCCTGGACGCCGTGCTGGATCAACTGCCGCAGGGCGCGGCGGCTGTGCTGCTGGCACACGAACCGGATTTTGCCGATCTTAGCGCGCCTACCGGACGTTTCGATTTGCAGCTTTCCGGCCATACGCACGGCGGACAGGTGCGCCTGCCCCTGGTCGGCCCGCCGGTGCTGCCATCGCATGGGGTGCGCTATGCGGCCGGTTTGTACCGGGTGGCGGATATGCTGCTGTACACCAACAGCGGCCTGGGGATGGTGTCCCCCTATGTGCGCATCGGCGTTCGCCCGGAAATCACCGTGCTGACCCTTCAGGCCGCCTCAGCGTAGCGTCAGGCTGACCGGGCAGTGATCCGACCCCATCACGTCGGCATGAATCTCGCTGTTGATGACACGCTCGCGTAAATCCGGGGTGATGAAGAAATAATCCAGCCGCCAGCCGACGTTGCGCTCCCGCGCCCCGGCCCGCGCCGTCCACCACGAATATGCCCCTTCGCGATCCGGGTACAGATCACGATAAATGTCGATGTAGCCTCGCTCGATCACGGCGTCGATCCAGACCCGTTCTTCCGGCATAAAGCCGGTCTTTTTCTCGTTCGCTTTGGGGCGCGCCAGGTCTATGGGCCGGTGCGAGGTGTTGATGTCCCCGCAGAAAATCACCCCCTTCCCCTCATCGCACAACCCGTTGCAATAATCCAGAAAATGCTGCTTGTACTGCATCTTAAAGGGGACGCGGCTGTGATCCTGCCCGCCGTTGGGGAAGTAGGCGGTGATAAAGACAAAATCATCATATTCCGCCACAATCGTGCGGCCCTCGTCGTCGTATTCGGGAATCCCCAGGCCGACCTGGACCGATTTCGGCTGTATCCTGCTGTACAGGGCCACGCCGCTGTAACCCTTGCGGGTGGCGCTGGCCCAGTAGGTGTGGTAACCCTCCGGCTGAAGAAGCGCGGCATCAAGCTGGTCCGGGTGCGCCTTGGTTTCCTGAATGCCCAGAATATCCGGCTGAGTCTGGTGCAGCCAGTCCAGAAACCCTTTTTTCTGTGCGGCGCGGATGCCGTTAACGTTCCACGTATACAGTGTGAGCATATAAGTCCCCTCATTCGTTATCCCTGCCATTTTAGCGCAAATGCCACCTGATTTCGATACATAAGTTCTACAGTCAGGCGCGCAGCAGCAGCCGAATTACGCAAGTAACGAAATAGGTAAAAACGTTATAAATTTTTTATAAAGGTCAATTCCAATTCAACTGATCGACCATACAATGATGATGGAGGAATAGCAGGAAAAAGGGCAAAGAGCGGTTTCCTTATGAAAATTATGGTGCTGGATGATAACGCGGAGATCATCTCTATGCTGACGATGATGATCTACAGCGCCTATGGCCGGGAAAACTGCGAAGTGTTTGCCGGGCGCAACGGTGAAGACGGCCTGGCCCTGCTGAAGGACAATGTCCACCCGGATGTGATCCTGACCAACCTGCGCATGCCCCTGATGGACGGACTGACCTTTATCAGCGAGGTGCGCCACAACACCGCCTGGAACGATGTCCGGCTGGTGATGATGAGCGCGCTCAGTACGAGCGATATCGTCAATGCGGCGACGGCCAGCGGCGCAGAAGCCTTCCTGCGCAAGCCCTTTACCTATCAGGACTTAAAAGCTGTTCTGGATAATTTCCTCTTTGCCTGACCCCGGCAGTGCCCCGCAAGGCCGATGCGCTGTCAGTGCTGCGCGATAAAAGACTCGATCTGTGCGCGGTTCCAGGCGCCGCTGGCGATCACGGTGCGATAATTCAGGTTCAGGGTATCATCCGCCGCCAGCGGATACACTTCATCCCACACAAAGGCGAAGCTGGCGCACACGTTGCTTTCTGTCCGGGCAAACCAGGGGTTCGGGTAGCGCGGGTTGCCGGGCTGGTCGATAAACAGCATAGTGGAACTGCGATCCACACCGTCATGCGTACCGGCAAAGGCCATCCACGGCCCGGTATGGCCCATCACTTCCATGTCGGATTTCCGTGTTTCCGCCCCATCCGCCATCATGATCAGGCCGCCGGTCAGGTCGCGCGCGCCGCGCCAGAACCAGCCGCCATAGCCCACGCCATCAGGCCGTCCTTCCGTCGCCGGAGAGCCAAATTCCAACGGCTGACCGCGCACGTTGTGCAGGCTGAGTCCCACATCCAGAATCCAGTACTGCGCATCCGGGTTGATTTCCGTCACGGCGATACGGCGTGTTTCCTCGATCCAGGTTTCGCCGGCATAACTCACCCAGTCGATGCGCTGCTGCAATTCGGCCTGCTGGTCGGTGTGGCGGATAAAATCCCACCCGGCATGTTTCTGCTGGCCGTTGTTATCCAACTGGACATAGCCCTGCCCGCGTACGAAGCTCTTGCCCCCCCAGAAATTATCGCCAGAAAGCGCCGGCACCGTCATCGAGATGCCATGATGCCAGCGATGGTCGTTGGGCCGGAAGTTGGTCACCACGTCCCCGGCCAGCGTCCGCACCGGATGAAAGTAGGGCCGGGCGGATTCTATGGGCGATTCACGCGAGACATAGACATAGGTAAACAGCGGCACCTCGCCATAGTACAGGTCAATTTTATCGTTGAAGGTGTGGATCAGTTTAAGCGACATTTTCCTATTCCCGGTCTGTGGATTTGTACTCTGAAATAATAAATTAGCTTAATATGCTGTACACGAATGACTGTCCATAAAAATTATATTAGTAATTTATTAAGTTTGCTGCATTTACGTTTCAAGGTTATTGACTCATGTAATATATATAAAATATAGTTGAACCAATTGTTGAAGCTCAGTCTAAATTTACGGTTTCTTTTTCGTATATTTGGCGTTTTTCATCTCAAATCTCGATTCCGATCTGTTTTGTGTTGATCGTCGGTGAAGTTCTAAAGAAACGAGATTATACCGCATGCTAACGCCCCTGATCTGTACGCACTTGTCCATCATCTGTGGCTATTCAGGCCATATCGGCAGCTTCCTGAATAAGTCGCAGTCCGTTATTGTGTTTGGGCAAACCACCATGCTGAGCGTCGCTATATCATCTCTGATATTTGGCGGCCTGGTGTGGGTGCTCAGAAACCCCCTGGCCTGGCTGCGCAATTCACCGCTCACGTTCTTCATCCTCGCCCTGATCGCAACGCCCATCTTTTACGAAGGCAGCAGCAGCATTTACGCCGGGTTTGCCGCACAGTATACGCTGGTGCTGGTGCTGGCCTGGGCACATAAAGGCAAATTTGCCGACGTGGTACCGGCGGCATGCATCGCGATTGTGGCGGTGCTGGCCATTTTCGCCGCGCTGCCATACATTCTGGGAGAACCTGCTGCGCCGGAGTTCGCCAGCCGCTTTGTGATCGTGGTTTTAGCTCTGCTGCTTTTCAGCATCACCCAGCAGCGGCCGGTTTTTTTCGGCAGCCTGTTTGTGGGCATCATGCTGGTCCTGCTCTTCCTCGATTACGTAGGTGTCCCGCAGGTAGAACCCATCCTCGACCTCCTCAACGAACTGGTGGCGATGATCCTGGAGATACTGGGCATCTGACCTATCCCATGCCGGGTGTCAGCCCCGTGTTTCTGCGGTGACATCCGGCAGATCATCAAAGTCGCCAATCTCGACCAGGTAGATATTCGAGTAGCCGGTCAGATCAGAGGTGTACATGATCGACTGGCCATCCGGCGTAAAACGCGGGTGCGCGTGTGCATGCTGGTCGTTGAACGTGCTGCGATGATAGGCCAGCAGCTTTGGCCCGGTGTACTGTTCGCCATCCCAGCGGAATAACTGAATAAATGGCTGAGCATTGGCGGCAAAGGCGGGCGTGCCATCGCCAACGATCATTGTTTCGTCCAGGCTGTGGAAGTGCGTGGAATGAAACGGAAAGCGCGCCTCGGTCTGTTCGCTGTTATCCCATTTGATCCAGCCAAACATATGGTCGCCCTGGCCAGAGCGCGGCCTGCCGTGATAGCCAATATGCTCGCCATCGGCAAACCAGTATTCATGCCCAATAGCAATATCATCCACGGACTGATCGCGAATTTTCCACACTTCGCCAGTCAGGATATTCACACCCCAGATACGCTGCTCAATCCTGTCCCAGGGGCCTTCGTGGCAGAAGGTCATCAGTTCCGGGCGGCTGCTGGAGGTATTCTCGTGGCGCATGTAGCAGCGGTCTTCGTAGATGATCTCGATTTTGCCGGTGGCAACCTCGATTCGGGCAAGCTGGGTCAGCGGCCGGGCTTCAAACAGCTCTCTAAAGCGGCGATAGCCAAAGTTGAGCGTGCCCTCTTCTTCTTCCTGCGTTGGCAGCAGCATGTTGACAATATATTTGCCATCGGCGCTGGCGCTGGCCCGCCCCGGCGGAATCATCGGCGGGTACTGGCCCTCCGGCGCTTCGCAGATGACACGCTCTGCCAGCGTATCGACATTCACTTCATACAGGACGTTGTGCCACCAGAAGTAATGGCAGTTGTTGGCGGCACAGAAGCACCCGCCCACTTTGCCCCAGCCCTGCAGGTCCGTCAGTTGGATGATGGTGCCGCCGTCGAGATCGTAGCGGAACAGGTTCTGCTGGTTGTCGCGGTCAGACGAAAAGACGAAGGAACGCCCGTCGTTAAACCAGCAGGGGTCTGTGAAGTAGAGGTGGTTGGAATGCCCCAGATACCCGGTTAATTGAGTCACCTGGCGCCCGCTGTAAGGGTCTGTGTAGTGGATCTGCTGGTCGTGGAACTGCTGGCCTTTGGACATCAATTATCACTTTCAATATAATATAATTCGCACGTTCGTTCGAGACAGGACAAAGCCCATGAATCCTGAACAGTTTACCGCACAGATGGTTCATAACGCACAACGGATTCAAACCCTAACGCTGGGAGTTACCAACGAACAGGGCCGCTGGAAACCGGACCCGGACTCCTGGTCGATGACTGAGGTGATTAACCACCTGTACGACGAGGAACGCCACGATTTCCGGGTGCGGCTGGAATATATCCTCTACCGGCCGGGCCAGCCCTGGCCCCCCAACAATCCGCAGGAATGGGTGACCGAACGCCAGTACAACGAGCGCGAGCTTCAGCCCTCGGTCAATAACTTCCTGCGGGAAAGGCAGCAGTCGCTGGACTGGCTGAAAACGCTGGACGCGCCCGACTGGGAACAGGCCGAACCCACCCCCTGGGGCGGCACACTGCGGGCTGGCGATATGTTCGCGGCGTGGGTTGCGCATGATCTGCTGCACCTGCGCCAGTTAGTCGAACTGCATTATGCCTATCTGGTGGAGCAGGTCAAACCCTACCACACCGGTTATGCCGGGGACTGGTAAGCCACCCCAGCGCTAAAAGAAGCGTTTCGCCAGGCCGAGAATCCCCTGCTTCCAGGGCACGCGATGTGTCACGCCGGACGCATTCTCGAATTTGTCCAGGTTGGCGATGTACCACTGGTAATTGCGCACCAGCGCTTCCTTGTTGGAATATTTCGGCTGATAACCGAGCACGCGCTCGGCTTTTTCAATTGAGACGAACGAATCCTTGCTGGCTGTCTCGTAGACCCACTTGTACAGCGGCGACAGATTCAGCCGTTCCAGCACCCGCAGCGTCCAGATCATCGGCGCAGCCGGGAAGCCGCTTATCTTCTTGCCAAACCCGGCATAATCCAGCACCGCCTGATAATCTTCCTTCATGGTCGTATATTCCTTCGCGCCGATGTTGAAGGTGTCGTTGACCACGTCCTTATCCAGGGTGGCGCACAGGTAAATCGAATCGCACAGGTCTTCCACATCCAGCAGTTGATAGCGGTTGTTGCCGCTGCCAATCATCGGGAAGCCGTGGCCATCTTTGGCCCAGTCGTAAAACAGCGCGAACACGCCCAGACGTTCCGGCCCGATAAATGACTTCGGGCGGATGATGGGCACACACATGCCTTTGGCGCGATATTCCAGGCAGACTTCCTCGGCCATGATCTTGGCCTTGCCATACGGCCCCACACCGTCCAGTTGGTCATCTTCCACCAGAGGGTGATGATCGGGAATGCCATAGACCGCCGTCGATGAAATGTGGATAAAACGCTGCGCGCCGTGCTGATGGGCCGAATCAATGACGTTGCGCGTGCCATCCACGTCGGTGGTCATGATGTCGCGCTCTGTGTACAGCGGCAGGGCGGCGGCGGTGTGCACCACAATATCAACCCCCTGCATGGCCTCATCGACTTTGGCCCGGTCGCGAATATCGCCTTTGATTTCGGTGATCTGGCTGCGTTCCGGATAGTCGAAATCGGCAATATCCAGCGACACGACCCGATGGCCGCGTGCCAGCAGATAACGGGCGAGGTTGATGCCAAGAAACCCGGCACCGCCGGTAATCAGATAGGTTTCAGCCATAAGAACTCAGGACTCCGTTGTTTGGTTAATTCAGTATCTAATCGTCAGGTATGACGGTTTATCGCGTGTCCGGTGGATCAATCCACAGATCAGCCGTGTAAAAACGCGATGAACGCACGCTGGTAGCGGTGTAGGTATAGGGCACATAGAACTGCGGGATGCCGTTGACCGTGCCGGCCACCGCCGCCGCGCTGCCATCCGGCAGGATAACCTCGGTGGCGGGTTCGCAGATGGCCTGCCCGGTGCTGGTGGGCCGGTCGCACAATTCCATGCGCACTTTGGTCATGCCGTTCTGGTCGTCGCCGTCGTAATGAATAATCATGTGCGTTCCGGCGCCCACAAGCTGCCTGCCGCCGGGGCCGCTGCTGGCGGTTGTGCTGCGGCTGGCGCTGCCCATCCCGGCGATCTGGCGCGGGCTGTTGCACCATTCGGCCTCGCAGTGCGGGTTGGCCGGGAAGCCGTTCACATCCGGCAGACGCAAAAACTGCTCCTGCGTCATGGTGGTGGTTTCGTAATCGACAAACACCTCAAAGCCGCTGCCGCGCACCAACGCCATGCGCGAAAACTGCGTCAGGCTGCGCGCCACTGGCTCGAAGGATTCTGTCGTCGGGATGGCCCCCACACGGCGGGTCGCGTGACGATCCAGAAACGCCAGGGCAATATTCGGCAGCGCGTTGGCCGTGCCCGCACCACCAAAATTCACAGGGCCACCTGCGCCACCTGCATCTGCAGAGGCAGCATCGGCCAGCACAGGCGCATCCCCCGCCAGCAGGTTGGATTCTGTAAACTGAGCCGCCTGCACCATGACCACCTGACAGTAATTCGGATCAGTGGGCAGCACGGTGGGCGCAAATGTGGTGCTGCGCTGCAAAAGCTGTACCAGATTCTGGGTCGAACGATCACAGCGCATCAGGGCGTTATCTCCGGCCCAGCCCGGCGGGCGAATATTCTGCCCCAGCATAACATCCGCCAGCAGTTCCAGGTCGTGGCGAATGTCACGGGCAATCGCATAGGCGGTACTGGGCACAGCGCCGAACCAGCCCGGCGGAATATTGTCCAGCCCGACCGACTGCGCCATCAGCAGTTCCAGGTCAAGGCGGATCAGCACCGCAAGCTGCGGGTTGTTAACATCCAGGCTGCCGCTCCAGCCTGCCGGGCGTTCGCTGCCTGTCAGTTGGTTGGCCAGAATTTCAAGGTCGTTGCGCGCGTTCACCAGCACGGGCAGCACGGCGTTGTCAAAGGCGGGTTGGGGCGCGGCGGGGGCGCTCTCCTCTGCCACAGGCGGAAGATCAGCGGGAACGTCGGTAGGAAGATCGACTGGTGCGGCAGGTTCCGGCGGGGGCGCCGTCGTCGGGATCAGCCCCGGCACGGCTTCCTGTGGGACAGGGGGCGCCGGTTCTTCTGTGACCACCACCTGCGCGGCTGCCACGCGGGTCACCAGCACCAGAAGCAGCATCAGCATGAGAAGCTTTCGATTCACGCGGTTCGCCTCTACTCTATGCAGATCGTCAATCGTATCGCATCAGCAGCCAGCTCAGCAGCGGCTGGCCTGTGCCTCTCGCATTATACCCCGAGGCATCCTGTTGTGTCGTTGAAGATTATTCCCCGGTTTCCAGCGGCCGGTTCTCCGTGTTCACCAGCAGTTCGCCCATAAACCGGCAGATCAGGTTCAGCAGCGTCACGTCCTGTTCTGAAAACGGCACGTCCACCGGTTGGTTAAGGGCTTCCATCACCCCCAGCACCTTGCCACCGCCAATGAGGGGCACGGCTGCAATCGACTGGGTGCGGAACTTAAAGGCCTCGTCGATGGTATGCGAGAAGCGCGGGTCGTGCCGCACATCGCGCACCAGCGCCGGCTGCGCATTCTGGATCACCCACCCGGCGATGCCTTCGTCTGCCGGAATCCGGTAGGACAGCAGATTCTCCGCCAGCGCGCCCTTCACCAGCACGAACTTCAGCTCCTGGGCGTCTTCATCCAGCAGCAGCAGCGAGCCTTCCGGCGCATTCAGCAGGTCCATCGACAGGTGGAAAGCATGGCGCAGCAGCGGCATCAGTGCCTCGTCGCTGGTCATCTGCTGGCCCGCCTCGCTTAGCGCCTCCAGAATTTCCACAAAGCTGCGCAGTTGGGTCAGCTCCTGAAGCAGTGCCTGATTATCGGCCTGCAGGCGCGCATTCTCGCGCTGCAATACGCCGATTGTGTTGGTGACCATAACCGTTTTAACCTCTTCCGGCTACCCTTGTTATTATTACCAGTGTATCATTTTTGGCCTTCTGTGGGGAATTAGTACCACCAGCAGAGGCCGCAATATCACAAGTTACAAAAATATATCCCAAATCTAAATCATAAATCCCAAATTTCGGCTTGACGTGTAACCCATTTTATGATTATGATAGGGTATCGAAATCAACAGGTCATAAACCTGCCTTCTTCTAGCTCTACAGAATTAACTACACCTGCCAAGCAGTTTGTCGCATAGCGGTTTTTAAAAACCGTATATGGTTACCCTTGCTACAACGCTATAGTGCCAGCTTGCATTGACCAAGCCATTGCGTGCGAATCATACCTCACAACTTGCAGGTAACTTTACCTCGGAGCTTCATAACATATGGACATTGCACAACTCGAACAAAACACACTTGAAGAATTGCGCCGCATGGCACGCGAAGCCAGCGTGTCCGGCTTCAGCCGTCTTAAAAAACCTGATTTAATCCTGGCGCTGCTGCGGGACGAAGCCGAAAAACGCGGCCATAGACTGCGCGGTGGCGTACTGGAAATCGTGGATGATGGCATCGGCTTTCTGCGGGCAGATCATTACCTGCCCGGCCCCAACGACATTTACGTCAGCCAGACGCAGATACGCCGCTTTAACCTGCGCACCGGCGATATGGTCATCGGCCAGGTACGCGCACCCAAAGACTCGGAAAAATATTATGGCCTGCTGAAGGTTGAGGCGGTCAACGGACTTGATCCTGAAAATGCCAAGAACCGCCCCCACTTTGAAGACCTGACCCCTATTTTTCCTGAAGAACGTTTTAATCTTGAAACTAACCCCCGCATTCTTTCGACCCGCCTGCTCAATCTGATTGCGCCGATTGGCAAGGGCCAGCGCGGGCTGATCGTCTCGCCGCCAAAAGCCGGTAAAACCACCGTGCTGAAGGATGTCGCCAACGCCATCAGCCGCAATTATCCTGATGTGCATCTGATGATCGTGCTGATCGGCGAGCGCCCGGAAGAAGTGACGGACATGGATCGTTCTGTCGATGCGGAAGTGATCGCCTCGACGTTTGACGACCCGGTGCAGCATCATGTCAAGGTGGCCGAAATGGCCCTGGCACGCGCCAAGCGCCTTGTCGAAAGCAAACGGCATGTGGTCATCCTGCTGGACAGCATCACCCGGCTGGCACGGGCCTATAACCTGGTCGTGCCTACCAGCGGGCGCACGCTTTCCGGCGGTCTGGACCCCTCCGCCATTCATCCGCCCAAGCGCATTTTTGGCGCGGCCCGCAACGTCGAGGAAGGCGGCAGCCTGACCATCGTCGCCACCTGTCTGGTCAACACCGGCAGCAAGATGGACGATGTCATTTACGAAGAATTCAAGGGCACGGGCAACATGGAACTGCACCTCAGCCGCAAGCTGCAGGAGCGCCGCGTCTTCCCAGCCTACGACATCGAGCAGTCCTCCACCCGGCGCGAAGAACTGCTGCTGGGGCCGGATATTCTGCAGCGTGTCTACACCCTGCGGCGGATGCTGGCGCACCTGGCCGAAAGAGACGAAATGGGTAATGTCGGGGCTTACGAGCAGTTACTCTCGCAGTTCCGTCAGTTCGACAGTAACGAGGAATTCCTCAACAGCCTGCCTGGCTCCAATGTCAGCGCCAACAATCTGGTTCGCAGCTTCGATTAACCACCCACGAGCAAATCCGTTTTTCATCTGCGCGCTTTCTCATATCCGGAGAAGGCGCGCAGTGTTTATAGCCAGACTTTAGAACGCGATGCCGAAATGCTCCTGCAGATGCCGCGCAAACTCAGCGTCGTTTTCCAGGTCGCGTTCGGTACGGTGGCCATTATGGGTGATAATCAGGCGCCGGTCGCTGAGGGTGATGCGCCCCTGCGCGGTAGCCATCGAGCATACGCGCTGCTGCGTAAAGTGCGACTGGGGCGAAGTCTGGTGATAATCGCAGCCCGCGACAAAATCGCTGAGGGTGCGCGGCTGCAGCCGGAACACGTATTCGTCGTGCCAGTCGCCGGTGCTGGTCTGGCGGGCATGGGTGCCGCTTTGGCCATTATGCACCACGCGAAAGACGCCGTTTGCCTGTTTTTGCGGCCCGTCAAAATCAAAACGCAGCGGCTCCAGGAACGAATCGCCAAAACCAACATCCACCAGCCAGCGTTCCTCAAGCTGCACCATCAGCGTCAGATGATCAAACGGCGTGCCAGCGTCCCAGTCACGAGCGTTCACCCGCGCTTCCAGCAGCGTCACCTCATAGCCCATCCGGCGCAGCACCGCCGCGAACAGGCCGTTCTGCTCGTAACAGAAGCCGCCGCGCCGCTGGTGCACAATTTTGTCAAACAGGCGGGTTTCATCCAGCACAATCGGTCGCTTCAGATGAATATCCAGGTTTTCAAACGGCACCGCCAGCAGATGCGCGCGATGCAGTGCCTTCAGGTTTTCCAGTGTCGGCGCGTGCCCTCCTTCATAGCCCACCCGCCGGAAATAAGTATCCAGTTCCACCAATACGGCTCCCCAATTTACTGCGCTGTACACCGCCCTCACCAGCCCGTACAGCGACTGCCTTTGTCTCACGCAGCGCGCCCGTGCAGCATACCCGGGTGCATTTGCACCAAGATAGCGGTTAAGCGCCCGCAAAGCAACTGTCCATCCGGACAGACCGTCTGTTCAATGGCCTCATTTGTCTGTTATACTACTGACCGAAAAACAACCTGATGAATTCCAGATGAAATTGGTAAGGATAACGCACCTATGGCAATTGATGTCAACCAGCTGCGCAGAGGCACCACCTATACAGAAGACGGTGAAATCTACAAAGTCGTCAATTATTCCCACAACAAGACCGGGCGCGGTGGAGCCACCATTCGTGTGACGGTGCGAAACATGCGCACCGGCTCTCAGATCGAGCGGACGTATAATTCCGGCAACCGTGTCGAGGATATTCGTGTCGAAGCGACGGAAGTGGAATATCTGTACGACGATGGCGAATTTCTGACCTTTATGGATACGCAGACCTACGAGCAGCCCCAGATGAACCGGCAGGTCTTTGGGGATGATCTTGAATACCTGAAGCCCAATCTCCGTATCAAGCTGCTCAAATATGGCGATGAAATCATCGACTATGAACTGCCCATCACCGTCGATTATGAAGTGACTGACTCTGAAGTGGCTGTTGCCGGAGACACCGCCAACAACCCCACCAAGCGCGTCACAGTTGAAAGCGGGCTGGAAGTCAAGGTGCCGCTGTTTGTCAACGTGGGCGATACCATCCGCGTCAAAACCGAAGACGGCAGCTACGTCACCCGCGTCTGACCCACACCCGGAGGACCCGGGACCGCTGAACCACCCTGCTGTGCTGCGCTGTCTGTTTACCATCCGGGTTTCATGGTTTTGTCTCACGCTGGTGCCTTAACGCCGTCGGGAAAAGCCATGAGACCCGCCTGGGCTGGCTTTTACCACTGCACCAGAAGCAAAGGCCATCATGACCACCTTTCGTTTTACAGAAGAAGCACTTGATCTGTTCAGCACGGTCAGCCGCGACACCAACCCGCTGCACATGTCTGAGGATTATGCATGGCGCACCGCCTTTGGCAGCCGGGTTGTGTTTGGCATGCTGGGGGTGCTGCACGGCCTGGGGCACATCCGGCGGGCACAGGACCTTGTGGTGGACCGGCTGACGGTGGATTTTCTGAGTCCCATGTTTATGGGAGTGAACTATGCCATTGAAATGGACGACGAAACCGCAGATCAGGTAACGATCCGCATCAGCGATGGCGGGCGCATCCTTGTCCGCCTGACGGCCGGGTTTACCCAGGTGGAACGGCCCCGCTTTCATGAAGATGCTGCGGCGGACAGCACGCACCGGGCGGCCCCGGCAGATTTTAACGTGGCTGACTTTGCCGAGCCTGTCAGTGTCGAGGGCCTTTATGTCCCGGCCTGGGATCAGCTCGAGGCTCTGATGCAGCACACCGGCCTGACAGAACGGCACGTGAGCAAATTACAGGTGGCGGTGCTGCTGTGGACCAGCTATCTGATTGGCATGGAGCTGCCAGGGGAACGCGCGCTTTATTCCAAACTTCAGCTCAGCTTCAACCATCCGGCAGAAGCCGCCCTGGGCGCGC
>CAZQIY010000045.1:0-33780 GCA_964593565.1 uncultured Anaerolineaceae bacterium
GCCAGATAGACATTGGAAAGCGTCTGGGCCTCGATCCCCTGGCTGGCATCGACAACCAGCACAGCGCCTTCGCAGGCCTGCAGCGCCCGGCTGACTTCATAGGTGAAATCGACATGGCCGGGGGTGTCAATGAGGTTTATGATGTATTCTTCGCCGCTGCGCGCTGTATAGGCCATGCGGACTGCAGACGCTTTGATCGTCACGCCGCGTTCGCGCTCCAGTTCCATTCCATCCAGCATCTGCTCCTGCATCTCGCGATCAGAAACCGTGTGGGTAAGCTGAAGCAGACGATCTGCCAGCGTGCTTTTGCCATGGTCTACGTGGGCGATGATTGAAAAATTACGGATATTCTCGCGCTTCATGAGATTCACATTTCCAATTTGGAATGGCACACATTATACGTGGTTGGCCTGTAGAAGTATATAGTGTTCAGGCCAGGGCCGCCGCGATCAGGCTTTGAATGTCAGCGGTAGGGGCAGATGCCTGGCCCCAGCCCAGCCAGCCCAGGAACTCTATATTGCCGGCCGGCCCCTTGAGCGGGGATTGAGTCAGGCCCTGGATGCTGAAGCCGCTTTCTGCCGCAAAAGCCAGCACTTCTTCAAGGATGCGCTGGTGGACCGCCGGGTCCCTGACCACACCGCCTTTGCTGACATCCTGTTTGCCTGCCTCGAACTGGGGTTTGATAAGCATAATGACATGGGCCTGCGGGGTCAGCCAGCCTTTGATGACCGGCAGCAGCAGACGCAGCGAGATAAACGACGCATCCATCACCACCAGCTCCACAGGTTCCGCCAGTTTTTCGACATGTCGCGCATTGGTGCGTTCCATCACGACGACTCGTTCATCCTGGCGCAGGGTGTAATCCAACTGGCCATAGCCCACATCAATGGCATAAACGCGCGCGGCGCCATTTTGCAGCAGGCAGTCTGTAAACCCGCCGGTGCTGGCGCCCACATCGGCACAGACACGCCCGCTGACATCAAACTGAAAGGCATCCAGCGCCGCAGCCAGTTTTTCGCCCCCCCGGCTGACAAAACGCGGTTTCTGCTTTAGTTCCAGGGCGGCATCTGCGCGAATCAGGGTGCCGGATTTTGTCACCACTGTGCCATCGACCATCACTTCGCCAGCCATAATCATGGCGCGGGCTTTGGCGCGTGTCGGGGCAAGGTCGCGTTCGCAAAGCAGAATGTCCAGCCGCTGTTTATCCGCCATTGGCTATCCCTGAGTCAGCGGAATGGAAAGATCAAGCGGGTTGGGCATTTCTGTGGTGACTTCAAAACCATCAGCCGCAATCGGCAGGTAACCATCGGCTGCAATAATGATACTGTAGGGAACATCAAACTCGAGCAGACGATCCACCTGGAAACTGCCGTTGCGGTCTGTGGTGGCTGTCGCGTAAACCTGATCCTGCCGCCACACAAAATCCGCAATCGAGAAGTCCTCGGTAATGACGACAAAGGTAATCCCGGCGATTCCCTGTCCGGTACGTGCGTCGAAGATGTGACCGCGTAATTGCAGGCCATTGACGGTGGCGAAGCGGTCAATAGGAAGCTGACCGATGCCGATCTGGGTGGTGGCGGAGGCCAGGGGGACGTTGTTAATGAGCAGTTCCATCTGGTAAGTGCCATCCGGAATGCCGTTTTCGCTGCTGAGCCGCACCAGGTAGCTGCTGCCTGTTTCGACATTGCTCCAGGGGGTGGTCTGTTCAAAAAAGACATTGTTATCGACAGACAGCCTGAGGGTCCAGAGGGTGCCCGGAGCAATCTGCTGCCAGTTAAACACCCCATAAAGCGAGTTGATCGCGCTGGTAGAGCTGCTTATTGCGCTGGCGCTGGCGGCTTCTGCTGGGGTGCTGGCAGTGGTAAAGTGCGGGTCTGTGAAGACTTCGGGAAATACCCCTTGCTGCGCACCTGCGATGATAAAGTCTGATGTGGCTGATAACCGGTTGTCGATGTACAGTTCCAGCCGGTATGTGCCCGGCGGCAGGCCGTTGGGGTCTTCAATCGGGATGGTTTTGGCGCCGTTTTCGCCATCAATGTCTGACCAGTCCGCCTGAATGCGGGCGACTTCAATGCCGTCGTAATACCAGATGGCTGCCCAGGGGGTGCCCGCCTGCATGTTGCGGAAGATGAAGCGTGCGTTGGCAATGTTGCCCGCAGGCAGAACAAAACCATTGCCCAGCGGCGTGCCCCGGTTATCGACAATGCCAAAGACAATATCGCTGAAGGTCGCCATTGTTTCCGGGGCGCCGCCAATCACCAGCCGGGCATTGCCGGCCGTCCGGCCATCTGCAAACAGCGTAAAATCGTAGACGCCGTTGGGCCAGGGCTGGTCGCCACTGCCGATATACCACAGGCCGCGCTCGCCACCGCTCCAGCGGACAGGCGCAAGGCTAAAAGTCTGGTTCGGGATGCCGTCAGTGGTGACACGCAGCTCGTAAACCGTCTCCGGGGTCATATTTTCGTAGTCGAAAAACAGGTACAGGCTGTTGCTGCCTGCGGGAAGCTGGCTGACGATGCTGGTAGGCATGCCGGCATCATTGACCGATGGCGCGAAAAACAGGCGGCTGAAACTGGGGGCGTCATCCGTTTGGGTGCGAGTCGCTGGCTGTAGTGGTTTGTCTATCGTGAGGCCCAGTGAAGCCGCCCGCAGCAGTGGACGCGCAAAATCTGCCGGACGCAGGGAATTGATAAACGTTCCTGTAGGAATGCAGATATCGCTGCTGCTGACGAGGCCATCGTTGTTGGTATCCTGAATAGCCTGACAGTTGACCCCGGCTTCCGGATTACGTACAGGGGCGGTTGTGGGAATACCAATAAGCTGTCCGGCCTGATTATAGGCGCCGCCGCCGGTCATCGTACCGGGAATCTCTGCGCGGGTGCGAATCCAGGCCGGGCCAACACCGCTGGGTTCAAAGGCAAAACCGCTGATCGTGCCGCGATGTACTTCTACCGGGTCATTGCCGATGCCGGGGTAGCCCACAATAAAGATGGTTTCATCCAGCCGTACCTGGGAAGAATCGGCCATCTCCACGAAGGGCAGCGCCAGCGAATCCGGTTCAATCAGGCGGCCATCAAACTGGCGGTTAATGCGCAGCAGGGCCAGATCGATGCCAGGGTTTGCCTGCACGATTTCGGCACGATAGCGGGGTACCGGGGCACCATCTGCCTCTGCGGCAAAGGCGATGATAATCACCTCACCAGGGCAGGCGTCATTGGGCATCGTGTGATGAGCATTGGTGAGTACCAGGCCGCTGCGGTGTACAATCGTGCCGGACCCCGCGCAGGTGATGATAAGGTTATTGCGTTCTGCCCGGGCCTGCATGACAAAAACAGTTGCCCGCTGTGTGCGCCCGGTATCAAAGCCTGCTTCCTGGGCACCGGCAGGATGGGCTGCAATGGTCAGCAGGGCGGTTGTCAGAACCAGCATTGTAACAAGGTAACGCATGGCTAAAATTCCAACGTCCTCAGGAATCTTTCCAGAATATAAAAATCAGTCTCGAACGAATCTGCTTCGGCCAGAAATGAGACGATAATTGCCTGTCCACGCTCAATAATCAGAATGTCAATGCCTTCCACCACAGTGGGGATGCTTTGCAGAAACGGGTTTGCCTGCCCGCTTACAAAGGTGTACAGCATGGCGCTGGTGACGGTTTCGTCTGGCAGGATAAAGGTTTCTTCGGAAACAACTTCGTAGCGGGCCAGGGTTTGGGCACGTTCCAGTGTCAGCGCGTCAAATATGTTGCGGGCTGATGTTTGCGGGCTGACCGGACGGGCCGAGACCTGAATCGTGGTGTTGTAGCCGCTGGTCGATATGTCGCTTACCCGAAAAATAAAACCTTCACCATTTTCTTCCAGCAGCCAGTTCTGCGGATATTGAGCGCGGATGCCAACCTGTGGGTTGGTGTATTGGGTTGTTGCGTTGAGGATGCTGTCGCGCAAATTAAGGGCGATAAATATGCCCACAACACCAAATGCCAGCACGAGGTAATGACTCCAGCGCTGGCGAAATGTCAGTTCTGATGATGGTTCCAGGATTTCGATGACGGTCATGAGGCCAAACCTTCGGCGTCTTCAACAGAAGTGCTGGAGTCCTGGCGTTCTGCGACATTGAACAGGAACGAAAATATGTTGCCGACCAGAAAGAGCAGACCAGCCGAAAACAGGAATCCCAGAATGGGGCTGATGCTTCCCACAGGGTTGAGGGCGCTGACGCCCGCGTTAGTAAAGCCTGCTGTCAGCGGGATGGCTGCGCCGGCGATGAATGCCGAGACTGCGATGGTAGCCGTCAGCAGGAGTGGGAACAGATAACGGTTAAAGGCCATTTCCGCCAGACCATAGCCCACCACGATGCCGCAGCACATCAGCACGGCGACCTGATGAAAGACCGTTGTGACTGTGATGAAGGGCATGGAGGGGGTGGTCATCACGAACTGTAGATTCAGTACGGTGACATACCCAATAGCGCTGGCAGCTCCATAGGCGACACCATCAATGCGAACGCGGAACTGTTGCGGCCAGACGGAATAGCGCAGCACCAGATAGACCGTCAGAGTTTGAACAAGGCCGACCGTGAAGGTATAGCCAATGATGCGATTCAGGGCGCTTTCCAGCGGAAGCCAGCGCTCGATCTGAAACACCTGCTCGATAAAAGGCAGGCTGATGGCGTTGGCCGCCAGCCCGCTGACGACGGCCACCCCTAACAGACCCCGGCGCGGTTGTGGCACGAAGCGCTCTCTCCACCAGGAGAAAATCAGCCACAGGCCCAGGGGGAGCAGGGCGATGGCGATATTGAGCGCCTGATAGAACCGAGGCGGGATGACCACAAACCGGGTCAGCACGAAGAGCAGCATGACAAAACCAAACAGGACGCCGGCTTCGATCAGAATGCTGACCCAGACGCGGCGGTATGGGTAGATTTCTTCTTCTTCGGATGGTGGCGTGATGAGGCGTGAATCGTAACGAGCCAACTTGCAATACCTATTCGGGCTATAGACCGCTATATTATAGGGGGTTTAGCCAGAAACCGGAAAGGTCAGGTATGAGACTGCACCATCTATTCATCCTCATTGCGCTTGCGTTGTGCGCCTGCCTGCCAACGTTGCAGGCGAATACATCTGCCAGCCAGGGCACCAATCGCATGATCTACGGTCTGACGCTGCAGCCAAGTGGCTTTGACCCTCATATCAACCGATCATCCGAGCTTGGTATCCCGCTGCGCCAGGTTTACGATACGCTGGTCTATCGGGACCCGGAAACCAGAGAATTTGTGCCCGGTCTGGCGGCAGAATGGACAGTTTCGGAAGATGGCCTGGTTTATACGTTCCGGCTTAAGGATGGGGTGACCTTCCACGATGGCACCGTCCTGAATGCTCAGGCCGTTGCCGCCAACCTGGATCGAATCACCGCGCCGGAAACAGGCTCTCAACTGGCGGCGTTTCTGCTGGGGCCATATGCCGGTTATGAAGTAGTGGATGATTCGACCCTGCGCATCCTGCTTTCCGAACCTTACAGCCCGCTGCTGGATTCTCTGGCACAGGTGTACCTGGGCATCGCCAGCCCGACCGCCTTAAGTCAGTATTCCAATAATCGCTACCAGTTTCATCAGGTCGGCACGGGGCCATACGAGTTTGTGGAACTTGTCCCGGGCGACCGGCTGGTGCTGCGGCGCAACCCGAATTATGCCTGGGGGCCGCCGTTTTACGACGCGGCAGTTGATCAGTCGATTGATGAAATTGAGTTTCGCTTTTTCACAGACCCGCCGACCCGGGTGCTGGCGCTGGAAAGCGGTACAGCCCAGATGATGGGGGAACTGCTGCCGACGGATGCGAGGACCTTAACAGGAAACAGCGCTGTTCAACTGCTGCCGCAGGCTGTGCCGGGCCAGCCGCTGCAATTTCTGATGAACACGGCGCGTTTCCCGACGGATGCGAGGGCGGTGCGGCAGGCGCTGATTTTTGGCGCGAACCGCAACGCCATTGCAGATGCTGTGTTCCAGCAGTTTTCGCCGGTGGCCTGGGGCCCGCTGGCGGCCAGCACGCTCTATTATGACCGCAACGTGCAGGGGCTTTATGCGCACGATATCAGCCAGGCACAGGCACTGCTGGAGGCGGCAGGCTATACCGACAGCGATAACGATGGCTACCGGGATTTCGCCGGGGTGATGCTGACCATTGATGTGATTGTGCCGCCCTGGGGGCTGCTGCCGCAGGTGGCGGAACTGCTGCAGGATCAGTGGCGGACGATTGGGGTGCGGGCCAACCTGAAGCCGGTGCCAACCATTGGCGCGCTGATCGAGGTGGTGGAAACAGGGGAATATAACCTGGTGGCCTTTAATACCTATGGCCTGGACCCGGTGTTCCTGAATGATTTCTATTCCAGCCAGGGCGCCACCAACTGGACCGGTTTTGCCAGCGAAGACCTTGACAACATCCTGTTTGAAGCTGCGCGACAGCTTGACCCGAACACGCGGTTTGCGCTGTACGCACAGGCGCAGCGCATGATTATGGATGAGGCGCTGGTGCTGCCGATTCGGGATCAGGTGAATCTGAACGCCAGCAGCGCGCTGATTACCAACCTGGCTTTTGATGCGTATGGCTGGTTTCCGATTTTGAACAACGCGACCTTCGCCACGCCATGATGCGAGAAATGCTGTGGCGCACAGCGTCCATGCTGGTGATTATCTGGCTGGCGGCGACACTGGCGTTCTGGGCATTGGCTGCGCTGCCGGGGGATGCCATCGAGACACAGCTTGTTCAGAGCGGTGCTGACCCGGCGGTGATTGAGGAACGGCGGGCGGCGCTGGGGCTGACTGATCCAGTCGGGACGCGATATCTGCGCTTTTTGCTGAACGCCGTACGCGGTGACCTGGGAGTATCGCTGATCAGCGGCGAGCCGGTGATTGAGGCAGTTATACGCAACTTTCAGCCTACCCTTGCGCTTGCTCTGGGCGCGCTGGTGGTGGCGGTGGTGGCGGGCGTCCTGATGGGGTTAGCGGGAGTTGTCCGGGTGCCTTTGCTGTCGTTTCTGTCTGATCTGCTGACCGGCCTCGCCCTGAGCATGCCGATCTACTGGACCGGGACGGTGGCGATTTATGTGTTTACCGTGCAGTTGAACCTGCTGCCCTCAGCTGGGGCGGGCCGCCTTAGCCAGCTTGTGCTGCCGGTGCTGGTGCTTGGCTTTCATACCGCCGGGGCCATTGCGCGGGTGACAAGGGGGAACATTCAGGAAGTCATGGCGGCAGATTTTGTGCGCATGGCCCGGGCAAAAGGGCTGCGGGAAAGGCGGATTGTGGGCGTGCATGTGCTGCGGGCCGCGCTGCCACCGGTCATCAGCGTGATTGCCCTCCAGGCAGGCTTTCTGCTCAGCGGGACGGTTATCACGGAAAGTCTGTTTGTGCGGCCGGGCATCGGGCGCTTGCTGCTGGATGGCGTGATCCAGCAGGATTATCCGGTGGTGCTGGGGGTGGTGGTGTTATCTGCGGTAGTCTATGCCGCTGCCAGCCTGGCCGCTGATGTAACCGTGCGCATACTTGATCCGCGAGTGGCCTCTTGAGACGGACTGCTTCATTCTTCGTACTGCTTATTATTCTGGGGGTGGTGGTCATCGGGCCGCTGGTTGTGCGCACTGACCCGCTGGCGACTCACCCGGAGGATCAGTTCCTGCCGCCCGGCCTGCGCTATCTGCTTGGGACAGACCTGCTGGGCCGCGATGTATTCAGCCGGGTCATTCATGGCGGGCGCTCTACTTTAGCCGTCGCTGCGCTGGCGACACTGCTGGCGGCTGGGGCCGGGCTGCTGCTGGGCGGTATCGCTGGCATCGCGCCGGCGGCGGTGGATCGCGGGCTGATGATGCTGTTCAATGCGTTGTTAGCGATTCCGGGGTTTGTGGTGGCGCTGGTCGTGCTGACTCTGATGGGGCGGGGCACGCTGCCGCAGGTGGTGGCGCTGGGGATTTCGCAGGTGGCGGCCGCTGCCTATGTAACGCGCACCACCATCCACACCATTCGCTCAGCAGGCTACATCGACGCTTCAGCCAGCCTGGGGGCCACCCGCGCGCACCTGCTATGGTTTCATATTGTACCCAACAGCATGCCGACGCTGCTGGCTTATGCGGGCGTGGTGTTCAGCTATATGCTGCTGAACGGTGCGGCGCTGAGCTTTCTGGGGCTGGGCAATGAACCCGGCAGCCCGGATTGGGGGGTGATGCTGGCCGAAGGACGCGCCGCCTTTCGGTCTGCCCCCTGGATTGGCGCCGCGCCCGGTCTGGCCATCACCCTGACAGTCTGGGCGGTCAACGATCTTGCGGACCGCATCGCACGGCTGGCGCAGTGACCGCAAACCGGATTAGCTGGCTTCGGGCTGCAATGCTGTTCTGAAAACACGGGCGGCGCCGCTGTCGCGTAAGGCCTGTTCGACAGCACCGGCGGTGTCCGGCGTCACCAGCGCGATCATGTTGCCGCCTCTGCCGCCGCCGGAAAGTTTGGCGCCCAGGGCACCGGCGCTGCGGGCCGCCTGGATAAGCAGGTCCAGTTCTGGCGAGGAAACCGTCAGCCTGTGCAGCAAAGCCTGATTTTCGTTCATCAGGGTGCCCAGCGCGGCGGTATTGCCCTGGGCAATCTCCTGCCGCGCCTGCTGCACCAGTTGGCCAATGGCTTCGATGACCGGGCGAATCTGGTCTGGCTGCGATTCGTACAGGCGGCGGACATCGCCAACCGCAATTTTTGTGGAGGCCGGTTTGCCGGTGTCTGCCACGATCAGATGAAACAGTCCGCCGGTAGCCATCCATTCAAGGGGCTGGCCGCGCACGTAATACACCGGGCGCTCGTAGACCACAACGGTATTGTCGATGCCGCTGGGCGTACCGTGATGAATTTTTTCGACTTCATACACCAGATCGTTCAGTTCCGCGTCCGTCAGGGGGATGTGTGTGGCTGTGCTGAGGGCACGCGCCAGCACTGCCGCGATTGCCGCGCCGCTGCCCAGGCCGCTGGCGATGGGGATGGACGAATGCAGCGTAATGGTGGCATCCGGTGGAGGGGCGCCCAGCCTTTCGAGTATCGTGCTGAGCATGGCAGTTAGCGGATCATCCGCCTGCACGGTCCGGAGCTGAATGTTCTGCTGGGTGTCTTCCGCGATCAGCCTTAGCCCCTGTCCCGCCGGAACATCAACGGACAGTCTGGCGACAGCCCGCAGATTGTGCAGTGGAATGGCAACCGCTGGCTGCCCATAAACAACGGCATGTTCGCCAATCAGGATAATTTTTGCAGGCGCGCTGAATGTGGACATCGATTCCTAAAGCAGGTTTGGCAGGTACAGGATAATCACAAAGGTGAGACCCCACAACAAAATGGAGATCAGCAGCGGACGGTCCTGAAGCAGGACTTCATCCGGGGCGCTGCCTTCATTACGCACATGGATCAGGTACATGTACCGGAACAGGCCGTACAGCACAAACGGGACGGTAATCAGCGCCAGGTTCGTATCCGCCACCTTGATTGTCTCCGCCTCTACAGTGTAGAGCAGGTAGGCGACAAACGTGCCGGTGGTCACAAAGCGCAGCATTTCGTCAAGCAGGGGCAGGTTGTAATCCTTGTAGGTGACGCGCACGTTCTGGGCGTTTTCCGCCAGCAGAACAAGCTCCTGGCGGCGTTTGCCGATGGCCAGAAACAGCGCCAGCAGGCCGGTGCAGGCATACAGCCAGGGGGAGAAGTTGGCGACATCGACCAGCACAACGCCCGCGGCGACCCGCAGCACAAAACCCGCCGTGATCGCCAGAATGTCGATAATCACGACGTTCTTCAGCCAGAAGGAATACAGAATATGGGTGACAAAGTAGGTGATGAGGACTACAGCAAATTCCGGATTGTACGTCAGCGTGAATGCCAGCGTGACGATGGGGATAATCACGGCTGCGATGACCGCCAGACGCTGGGGTAACTGGCCCGAAGGCAGCGGGCGAAATTTTTTGCGGGGGTGCTGGCGGTCCGCTTCGATATCCACCAGATCATTAATGATATAAATCGTGCTGGCGACCAGGGACAAAAGAAAAAACCCGAGGGTGACCTGCAGAAAGGCATCTGGCTGGAAAAGCTGACCATCGAAGACCAGGCCGGCATAGATAATCGCGTTTTTGGGCCACTGCCGGGGGCGCATGGTGCGCAGAAGACCGAGAATTGCTTGCAAGATTTGCTCCTGGGTGGTTGTACGAAGAACAAAGGAATGTATATGTGCATTATAGCTTTGGATAATGGTGGGCAACAGTTCAGGGTCTTAATGAACCCTCATCCACAAGCGCTGATTTCTGTGTTGTAATTGTCTTAGAAATCGCGCTTTCGCGTAAGCCCGGAAGGTCTCCATCTGTCTAATATACGTTCCTGTGATTTAATAACTGAGAGTGAACTGCTGCAAAACCGGATGGCTTGCCTGTGCGATGAGCGCGCCAGTATAATGCATGATTGACGGTCAGGATGACTAAGGATAGACATTGATGTTGGACTTTCTCATCGGTAACGATGCTTTATCGGCTATTGTCGCGTTTGGTCTTGTACTGATCCCGGCAGTATTTATACACGAATTAGGTCACTTTCTCGCGGCAAAAGCCGTTGGCATTACCATTCTGGAATTCGGGATCGGGTTCCCGCCCCGGATGCTCACCCTGTTCCGGCGAGGCGAAACTGAATATACCCTGAACTGGCTGCCCATTGGCGGATTTGTGCGGCCGCTTGGCGAGGATTTTGTACGTCCCCTCAGTGAAGAGGAAGTCGCCCAGGAACGCGAGCGCCTGCGCCAGCAGTTTGGTCCTGTAAATGACGAGGCATCGCAGCAGTTGGACCGGCTGGAAGGCATGCGGGAGCGGCTGCGTGCCAGCGGCGCCCGAAATGTAACCTCAGTCAACGAGGCAAAACCGCTTGCACGGATCTTTTTTATGGCTGCGGGGTCTTCGGCCAATCTGCTGACCGCTGTTGTGATTTTTATCATCATTGGGCTGTCTGGCCTGCCTACGGTGGTTGGCGGGAGTGTGGGGCTTGTCCAGCTTGATGCTGCGTCGCCACTGGCGGCGGCGGGTATCCAGGCAGGTGACCTGATCGAGCAGGTAAACGGGAGTTATTTTGACAACGTGGGCGAGTTTATCGCCTTCCTGCAGGAAGCGGAGGGAGAGTCGCTGACTCTGACCGTGCAGCGCGAGGGTGAAACCGAAACCCTGGACGTGGTTTATACACCGCAGGGAGAAACCACCCTTGATAGTTATGTCTTCGTGTCCAGCATCGTGCCTGATTCTCCTGCGGACAGGGCAGGGCTGCGTGTGGATGATCTCATCGTAGCATTTAACGGCGAAGCCTTCAGCCAGTTTGAAGACCTGCCGGAACGTACCCAGGCGCACCTGGGCGAAACTGTGACACTGACCATTCTGCGCGATGGCGAAACACAGGAGATAGACGTGGTCCCGCGTGAAGACCCGCCAGAAGGACAGGGTGCTATCGGCATTGGCATTGTGCCGGCCTATCAGTCTATGGCGGAGGGCGCAACCTTTGTGGAAGGCGGCTGGCAGCAGGCGCTTGTGCCGCTTACGCTGGGCGAATCGATCCAGTTCAGCCTTGATCGGATCGTGACATTTCTGGATCTGATGGTGCGTTTGCCGGGCCAGCTTATTGCAGGCGAACTGAGCAGCGAAGAAGCCCGCGTCATGAGTCCGCTGGCAATCAGCCAGTTTGGCGGCATGTTCCTGCAGCAGAGTATCGAACAGGATCAGCCGGTGGTCATTCTGAATTATATCGCTGTCATCAGCATCGCCTTAGGCATCACGAACCTGCTGCCACTGCCTGCGCTGGATGGCGGGCGTATTATGTTTGTGCTGATCGAAATTCTGCGGGGCCGTCCGATTGCACCGGAACGCGAGAGTATCGTGCATCTGATTGGTATGGCCTTGCTGCTTTCGCTGATGGCTATCGCGTTTCTCAACGATCTGCTGAATCCGATAACCAACAGTCTGATTCCATAATGGAGGGAAGTGTGTCCGATTATCTGGACTTTCTGAACGATTTGAATGATGACGATGATCTGGAACTGCCGCGAGAGCAGCCAGATCTCGATACCACGCTGAAAACCCTGCGCGAAAATGTGGATGGCGCTGCCAACACGGTGATTTTCTATGGCCTTTCCCGGCTGGATGTCAGCGCGATAGTTCGGGTGCAGGATGTATGGAATACGCTGTCTGCGGAATATCGTCACAAGCTGATGCAGCAGCTTATCGATGTCAGCGAGACCAACTTTGACCTCGATTACTACAATCTGGGCATAATGGCGCTCGGTGATGAGTCTCCAGCAGTGCGGGCTGATGCTATCGAGCTGCTGTGGGAAGACGAAACGCTGCATCTGATGGATCGCCTGATCGAAATGGCGCAGTGGGATGAGGCGGTTGAGGTTCGTGCTGCCGCTGCCGGGGCGCTGGGGCGTTTTATTCTGCTGGGCGAGTTGGGTGATCTGCCTGAATCTGAGACAGTGCGCGCACAGGATGTAGTCGCGAACCTGTACAATGACCAGACTGAGGATATTGACGTGCGGCGCCGGTCGCTGGAGGCTATTGCCAACTGTGGGCATGAGATGGTCACTGAAGCCATCCAGGAAGCCTACGAGAGCGACGATCCACGGATGCAGGCCAGCGCGGTTTTCGCGATGGGGCGCACCTGCGATAACCGCTGGAACGAAATTGTACTGAAAGCACTGACGGAAGCAGACCCGGCAGTGCGTTATGAGGCAGCACGTGCCAGCGGCGAACTGGAAATCAGTGAAGCGGTGCCTTATCTGGCGCGTTTTGCCCAGGGCCAGGACCGGGAAATCAAGGAAGTTTCGATCTGGTCACTGGGGGAGATTGGCGGCAACTATGCCATGAAAACCCTGGGGACGCTGGCCGACGCTGCTGAGAAGGATGAAGACGAAGAGCTTCTGGAAGCGATTGAAGAGGCGCTGGGGAATGCCAGCTTTGCCGGGCGCGATCTGGATTTCGATCTGGACGACTAGACACCTCATCGCTTTGTTGGTATCGGCATAACTACATAAGAAAAGCCCGGCTGCATGATGCACCGGGCTTTTTAATTTCCAGATGAACAGGGCAGGGTTAGCTGATTAAGGACTGGAGCTTCATCGCCAGCCCCATATCGCCCTGAATTTTCAGTTTCCCACTCATAAAAGCCTGCATCGGGTTGAGTTCTCCCTTGCTGACGGCCATCCAGTCGTCAGCAGCAGCCTTGAGCGTCAGATTAGGTTTTTCTGCCTGTCCCTGGCCGCTCTGTGTCTGACCATTTTCAACGCGCAGCCAGTACAGCCCGCCGTTTTCGCCACTCAGATCAAACTGAATGGTCGCATTAACGTCTTCTGTTTTGGCGGGGTCGATATTCTTTGCCATTTCGTCAAACAGTTGTGACACTTCCTGCTGTGTCGCCATTGCGCACACACTCCCAGATACTTACCAGATGTATAGTGGACTGTTATATCATCAATTGCCCGAATAGTATACAATCAAACATAACAGCGCCCAATGGTTTGGAGCGACTCTCATGAAACAGATAGTACGTATTTTTTGGACAGGGATTTTATTCTGTGGATTTGTAACCGGGCTTCAGGCACAGGAAGATGACCAGCCGCTGACCGTGCCGGGAATGATTGCCTATGTGGGCACCGACTTTAATATTTACACCTTTAACCTTGCAGATGACAGCCACGTACAGCTGACCGACGACGCGGGCGAAACACGCCGGTATCAGTGGCCTACCTGGTCCACGGATGGGCGGTTGGCCTATTTCAGCCTCTACTTTGATGACAACGCTCTGTTTACAGATGCTTTCGTTTCTGCCGACGGACTCACGGCGGGCGACCTGGCGTATACCGGGCCAGAGTATTTTAACTATGCTTATTGGTCGCCCGGCAACTGCGATGAGGATGAGCGCTGCCGCGATCTTGCGCTGCTGCTGAGCAGCCCGGAACAGGGCATGTTTGTGGAACTGATCCGCGACAGCGAGGCTGAAGTCACTCACCTGACAGCGGGGCTGGGCGGGCCGCCGTTTTATTACAGCTGGAGTCCGGATGGCGAGCGGATGCTGTGGCAGCGAAACAACGAGCGGTTTGATATTTATGACGCTGGCGAAGACCGTGTGACAGATACGCTGGCGCAGCAGCCGGGATTTATCCTGTCGCCGGCGTGGTCTCCTGTGGATGATCGGCTGCTGGTTGGCGCGGCGGCGGAGGACCAGACCACAGACCTCGTGATTGTGGGCAGCAGCGAAACTCAGGTTGTGGCGTCTGGGTTTACCGGCCTGGTTTCATCAGGCTGGTCACCGGATGGCAACCTGGTCGCCTATCGCGAGCAGACGCGGCAGGGCTTTGGCCCGCTGATCGTGGTGGACGCTGTGACCACAGAGACCGCTGCCCGCAGCCCCACCACCGGTGTCATTGCGTTTTTCTGGGCGCCGGACAGCCATCAGATCGCTTACCTGACCCTGGCGGCATCACCGGGGACTTTTAGCGCAGGTAACTTTAACAATCATCTGATGGCGCAGCCTCAGCAGCAGCCTATTGGCCTGGCCTGGTCGATCCTTGATGTTCAGACCGGGGATGTGAGACAATACGGCTCGTTTTTTCCGACTGAGGAAGTTGTCTACCTGATGCAGTATTTCGACCAGTTTGCCCAGAGCCACCGCCTGTGGTCACCGGACAGCCGCCATCTGCTCTACAGCGAGATGACCCCTACCGGGCCTGTCATTAATCTGCTGGATACGTCTCAGGCGGGCAGTGTGCCGGTTTCTGTGGCAGAGGGACGCATCGGTATCTGGAGCTTTGAATAATGTGTTGTGAAGGGTGGGGATGCAACGTATCTGCTGGTGGGTGATGCTCCTGATGCTGCTGGTTCTGGCAGCATGTATTCGCACCCGGCCTGAAGTGATCATTGTGACGCAGACAGGACTACCACAAACAGTGGAGGCGCCTTTAGAAATTACAGCAACACCGCTGCCTGTAGTCCCGACCCTGTCTGTGGAAAACCTGATTCAGCCCACACCAGACCCCACCAGGGAGGGCGTTGGGGCTGCTCCTCTGGAACATGTGGTTCAATCCGGCGAGACGTTATCAGGCATTGCAGCCGCCTATGGGGTGTCGCTGCAGGTGCTGCTGTCGGTGAACGATCTGCCGAACCCCAATCAGATCGAAGTCGGGCAGATCATTCGTCTGCCAGAACCCCCGGACGAGGCTTCGCTGGCGTTCAAGATTCTGCCGGACAGCCGGCTTGTGCGCGGGCCAGGCAGCGCCTTGTTTGATGTCACTGCTTTTGTGAACGCACAGCCGGGTTACATTCGTATCGCGACGGATGAGGTGAACGGCGATATTCTGGATGCTGTTCAGATTGTGCAGCGGGTTTCGCTGGAATTCAGCGTCGATGCGCGTCTGCTGCTGGCACTGTTGGAACATCGCGCACGCTGGCTGAGCGAACTGGATGTATCTGATGAGGCGCGCCTTCGCCCATTAGGGGCGGAACCGTCTCCGCTGGGCTTTGACCGGGACGGGCTTTACCGTCAGTTATCCTGGGCGGCGGACCAGTTGAACATGGGCTATTACGGCTGGAAATATCGGGGCCTGGAAACGGTGGAGTTCGAGAACGGGCAGCGGCTGCGCTTTGCAGAAGGGCTGAATGCCGGCACCATCGGCCTGCAATACATGTTAAGCCTGTATCAGGATGATGCTGCGTGGCAGCGGGAAATTGGCCAGCAGGGAATCTACAGCACCTACGTGGCCTATTTTGGCGATCCGTTTGTGGATGACTCTGATTGGCTGGTTCCGGCAGGGGTGCAGCAGCCGGTGCTGGGCCTGCCTTTTGATGAAAGCGAAGTGTGGTTTTACAGCGGCGGGCCGCATGGCGGATGGGGCAGCGGCAGCGCCTGGGCAGCGGTTGATTTTGCGCCGCCCGATGACCTGACAGAAGTGGATTCGAGCTGCTACGTATCAGAATTCTGGGCGAGGGCGGTGGCCCCTGGTGTGATTGCACGGACAGATGAAGGCACGGTGGTGCTTGATCTGGACGGGGATGGGGATGAATCCACCGGATGGAGCATTCTGTACCTGCACCTGGCGTCCGAGGGGCGCATAGAAGCCGGTGCGACTGTGAGTGCTGGCGATGAACTGGGCCGGCCATCATGCGAGGGGGGCTTTTCCAATGGGACTCATCTGCACCTTGCGCGACGCTACAACGGCGAGTGGATTCCGGCAGATTGCAGCGCCTGCCTGCCGGAGCAGAAGAAGCCGCCGTTTATCCTGAATGAATGGGTGGTTTTTGGTTTGCCCGGCCAGGAATATCAGGGGGTGATGCTGCGTGGCGAGGACCGGCGTATCGCGGAGCAGGGGCGTCTGACAACTGAGAATCTTATCTCCTGGTGAGGATGGTATAATATTGCCCGGTGTTTACTGTAATTCAGGCTGAGGTGTGATGCTGCGTCGTTATCTTAAGTTTATTGTTGTGGTGTTCTGGATTATTTCTGTCCCGCAGATTGTGGCTGCCCAGGAACTTATTACGGCTACGCCTGTGCGTATTCGCATCCCAACTCAGGATGCCAACGCCCCGGCAGTACAATTTGACGTGACCCCTACCGTTACCCGCACACCCACACAGACCGCCATTATGCTGGAAGCCAAGGCAGATGCTGGTGAGGTGAATGTGCGCGCGGAACCGGATATCGAAGCTGATTTGCTGGGCACGATCCGCGCAGGCGAATTTTACCCGGTGCTGGGGCGTTACTTTCGCTGGATTCAATTTCAGTTCGATACATCACCTTCCGGGCGGGGATGGGTGTTTGATGAACTGGTAACGATTACGGGGGATATCAGCAGTATTCCGGATTTAAGTGAGGCGCCGCTGCCCACTGAAGATACTGCGGCTGTCGCAGCTACGGAGACACAGGTGGCGCTTACTCAAACGCCGGGCGGCATTCTGACCCTGACGGCTGAGTCGCGGGTGCTGCCTGTGCCGGGGCAGGTGACTCAGGCGAGTAATGTTGAGGAACCGGAGACCAGCGTCCTGCCGACCTTCACCTATCCACCAGATATCGCTGCTGCAGCGCCAACAGAAATTACCACAACGCCAACGACCAGCCCGGAAGAACCGCCTTTCACTGTTCCGAACAATGTACCCCCGGTGGTGCCTATTGTACTGCTGGGGGCGGGCGGTTTATTGGGGCTGGTCGTCAGTTCGTTACGTCGCTAGTGAATCAGTGACTGCATGTACCGCAGCCAGCGGCATCCCCTTCAGCGTCGTCACTGGTGCGGAATGAATGCCCACAGCCACACGATGATACAGCGTTCGGGTTATCGATGCGGAACCCGCCGCCCATCAGGCTGTCAACAAAATCAATATTGGCACCTTCCAGGTACATCATGCTGGTGGGGTCAATAATCAGCCGCACGCCATCGACTTCAACCACACGGTCAAAATCGCTCGGTTTTTCTTCAAAAGCCATGCCGTACTGCATCCCGGAACAGCCGCCGCCGGTGACAAACACGCGCAGGGCGTGGTTCGGGATCTGGCGCTGCTCGAGCAAGCTGCGAATCATATTAGTTGCGGCAGGGGTTACTGTCAGCAACGTGGTTTCTACCTGTACCGTTTCATTGGCGGCCATTAAAGCAATCTCCTCAATAGTCGATCCTGCATGTGGATTAGTAAGATTCTAACATGGCTGGCGTGTTCAGTCAATTAACCAGACCGCGATAATTAAAATTCTCATGGAGCATACACCGAAAGTCAGGTGGGCTGGCCGGGGATACAGTAAGCGCAGCTTTGTTCACCAGAAACAATGTGCGTCACGCGGCGCGGGACAACCCCCAGCAAAGACGCCACCAGGCGCATATCCATGTCGCACAGGGCCGGATTTTCCCTGGAAATGTGGTGGTAGGGGCAGTTGCTGGTATACAGGAGGTAATTCGGGCTGTCTTCTTCCCAATGGGCTTCGTAGCCTCTGGAAGACAGATATTCCGTGACCATCTCCAGGCGTTCTTCCAAAGATACCTCGGGAATATTCGCGTCCTTCGCCATTTCCTCGGCGACGCCTTCCAGAATAACGTTGACGCCTTCTGGCGGCAGATGCTGCTGTAACTGCTGAAGAAGTTCTGTTGCCAGCTGCTGATAATTGCTGGGAAACTGTGCGACGGCCTTGTCCGTCAGGGAATACACATGCTGGGGCCTGCCGGGGGTGTTACGACGCCTTAAATGCGGCGGCGCGATCAGATCTTCCTGCTGCAGACAGGTGATATGATGGCGGACAGTAACTGCGGTGATGTCTTTGCCCCGGCGGGTTTGCAGTTCTTCGACAATTTCGTCAACGGTTGCCTCGCCGCGTATTTTCAGGATGTCGAGGATATGCCGTCGGGTTTGCTGCATTGAAATGATTCCTGAATATTTCTCGTCTTGATCTTAAAAAAGTTTATCATTTCTGATGATTGCTTGTCAAATCGGCATCACCTGGCTTCTGCTGGAGTTGACGGGCGGTTCGCCTGTATGTTAGGATTTCGCGCTGGGTGCATGCGCTTTACGGGCATGCCATCTTTTCATTATGGGCGAGGAGTAAATCACTTTGCGCAAGGTGGTAGCGTTTCAGGGGATTTCCGGTGCCAATTCGGAACTGGCGATCCGGCAGCAGTTTGGTGATTCAGTGGATCTGTATCCCTGCCGCACCCTGACAGACATGTTTGAGGCTATCCATAAGAATGGCGACATTACCTATGGAATGCTGCCCGTTGAAAATGCGCTGGCGGGCGCTGTGAGCAAGGCTTACGAACTGCTGATGGATTCCGATCTGCGCATTCAGGCGGACGTGGTGCTGCATGTCCATCATGCGCTGCTGGTGCCACCGGGCATAAAACTGGAAGACCTGAAGTATGTACGGTCGCATCCGCAGGCGCTGGCCCAGTGCGAACGTTATTTAAAGCGTTATCATCTGGAAGATGTGCCCTGGTACGATACAGCAGGCGCTGCCAAAGACCTGGCGGAAAACCCGGAACCGTATACCGGCGCGATTGCCAGCGAACTGGCGGGCCAGCTTTACAACCTTGATGTTCTGGATCGACAGATTGAAGATGTGGAATATAACTTTACCCGTTTCTTTGTCATTGGTAATGAGGACCCCCCGGCGGGTGAGTACAACAAGACTTCGCTGGTTTTTGCCACGCGCAACCATCCTTCGGCGTTGTATGACTGCCTGGGGGAATTCGCGCATCATAACATCAACCTGACGAAGATTGAATCCAGGCCGCGCCGCAACCGGCCCTGGGAGCCTGTTTTTTTCCTGGATTTCGAAGGTCACTGGCAGGAGCCTAATGTCCAGGAAGCGCTGACACGTCTGCTGCAGCGGGCGTCTTTTGTAAAGATGCTGGGTTCGTATCCGGCAGTGAAAACTGAACGGCAGTGGGTAGGCATTTAAACACGGAGTATATCAACCTATGGACAAGCTGAACGTAGCAGTGCTGGGCGCAACAGGCGCGGTAGGGCAGCGTTTTATCCAGCTGCTGGAACATCATCCCTGGTTTCAGGTCACTGAGGTCGTTGGCTCCAGCCGGAGCGCCGGGCAGCTTTATGGCGAGGTAGTGAACTGGGTGCTGGATGGTGGCCCGCCGGAGGACGTGGCCGGGCTGCGGGTAAAAAGCCTGGAGGACCGCCTTGATTCGCTGCTGGTGTTTTCTGCACTGCCAAAAGAGGCGGCAGACCCCCGCGAATTTGAACTGGCAGAAGCCGGGCATGTGGTATGCACTAACGCTTCAACCAACCGCATGGTCGAGGATGTGCCGCTGCTGCTGCCAGAAGCCAATGCAGACCACGTGCGGCTGATCGATGTTCAGCGTGCGCGCCGAGGGTGGCACACGGGCGCGCTGGTGGCCAATTCAAACTGCACCAGCATGCCGGTTGTGATGGCCCTGGCACCGCTGCGCCGCTTTGGCGTGACGAAGATCCATATGGTGAGCGAACAGGCGATCAGCGGGGCAGGGTACCCCGGTGTGGCGTCTCTGGATATCATCGATAACGTCATTCCCTATGTGGGCGGCGATGAAAGTAAAATGGAGACCGAGCCACTGCGTATGCTGGGTGAGCTGAAGAATGACCGGGTGGAATGGCTGAACGCTGTGGCCGGGGCGACCTGTACCCGTGTGCCTGTGATCGACGGTCATCTTGTCAACTTATCTGTAGAACTGGCCGAAAAACCTGCCTTTGATGAAATTATCGAAGCATGGAATGTGTTTGTCGGCCCGGACCCTGTGCCCCTGCTGCCCAGCGCACCAGTCCGACCGGTGCAGTATCTGCCTCAGATTGACCGGCCGCAGATCCGCAGAGACCGGAACGCAGGCAATGGCATGGCGACTTCTGTAGGGCGGCTGCGTGAGTGTCCGATTCTGGGTTATAGATTTGCGGCGCTGACGCACAACACGATTCGCGGCGCGGCGGGTGGCAGCATCCTGAACGCGGAACTGCTGGCCGTCGCGGGATATCTGGGTGATTTTCAGCCAGTGCGCGAACGTGTTTTCTCTTAATTGTGCTGATGGCCAGTGGTGCCCGGCAAGGGGTTGATATCTGCATTGTCCTGGAAAAGGATGTTGTACACGTTGCGCGGGTGCTCCGGCAGGCAGGCAGCCTCGCCAGACATGGCTGGCACGTCGTTGTTATAGGATTATCCAGGGATGACCAGGCCCTGCCACAGACCGAAACTGTGGATGGCTTTACCATCATACGGGTGAGGCCGAAGCTGATAAAAGGCCTGCTGCCTGGAAAGCTGGATTGGGTGCTTCGTACGCTGGTAGGCTTTCTGCAGATGGCGTTTTACCTGCGCCGGATCAATGCGCGGGTCTATCAGGGTAAGGACTTTACCGGGCTGGCGCTGGTGGCCCTGGCGGGCATCTGGCGGCGCCCGGTTGTGTATGATTCGGCAGAGCTTTACTTCGAGCGACCAATGGCGGCCCTGACGCGACGGCTGGCGCCGGTGCTGCGCCCGATTGAGGAGTTTCTGGCCCGGCGCGCGGCGTTTATTATCACCACCAGCAAGGGACATGCAGATTTCCTGCGCCAAAAATGGGTTGTTCAACCGGTGGCTGTCAGAAATGGCTTTGATCTCAGAGCGACCTCTGATAGGCTGCCGGTTCACCTGAATACGCGCCATGTGGTCGCTCACAGCGGCTGGCTGATTCACGGCAGGCACCTGGACGAACTGGTGGATGCCCTGCAATATCTCCCCGATGATGTCGGGCTGCTGCTGGTGGGCGATGGTGTGCGCAAAAACAGCCTGAAGCAGCGGGCAGAGGCGCTCGGTGTGGGCCACCGGCTTGAGATTACAGGCCGCCTGCTGCCATCGCAGATGGTGGGTACGCTGGCGCAGGCCACGGTGGCCGTGTCGCTCTTTACATCGGATTACGCCAGTTATCACCTCTCCCTGCCGAACAAATTCTTCGAGGCGGTGGCGGCCGGGCTGCCGCTGGTGACCAGCCCAATCCCAGAAGTACAGCGGCTGGTTGAAGACTATGAGATTGGCGGGGTGTGCGACCCTGCCGATCCGAAATCCATTGCGCAGGCAGTTGTGACTGTGCTGGAACCCGAGACTCTGGATCGGATGCGCGCCAACGTGCTGCGGACGCAGCAGGCGCTGAACTGGGAAACGGAAGAACGCAAACTGCTGGATTTGTACGAGAAGTTATTTCAATGGCTGACAGCAGCGGGAGGCAGTTCGTGAAGATTTTGATCGCCGGTATGGATGGCTACCTGGGCTGGGCGCTGGCTCAGTATCTGGCGGCGCGTGGTTATGAAGTGGCCGGCCTTGACGCTTTTTTGCGGCGTGAGTGGGTTGAGGAAGTCGGCGGAACGAGCGCGCTTCCGATCTATGGCATGGAAGAACGCCTGGCTGCGTTTAAGGCGCACTATGGCTATACCCCCGAATTTCGGGCCGGTGACCTGATGGATTATGCCTTTGTGCGGCAGTTTCTGGCGGATTTCCAGCCGGATGCCATCGTACATCTGGCAGAAATGCCCTCAGCGGCGTATTCGATGATCGACCCGGCACATACGGCCTTTACCCAGCAGAATAACGTCGTTGGCAATCTGAATCTGCTGTGGGCTATCCGGGAAGTGTGTCCAGAGGCGCACCTGGTCAAGTTGGGCACGATGGGCGAGTATGGCACGCCCAATATCGACATTCCCGAAGGGTTTTTTGAGGTTGAATTCCGGGGGCGTAAGGATCGACTGCCTTTCCCGCGCCAGCCCGGCAGCTTTTATCACCTGAGCAAGGTGCATGATTCTCATAACACGATGTTTGCCTGCAAAATCTGGGGGCTGCGGTCTACGGATATTATGCAGGGCGTGGTGCTGGGCACGGGCATTGAAGAAATGGGCGATGACCCGCGCCTGTTCACCCGGCTGGATTTTGACCAGTGTTTCGGGACGGCGGTTAACAGATTCTGCTGCCAGGCGGTTGTGGGGCATCCGCTGACGCTGTATGGACGTGGGCATCAGAAACGCGGGTTTTTGCCGCTGCGCGATTCGATGCAGTGCCTGACACTGGTGATTGAGAATCCGCCGGAGCCGGGAGAATATCGCGTCTTTAACCAGTTTGAAGCCTGCTATGCAATCGACGAACTGGCTGAGATGGTTCAGCAGGTTGGGCGCGGCTGCGGCCTGGATGTTGATATCCGGCATTATGACAACCCGCGCCAGGAAGCGGAGGCGCATTACTATCAGCCGGACCGTGCGCGTCTGGTGGAACTGGGGTATCAGCCCAGCGGCGATACTGCTGGCGAAATCCGTTCCATGATCCGCGACCTGATGCCGTATAAGGCGCGGATTGAAGCCAGGCTGGATATCCTGGTGCCGGATATTCGCTGGGATGGTGGGCGGCGTCGCTCTTTTGTGGTAGATCAGGTGCAGGAACCTGCACACGCAGGCAAGGATGAGATGGTAAACCGATGAGCACTGATCTGCTTGATGAAATTCAATCGTTGCAGTTCACGAACAAGGCGCAGGCAGAGGCGATGCTGCTTACGCTCATCCGCGATCTGTTTGATCTGGACGTGATGCGGGTTGAACTGCGGCCGCTGGCGGTCTCTCTGAATTCGTTTAACGGCTATCTGACCCTGGCGGATGGCCAGCGCCTGTTCTTTAAAAGCCATACAGAGCTGGACAGCGTGGTCGGGGAGTATTACAATTCGGTGGTGCTGGCCGAGGCGGGATACCCGGTGATTCGGCCGCGTTTTACCTCCACCGAACATGGCAAGCAGGTGCTTCTGTATGATGTGGTCGATGACCCGTCGGTCTTTGATGCTGCCTGGTCGACAGAAACCGGTGCCGCCGGGGCACAGGAGACTCTGGATGCGCTGACGGCGGCCCAGAACGCGGCGGATGATCTGCTGCTGCGGCTGTATCTGGACACGCTGGCGATGCAGCCAGCGGCGGAAGCTGCTCAGGCGAAAGTGCACCAGTTGTTTTATCATCGCCTGACCGGGGGGCGGCTGGAGCGCTTTTATGGCGCGCTGCCGGGCAAATCCGGAAATGAGGTGCCTGTGCGCCTGCCCGGAGCACCCTATGCTATGCAGCAGGTGCGGCAGGTACGCTGGAACATCAACGGACAGTATTATGATGTGACGCTGGATGATCTGATTAATGCCGCTGTGGATATCCTGCAGCCAGCGGGCGCAGGCCCGTCGATTGTCGGGCATGGTGATGCGCACAACGGCAACGTGTTTTTTCGGGAACAGTCTGGCGAATTAATCTATTTTGATCCGGCATTTGCAGGCCGGCATCACCCGCTGCTTGACCTGACAAAGCCGCTGTTTCATAACGTGTTTGCGATGTGGATGTATTTCCCGCGTGAAAAAGCAGCGCAGATGAATATTTCCCTGGCAGGGCAGGGGGATGTATGGCAGGTGCAGCATGATTATGGGCTGCACCCGGTGCGGCAGATGTTCCTGATGAGCAAGGTCGAGCGCGTGCTGGTGCCAACACTGCGCGAGCTTGACGGGCGCGGCTGGCTGAATGCGGACTGGCGCCGTTATCTGAAGGCGGCCTTGTTCTGCTGCCCGTTCCTCACCATGAATCTGGCTGACTCAGAAAAATTTCCGCCAGAAATCAGCCTGCTGGGGTTGACGATGGCCGTCGAAATGGGGGCCGAAAGCCAGGGCCAGCGCAGCATCATTGATCGGGTGCTGGACGAGGTTGAGCGCAGCTTATAGGTCTTCCTGCAGCAGGGCCTGCAGCGCCTTGAATGTGGGCGATTCTTCCATGAACACATAACGAATGGGCAGAACGCTGGTTTGCGTGCCGCCGATTGAGCGCAGATGTTCGATGGCGGTCAGAAGCTGGCTGCTTTCGACAATGATGGTCAGGGTGTACCACTGCTGGCCGGATGCTGCCTGGCCGTTTGCAGCGTAAATTGGCGAAAGAGTCGGCCCTTGCAGCCCACGCGTGACCGGATTGCTGATGATCTGCTGGGCAAGCTGTTCTGTGTCTGTGCCCAGAATGTTGGCGGTCAGTTGATAATACTGGCGCCCTTGCAGCGCAGCATCAATATATTCGACAAACTGACGAACGGCATTTAGCGTTTCCGGGTACTGTTTCAGCAGGCGCCGGTTGCCGATCAGGGCTGCCTGAGATTCAACAATTACGCCATCTGTAAGCGGCTTCAGATGATTTTCTCTGAGCGTGGTGCCTGTCTGCGCCAGATCAACAATGACATCTGCATAACCCAGCGTGGGCGCGGCTTCGATGGCGCCTTCGGCTTTGACAATGGTGAAGTGATGGATATCGTGGGTGTGCAGGAACTGCCGCGTGAGGTTGGGATAGGTGGTGGCAACGCGCAGATTGCGCTGTTTGTATTCCCGAAAATCCAGCGCGACTTCGGCCAGGTCCGCCATCGTCTGGACATCGACCCATGCTTCCGGCGCGGCAACTAGCAGCTGGCAGTGACCATAGCCAAGCTGGTTGTTAATCACCACCAGGTCCTCGTGGGGCTGTTCGCGCACATCGTCATAGCCGGTGATGCCCAGATGCGCAGTGCCGTCTGATACCTTGTATACGACATCCTTTACGCGCTGGAAAAACACGTCAAACTGGGCAATAGCCGGGATAGAGCCGGTGTACTGGCGTGGATTTGGTTTGTGGACGCGCAGGCCGCAGTCGCGCAGGAAATTCATAGTTGGGTCTGCCAGCGCGCCTTTGCTTGGCAGCGCGAGAATCACTCTGTCATTCATAATAGGCTCGTTTTAGCTCGCTGATGAGCGTGTCCAGTGGATGCAGGGGGTAGCGAACCCCATTGAGTTTGGCCGCGTCAGATTCGATCTGAATGACGCGATCATGGCTGTGGCTGTCTGCTATTTCCTGAGGCAGCAGAATAACCGGAAACTGCTGGTCGCGCAGTTGATGCGCCAGCCGGGTCGCTTCGTGAGCATTGTCCGGCTGAAAGACAACTGCCACCGGCACGAAGTCGCCCTCTGTGGGGGGCGTGATATGCAGCAGAAGCTGATCCAGATAGTAGGCAAATCCGACTGCTGGTACAGGTGTCTGGCCGCCCACCAGAGAGATAAGCTCATCATAGCGCCCGCCGCCGCCGATCTGGGTGCCATCTTCAGCCCGAAGCTGAAACACCATGCCGGTGTAATAATCCCAGTCCCGCATCACGTGCGGCTGGATCAGCACTGCTTGCGGGTTTATGTCGTAGGCGCTCAGCAATGTGATAGTTTGCTGCCATTCAGCCAGGTAACGCTGTGCGGTGGCGTCATCTTCAGCGATCATCGCATCAAGCAGCGCAAAAGCCTCGTGTGGAGTGGCCTGGATAAACGCCCATTTCTCCAGAAAGTCAAGCGCTTGGACAACCTGCTGCCGCTGGCTGAAACGCTGGCGTTTGCGCAGCAGCCTGCGGGCGATATCGTGCCGGTTTCGCCCGCCCATTGTCATGCCGCGCTGTGTGGCATCCAGCAGCACCCCAAGCATCTGATGCGTCTCTGTTTCTGTCAGGCCGAGCAGATCGCTGTCCTGTTCTGGCAGATGATCCAGTGCATATGCTCCACCCAGCAGGGCGCGGTCAAAGGCTTCCAGAATGTAGGCTTTGCCCCTGGCAGGGTCGCGCAGTGCGCCAGCATGATTGAGCAGGAAACGCTCTGTGCGGTTGTCCAGTTCGTAGCGCGCCAGCAGATGACGCAGCAGGCCGGTATGCCCAACAACCAACTGCCAGTCTGATATACCTTGCCGGATGATGCCCCGCACTGCCAGGCTCAGAATCTCTGCATCGGCAGCAGGGCCAGAAGCGCCAATAAGTTCGGCACCGATGCTCAGTTTCTGATAATCCGGTGCGGCGTTATCTGCAGTGTCTTCAAAAACAGGGCCGCTAAACTGCCAGCGCACAACCCCGGATGGCAGGAGCTGCGTGTAACGATGGGCGGCAGTAGCGGTGAATTCCGGACGAAGCGCAAGCTGGCGGCCGTAACGCTCGAAGGTAAACAGCTTTTTAATGACCTGATCGCCCGCACGCGTCAGAAACAGGTCCGCCGGCTCGATAATCGGCGTTTCGACGGTTTCATAGCCATACAGGGTAAATTCCCTGCGAAACCGGTCGGTTATCTGGCGAATCTTGTGCGTATCCTGTATCAACTGTGGCAGTGTGGACGACACAGGCCATCTCCTGAGTGTGGGTTGTGCACGTGGCGAAATAAGATGATAGCGTGGATTGAACGAACTTCAATGGTTGATATAATCGCAGTCACGTGTTTTATTTCGTGTAGTCACTAGCGAACAGATTATGAGGACTAAAGAATATTTTACGTATAAATTGCCGTGTTTACATTTTCGCTCTATACTTGCTCTCATAATTAAGCAACAAATCTTTCAGGGAATGGGCTATCGACAGGAGAGACAGGATGAGACGCACATCCAAGGCAATTCTTTTCATATTCACTCTCGCAATTTTATTTACACTACCAGGTGGTCTGATCACTGCCTCTGAACCTGAACAACAGGTTCAATTCAGTACACCAATCATGGTAGTCAATTCCAGCTTTCTGAATATTCGCACTGGCCCAGGAGTCAGATACACTGTCCTGATGACAGTGGTCGGAGGAACAGAACTCCCTGTACTGGGTGTCGCGTCAGATCGTGTCTGGTACCAGGTATCAACCGTTGTTGGGGTAGGGTGGGTAAACTCCGAATTTGTAATCCCACGTGGAGACTTTGCCAACGTACCGGTTGTAGATACTTCCAACGTCATCGCCACCAGACCAATCGTCAGCGTACCTACCACTATTGGACTTCCAGATGGACAGGGGGGTGGTGGTCCACTCATTACGACTACAACAACAATAACCACCACAACTACAGGGGCAACTATAGCGCCTGCCGCAGGTGGCACTTTTGTTGCCGGGACAGATGACCAGGGCAACCCAATCATCATTTCCGGCTCCAACGAGCGTCACCGCGCCACGCTGAATGTACCTTCTGTCGATCTGCGGACAGCCCCCGGCGATTACTCACCAGCTATCGGCACGTTGTTCCAGAACGAGAGTGTCGATTATCCCATCGTGGGCAGCGGTCGCGACACTGGCAACGTTGAATGGCTGGCTGTTGTAACGCCCCAGCACGGTACCGGGTGGATCGCGGCGCCAAAGTTGAAAATGCGTCTCTCAGCAGCATTCCGGACGGTGATGGTCGTCACAGCCGAAACCGTTGCAATGGGCGACGGGCCGGGCACCGGAAGCACCACGCTGCCCATTCTGACCGCAGGCACAGAAGCTTTCCTGACCAATATCAGCCAGGACAGCAACTTCATCGAAATTGAACTGGGCGGCGGCGAACGCGGGTGGATCCCCTTTAGCTCGGCGGTTACCCGTACCGACACCCCCACAGATGGCTTGCAGCTTAGCCCCAATATCATCCCGGTACCGGGGGCCGTACCAGGGGCTGTTCAGCAGCCAGCAGTGCCAAGACTCAATGTGCCACATGTCATCGTGAATACCGCCTTCCTGAACATTCGCAGCGGCCCAGGTGCTCATTACACCGCAGTAACCACCGTGCCCGGCGGTACAGAACTGTCTGTTCTCGGCGTTGCCAAGGATCGCGTCTGGTACCTTGTGCAGGGAAGTTTCGGGCGCGGCTGGCTCAACAATGAGTTCGTGATCTTCAGAGGTGTTTACGATAACATCCCGGTCATCAATACTGACATTGTCGTGGGTGAGCTCTCCACTCCGGTTGCCATCATTTCGGCACCCATCAACCTGTATGCAGCCCCGGGGGTCAATTTTGGCGCCATCGGCACAGTATCTGGCCCGGCAGAAATTGCGATTGTCGCACGCACCCCGGATACCGCCTGGGTTCAGATCAACACCCCCGCCGGGTTTGGTTGGGTACTGGCTTCGCAGGTAACGCTGCGCGGTGATCTGAGCGTGGTGCCGATTGTCAACTAAGAGTCCGTCTTGATTTAAACTTCAGGCGCCCTATCATAGTGATAGGGCGTTTGCTTTTGGAGAAGATACATGAGTGATCTGGCTGCACGTCTGATGCTGCGCGGCAGAGAACAGCGGTCTGCCGTGCCAACCGCGATTTTCGGTACTGCAGGTACTGTACGACATGCTCTGACACCAGGAGCGCTGCCGGTACGCATTGGTTTATGGCCCATCCTCAGCACAGAGCAGCCAGAGACGGCCATGGGCGTGCTGCTGATGCTGGGGTATCTGCTGGAACGTTATCGGAATATCCGTGTATATCCGCTTCTGGCACGCACAGAAGGCGAACCAGCAGCTTATAGCTGGGATATCGCACAATCTCAGTTCGATGTTGATGACTGGCAGTTAGAAACCCTGGATGATAATGTAGGCATCTGGGGAACACTTAAAAACGGCGTGCTGACCCTGAATATCGAAAGTGACCTGGCTTCTGCACCCGGCACAAACACAGATGATGTTATCACACGCACATACCCGGCCCCTGATCTGGCGCAACTGGTCCGCTCGCTGCCAGATATTGCCGCGGAAATCGCTGGCATGCTGGATTTTACCGAACTGCGGCTTCTTGCACCCGGCTACGCCGCTGATCAGTGGAACGCCGACGACCTGCGGCAGGCCCTGGAGCAGCTTTTCCGGTGGGAGCTGAGTCTGTATCTATCCCTGTGGGGACACACCTGGACCCCGCAGGATCAGACCACCCAGGCAGAGACACTGATAAATGCCTCCCGGAATTTGGGAGACCTGGGCGCGTGGATAGCTTCTCAGGGGATTGCACGGGCGCTGATCTTCGCAGACAGTGCTGACGAACCCCTGCTGTCTACAGTGGATACTCTGATAACGCGTTTTCCAGACAGCAGCATTCCGGCGGCCCTGATCAGCACCGCATTGTTTGAATCTCAGCAGGTTCAGGAGGCTTTCAACCTGCTTGAGGAAGAAATCGAGGCTGAACGAGGTGACAGAGACATCTACCTGACAGCAGGGATGCTTTACCGGGCCGGCGGCAGAATCGCAGAAGCAGTAGATGTGTTTCAGGTAGCCATTGAGGAAGAGCTGGCGGACCCGGTGATCTACCGGCAGTATGCGGAACTATTGGTGGCCATGGAATACAGCGGGTTGGATATTGAAGCCTATGTGATGATTGACCCTGATGCCATACCGGACAACCTGCTGATATGGGAGGCTGTCGAAGCTTATGAAGCGGCGTTAAAACTGGCCCCAGACGGCGTGGATTTGCGGGCAGCGCAACTTATCCAACTGGCTGAGCTTGAGGGCGCTGATGACCGCCTGTGGGCCGGATTTCGGCAGCTTGTGGAGCAGGACCGCACAGGTGAGTCCAGCCAGGCTGTGATTGATGCGCTACAAAGCCGGGAAGACCTTCAACCAGCCATCGACATTCTGGCTTCGGTTCTAACCAAAAACCCGGATCGGGTTGATCTGCATCTGCATCTGGCGTCGCTCTATGCTTATTCAGACGAAAGTGAAGCGGCACAGCGCCATCTTAACATCGCCCGGCAGCTTACAGATGATCCGGTGGTGCTGGCGGACATTGAGCGCCTGAATCTGATCGCGGAAGCCCCTGAATTTGAGATGCGTCTGGGCGAAATCACCGATGTGGTGAATGCCGGCGGTCAGGTTCAGGTTGAAGACGTCGAGTTTCTGGAAGCGATTATCGAAAAAGTCCCCACCTTTGCGGAGGCCTATCTGCTGCTGGCACGGGCCTACAATGCCTGGAGTGAAGCATCAACGGCGATAGAAACTCTGCTGGATGGTCATAAACAACTGCCTGATGATCCGGATATCATCGCGCTGTTATGCGAAACCCTGTGGAAATCTGGTGAAGAAGACCTGGCGCTCAGTTATCTCAGCAAAGGGCTTAACAAAAATCCGAATCATGTACCACTGCTGGCACTGGCCGGCCAGTACCTGTTTGAAAGTGGTCAGGAGGAAGCTGCCAGAGCCTATCTGATGCGTGCTGAGGCACTTGCTCCCCGCGACCCTGTCCTGATTCGTGTGCGGCAGTATATCGGACGCACGCTAAATCAATGACTGGCCACTGATTACCCGCTGTAGTGTGTTTTTGCAGCATGGGAGTGGCTTATACTGAAGCTGTGGTATTTACATTGCATTCAGGTGTCTGATACACAATGCGTTTTTTCGTTATACTTCTGCTGATTGCTGTCCTGTCTGGCAACCTGTCGAAGCTGGCAGCCCAGGATACTGATCAGATCATCCCGGAGCCAGTGCCGCTGCTGGATACCTCAGGCTCTGACATCGTGAATTTCCTTCTGCTTGGCAGCGATACCGCTGACCCGCAAAACTCTGGCAGAACCGATGTCATTATGGTGGTATCGGTCAACCGAACCTATAACTCAGTTGCTTTCCTTTCTATCCCGCGCGATCTTTATGTTTATATCCCCGGCTGGCAGGCTCAGAAGATCAATACCGCCTATGGGCATGGGGAAATGATCGAGGAGGGACAGGGGCCGACGCTGCTGATGGACACTCTGAAATATCACCTGGGGATTTCCATTGATTATTATGCACGGGTGGATTTTAACGACTTCAGGTACATCATAGATGCAGTGGGCGGGATCGAAGTTTCTGTAGACTGCGCCATTGAAGACTGGCGCCTGCGTGAACCTCAGCTTGATCCAACGGTTGAGGACAACTGGGTCATGTACACGCTGCCGATAGGCGTACATCAGATGGATAGTGACACCGCCTTATGGTATGCCCGCAGTCGCCGCACCAGCAGCGATTTTGACCGGGGTCAGCGGCAGCAGGAAATTATGCGTGCGCTGTGGCGGCATCTGCGCAATCTGGGATTAATCAACCAACTGCCGGATATCTGGTCTCAGATGGGGGAGATCGTGGAAACGAACATCCCGCTGCCTGATCTGCTCAGTCTGCTGCCACTGGCGATAGAATTGGATGAGAACCGTGTATCATCCTACCGGTTTCAGCTTAACCAGGAAGTTATAAACAGCCGTGCTTCGGATGGCGCACAGGTCCTGCTGCCACAGCCCGCAGCTATCGCCACGCTTATGCAGCATTACCTGTCACCCCCGACCATGCATCAACTGCGCGCTAAGCCAGTTACCCTGAAGGTGGTCAATGTCAGTGGTAATCCTGATCTGGCGCGTATTGTCGTCGATAAGGCGGCCTGGCACGGGATTATCGCCGTCGCTGATAGTGAGTCACCAGTACAAATTCGACAATCCACCATGTTGTATGACTATACCGGCCAGAGCAAGGGCGGAAACCTGGACCTGATTCAATCTGCCCTGGGCATCAGCGAGCAGAGCGTGGTTCTGATGCCAGACCCGGAACGTGAGTACGATTATGAAGTTGTCATCGGGAGCTATTATTATCCCTGTACCCGTGATGTACTCCCGCCATCCAGCGCCGGGGCAGCCACCTCCTGATTCAGGATATATCCAGCGGCACCGGTTGAATGCGACCAGCCGACAGTTCACTGAGATCAGCGGTAAATGCTGCGATGCGGGTCACAGGAAAGGTAGCAATGATCGTCACATCGGCGGCAAATCCCTCGTCATCAACAGCGCCCTGATGCTGTTCAATGAGGCGCCTGATTTGCTCGTACAGTGGATAAGGTGCCTCTATGCCCACGGTTTGCTGCTCGATTTTTTCTACCGTTTTCAGCGTATTCAGCGCCGTCCTGGCCGCTTCGCTGTATGCCCTGACCAGCCCGCCAGTCCCCAGTTTTGTGCCTCCAAAATAGCGGGTCACCACCACCACGGTATCCCCAAGGTCCGTGCCGCGCAGCACAGCCAGCACCGGCGGCCCTGCTGTACCGGAGGGTTCGCCATCGTCGCTCATGCCTTCAGTAACGCTGTTGCCATGCCCCACACGGAAGGCATAGACATGATGCGAGGCATCCGGCATTTCCTCGCGTATCCGCGCTAAAAACTGCCGGACCTCCTCAGGCGATTCAACATAAGCCACTGTGGTGATAAAGCGGGAATTCACCACAATAATTTCACTCCGGTACGTCTCCGCCGGGATCAGATAACCCTGTGCAGACATTATCGATCAGTTTCCGCCTGTATTCTGGAAATTTTCTTTAACAAAGTAATGGAACAGTGGGGGATGGATAGAAAAAGAATTGCCTCCGTCACTGCGCAGCAGCTGCTTGCGTACCAGATATTCCGCTGCCTGATCACTCACCGGGTCACGTTTGAAAACCACCAGGTCTGCGGCAGCTTTCAGCACATACTGTTCCGGCTCAGATAAGCTGGTCCATATAGTCTGACATTCTGTTTTTACTGGCTGTTTTTTTACCAATTCACGGACAAGATCCGTGCCGCTTGTCATCACAGATGACAGGTTCAGGTTAGGGAGTGATTCCAGCATCCTGAAGGACGCCCGCAGCAGCCCTGCAAAACCACCCGTGGACCACAGGAGAAAGTCCTTTACATGATCTTCGTAAGTTCTGTTATTACGTTTCATCAACTCCGTAATCATCCGGTTAGCATCTCGCGCATTATACGGGCCAATAAAAAATACATTATCCGTAAAAAGCTCCATGAATTCTTCAATTTTGAGCGGATCAATCTTCTCTTTTTCGATGACCGCAGCCAGAGGCATACGGGTAAATGTCAGATAGGAAAGCTGCTTTTTGTTGGCATCACGCAGGCCACGCAGGGTCAAGAAGAACTTTAACGGCAGATTGCGCAGCATATCCTCAAATTCATCGAACATAAACACGACCTGGACACCTTTATTCATCAGAAGATCCAGCCCTAATTCAAAGTAGCGAAGACCCATGTAGGCATATAAGGGATTGGAGCCATCCTGAAGGGTCTCGTAAATCTCCGCAAAACGGGCTGTTTCCTTTTCATCCAGCAAATCTGATTGATGAAAGGCCAGAAACATACGATGCATCATCAGTTCATAGCCCGCCCAGCAGCCAATCTGCTCAAAATCGACATTGGTTTTTGGAATTGGCCCCAGCATACTGGGATCAATGATGATTGCCCGAAAACTATCAACTTTGCTTTCTCTCATGTATTCCTGCTGAACGTCCTGATCGGCCAGATGCTGCATCAGATTTGACTTGCCGACACTGCCAACCCCCACAAGAGAGCATGATTCAGCAGCACGCCAGCGCTCCATAATGCGTCCAACTTCATCCTGGCGATAATCGAGTGGCTGCCTGCGTATACGTGATGATTTCATGTGTTATCCCCGGTCGTTTTGTCGCGATAGTTTAATGATAGTGATTTTAAGCCAAAACGCAGATATGACCACGCCTTCAGGAGGGGGTTTTT
>CAZQIY010000046.1:0-1443 GCA_964593565.1 uncultured Anaerolineaceae bacterium
TAGTGGAGAGTGACAGGCAGCTCTATGCGTGATGCAAAAGTTGTGAAGCTGGATATTGCGCCGAACATCCCCGGGCTGGTGTTCCGGCATTTTCAGGATGAGGCGGATTTCGCGGCTCTTGTCGCGGTGATTGAAGCCTGTCAGGAACATGATCAGGTGGATCCGCTGTCCTCCGAGGCGGGCCTGCCCGGTGTGGAGGAGCTTAAAAAGTCGTTTTCTGAAGCCGAAAACATTGATCTGGACAGGGATATGCTGCTGGCAAGTGTGGATGATCAGGTGATTGGCTTTCAATGGGTGCGGTGGTGGCAGCAGGCCGATGAAACCCGGGTGTATTATCACCGGGGGCGGGTGATTCCGGACTGGCGCAATCACGGCATCGGTAAGGCGACGCTGCACTGGGCTGAAGGGCGTATTCGCGACATGGTGAAGGCGCACGGCAGTCAGGGCAGGGCGGTGATGCGTGCCAATACCACCAGCCACGAAGCCGCCTACAACCAGCTTCTGCTGGAGGAAGGCTATGCCCCGGTGCACAGCTTTGTAGAGATGGGCTACGATAACGCCGCGCCGCTGCCGGAGAAAAGCCTGCCCGAAGGTTTTGCCCTCAAGCCTGCCAGTGCGGAACATTACCGGGCGATCTGGGAGGCGAACGAAGAAGCCTTTGAGGAAGAATGGGGGCATCGCCGCGCAACCGATGAGGATTACCTGATCTTCCTGGGTAATATCCTGAGCAATCCGAATTTTGACCCCGCCCTATGGCAGATTGCCTGGCAGGGTGATCAGATTGCGGGCGTGGCCCTGTGCGAAATCACCCAGCGCGGCGTGGGCGAAATCAGCGAACTGAGCGTCCGCAAACCCTGGCGCAACCAGGGCTTAGGGCGGGCGCTGCTGGTGCATGCCCTGCACGCGCTGAAAGAGCGCGGGTTAGAGCATGTGCGCATCTTTACCGATGTGGAAGGTGCGCGCCGTTTGTATGAAAGTGTAGGGTTCCGTGTCCTCACAGATTATATCCGGTATCAGAAGCCGGTTGAATAAGCGCCTGTTGGATAAGCAGATGATGCGCAGCCTCTTTGTATGTCTGGTGATGCTGGTGTGGGTGAGGGCAGGGCTGGCCCAGCCACTTCTGGACGAAATCCACGTTCAGGCCGGGGAATTTTCCGTCGAGTATCCGGCAGGCTGGCAGGTGGCGGTGGACCCGGCCAGCAGCTTTGTCTATCTAACCCACGACCAGCTTCAGATGACATTCTACAGCCCGGCCGTGCTGGCGACGCATGGCCTTGAAAATTATAACCCGGAGATGCTGGCCCGCCTGCTGCTGGCACTCAACGGCGTGCAGGTGGATGGCACAGGTCAGGCCAGCAGTTCTGATCTGTTCGCCATTCCCTATCATCACGCAGGGGCAGCGGACGAGGCGCTGCTGATCGCCCGTGAATTTAAGGATGGGAC
>CAZQIY010000046.1:1543-19837 GCA_964593565.1 uncultured Anaerolineaceae bacterium
GCTGCCGGGCGCTCCCTGCTGATGGCTGAACTGATCTGGCGTGGCAAATACGATGCTGACGGGCGGCGGGCGCAGCCTGTGCGCACCGGGCCACCACTGCGGACTGTCGAGACCATTGGCGCTGGCCCCTGGTACAACCGCCTGATTCTGGGCGATAAGGCCCGGGTGCTGCCGGCGCTGCTGCCGGAATTTGAGGGGCAGGTCGATCTGATCTATCTGGATCCGCCATTTGCCACAGGCAGCGCGTTTCGTATGGGACCGCAGCATGGGGGCATGGCCGCTTACTGTGATGCGTGGCCGGATGTGGATACTTATCTGCACTGGTTTTATGAAACGATCGTGCTGGCGCGTGATCTGCTGAAGGACACCGGCAGCATCTATGTTCATCTGGCGCATCATGTGGGGCATCTTGCCCGCGCGGTGATGGATGAGGTTTTTGGTACAGAGTGTTTCCAGAACGAGATTATCTGGTATTATCGCACCGGAGGGGCCAGCCGCAGACGTTTCGCCCGCAAACACGACAACATCTTTTTTTACAGCAAATCGCCCACCGGCTGGACCTTTTATCCCCAGAAGGAACGCTCCTACATGATGCACCGCTACGGCTTTCCTAAAAGCAGTTTTCAGGTTGATCCTGAAACGCAGCAGCAGTACAGCCTGGTGTATGCCAGAGATGTATGGGAAATTCCAGCGGTGGGGTCTGCGACAGCGGAACGGCGGGGCTATCCTACCCAGAAACCCGAGCGCCTGCTGGAGCGCATTATCCGGGCATCATCCCGGCCAGATGACCTGGTGCTGGATTGTTTTGCAGGCAGCGGCACTTCTGCGGCGGTGGCGTCCAGGCTGGGGCGGCGCTGGGTTGCGGCGGATTCCAGCCCACTAGCAGTGCAGACGATATATGTTCGTTTGTTGCAAGGTAAGGAGGATATATCATTTAAGTTACAGGAGACTGATGATCAGTTGGACGAGCGCTGACGCTGCCACGATGCCCCCTCTTATGCGGACAAATGCTGAAGAATTCATCAAAAATTTAACAAGGTAAATGCTTTAGCTCCAAAAACAACGTAAGATGAAGGATGAGAGTGCTATTTGTTGCGCCCTTTTGTTTGTGGTACGTTATAATCATGAAACGCTAGCTTGAGGTCGTCTTGGATGAATGAAAAATCCAGGGTATTAACGCACGAGGACTGGGGCTTTTTTGGTGTTCGGTGGGCCGTCCTGATCATCGTTTCGCTGGTTTACTTCCTGCTTTACAAGGACACAGGCCGCACGGACATCGGTGGGAATATCCTCGTCACGTTTTTCATTGGGGCGGTGATGAACGTAGCGTTTATGCTGCTGGCTTATTATCCGTCCTTTCATAAGGCAGTTCCCTTTACCATTCTGCTTGGCGATTTTGTCATGGCCGGGGTGTATGCCGGGCTGGGTTTCTTTGATCAGATGATTTTGCAGGTGGGGGTGCCTGTTCTCCTGCTGCTGACCGCCGCCACGCGCCTGAATTTCCTCTGGAGCATTGTGCATGTGTTCGGGATCGTGGCGATTCTGATCGGCCAGTTGTTCATTACGCAGGGAGCAGAGCAGTTTTCCCTGACGATGGCTGGCCTGCTGCCACAGTGGGTGATGCTGGCCGGTCTGGCCATTGTGGCCGTGGCCTGGAGCTATGTCCACGAAAAATCCGGAGAGGCGCAGAAGACGGCTGTCGAGCAGATGAGCTGGCGCACCAAATACGTGCTGGATCACATGCGCGAGCGGAACCGGGTCATTTCTGATATGGCCGCGACTCTGAGTGCGGCGCTGCATCCGGACAAGGTGCTGGAAGCGGCGCTGGAAGCCGGACAGTATGGCGTGCAGTCCACCAGCCGGGACCGGGTGATCAGCGCGGCCCTTTTGTTCCGCAGCGATGGCGCGCTGCATGTGGCCAATTCACGCGGGTTCACACGCAGCGACCAGGCCAATGTAATCCCCGGCCAGAGCGGTATCCTGGGCAAGGCCCTGAAGGAATGTGTGCCGGTATTTGGCAAGGAAGGCCGCCGCGACCCGGAACTTCAGTTTTTCACGGCGTTCCAGAAAACACGCTCGCTGCTGGCCATTCCGCTGCATGCCAACTATAACAACTTTGGCGTGCTGATCTATGGCAGCGAAGACCCCGAAGCCTTCAACCACGAGGATGAGGACAACGATCTGCTGATGGCCATCGGAACCCAGGCCACGATTGCGCTGCATAACGCGGTGCTGTATCGTAACCTGCTGGAGGAGAAGGAACGCATTGTCGAGGTTGAGGAGGATGCGCGCAAGAAGCTGGCGCGTGATCTGCATGACGGCCCGACCCAGAACGTTTCTGCGATTGCCATGCGCATGAGCTATATTTACCGCCTGCTGGAACGGCGGCCCGAAGAAGTGCCCGCCGAACTGAAGAAGGTCGAGGAACTGGCACGGCGAACCACCAAGGAAATTCGTGATATGCTGTTCACCCTGCGCCCGCTGGTGCTGGAAAGTCAGGGGCTTTCGGCCGCGCTGGAGCAGTTGTGCCAGAAAACGCTGGAAACGCATGGCCAGCAGGTGGCTTCGCGGGTGGGGCCGGAGGTCGAGTCCGTGCTGGATAATCATCAGCAGGGCGTGATCTTCTACATTGTTGAAGAAGCGGTGGGGAATGCTCGCAAGCATGCAGAGGCAGAACTGATCAGCATTGATATTCAGCGCCGGGGCGATGTGGTTGTGGTCGCAATCTCGGATAACGGTGTAGGCTTCGATGCCGATGCTGTGAACGCCAATTACGACCAGCGCGGCAGCCTGGGTATGGTCAATATGCGCGAACGGGCCGAACTGCTGAACGGCACCCTGAGCATCGAAAGCGCGGAGGGGCAGGGCGCCAGGATTACGGTTGTGGTGCCTGTCCGTCAGGAACTGGAACTGAGCCGCCCGCGCAAGCTGAAAACCAACCCTGCCATGCGGTCTGTCAACGGACCTCGTACCGCTGCCAACTGATGATTGTGCTGTAATGTCACCCTCGGATTTGGCCGCCCTGCGCGGCGAACCCAGTTATGTATGGCGCGCTGGCCAGGAACGGCGCCTGCACATGATCGCTGAATGGACGAAACTTCAGGATGCGCGTGTGCTGGAAGCTGGCGGTGGAGTCGGCATGTATGCGGTACAGATTCGCCAGCATTACACCCCTCATGTGGAATTGTTTGATATCGAGCCGGGACGGGTCGCGCTGGCGCGGAAGAATATCCCGCATGCGGTGGCGGCGGCGGCGGAATATCTGCCCTATCCCGACAGTTACTTCGATACGGTGCTGTCCAGCGACGTGATCGAGCATGTGGCGGACGATCAGATGGCAGCACGCGAGATGGTGCGTGTGTTAAAGCCGGGGGGGCGCGCCGTGATCTTTACGCCTAACCGCTGGTATCCATTTGAAACACATGGGCATTACTGGCACGGGGAATATCACTTTGGCAACACCCCGCTGATCAACTATCTGCCGGATGTGTGGCGCAACCGGTTGGCCCCGCATGTGCGCACCTATACCGCGCGCGGCCTGCTGCGCCTGTTTGAAGACTGCCCGGTGCAGGTAGTAAAGTATGCTCGCATCTTTGCGGCCTACGACAACATCATCGCGCGCTTTGGCCAGCCAGCCCGGCGCATGCGTGATCTGCTGTACCGGCTGGAAGGCAGCCCGCTGGATACGTGGGCTTATTCCCACTTCCTCGTGATCGAAAAGCAGGCAGTTTAATCTTTCTCTTACGTGCGATTGATATGGTTCTTGCCTAAATATGTTAGGCTAAGTTTATTGTTCTCAGGCACGAGGAGGAAAAGATGAGCAAGGATGCGCTTATCGAGGCTCTGAATCAGGATTTGGCGAACGAATATCAGTCCGTCATCATGTACACCACGTACTCGGCACAGGTGAAAGGACCGTATCGCCTGCAGCTTGTGGAATTCTTTCAGGGGGAAATCCCGGATGAGCTGGGACATGCCCAGTATCTGGCGGACAAGATCGTTGCGCTGGGTGGGGTGCCCACCACAACCCCGGCGCCAGTGCCGGTGGTAGAAACCCCTCGTGAAATGCTGGAACGTGTGATGGAAGCGGAGCAGAAGGCTATCGCTAACTACACAGAACGCTCTGAACAGGCACGCGAGGCGGGCGAAATTGGCCTGGCTATCCAACTGGAAGATATGGTCGTGGACGAAACCGGGCATTACGAGGAAACCAAAAAACTGCTGGACGAATGGACCTAGTCACCCCAGCCTAAGCAGATTGTGAAGCACCGGGAAGCGGATATATGCCTCCAGGTGCTTTTTGTTTGCTGCGGATTAACCCTGCCCATCCAGCCAGACAGGCAGATGCCCCAGGGAGATCACGTTAGTCCACTGTGCCCGATCCCCTTCTGTCAGGATGGCGGCCTCGGCCACGACGATGGCTTCTGCCTTGTTCATAATCAGGCGCATACCCTGCAGGGTGCTGCCTGTCGAGATGACGTCATCAATCAGCGCGACGCGCTTACCCTGCACCAGCGCCCGGTCCTTTTCATCCAGGTAAAGGGTCTGGGGCTGGCCGGTGGTAATGCTCAGTGTTTCTGCCTTCAGTGCGTCCCCCATATAAGGCTTGTGCGATTTACGCAGCACCACATAGGGCAGCCCCATCTCGTAGGACAGCCCGTGCGCCAGCGGGATCGACTTTGCCTCCGCCGTCACCAGCACTTCGACGTTGTGCCCTGCCAGCCGCTGCCCCAGCGCCTTACTGGCGGCCACCACCAGTTCCGTATCCCCCAGGATATTCAGAATGGCGATCCGAACGCCCGGTTTGATCTCAAACAGGCGCAGGTCGCGCTGGACACCGGCTATGGTGATTGAATAACTTTCTGGTGCGTCTGCCATGAAACCTCACTCTTCAGTGGTATGAAAAACAAGTTTTTCGTTGCATAAAAAGATTTCGTCACCATCGCTGAGGACATGCGTGGTTTGCAGTGGATACCCTCCTACGTGCGTGCCATTGGTGCTGTTGAGGTCCTCCAGCACAAGCTGGCCGTCCTGGCGCTGTATCTGACAATGGAAGCGCGAAACGCCCTTGCCCTGGATCACGATTTCATTCTGTGGCGCCCGCCCGATTCGAATCAGGTCACCTTCCAGCCTGAAGCTCTGGTCATTCCAGGTGACAGCATTTGGCACGGCGCCGTTTTTGCCTTCCTCAGGCTGATGATCCTTCATCACCCGTTCCAGTTCGCGCACGCGCAGCGCCTGGGTCGCCATATGACGATCTGTCATGGTGTAGATGGCCTGTGTGGACATCATCTTGCGGCGGTGAGCATCAAACGAGTCGCCGGCTTCCATATCATGCGCCTGCCGGATCAGGGCATCATGCTCTTCGGCCAGCACCGCGCTTTGCACGCCGGACTGCGCGATGAGATCGGCGGCTGTGCGCAGCGACTGAGACGCTTCTGTATACTGGCCGCGATCCGCCTGCTCGACAGCCGTCTGCCGTGCCTGTGCGGATTTGAGCAGCAGCACCGATTGGCTGACTTCCGGGTTGGCCAGGATGGGCTGCTGGTTTTCCGGGGCGATATTGATGACCACCGGCATTTCAAGTACCTGATGTGCCGCGCCGCCATCTGTCAGTTCGTCATAATCAAAGCGCAGGGTAGCGATCTGAGTCTGGCCGGTTTGCTCGATAGCCGCCAGCGATAGCTCAAGCGCGAGAGTTTTGATCTCGTCGCCAAAGACATCGCCCAGACGGAAGGAGACACGCCGGTTGCTCGTGGCCGCCGGATAGGCGTTAAGCTGGGCGACGTTGGTCACGTGCTCGGTCAGTTCCAGGCTGATCGTCAGGTTCTGGCCAACCACGCTGAGCAGGCCGCGTAGTTCTTCGTGGAAGATGGCCGGGGCGACTTCCGGGCTTTCGATGAAATAAAAAGCGCCCCCGCTGGCGTTGGCAATCGCGATCAGCAGGTCTTCGTTGAAGTCATCCCCCAGGCCCATCGTCGTGGTGCTGATGCCCGCCTCGTGCTTCTGCTGGCCGAGCGCGACCAGGCGATCCGGTTCAATGATTCCCCGGTTGGCCAGTCCGTCCGTCATCAGAATGACACGATTCAGATAATCCTCGCTCTGGTGCCCTGCCACGTGGTTCACGGCTTCCAGCCAGCCCCCGCTGAGGTTGGTGGTGCCGCTGGCCTTGATCTCGTCGATGCGCTGGTTAATCGTGTCCTTGTGCTGCACCGGGGCCGGGGTGATCAGCGTTTCGACCCGGTTGTTGTACAGGACAATGGACAGAATATCCCGCGTGCTGAGGTTCTGCACCAGAAACTGTGCGGCCTGCCGGGTGTAATCCAGCTTATCGCCTGCCATCGAACCGCTGTGGTCAATCACCAGGCTCAGGTTGAGCGGACGGCGCTGCTGTTCATCCGGCGCAGAACCTGCCATCAGGCGCGCCATCAGATAAAGTTTATGTGGCTGCTGTACCGTCACCACATCGTAATCCAGGACAAAATCCGCCCGCATAGCAACGTCTCGTCTGAAAGGACTGTAAGTGTTTGTATTCTAGCACAATCTCCGGACAGGCATGAGGCAGTCTTCGGAGCGTTGGTTACTCGGTGGCTGGGACAGCGGCCAGCCCAGGGACCCGGTAGCCTTCGATGATTTCGCCATCCACCAGAGTCACACCCCGGTCAGCATAGCGGGCCAGTTCGGCATCGTGGGTGACGATGACGACGGTGGTGCCGGATTCCTGCTGCACCTGCTTGAGCGCATCCAGCACGATTCGCCCGGATTCTGTATCCAGGTTGCCGGTAGGTTCGTCTGCCAGCAGCAGGGGTGGGTTGTTGGCCAGGGCGCGCGCGATGGCGACACGCTGCTGCTGGCCGCCGGACAGTTCCGCCGGACGGTGGTTCATGCGGTCGCTCAGCCCCAGCATCTTCAGCAGTTCGCGGGCGCGTTTTTCCGGTTTGAACTTCGGTTTTTGCGCAAACTGGATCGGCAGGGCGACATTTTCCAGCGCGGTCAGCGTCGGGATCAGGTTGAAGAACTGGAAGATGAAGCCGATTTTGTCATTGCGGATTTCCGTGAGCTGGTCCTCGTTCATCCGCGATATATCCACCCCGTCAATTTCAATGATCCCGCTGGTGGGGCTGTCCAGCCCGCCGATGAGGCCCAGCAGGGTGCTCTTGCCGCTGCCGGATGGCCCCACAATGCTGACCATCTCTCCGGCGTAAATATCGAGGCTGACGCCCCGCAGCGCATGCACCGTTACCTTGCCCAGCGGCAGTTGTTTGGTCAGGTCGCGCACTCGAATGACGACATTACTCTGCGACATGGTTTTCTGTCCTCTGTAATCGGGTTACATCTGTCTATTGTACGGAAAATTGGGTACCGGGGTTGCATCTGGCCACCGCTGATGCCGCCCTGGTCTCTTACGCTGCTCTGAGGAAAGCGTGATAAGATGCACAAACAGTCAAACCACTGCTGTCTGATCATCACTGAAGAAAGATGACCATGAACCCGGAACCGAGTCGCTTTCAGCTCTGGAATCTCTTCAATCAGGTAGATCGCCAGATCACGCACTGGATGGCCGAGAATGGTATCACCTTGCTGCGTGTTTCGCTGGGGATTATTTTTTTCTGGTTTGGCGCGCTCAAGCTGGTGCCTGGTCTCAGCCCGGCAGAAGATATGATTCGCCAGACGATCACCTTTTTGCCGATGAACTTCTTCCTGCCATTTCTCGCGGTGTGGGAAATGCTGATTGGCCTGGGGTTTATCACCGGGAAGTTTATGCGCCTGACGATTCTGCTGCTTTTCCTGCAAATGCCGGGGGCGATGTCGCCCATTGTGCTGCGCCCGGACCTGGTCTTCACGCAGTTTCCTTATGGCCTCACGCTGGAAGGGCAGTATATTGTCAAAAATCTGGTGCTGATGAGCGCGGCGCTGGTTGTCGGCGCGACGGTGCGCGGCGGCGGGCTGGAGCCGGAACCGGAACACGAGGAGCAGCAGCACCCGGCTTAAATTTCGCGTTTTTCATAGAATCTCATTGCCCCGGCCTGCGAAACCAGCCTCACAATGAACATAACATGTTATCGGTTTCATGATATGGCGAGGGGCTATGCTGTCATCGACCTTTACAGTACGGGTGGAACACCTGCCTGGCTACAACGCGCTCAAAATGACATGGTACTCGCCAATCCGTAAGACGGATGTTGGGCGGGCAGTACAGGAACTGCGCGGGGTGCTGGGTCAACTGCGCGCCCCGGTTTATCTGCTGATCAATCTTAAAGGGGATGCCACCATCCCCCTGGATATGACCCTGACTTCCACACTCTACCGCCTGTCCGGCCACCCCAGGCTGGCGGAGGTGCTTGTGTGCGGCGCGATATCGTCCGCAGAGACGCTGGATCGCAGGCTGGCGCTGCTGACAGGGCGCTCGATGGTACGTAAATTCGCCGCAGAAGCCGACGCGCTTCAGTATCTGTCCGCGCAGGTCCCTTCTGTTCCTGGCAACCCAGTCAAACCCTCCGCAGGATAACAAAAAACCGGAGCCAACACTCCGGTTTTCATAATTGGTTATTTAGTTGTTTAGCCCAGGTAGTCGCGCAGGTTATGGGCCAGGCGCGGATGCCGCAGGCGGCGCAGCGCTTCCTTTTCAAGCTGGCGGATGCGCTCGCGGCTGAGACCAAATTTATTCGCAATTTCTTCCAGTGTGTGGGGTTCGCCGCCGCCCAGACCAAAACGCAGTCGCAGAATATGGCTCTGGCGCGGGGTCAGTTCGCTTAATACTTCTTCTATGGTTTCCTGCAAAAGATGCTGTGTCGCGGCCTCCACCGGGCTGGGGGAGTCCTGATCTTCAATAAAATCGCCAAATTCGCTGTCGCCATCATCCCCGACTGGCCGTTCCAGGGCGATCGCGTGCTGGCTGGCATCCATCATGCTGCGGATATTATCCGGCGGCAGATTCATCTCTCTGGCGATTTCTTCGGGGGTGGGGCGCCGGCCCAGGATCTGTTCCAGCGACTGCGCGGTGCGGTACATCTGGCGAATGCGCTCTGTCATGTGGAGAGGGATACGGATGGTGCGGGTTTTCTGGGCCAGTGCCCGTGTAATGGCCTGCCGGATCCACCATGTGGCATAGGTGCTGAACCGGTTGCCGCGTTTGTAATCATATTTATCGACCGCGCGCATCAGCCCGACATTCCCTTCCTGAATCAGATCGGGGAATGGCAGCCCCTGGCCCATGTACCGCTTGGCGATGCTGACCACCAGCCGCGTATTGGCGCGGCCCAGGTGCTCGCGCGCGGCCTGGCCATCCAGAACCAGCCGCTGCATGTGCGCCAGTTCAACTTCTGTGTAAACTTCGTTAATATCTACATCTATCCGCTGCAGGCGCATCTGAGACTCTTTACCGATTTCGATGCGCTTTGCAAGTTCAATTTCTTCCTGGGCAGTGAGAAGGGGTTCCTGGGCCATCTGGCGGAAATAAAGGCCTACGGGGTCATCTGCAGAAACGGCGTTAATGTCCCCAATGTCGGGGTCGTGGGGCAGTTCTTCCGGTTCGAACTCTAGATCGTGGGCTTCCGAAAGAACCATTTGCGAAGGTGTTTCACCCTCCTGGCGTATCTCAATTCCGAGTTCATCGAGTTCATAAAGTACGGTTTCGAGTGTCGTTATTTCATCTCCATCCTCATCTAGTACTTCCAGAACATCTTCAAAGGTGAGATAGCCGCGCTGGTCGGCCCGCGATAGGAGTTCCTGTATCACGTTTTGTCCTTTGCCTCCTGGTGAAGCAGCCTTCGTTTTGGTTACAGACTGCCTTGCCATTATGAAATATAACATAATGGATGCACAAGCAAAATCATTCTATCATGACTTGTGTCCGTTTGTGAATGAATTATGAATAAGCAGATACTTGAGAAAAGCTTAATAGTAGAAATAAGTGTTAAATTATCGTAATATGATCGCCAAAAGGCAGGGCCGATTTTTGATGCATTAATTAAAATGATTTACAGGTTTTATAGGAAAAATTATGTTAAAATCTGAGGATAAGAGATTATCCAGCAAGGACAGGGTATGACGACCCGACGTTTTACTGAAGAATTCCCAGACCCGAATTACGATGAATCAGAAGAACAGTATGACCAGCCGCTGCCCTCCGCTGCCGATGAAGTGCCGACACAGCCGCGGGGGAATCTTCGCAACAACAAGCGCAGCAATGCGCACATGCCGCGCACCCTGACCCAGGTGATGAACGACGCCAACGACAGGGTTGTTCGGGGCGACCTGGTGGATTATGTCCCTATGCCGACCGGTTTTGACCCGCTGGATGGATTTATCGGTGGCGGCCTGCGCAAAACCGAACTGCTGCTGCTGGGTGGGGCACAGGGTATTGGTAAAACGATTGCGACCCTGCAGATTGCGCGCAACATTGCGATGCGTCCGGAACAGTATGCATTTTATCTGTCGTACGAACACACCGAAACGCATCTGATGCACCGCCTGCTGTGCCTGGAAAGCGTCAATCCGCCAGAGATTGACATCAGCCGTGGGATTAAACTGCGCGACCTGTATCAGATTATCGTGGCCCAGCGCGCCAAGGAATTTATGGGGCGCGACGGCGGGGCCGGGTCCTTGCAGCAGATTTTGCGGGAGAACCCCAAAACAGCGCCGGCACTATCACGCATGGCGCGCTATGCAGACCGCCTGATTCTGGTCAAAGCCAGCCCGGCGGTGACGACCCTGCGCGCGATCAAGGAGATGACGGCGCGCCTGTGCGATGCGACAGGGGGCAACGTCACGGTGTTTGTGGATTATCTTCAGAAAGTGGCGGTCCACCCGGAGCGCCCGCGTGACGAAAACGACAAAGTCACAATGATCGTGGAAGGGCTGAAGGATATCGCCCTGTCGCTGGATGTGCCTGTCTGGTCGATTGTGGCGGCAGACCGGGATGGGCTGAAGAGCAAGCGCATCCACCTGTTTCATCTGCGGGGCAGCAGCGCCCTTGATTACGAATCTGATATTGCCATTATCATGAACAACAAATATCAGATTCTGTCGAAGGATCACGTCACCTTTAACCCCTATACCGCTCGCCAGTATCGCGACTGGGTGGTGTTCACCGTAGAAAAGAACCGGGCGGGGCGTTCCATGCAGGACATGGAATTTCAACTGCACGGCCAGCATTTCTGCTTTGACCCTAAAGGCCAGAAAGTGCAGCAGCAGTTGATCGACGACAAGGTGATCGAGACGTAAGCCGGAAATACGCGAATCAGAGAGGGGCACAACCCGGCTGTGCCCCTCTTTTTGTTTGACTCAGTCGCCGGCGGCGCGTTCTTCATGCAGGCGGAAATGATTCAGTTTGGAAAGTTCGCGCACCTGCTGTTCGGCACGGTAGCTGCTGCGCACCAGCGGGCCGCTTTCCACCCACTTAAAGCCCATCTTCAGCCCCTCTGCCTCAATGAGATCAAACTCCTCTGGCAGGTAGAAACGCTCTACCGGCAGATGCTTGCCGCTGGGCTGGAGATACTGCCCGACGGTGAGGATATCCACGCCACAGTTGACCAGGTCGCGCATGACCGCCAGCACTTCATCCAGCGTTTCGCCCAGGCCCACCATAATGCCGCTTTTTGTCAGCACCAGCGGGTCCATTTTCTTGGCGTTGGTCAGGGTGGTCATGGCCCATTCATAACGATCCTGCGGCTGCACCTTTTTGAACAGGCGCGGGACGGTTTCGACATTATGGTTCAGGATTTCCGGCTGGGCATCCATGACGATCTTCAGTGCATCTTCATTGCCCTTAAAGTCCGGTATCAGCACCTCGATGCTGCATCCTGGCTGCAACTGGCGAATGCGGCGAATCACCATCGCGAAGATGGGCGCGCCGCCGTCTGCCCGTTCATCGCGGTTGACGCTGGTAATAACGACGTGGCGCAGGCCAAGCGCCCGCACGGCTTCGGCCACGCGGTTTGGTTCGGCCCAATCCAGCGGGCTGGGGCGACCGGTTTTAATATCGCAGAAGCCGCAGGAGCGCGTACAGGTATCGCCCATCATCAGGAAGGTGGCTGTGCCGTGCCCCCAGCATTCGCCGATGTTCGGGCACATGGCTTCTTCGCAGACGGTGTGCAGCGTTTTCCTGCGCATCAGTTCACGCAGCCGTTCATATTCCTCTCCGCCTGGCGCCCGCACCCGAATCCAGGGTGGACGGCGGCGCGGATGTTTTGGGTCTGGCTGCCAGCCCTCGGCATTGTCACTGACAACCGGAATCGCATCAGGATCTAGCAGATTGCTCACAATAAACTCCGTTCCTATACAGGCGCATCATACTATACCGCGTAACCGCCGGGGCAGTCTACCGCTTTGGTATCAACCGGGTGGATTTTGCAGCGGCAATGCGTATCATGCCGTCAGGTGCGGTAGCCCATCAGCAGGCTGGTTTCCGGTCCGGCATTGAGCCGGTCAAGCAGGCGCTGCCAAAGCAGATATAACACGCCTTCGCGGATGCCAGACAGGACCGCCAGCGCCAGGGTGGGGCGGCTGACATCTGCCAGCCAGCCGTGCAGTCCCAGCGTAGAATAAACGGAAGGCAGCAGAAAAGACAGCAGCAGAATGACCAGCGTATAGATTGAAATCTGAATCAGCAGATAAGTGGCAATGGTGCTGATGTGAGTCTCAAATTCATCGTGGGTGTAGGTAGGCAGCAGCATGCTAAGCAGGCCGCCCAGCACCACCGACTGGGTATCTTCCACAATAAACCACAGAATCAGGGACGCCAGATACAGGCTCATCACCAGCACATTGACCAGCGGCTGATCCATGACGTTCATCTGCGCGGTCAGGTAAATCACCAGCGGCAGCGCCAGCGACATGCGCGTCGGCCAGAGCGAGCGGGACGACAGGATAAATGTGCTCATGGAGCGATGGAAAACAGCCGCAGAGACAATCCAATGAATGTTGAGGGTGCCCGGCGGAGTCATGCAGAGCAGGTCGTAGCTGCCGCTGCGCCGCAGGCGGGTGATGGCGCGGGCTGAACCCGCCGCCCAGCGCAGGCCATGAATCGGCCCGGTCAGGATAAACTGGAGGGTAGCCAGCGGGATAATCACCAGAATTGCCAGCGCGATCATCGAGGAAAAATCGCGCGAGACAAAGGCGACGATGGTAATCAGCAGAATGCCGCCTAAAACCGCACTGCCGGAAATCACCGGGGGCCGGAACGCAGATGGCCCGGTGCGGGTGCGCTGAAACAGACGATGGGTGATAGGGGGTCTGTTGAGGGCCTGCCACAACTGCCACGTAATCATCATGTTTTATGAGGGCGCTGTGCCCCACGCGATGACATCGGCTGCGCCCAGCACAGGGAAGATGCCGTCGCTCAGTTCCGTAAATACGCCTGTTTCCGTGTTTAGCGCCAGCAGCAGATACCCTTTATCATCAGCCGGTATATTGCCGCCAAAGGCCAGATGTGTGCCATCTGGCGACCACTGCAGACGGGGCGGGTCTGGCGTGTGTTCGGTGGTGGTATAACCACAGTAGGCCCGCAGCAGGCCGGTGGTGGTGTCTACAATATGGATCATGGCGTGGCCAGTGCTGTTTTCGTAATCCGGCCCCAGCAGTTCCATCACCCAGAAGGCGATGCGCGTATTGTCTGGCGACCAGCTCAGGTCGCCGCGCACGCCGCCGTTGATGCGCACCGCACCATAGATGCTGTTCAGGTCGGTAAACTGCACGATTTTCTGCTCATCCGGGCGCAGGATAAACAATTCTGCCCCGGTGATGCTGGTGGCCTCATCATAGGTGGTTGGGGCGACATAGGCAAACTGCGACCCGTCCGGCGACCAACTGGAGGCATCAAAATAGGGGACATCCTCGCCCAGTGGGATATGCTGCCGGGCGATGCCCTGTAAATCCCGTGTGTCCAGGTTCAGCAGGGTACGCCGGAAGCCATCGCCCTGCGGTTCGATCAGCAGACCCCAGTGCCCCCCTGGCTGTACAGAAGCAATGCCTTCGACATTGAGGGACGTGCGCTGATCGCCGTTCTCAGTCTGCCAATAGGCCTGGTGCCCCGGCGTCCAGATCAGCAGGCGGTTATCCGGCCACCACTCGATATCATGGGCATAATCGCTGAGGGGCGTGCGCTGCGTGCCATCCAGACGCATCTTGCTGTAGGCGCCGCTGCGCGGGTCAATATAGGTGATCCACTGCGCATCCGGCGAGAGGCGGCAGTTGCGGTTGCAGGGGCGCGTATCCGGCAGGGGATAGCGCATGTTGCGGTCGATGTGGTACACCCACAGGCCGGATTTATCGAAGGCTGTCAGGATAATGCCGCCGGGCGAAAAATCCGGCGCGCGGGGCTGGATCGGCACCCCTGGGCAAACTTCTGTAAACGAAGGGTCAGGTTCAGCAAAGCCGGACAGCAGCAGGACAAGCAGCGGGAGAAGCCAGTAATAACGCATGAAGTTATGATCGTTCCATCTCTTTTTCAGAGCATACCGCAGGATGCACCTGTTATCATCCCTGTTTTGCGATTTTCCAGACATGCAGGCGGCTGTTCTGGCCCGGTGTGCCACCTTCTGTCATAAACAGGTAGCCGCGATCTGCCAGACAATCCAGCGGACGCCGCAGGTCTGCACCGGGCAGGCTGGCGGCGCCCTCTTCCAGGGCTGTTTCAAGCTGATCGCCCGCCGCAGCATTATAAAAGTGGGCGATGTGGAACACCAGAGTGTCATAATCGTAGGGCTGTTGATCCTCGTCGTATGCGGGCTGGGGCAGCGTATAGGCCACGCGCAGACGGCGGCAGACCAGCCAGGTGTGCGGCGGTGTCACCAGGGTTTCGGAGAGTACTTCGCTGGCGGCGATGCCCAGGATAAGCGGCGGGGGGATATCGAGCCGGAACTGCTGCGCCAGCTTCATTCTGGCTGCGATTTCCAGCGGGTAAACCACCTCGCGGATGCGTTCTGCCTCGCGCATGCCGCGCAGCCTGGGGCCGCGAAAGTTGAGGGCGGCGGCATGGTGCACCGGCCTCGGACGCACCAGACCCCCGGGCAGTTGAATCGGACTGAAGCGCGACGCGGTGCCATGATCTTCGTCCACGCTTTTGATTATCTGCCCATCCAGCGTCAGCGCAGCCTGTGCCATCCAGTCGGAATCTCCATAGATTTCCTCAACATACACGGTAAAATCCGCTGAGATGCCAATCAGATGGCAGTCACCATCGTGAAGCAGGGATGTTGTGGTGCGATATTCAAGCATAAAGAAAAACCGAATATGTAAAAAAATAATGAAATTCTGTGATATGGCTAATGGTGTACCGAATCCCTGTGTTATAATCAAGGCATAAATTGGTTTTGTGCCTGTGGTCGGGAGATTTCTATGGGTAATGCAGTCTCTCATTTTACTACTCAAGCAGATCAGGCTGAAGGCTGTACGCCGCAAAACGACCATCTGGCGCCGACCAGCATTTCTAAACGCACAGGAATCGCCCCGGCCATAAACCAGCAGGGGGATGAGGTCATATTACCGGCGGAAACAGGTGTGATGATGGCTGTAGTTGCAGAAGGTCAGGATAACACTGAAACCCAGGATGCGCGTCATACGACTGCGGAGCAGGTCGCTTACCCGGCCACTCAGCCCTCGTCCCGTCATTCCACCACACCTTCCATCCTGATTATTGAGGACAGTAGAGAACTGGCCGAAATTATCGAAGCCACGCTGCAGCGGCTGGATATGGTGACCACCCACGAAACACATGGCAACAAGGCAATCAGTCGTTACCAGGAAGCAAAGCCCGATGTCGTGCTGCTGGATATCGGCCTGCCGGATATGATCGGCTGGAAGCTGCTGGAAAATATCCGCGAGGCAACTGCCGAAGTGGCCATGCCGAAGATTATTGTCATTACCGCCTATGGCGACCCGGCGAACCGGCTGATCGGCAAGCTCCAGAATGTTCATGAATATCTGGTGAAGCCGTTCACCTCCGACGAAGTTGAACGGGTTGTGCTGAGTGCGTTGAGCAGCGCGGGCCGATGATTGGTAAACGCATACTGGGGGCAGTGTCGCTGATGACGCTGCCCTTTTTGATTCTGCTGGTGGTGCTTCCGCTGTTGGGGGGCGAACCTGCCACTGTCGAGGCGGAGGCGCTGACGGCCAACCTTCAGCGCGGGCGTTACCCTCAGGCGCTTTATCAGGTGACCGCACTGGCGGATCGTGAAGGCTGGACGCCGGACCGGCTCCGTCTGGCGGGTGATCTGTGGCGCGAGCTGGGCGACCTGACCCGCGCACTGCCTTACTGGGAAGCGGCCCACCAGCATCTGCCAGATGACCCTGTGCTGATGCACACTCTGGCCGAAGCCTACCTGATGACCCAGCGCTGGCCCCATGCTGTCGATCAGCTTCACCGGCTGGTCGAGCTGGATGCCGGGGACGCGTGGGCGCATTATCATCTGGGCCTGCTGCGCGCCGCCTATGACCCGCAGGCCGCCACCGCACATTTGCAGGCCGCCAGTCAGACCGCAGCGTATCGAGTCACTGCCAGTCGTTTGCTGGCGGTGCTTGATTCACAGGCAGAGGACCTGCTGTTAGGCATGCCGGTGGGGCTGGTGCTGGCCGAAGCGGAACTGTGGCCCTATGCCGAAGTCGCTTTTCAGCACGCTGTCGATATGAGTCCGGTGTACCCGGAAGCGCTGGCTTATACCGGGCTGGCCCGCGACCATCAGGGCAAGGATGGCGGCGCGTGGGTGGCCCGTGCGCTGGCGCTGGACCCGCAAAACCCGGTGGTGCGCTTTATCGAAGGGCTGCATCTGCGGCACACTGGCGACCTGCAGGGCAGCCTGGATGCGCTGGTTCAGGCAGTGGCGCTTGACCCCCAGAACCCGGCATATTATGCCGAACTGGGGACGGCGTATCATCTGACAGGGGACCTGGAAAATGCGGAGCGCTGGCTGCGGGTGGCGGTGGATGTCTCGAATCAGGCGGCGGAGTTCCAGCGACTGCTGGCCCTGTTCTATGCACAGGAAGCCCCGGGGCTGACCTCTGGCGGCATGAGTGACCTGGAAATGGTCGCCACCCTGATGCCGGATGACCCGGAAGTGCAGGCGAGCCTGGGCTGGGCACGTTACGGGGCCGGGGATACGCAAGCCGCGCTTGAATATCTGGATGCCGTGCTGGAAGTTGTGCCGGATCATCCTCGCAGCTTATACTACAAAGCGCGGATTGCGCTGGAAAGTGAGCGCTGGGACGATGCCCGTGCCCTGTTAGAACGGCTTGTCACCCTCAACTCGCCTTTCCAGACGGAAGCAGTTCATATGCTGGACAGCCTGGGAGGCATGGATTGAAGCTGGTACAACCGCCCATTGCCGGGCACATGCAGCGACACCCGTTATTTATGCTGGAAGCACGCCGCTTTGCCTGGGTAGGAACCCCTCAGAGCTTCCGGCAGCATTCACGGCGGATTCTGCTGTGGATGCATGTGGCCGTGTTTGCAGTCTGGCTGTTGTTTATGCTGCTTGATGCCGCGCTCTCGAACCAGGGCTTTGGGGACCGGCAGGTCTATGTGAACAGCATCAACATGGTCAACTGGATCATGCTGCTGTCTATCGGGCTGGGGATGATCCTTGACTTTCGCTGTTTGCAGGTGGCGCTGCGGTCGATCAATGGCGAGGTGGAAGCCGGGCGCTGGGATCTGCTGCGGCTGACGGCATTAAGCGAACAGGGAATCGTGCTGGCCAAACATGCCGGTGCGCGGCTGAAGGTCTGGCGGCTGACCATGATTATTGCCAGCCTGCGGGTGGCGACCATCTCGCTGGGGTTGTTTGCCGTGCTGGTCGTCCCCTATCTGGTGCTGGGGGAGAACCTGGTGGTAGAAGGGCTGTTCACCGCTTTTCTGGATGATCCTTTAGGGCTGCTGGTGGTGGTGGTGATCGCTTTTCTGACAGCACTGGTTTACTGCATTGAACCTTTCTGGCGGGCACAGACGATGACGGCGCTGGGCATGGTGTTATCTGCCTGGGTGAGCAACCTGCCGCTGGCAACCCTGGCCGCTGTGGGGGTCATCTTTGCGGTGTGGCTGGTGCAGATGGTGATCCTTGTCGCCCTGTTCTTCGGGCTGGGGGTCGGGCTGGCGGCCCTGTTCGCGCCGCTGATGTTCGGCTATGCCTCGCTGGTTACCGCGTTGTATTTTCTGCTGTCCTGCATCATCACTGCGGTTACGGTCTACGGGTTTTACACGCTGCTGCAAACCTGGGCGCTGCGCCATGTGGTGCGCCGTATCCGCCGGAGCAATTGAACGTTTACGCCCCTGTGGGTGCATGTTAAAATTTTGCTGTGCGT
>CAZQIY010000046.1:19937-33325 GCA_964593565.1 uncultured Anaerolineaceae bacterium
TTGTGCCGGCTGCACCGGGCGAGGTCCTGTATGCCGCGACGTTTGATGAATCGCTGGATGACTGGACGCTGTATGAAGGCCGGCTGTCTGCCGAAGCGAGTGATAGTCACCTGAAGCTGATGGTGGATGCGCCGCAGAGCCTGCCGTTTTCAACCGCCCGGCTTCATTTTACAGATTTTGATCTGCTGGTGCAGGCCAGGGCTGTGGCTGGCCCGCTGGATAACGGGTACGGCGTCATTTTTCGCGCTCAGGACCCGAACAATTATTACATGTTTCTCGTCAGCAGCGATGGTTATTATCAGGTGCAGCGGGCTGTCGAGGGCGAGGCCCGCATCCTCAGCGACTGGATTCCCTCTGATCTTGTCAACCAGGGGCTGGATGAAGAGAACTGGCTGCGGGTGGTGGCGCAGGGCAGCACCTTTCGTTTTTACGTCAACGGCCAGCCAGTCGAGCTGTGTGTGCCGGACGACCCGGAGGGGGTCAGTACCTATGTGGATTCGTGCATCGGCGGCCAGATGCAGCCGGTGCTGGTGGACGATTCGGTTGCCAGCGGCCAGCTTGGGGTCATTGCGCGGACGTTTGATGAGCCAGGCGTAGAGGTTGAGTTTGATAATTTTCTGGTGTTTGGGCCAGATGTAGAGTAATTGGTGAACAGGTGCGATGAAAGTTCATTTGCGGACTCTGGGATGCCGTCTGAATCAGAGTGAGATTGATACCATGGCCCGCCAGTTCCGGCAGCAGGGGCATGAAATTGTGGATGACCCGGCGCAGGCGGACTGGATGGTTGTGAATACCTGCGCCGTGACCAACGAAGCCACGGCCAGCAGCCGCCAGACGATTCGGGAACTGGCCCGCGCTAACGGCGACGCACAGATCACGGTTACGGGCTGCTATGCGCAGATTTCGCCGGATGAAATCCAGGTGCTGCCCCAGGTTCAGCGCGTGGTGGATAACCTGCGCAAGGATCATCTGGTCGAGATTGTGACGGGCGTGCCAGCAGAACCGTTTGACCGCGAACCGCTGGAACGCGACGAGGCCCCCAGGGGCGCGCTGGGGCGCACCCGCGCCTTTATCAAGGTGCAGGATGGCTGCGATAATGCCTGCACGTTCTGCGTGACGACGGTGGCACGCGGGGCAGGGCGCAGCCGCCCGCTGGCGGAAATCGTTGAGGAAATTCGTTATCTGCACGAGGTGGGGTATCAGGAAGCGGTGCTGACCGGGGTGCATCTGGGCAGCTATGGCCACGATTTTGAGGATCAGGGCGGCCTGACGAAACTGGTACGCGCCATTCTGGAGGAAACGGATATCCCGCGTTTGCGGCTGTCGTCGCTGGAACCCTGGGACCTGTCGCCGGAATTTTTTGATCTGTGGGCAGACCCGCGCCTGTGCAGGCATCTGCACCTGCCGCTGCAAAGCGGGTGCGACGCCACCCTGAAGCGAATGCTGCGGCGCACCAACCAGCAGCAGTTCCGCGCGCTGATGCAGGCCGCCCGCGACCGTATCCCCGGTGTGGCCATCACCAGCGATGTGATTGTCGGTTTCCCCGGCGAAACGGACGAGGAATTCGCTATCAGCGAGGCGTTTATCCGCGAGATGAACTTTGCTGGCCTGCATGTCTTCCGCTACAGCAAGCGGCCCGGCACCGCAGCGGCGCGGATGCGCGGCCACATCAGCGAAGCCACTAAGAAGGCCCGCAGCGCCCGGCTGCGCGCCCTGTCCGATGACATGGAACAGCAGTATGCCCGGCAGTTCAGCGGCGATACCCTCAGCGTCCTGTGGGAACAGATCACCGGGGCGACCGAAGACGGATTTGTCAATGTCGGTTATACTGATAATTATATTAAGGTGCGTGGCATTCATCCGCGTGTGCTGTCCAATCATATTACGCCTGCGCGCTTAGAAGGCTACGCCGACCAGATCGTGAATGCTGTGCCGATTCTGCTGTAAATTACAGGCTGTCAGCACGGGGAGCGCAACAGGATGGAAGATCCCAGACCCAAACTTCAGGAAGCCTTAAAAGAGGCGATGCGCAACAAGGATGCGATGCGCCGGGATGTGATTCGTTTTACCCAGAGCGCGATTAAACAGGTGGAGATCGACACCCGCAGGACGCTGGCTGTGGAGGATGTGGTCGCCATCCTGCAGAAGGAAGCCAAATCGCGCCGCGAAAGCATTGACGAGATGCGGTCTGTGGGGCGGGCCGAAGCTGCGGCGCAGGCCGAGCAGGAACTGAAGATTCTGGAAGAATTTTTGCCCCAGCAGCTTTCGCGCGAAGAAATCGCCACGGTGGTGCAGCAGGCTATCGACGAAACCGGCGCCTCATCCCCGCAGGAGATGGGGAAGGTCATGGGTAAGGTGATGCCGCAGCTTAAGGGCCGTGCGGATGGTACCCTGGTTAATCAGGTGGTTCGTGAGTTGCTGAGCCATTCATCATGACGGAATGGGCCGCCAGCCTGCTTGTGCGTTATTTTGGGTTATCGCATGAACGCGCCGAAAGTGTGCTTCATGTTGCTGGCGTTGTGGGTGCGGCATCGGTTTTTCTGCTGCTTTCCACGTTTGTGGTCGCCAGCGATTCGCTGCTGAACGGGCAGGCCGTCGGCAGCCTCCAGATCGGGTCCGTCCCGGCGCGCAATATTCTGGCCCCGCGCAGCATCACCTACGAAAGCGAAGTGCTGACCGAACGCGTGCGGCAGGAGGTCGCGGCCAGTGTCGCTCTGGTCTATGACCCGCCCGACCCTAACGTCAGCCGCACCCAGAGCCAGCTTGCACGCCAGATTCTGGATTATATCCGCAATGTGCGGCGCGATCCGTTTGCCACCACCGAACAGAAAATTGCTGATATTAACCAGATTACGGCGCTGACCCTGACGGCAGAACAGGCCAGCAGTATGCTGGAGATGAGCAATGAGCAGTGGCAGGCCATTGATGATGAAATCATCAACGTGCTGGAACGGGTGATGCGTGAATCGATCCGGGAGGCAGATTTAACGGCGGTGCGCAACCAGCTGCCGACTCAGGTCAGCATCCGTTTCAGCACCCAGGAATCCGCCCTGATTGTCGCCATTGTCGAAGACCTGATTCGCCCCAACACATTCCCCAACGAAGCTGCCACAGACGAAGCTCGCCGCCGCGCTGTCGAAGCGGTAGAGCCAGTGCCCAGGACGTTCGTGCCAAACGAAGTGGTCGTGCGCGAAAACGAGACGGTGGATGCTGCGGACATTGAGGCGCTGGAAGTTCTGGGCCTGCTCAAGTCCGATGACCGCCGCCTGCAGGATTTTGCCAGGGCCTTTCTCGCCAGCATTCTGGTAGTTGTCATTACCGGGTTGTATATCGCCCGTTTCGAGCGACATCTGTATGAAAATTCGCGCTTTATTATGCTGCTGGCGGCCATCTTTCTGATTGTGCTGGTGGGGGCGCGGGTATTCAGTGCCAGCGCGCCATTTTACCTGTATCCGACTGCGGCGCTGGCCCTGTTGTATGTGTCTGTGGCCAGTGCGCGTGTGGCCTTAATCGGGACGATCAACCTGGCGTTTCTGATCGGCCTGATGATGGGCGATTCGATGGAAATGGCCACGCTGGTGGCTTCTGGCGGGCTGATGGCGATTCTGACGCTGCGCAGCACCGAGCGGCTGAACAATTACTTTGTTTCCGGCCTGATTATCGGGCTGGTTAATACCATTGTGGTGACGACGTTTAACCTGACCACGCCCGGCGGCCCGATACCCGGCCTGCCACTGACTCTGCTGGTACCCTTCAGCCTGATTAATGGCATCTTCGCGGCGGCGGCGGCCATTGTGGGCATGTACCTGCTCACCCTGATCTTTAACCTGCCGACCAGCCTGAAGCTGAGCGAGCTGAGCCAGCCCAACCACCCGCTGCTGCAGCGCCTGCTGCGCGAAGCCCCCGGCACGTACCAGCATTCACTGCAGGTGGGCAACCTTAGCGAACAGGCCGCGCTTGCCATCAACGCCAATGCGGAATTGGTGCGGGTGGCGGCCCTGTATCATGATATTGGCAAGATGCTGAACGCCATCTTCTTCAGCGAAAACCAGCAGTTCGGCGGTGGCAACCCGCATGATGTGCTGGATGATCCGTATCGCAGCGCGGATATTATCATCAGCCATGTGACTGATGGTGACGAACTGGCGCGCCAGCATCATCTGCCGCACCGCCTGCGTGATTTTATCCGCGAGCATCATGGCACGACTGAGGTGTATGTGTTCTATCGGAAGGCGGTAAATGCTGCCGGTGGGGATGAATCCGCGGTGGATATTGAGGAATTCCGGTACCCGGGGCCGCGCCCACAAAGCCGCGAAACCGCGCTGATGATGCTGGCGGACAGCTGCGAATCCGCAGTGCGCGCGATTGGCCCGACCAGCAAACAGCAGGTTTCGGAAATCGTGCACGAAATCATTGATACCCGCATGCGCACCGGGCAGCTTGATGAATCCGGCCTGACGCTGAAGGACATCAAGGCGATCCAGCGCATTTTTGTGGAAATGCTTCAGGCGGTCTATCACCCGCGCATCGACTACAAACGGGTTACGGCAGGCGCAGCGCCAACGCAGGAACGGACGGTGGTGCTGCCCAAGGCCCGCATCACCCAGACGACGGCACGCGCCGAGGCGGGCAACGATACTGTGGTGAAGCCAATCCGCCGCACCGATACGGCCCCGGTCAAACGAGTCGAGCCAGCGCCGGTGGAGGAAGAAGAAAAGGAACTCGACCTGATGGACGATGACGATTCGCCCCTGCAGGATGTGCCCGTGTTGCCCCGGCCTGTCGATACCAGCACACCGAAAACACCGGCCAACGGGACAGAATCTGACGGTGCGCCCGAAGAACCGGCGCCGGAGCGGAAAGATGCAAGCGAATGACCAGTATGGTTGAGATCATCAACGAAGCAGGCTATGCTGTAGATGATGCCCGCTTGCAGACGGCAGCGGCGACCACGCTGGCCCAGCAGCAGGCACCCGCCGGGGCCACGCTGACCATTGTCGTGACCAGCGATGAGGAAGTGACGACCCTCAACCGCACCTATCGCAGCATCGACGCACCTACTGATATTCTCTCTTTTCCGGCAGATGTGCCCCCGGTGGACCCTGCCGGGAGTGCGGATGAAGCCGCCTATCTGGGTGATCTGGTCATCGCCTATCCGTATGCGACGGCCCAGGCAGCCCGCGAGGGGCATGATCTGACACACAGCCTGATGCTGCTGGTGGTGCATGGCACGCTTCATCTGCTGGGGTATGACCATGACACACCGGCACGCCGTGCCGAGATGTGGGCCGCACAGGAGCACGCGCTGCAAGCACTGAATATTCCTCTGGCGATTGTGCCCGCGCTTGAGAATTATGATGACGAGCATGAATAAGCTTATTGAAAACCTCACCAGCACCATGAAGATTAACCCGGATAATTACAGCGCCGTGACAAGCCACAACCGGCTGAGCAGCCTGGGATATGCGCTTGCCGGGTGGCTGTATATGCTGCGCTGGCAGAAAAACACGCGCATTCAGGCTGTCGCCAGTATTCTGGTGCTGGTGCTGGCGCTGTGGCTGGAAGTTGATTTTCTGGGGCTGGCTGTGCTGATCCTCTCCATCACGCTGGTATGGATGGCGGAGTTTGTAAACGCAGCCGTCGAAGCGGCAATCAACCTGTCTTCGCCCACGCTGCACCCGATGGCAAAAGTCGGCAAGGATGTGGCCTCTGCGGCGGTGCTGCTGGGGGTGGTGGCGTCTATAGTGGTGGGCCTGCTGGTGATGGGGCCGCCGCTGCTTGCCAGGCTGGTTGGTTCATAAGGTTTTGTGAGGGGAATTGTGGAGCCTGAATTTCCGCTGCCAGAGTCACCTGAATCGAATACACCGGAAGAAGAATCTGTACGCCGCGGCGGGCGCGCGCGCGAACGTCAGCGCCGCCGTAAGGAACGCCTTCAGCAATCTGACCGGCCTGCGCCGCGCACATCATCTCATCTGACTCCGCCCGGTCGCAGAATCAACGTGCAGATGCCAGCAGTCAGAATCCCACGCCTGGGCCTCCTCATCGGGGCGGTGGTGGGGGTTGTGCTGGTGGTGGGCGTCATTTTTCTGCTGCGCTCCATCAAGCCGCCAGACCCGGAAATTCTGCCCCACGCGCTGTGGGTCGGCACGGAATGGACCTACGAGATTCATGAACCGGAGGCGATCCAGGCATTCGCGGATGACCTGCGAGAGAAGAATATCGGGACGCTTTATGCCTGGGTGAGCTGGCTGCAGGAAGATGGCACCTGGCGCGGTGCAGAAAACTTTACGCGGGTACGCGCCTTTGCTCAGCAGCTTAAGGAAGTCTATCCTCAACTCAGCCTGCATGGTTGGGTCAGCTTTCCTGTCAATGTGGGCGAGGATGGCTACCGGCTGGATGATGAGGAACTACAGCAGAATATCGCGGACTTCAGCGCCAGCGTGGTCAGCGAACTGGGCTTTGATGGTGTATTTCTCAATATTGAACCAGTGTGGGATGGCGATGAGAATTTCCTGGCGCTGCTGCGCAAGGTGCGCGCCAGCGTAGGCGATACTGTGCCGGTGTCCGTTGCCATTCCGCCGGATTGGAGTCCGGAAGATGCCGGGATTCCGGTGCCGCCGCTGGTGGTGCCGGGGACCATCTGGGCGGAGGAATACAAGCAGAGTGTGGCGCTGCTGTCTAATCAGATGGCGATTATGGCGTACAACAGCGGCCTGAGCACCCCGGAAGAATATGTTGAATGGACAGCCTATCAGGTGGAAACCTTTGCCCGGGCGATCAGCCAGTTAGGAGAAGGCACCGAACTGCTGATTGGTATCCCGACCTATGACGCGGAACCTCCCGGCCACGATCCGGCGGTGGAGAATGTCGAATCCGCGCTGCAGGGCTATATGGCGGGTCTTACCCAGGCCGGTGACGCCGCTGCCTTTGTGCGTGGCGTGGCCATTTATGCCGGCTGGACGACGGATGATCTGGAGTGGGCGCAGTTTTCAGAATGGCTGCGACGCTCGTAAATTACTCACTTTCATATTATATGCTGCCGACAGAGTTCTAATGTTGACCCCTTAGACTGGCGTATATCAACCAGAACAACGGCGTGAGGAGCTGCCTGCTCTCGCTACCGCCGTTGTTTGTGTGCGTAAATTCGCCGTTTATCGTTTGAGGAGGTCAAGATGGTAGAACGCAGGTGGCTTATCCCCTTGCTGTTTTTATTCGCGGCGGTTCTGGCCGCTGTCCCCATTGCCACATCTCAGGATACTGCGCCAACCGAAGCGGCTCTGGCTCAGGCCGGTATATACACCGATGTTTATGAAGCAGTCAGCCCGTCTGTGGTGGCGATCAGTGTGGTGGCCCGCAACCCGAACACAAGCCGGTTTGGTCAGGATAACCAGATTATTGCCGGAGGGTCCGGGTTTGTTATCGATCAGGAGGGGCACATTGTCACCAACAATCACGTAGTTGAAGGTGCCACCCGGATCGAAGTCAATTTCCGCGATGGCACGCTGGCACGTGCGGATGTCGTTGGGCTGGACCCGAACTCTGATGTGGCGGTTCTGCAGGTCGATCTGCCGTCGGAACGCCTGTTCCCGATAGAGTGGGGAGATTCTGACACGCTGGTCATTGGCGAGCCGGTGCTGGCGATTGGCAGCCCGTTCGGGCAGCGCTGGACCCTGACCAGCGGCATTGTCAGCGCCCTGGAACGTACGATTCCCGGTCTGACAGATTTCTCCATTGGCGGCGTGATCCAGACAGACGCTTCGATCAACCCCGGCAACAGCGGTGGGCCGCTGCTGGATATTGAAGGGCGTGTGATTGGTGTGAACACGCAGATCGCCACGGCATCCGGCAGCAGTTCCGGGGTGGGCTTTGCAGTGCCCAGCAACCTGACCCGCAGGGTAGCCCAGGAACTGATCCAACAGGGGTTTGTGGATTACAGCTACCTGGGGATTGGCGGCAGCGATGTAACACTGTCCATCATCGAGGCGCTTAATCTGCCGAATGATACGCGGGGGGTGGTAGTCGGCAGTGTTTCGCCCAACAGCCCGGCCGGCAATGCGGGCCTGCAGGAACCTGATAACTTTGCGGATGTGGACGGCCTCGAAGTGCCCACTTCAATGGATATTATCACAGCAATCAACGGCGAACCGCTGAGCGGCATTGGCGATCTGATCTCGTACCTTGCACGCAACACAGAACCCGGCGACACGGTTACGCTGACTGTGCTGCGCGATGGCACAGAACAGCTTGACCTTGATGTAAGGCTGACGCCACGTCCATAAACGATTGCTGCAAATAAAAAGGCGAGGGCATCCCCTCGCCTTTTTTTGTTTATGCAGGTTCCGCCGCGATTTCCTGCAGGAAGCGGATGGTCGTATCGACCCCTTTGTAAAACATGTCGACATAAAAATGCTCGTTGGGGCCGTGCATGCCGCTGTCTGCCAGCGAAAAACCCAGCGGCACACAGGGCAGCTTCAGTTCTTCCTGCAGCACCGCGACAATGGGGATCGAACCGCCGCTGCGCTTGTAGCTGACTTCCTGAGACGGCCAGTGCAGCTTGAAAGCGCGCGACAGGGCACGGACAGCCGGGCTTTCCAGCGGCACCAGCACCGGATCACCGTCACCATGCCTGTGGAATTCCACCTGTACGGTGGGCGGCGCAATCTGCAGGATGTACTCCCGCACAAGGTCATAGATTTTTTCCGGTTTCTGATTGGCGACCAGGCGGCAGCTTATCTTGGCGCTGGCCTGGGCAGGAATCACGGTCTTAAAGCCGTCCCCGGTATAGCCGCCGGAAATGCCGTTGATTTCCAGCGTAGGCCGCGCCCCCGTGCGTTCGGCCAGCGAATAATCAGACTCGCCCCAGGGCTGCGGCGCGCCTACATAACTGGCCCATTCCTCTGGCGTCAGGTCGTGCTTCTGGAGAAGCTGGCGTTCTGCTTCATCTGGCACGATGACATCATCATAAAAGCCGGGCACGGCCACACGACCATCCGGGTGATGCAGTCCGGCGACAATTTCAGCAATCACCTGGGCCGGGTTGTGGACTGCGCCGCCATACATACCGCTGTGCAGATCCGTTTTGGGGCCGGTGACCTGTACTTCAAAGGTGGTGATGCCGCGCATGGAGTAAATAATCACCGGCTCATCCGCTTTATCCAGCCCGCCATCGGCAATGATGGCGATATCAGCCTGGAGACGGGCGCGGTGCTGCTGGATAAATCCGGGCAGGTTGGGCGATCCGCTTTCCTCTTCACCTTCAAACAGGAATTTCAGATTCACCGGGCAGCCTTCATCGCTGGCCAGCAGCGCCTCCGCTGCTTTGAGGGTGATAATCACGTTACTTTTATCGTCAGCGATGCCCCGCCCATAAATTTTGCCATCCCGCTCTGTGGGAATAAACGGCTCACTGTGCCAGCCATCTTCCAGCACGGCGGGCTGAACATCATAGTGCGCATAGATCAGTACGGTGGGCGCGCTGCTGCCTGCCTCCAGCCATTCTCCATAGACGGCCGGGTTTCCGCCGGTTGGCAGCAGATCGACATTCTGAAGCCCAATGCGCCGCATATCTTCCACAATCCATTCGGCGGCCCGCTGAGTATCCGCATTGTGGGCCGGGTCTGTGCCCACACTGGGAATGCGCACCAGGTCCGTAAGCTGCTGCAGGAAGCGGCTGCGATGCTGGTAGGCGTATTGAAAGGCGCTTGCCATATCATATTCCTTTTGTTGCTACACTACCCCAATATTCCGGGGGATTATAACAGACCTCGATGCCCCACTTGAACCGCGTAATGTTATAATAGGAACCTGGAAAATATTCTGTTGAAGGTACTGCATGTCTGATCAGCCAGCCCTGTCCAATGTAAGCCCGGAGCACCTGCTTACACTTTATGAGATTACCCGTGCATTAAATTCCAGCCTCGATTTTGATGAGGTGCTGCAGCAGGCACTGGACTCCATGATCCAGCTTACCAAGGCGGAACGTGGGGTGCTGCTGATTGCGGATCCGGAAACCGGAGCACTGGCGGTTCGGGTGGCGCATGGGGTCAGCGGCGAGGCGCTGGAGACCGAACATGCTTACAGCACAACCATCGTGAATCAGGTGGTCGAAACCCGGCAGGCTCTGCTGACCAACAACGCCATGTTTGATGAGCGCTTTGAGGCCGGCAAAAGTATTATCCTGCGCGGCCTGCGTGCCATTCTGTGCGCGCCTATGCTGGTGAAGGAACGGCTCGTGGGGGTGGTGTATGTGGATACCTCCATGCGTTCCGGCATGTTCAGCGAAGGGGATCGCGATCTGCTGATGGCGGTGGCCGGGCAGGCCGGAACCGCCATTGAGAATGCGCGCCTGTATGGGGTGGCGGTGGAAAAAGGCCGCCTGGAACGTGAACTTCAGATGGCCCGCGAAATTCAGGCGGCGCTGATCCCGGCGCGTCTGCCACAGTTTGAAGGCTATGATGTGGCGGCCACCTGGCAGGCCGCGCGCGAAATGGCGGGCGATTTTTACGATGTTTTCTACCTGAACGACGGCACGCTCGGGGTGGTGATTGCGGATGTATCCGACAAGGGCGCGGCGGCGGCGCTGTTTATGGCGGTGTCGCGCAGTTTTATCCGCAGCTATGCCTATGCGGGTTTGCCACCCGTACAGACGCTGAGCCAGGCCAATGATCTGATTGTGGAAGATTCCGACGGGGGCATGTTCGTCACCTCCTATTACAGCGTGTTTCATCGGGATGGGCGCTGTATCAACGTCAACGCCGGGCACAATCCCCCGCTGCTTTACCGGCGGGCAGACCACACGATAGAATTTCTGCCGCGTGGTGGCCGCGCCATTGGATGGTTCAAGGAGAATCCGCTGCAGGAAGTACCACTTGATTTGCAGGTGGGCGATGTGCTGGTGTATTACACGGACGGATTGACCGAAGCCGTGGACAGTAATAATGAAGAATATGGCGAAGCGCGTTTGCAACAGGCACTGCTGGCGGCCGCGGGACAGCCGGCGGTGGCTGTGCGTGATTATATCGTGAATGATGTAAACCGATTTTGCGATGGTGTCCCTTTGTTTGATGATCTGACGCTGGTTGTGGTGCAGTACGTGGGTTAAAGGAGCGCGTCATGCGGTTATTGGATCGTATCCTGGCGGTTGTTGTGGGTTTGATTCTTATAGGGTTTTTTACTGTGGTTGCGATTGCGCCTGATACCATCCGTACTGCGATGGCCGCGATTGAGGATGTAAACCTGATCGTACGGGTGGCGGTGGTGGTGGTCCTGAACATTCTGGTGCTGGTGACGCTGTACATGAATTTGCGCACCCCCAGAAAAACCATCACCGGGCTGGCGGTGCGGGCACCCGGCGCGCAGACAGATGTCAGTGTGGAATCGGCTCGCAAGCTGATCCTGAATGCTGTCGAGAGTGTGCCGGCAGTGGCTTCTGCCAACGCGACGGTCAAGGCGGTGAACGGCAAGGCGGATGTTGATCTGGATGTACAGGTGACTGGCAACAATGTGCACATCCCACAGAAACAAAAGGAGATCAGCCGGGCCCTGCGGCAGGTGATTCATAAGCAGCTTGGCCTGCAGATGCGCGGGCAGCCCCGCGTTCATATCTACCTGAAGGACGAGACGCCGCAGGAGCGACCGGCGGTTGCAGTACCGGCGGTCACAGCCGTAGAGAAAGTCGAAACGCCTGTGGTGCCGCCGCCACCGGCACGGGCAGCGCTGCCCACTGTGGAAAAGACCGCATCTGCTGAACCTGAACCTGAACCCGATGATGAGGAGACTCTGATCAAACGGGACGTACCGGAGGCGGATCGGAAATCGACTTTGGCAGATACAGAAAATGCGCCTGCCGATGATGAACCAGCGCCGGAGGAGTCGGCTGATGCGCAGTGGCTGGAAAGCTATTTGAATAATCAGGCGAACGAGGATGACAAGAAGCAAGGGGATGAATAGAATCACAATGATGATAGGGCGGGGTGTAAACGGGGGGCATTCTCCATGTCAGATCGGGTGACCATTTCAGTCGCTCCTCAGACAACACGCTGGGTGATTACCGCTTTGCTGGTTATCATCGGCCTGCTGGCTTTCTGGGAAATTCGGAACATTCTGCTGCTGCTGCTGACGTCTATCGTGCTGGTGGTGCTGATTACTACACCTATCCGGTTTCTGACGCGGCGGGGCCTTAACCGCACACTGGCGACGATTATTTCCCTGCTGATTATTCCTGTATTTTTCCTGGTACTCACGCTGACAGTGCTGCCGCTGCTGGCGACACAGTTTGCCACACTTTCTCAACTGGTCGAAGCGGGCATCAACCGGCTGCAGGTGGGATGGGCCAGCCTGGATGCGATGCCGCCCCGGTATTTTCTGGGTTGGCGGTACGACATTGTGGGCCTGGAAATCCCGCGCGATCCCTTCCTTCAGGCAACTTCGACCTTCGTGAACAGCTTTCAGTTTGATGCTGAGCTGATCACGCAGGTTGCGAATCAGATCTTCAGCGCGTTTGGTCAGTTCGGCGTGACGGTGATACCGGTGGTCGGCGGCGTGGCGTCTGTGTTCCTGAACTTCCTCATTATCATTTTTATGAGCATGTATCTGCTGACGGACCCCAAGGGACACGAGAACGGCATTATCCGGCTGCTGCCTATCCACTACCGCAGGCGCGGCCGCGAGATTATGGACCGGCTTGATCTGGCGATGCGCGGCTGGCTGGAATCGACGCTGCTGGCGATGGTGTTTGTGGGGGTGGTGACATGGATCGGCCTCACCCTGCTAGGGCTGGATGAAGCGCTGGCGCTGGGGGTGATTGCAGGACTGCTGGCCTTTGTGCCCACGTTTGGTACGCTGATCGCCGCTATTCTGGCGGTTGCGGTGGGTATCCTGCAACAGCCGCAAAACGTCGGCTGGATTATTGTCGTCACCTACGCGATTTCGCTGGTGCAAAGCCAGGTGATCAGCCCGCTGCTGGTGGCCGGACGCATTAATATTCCGCCTATCCTGGTGCTGCTGGGGCAGATTATCGCGGCAGTATTTTTTGGCTTTCTGGGCATTCTGCTGGCGGTACCGCTGACGGCCATCCTGATTGTGCTGATCGAGGAAATCTATGTGAAAGACATCCTTGGCGACCGCAAGGAAGAGCCACTGCCGGAGGGTGAAACCAGCGTCGTTGCCGTGGATGACAGCCTCGTCAGAGATCATAGCTGATTCTTACACTCTAAGGCTTGACATGGCTTTTGGGGACTGATATTATTCTCGCGTTCCCAAAATTCTGGTAGTTTAACAAAACCATCTACGTGAGCAGCAGCAAGGTGCTCACACTCTGATCCTGTCAGTTTCGCTCAGATAACCCAAATAACCCAAACGGGTTTAGGCGGGGGGGAAGAAAAGGATTG
>CAZQIY010000047.1:0-31098 GCA_964593565.1 uncultured Anaerolineaceae bacterium
CGGCGCTTCCAGCGTTCGCGGATTTCCAGCCTGCTGATATCCGGCGCATCCAGAAAATCCGTAATCAGCCGGAAGAAGCGCTCGTGTTCCAGCATGGGAAAATGCCGGACTCCATCCATCAGCACCGGCAGCAGCATGTCTTCCTTATCCGCCGTGAGATAATGCCACACCTTATCGCCCGGCATTTCGATCACTTCATCCGCTTTGCCATGCACCACCACCACCGGGATCGACAGCCGCCGCAGCGTATCCAGCATCTGGCCCGCGTCATAGGCCTTCATGCTTTCCGCCAGGGCGCGGTCATCGGTCTTGGCCACATCCACCCTGAGCTTGTCATATTCCGGCTCTGTGCGGTTAAAGCACAGATCCAGCAGCTTCTGCGACGTGACCTTTTTCTCCTCAATCAGCCGCTGGTACAGGAGGTTATTCTTCTCGAATTTGGTGGCCTTCTGCTGGGCATTCTGGGCTGCCGGTTTGCCATCCGGCGCGTTATGCCGCATCGCGTGTTCCATCAGGGCGGCACGCATGGCGGCGCTCATGCTCAGCACGGTGGTTTCCGGCACGCCGGGCGGGTTGGCTGGCGCTTCTGGCTGGCGCACCGTCGCCATCACCTGGGGCATGACCGCCGTGCGCCGTTCCAGGTCGCCAGGGTCGTACAGCGGCGCATTGCTGAGCAGCATGCGCGGCACGCGGTCTTCATAGCGGCGTGCATACTCCACCGCCACCAGCGCCCCCAGGCCGTGCCCCACCAGCGCCAGCTTGGCGATTCCCATCTTCTCGACGAAATCTTCCAGCAGGCGAATCTGGTGTTCCAGGGTGTATTTGCGCGGGTCCTTGGCAGAATCGCCATAGCCGTACAGATCGAGCGCATACACCTTATAGTTGATCTTCAACTGCTGCATGGTCGGAATCCAGTAGCGCCACGACCCCAGCCACGTATGCAGCAGCAGCACCGGACGCCCGCGCCCCAGGACCTCGTAATGGATCAGATCTTCGCCAACCGTAATGGCGCTCATGACTGCAACCTAGACTGCACCAATCTGCTCCAGTATTTCTGCGATGCGCCGGTTCAGTTCCTCCGGCGCGAAGGGTTTAAGGATATACGCCACCGCGCCGGCGTCGATACCGGTCTGAATTTCCTCGTCCTGGCCCTTGGCAGAAAGAAAGACCACTGGCACAGCTTTCAGCTTGTCCTCGCCTTTCATGCGGCGGCAGGCTTCATAGCCGGTCATCTTGGGCATGCGCACGTCCATCATAATCAGGTCCGGGACCTGCTCCAGCGCCATCGCTTTTTCATAGGCTTCCTCGCCATTGGCCGCCAGCGTGACGGTATGCCCGGCGTACATCAGCGTAAAATTGATCAGTTCCCGAATATCGCGTTCGTCTTCAGCGACAAGAATATTTGCCATACCCGTGTTACCCTTCGCCTATGATTCTTCTACAACCTGCGCAACGGGCAGAGAGACAAAGAACGTGGTGCCCTTGCCCAGTTCAGATTCAAACCAGACCGTGCCCTGATGCTTTTCGACCAGATGCCGCACAATGGGCAGGCCCAGGCCCGTCCCCGCCACATCCATCACCAGCGCATGTTCCTCGTACCGCCCAAAACGCTCCCAGATACGATCCTTAAACTCGTCTGGTATGCCGATGCCTGTATCTGCCACAGAGACCAGAATACAACGATCATCCTGCCGCTGCGCCGTAATGTGAATACTGCCACCAGCATAGGTGTAGTTAAAGGCGTTATCTACCAGATTGGTAAATACCTGGGTGATCTTGTTGCGGTCCGCTTCGATGGCGGGCAGGTCCTCGGCAACCTCCAGCGTTACCTGAATATCCTTCTTTTCGTGTTCTGCCCGGCCTTCGGTATGGCTGATCACCTGCTGCAGCACCCTGCCAATCTGCACCTGTTCCAGCGTCATACGTTCGTTGCCAGAATCCAGCCGCGAGATATTCAGCAGGTCATCCACCAGCACGCCCAGGCGGTCCGCGTTGGATTTAATCTTGGCGACAAAATCCTGCTGCTGCTCAGAAAGCTGGCCAGAAGCGCCCATCACCATCAGATCCGCATAGCCCTTAATGCTGGTCATGGGCGTGCGCAGTTCGTGCGACACATTAGAGATAAATTCGCTCTTCAACCGGTCCGCCTCAAATTCCCGGGTGACATCGCGGAACACCAGCACCGTCCCCAGAAACTGATCGTCCGTGCGCACGGGCGAAAGCCGCACGTTGACCATCCGGCCCGCCAGTTCCAGCTGGTCAGACAAAAAGCCTTCCGGCGGGTCTGCTTCTGGCGACTGCGACCATGCGTCAATCGCTTCGGTCCAGCGGCGCTGCAGGCCCATCAGCCGCGACAGTGGACTGCCGATTACCTGATCGTGCGTGACGCCCAGGATACGCTCCGCCGCGCTGTTAAAACGCACAATCTCGCCGTTGGCATCCGCCAGCAGCACGCCGTCGGCAATGCCTTCCAGAATGGCGTTGCCTTTCTGTGCTTCTTCCTGTTCCGCCAGCACCAGCACCCCTAACCGTTCCGCCTGGTCGCGGATGAGATAGTACAGGTCAGAGTTGTTGATGGCAGCCGCGACCTGATTGGCGGCGGCCAGCGCCAGCCGTACATGCGCGGTGGTAAAGACTTCCTGTTCTCGCGAAAGCAGGATCATCACGCCCAGAATATCATCGTTGATTTCCAGCAGCACCGCCAGCGCGCTGCGATACCCCTCCGCGCCGGGCAGGCTGGCGTTCCAGTGCTGGTTCGCCAGCAGGTCATCCACCAGGATCGTGCGCTCCGTCCCCTGTTCCTCAATCAGCGCCGTGGCCAGCGCCGTCGCCGGGTGATAGTAAGCCTGATCCTCGTCCTCGATAAACGGAGTCAGCGCGGCACGGGTGTGCAGTTGGTCCGTCGTGGGGTTGATCTGCATAATCACGCCGTCTTCCGCGCCCACCGCCTGCGCCACCATTTCCAGCGCCCGGCGCAGCACCCGCTCCAGGTCGAGCGTACGCGCCAGTTCCGCCGTGATGCGATACAGCGTATTGATGCGGTCGCGTTCCTCGGACAGTTCTTCGGTACGGGCTGCGACGGCCTGTTCCAGCGTGCGGTTCAGTTCGCTCAGCTCGTCATTGACCGAACGCAGCCGCTCGAACAGGTGCGCGTTCTGGATCGCGGCGGCAAACTGCGAAGCCACCGTCATCAGAATGCCCTGGCTGTTGACACCAAAGGCGCGCTTCCGGCTGGTATCGCGCATCGCCAGCACGCCCAGCACCTGATCGCCCGCCACCAGCGGCACCCCCAGATAACTCTTGATGTCGCCCTCTGCGTTGCGAATGCCCAGGCTGCGCCGCAGTTCTTCCGGGCTGAAGTAATCGCTGCCCATGCTCAGCGGGCGGCGGTTGCGGATGATGAACGACACCTCGTCATCGTTAAGCTGGCGCGGCGGCATGTCTATCGAAACGCCGTTTTTCACATACACCGGGAAGGTGATTTCCTCAGTTTCGGCATCATACAGCGCCAGATACAGTTCCTCGACTCCGGTCACGCCCGGCAGACGGTCGCGCACCATGACGATCATTTCGTCCAGGTTGATGGTCGCGGAAATGGCCTGGCTGAGATCGTTGATGATGTACAGTTCTTCGACACGGTTGGCGGTTTCTGTCGAAAGCCGCGCGTTTTCGATGGCGGTGGCGGCCTGTGCGCCCAGCGCCTGCGCCAGCCGGATTTCCCGATGCGTAAAGGCGCGGTATTCCTGTTCCAGTTCAAGCTGCACCAGCCCGATCACACTGTCGCGTGTGACCAGCGGCACCAGAATCTGCACAATATCGCCAAAGGATTCCAGTTCCTGCCGTTCCCGTTCGCTCAGTTCCAGGCTGTCCAGGCTCAGCAGCACCACCTCGCGTTTTTCCAGCGCCCGCACCTTCGACGGGTAATCCGACAGGCTCAGTTCTGTGCCGGGCGGGGTGATGCGATCCGGGTTGCCGGCGCGGTTGACATCGTACTGCACCCGCACGATATGATCGACATCGTCCCAGATCATCAGGGCACAGTCGTCCATATCCAGCGCGTGCATCATCAGTTCCACCACGCGGCGGTACACTTCCTGTACATCCAGCGTGAGGGATGTAGCCTGCGCCGCTTCCAGCAGGGTTTCCAGTTCGCGGCTGCGCACCAGCGTCTGTTCCAGCAGGCTGGTGTTCTGGATGGCGATCGCGGCCTGATTGGCGATGATGCGGCCCAGGTCGGTCTGTTCCGGGTCGAAGGTGCGCGGGCCAAGATAATCCACCAGTTCAAACGCGCCGATCACCTGCCCGCCAATGGCCATCGGAATAATCACATAAGCTGTCACCATGCGCGGGGCCAGTTCGCGCACCACATCGGCCAGTTCCGGCGACGTATTGTTAATGTCCTCGATCATCAGCGATTTGACCGTGCGCCGGATATGCTGGTAAGTCGGGCTGGAGCGCAGGTCGATCACCTTATCCGGCGGTTTGTCGCCGCGCGGATGTTCGACCACCACACGCCCGATCTGCAGATCACGCTCGAACATTAAGCCAAAGGCCTGCTCGACGTTCAGCACCTGCGCGATTTCCCGCAGCGCGATTTCCAGAATATCCTCGCTGTCCAGCGACTGCCCCAGCGCCACCGACACACGGTTGAGCAGGCTGAGGCGCTGGGTGCGCCGTTCCGCCTCGCGGAACAGATCGGCATTGGCCAGAGCGACGGCCACCTGATTACCAAACGCGAACGCGGCCTGCTCCGCCTGCCGGTCATAAAACTTCGATTCCGCCTTGCATAGTGCGATCACACCAACCACGCTGCCCTGGCTGACCAGCGGCACGCCCATCCAGCTTTGCGCGCCATGCTCGCCGGGCAGGCTGTCCCACCCCTGCAGGCGGCTGATCGAATAGACCTGGCGCGATTCCACCACATGGCTCAGGCGTTCGTGCGAACTAATGCGCACCCGCGCCCCCACCGGCATGGTGTCGTCCTCATAATCCTTGGCCCCCTGCAGCACCAGATAATCGCCATCGCGCAGCCAGAAGGTCAGCGTATCATATTCCAGAATCCGATCCATCACCCCCAGCGCCAGCGCCACCACTTCGCTGTGATCCAGCGAGGCGGTAATGCGGCTGGAGACTTCCGTCAGGGCGGAAAGCTGCGTGGCGCGGATTTCCAGGTCCTGTTCAAGCTGGATTCGCTCGGTCAGGTCTTCCATCAGCAGCACCGCGCCGCGCGCATTCTCTGCGCTGCCCAGCGGATAAATATAGAAGTTGCAGATCATCGTCTGGTCTTCATATTCCAGATTCAGCCGGATATTCTCCTGAATCTGGCCTTCATCCAGAGTCTGCCGCACACTTTCCGCCAGGGTGCGGCGCAGTTCCGGGCGGTACTCAAACAGGTCCGTCCCAACGGCTTCATCGTCCCACCCGAAGCGCTGGCGCATAAACGCATTCAGCGTCATCACCCGGCCAGATTTATCCAGCACGACGATGCCCTGCTGAATCGACTGCACCACCGATTCGTTAAACTGGCGCAGGTTGACGGCATGTTCCAGCAGGCGCGTGTTCTGGATCGCCACCGCCGCCAGATTGGCCATCCGCTTGAGCAGCGGGCGGAATTCCGCAAAGCCAAAGGCCTGCACCAGATCGCTGCCGATATGCAGCGCGCCCAGATGCTCGCCGCCGGCCATCAGCGGCATGACCAGGCTGGTGCGCTCCGTCGCCGCGTGCCACTGGCTCAGGTCTTCATAATCCACAATGGCGGCCTCGCCATGATGATACATATAATCCTGAGCTTCGTTAAAGCTGCGCCCCAGCGCGGTGCGGTCCAGCGACGGCCAGTGTTCGCGCTCCACCTCCAGCGAATCATCCGCTTTGGCTACAATGCGAATAATCTCAAAGACCTGCCGTTCCTGGTTCAGCAGCGCGGCGGTCATGCGTGCCAGCGGCACCATGCGCAGCGCCCCCCGCGCCAGCGCCGCCAGAATCGACTCAATATCCAGGTTACTGGCAATCGTTTCCAGAATTTCATTCAGCCGCGCCTGCTGTTCCGCACTGGTGATTGAATCCAGGTACAGGCGCGTGTTTTCAATCGTCGTCGATGCCTGATGCGAGAAGATTTCCAGCAGTTCAATCGTAAAGCGGCTGGGGCGGCGGTTATCCTGCGGGCCGTCCAGCACCATCAGGCCGATCAGCGCGCCGGTGGGGCCGTTTAACGGGACGATCAGCATATCGCCCGGGTGCCAGTCGCGCTCGCCGTGCGGCTGATTTTCGCGCTGGCCTTCAAAGCGGGTGTTGAGGGCGCGCAGGTCGCCCACATGCATCCAGTTGTTGTGCCATTCTTCAGGGAAGAAATACGATTCGCTGATGCGGTAAGTTTCATCCAGCAGCAGCATCATCGTTTCCTTCAGCAGGACATCCTTCTTGCTGGCCTCAAACACATCCAGCGGCATACCCGCCTGGGTGGTCCGGCGCATCACCCCGGCATCCTCGTCCATCAGCAGCATCAGCACCACATCAAAGCCCACGCTCTGCTGCACGCTGTAGGCAATCGCTTCCAGCATCATTGTCGAGTCGGTGTTGCTTTGCAGCATCTGCCCCAGTTCAAAAATCTGGTTGAGCTGTTCCACGCGGCGCCGGAGCTGGTTGCTGCGGTCTAACTGATCCTGATAGCGGACATTGTTGCCATAGCCGAGCGCGGCCTTGGTCGCCAGAGTCTGCAAAAACTCGTCCGCCCGTTCATCAAAATAATTAGGGTGCTGATGATACAGATGAATGACGCCGACGGGCTGGCTTTCGTGGACAAAGGCCACTGCCAGCGCAGACCGCGCCGCTTCTGGCACGGCATCATAAACGCTTTCGGCATAATCCACCACCAGCAGCGCCTCGCCCTGCCGCAGCACAGCCTGGCGCTCTACCTCAGCCAGCCGCTGCGGGCCTTCGCCCAGCCGCCGTTCCAGTTCTGGCTGGTTACGCTCGCGCCAGCGATCCGCCGGGCGCAGCAGCGCCACCGTGCCGCCGCTGGCCCCGGTCGCCTTCACCGCTTCCTCGCGGATGACGTTGAGGATATGATCCAGATCAAGCGTCAGCGTCAGTTCGTTGCTGACGCGCGAAATCGCGTCCAGTTCCTGCACGCGGCGGTGCAGATTTTCCCCGGCAGACTGGTACAGCGTCACCCGGTCCAGCGCCCCGCTGATCTGTGTGGCGATGGTGCGCAGCAGGCGCTCATCCTGCGAGCCATAGGGCAGGCGCGTGCGGTTGGCGATTCCCAGTTCGCCCAGGCTGCGCTCGCCGACAGCCAGCGGCACAATCACCACCTGCTGCACCCCGGCCTGTTCCACCAGCGTGCCATAGGCATGGTTGGCATAGGCTTCATTGGCAGCGTCGTGGCTGCGGTAGGGGCGGCGCGACAGCGCAACCGGCGGCGTCTGTGGGATGACCGGCTGAACAATGGCCCCATCCAGCGAGACGCCGTGTACATAACGCGCCTCAGTCACCAGATTTTCGCCGGTTTCATCCAGCACGTTGATAAACACCAGCGGGCTGCCGGTCAGGTGGGCGATTTCCGCCAGCACCGGGGTCAGCGGCTCGTCCGGCGTCAGCACAGCCGCGGCCAGTTCCGCGATGCGCCGCAGACTTTCAGATTCAGAAGCGCGGCGTTCCAGGTCGCGGTACAGCCGGGCATTCTCGATAATGGCGGCGGCCTGTGTCGCAAAAATCGTCAGCAGGCGCACGTCGTTATCGGTAAACGGTTCGCCGCTGAACTTGTTGGAAGCCTGTACCACGCCCAGCCGCCTGCCGCCGACCGACAGCGGCACGATCATGGTCTGGCGCATGCCCATCGTCTCCGCCAGCGTTTCCAGCCCGGCCTCGACCATCACCCGGTCCGTTGCGATGGCGTTGGTATACCAGGCATCCTCCGCTTCCCACAGCGCCTCCAGGCGGCTGCCGGGCTGCAGCGGGATCACATAACGCTGTGCCTGCTCCAGCTTGACGCCAAAGAAGGGCGGCCGCGCCACAAGCTGGTGATTGTCCGCGTCGTACAGCAAAATGCCGCACATCTCGATCTGCATCAGGCTGGCGATGCGGGCGTTGACCTCTGCGAACAGGTTATCATCGCTGCCAAAGACGTTAATCGCCTGCGTAATTTCCTGCAGGCCCATCAGTTCAACTTCGCGCGATTGTTCACGCTCGTACAGGCGCGTATTTTCGACCACAATCGCGGCCTGTGCCGCCAGAATACGCATATTCTGCATATCGCGCAGCGTAAAGCCGCCTTCTGCGCGCTTGTTGCTGGCCTGAATCACGCCGATGCGCCGGTGGCCTACCTCAATGGGAATCAGCGCGGTGTTATATACGCCAGTAGCCGCCACCAGCGGCATCAGCCCCATCGCCTCGACCATCGGTTCGTCAGTCACATCGTTAGAAATCCAGTACTGCTGTTTTTCCCAGACTTCGCGCTGTGGGCTGCCCAACGGCACCGGGATACTATACTGGCGCGTCACCTGGTCCGGCAGGCCATAAAATGGCAGTTCCGGCATCAGCATCTGTTTCTGCTCGTCATACAGCAGGATGCCGCACATCTCCGCGCCCACAAACTGTGCCAGCCGCTGGTGCAGCGCGGCATAAACGGAGCGCACATAATCGCCGTCGCCATCCTCGCTGTGCTGCGTCACCTGCTGCAGGCTGACCATATCCTCCAGCCGCCGCGCCTGTTCGGCATACAGTTCCGCATTATGAATGGCAATCGCGGCAGATTTGCTGATGGCCTGTAACAGCGCCAGGTCGCGCTGCGTAAAAGTACCCGGCTCTACTGCGGCCAGTTCAAAGGTGCCGATAAATTCGTCCCCCAGCAGCAGCGGCACGCCCACAAAGCTGCGATACGGCCCCTCATTCAGCTTGGGCAGGATCGCCGCCGGGTCGTCCGCCCTCACAGACAGCACCGGCCGCTGATGCTGCGCGATCCAGCCTGTGATTCCCTCACCCGGGCGGTACACCCCGCCTGCTTCCTCCGCCAGCCGCAGCACATAGGTCGCATCGCCCACCCAACCGCGCGGATACAGCACACGTTCCTGCGCGTTCCACAGGCAGATTTCGCCCGCGTCCGCCGGCACCGCCTCGCGCACGACGGACAGCAGGGTTTGCAGCACCTGCTCCACGCTCTGGCTGGCGTTGACCATCTCGCCAATGGTGTTAATCAGGTTCATCGCCAGCGACAGATCCAGCGCTTCCGGGTTGGTGGTGGTCGCGCCCAGTTCGCGCATCACCACCACCGTGCGCACCTCTGGCCCTGCCGGGATACGGTGCGACGACGCCTCGACCCAGCGCGGGCCAAGCTGGAAGGAAGTTTGTGCTTCGCGAGAGAATAATTCGAGGAAGCTGTCTGCGGGCGCGGCAAAACGCGCCACATATTCCAGGTCCGGGTTGGCGCCGTTCAGGTCCAGCCAGCGCCGGGCGCGATCATTGATATAGACAAGCTGGCCGTGCTCGCGCGAAACCAGCACCGCATCATCGCCGGAAAAGACCGGGATTTCGTGCAGCACCTGTTCCACAGCGGGCTGCTGCCCCAGGTTCTGGCGCTGTCGCAGCCACAGATACAGCCATGCAAAAATGACAAATCCACCCAGAAAGAGGATGATCGCCAGGCCCATAAAGCCCTCAGTAAACGTCTAGGTTACCGGTTGATCTTGCTCAGTATCAGTGATCAGAAACGCAATCGCCACTGCCCATTACCCCTGCGCTGTGACTTCCACAACTGTCTGAACTCTGATCGCTGGCCGCAGTACCCGTTTTACCATTCAGTCAGAATTTTCGACCCGGTGTAATCGCCACTGAAGCCCCGGCGGCGGTTTTCTGCCGCCAGTTCGGTGATTTCGCGAATATCCGAGAACTGATGAGTGCGGGTTGAAACTGTCCCGACTCCCATGGTCATCAACGGGGCCTGCCGCTCGCTGCCGCTGGCATCCGGCACCAGCATGTATCCCCGTTCACGATCAATGAATGAATAGTGCTGGCGCACTTCGTCGTTAAACCGTTCGACAATCCGGTCGCGCATTTTGTCTGCTTCGGTGCAGTGGGTAATCACGATAAAGTTATCGCGGCCCGGGTGCCCCAGAAAATCCTCCGAAGCCCCAAATTCCTCGACCACTTCGCTCAGCATCAGCGCCACAAAGCGGATCACATCATCGCCTGCCACAAACCCGTACACGTCCACAAACTCATCATAATTGTTCAGCTTCAGGTCAAAGTAGGCCCAGTCCGTTTCTACCCGCATCAGCGTCCGCAGATGTTCCTCGATCAGCCGCCCGGTGGGCAGGCCGGATTTATCATCGATCTGGGCGTGGCGGTTGGCGGAGGAAATGGCGTTTTGCACCCGCAGCTTCAGTTCTTCAATGTCAAACGGTTTCGTAATGTAGTCATCCGCGCCAATCTCCAGCCCCCGGATCTTGTCGCTGCGTTCGTCCTTCTGCGTCAGAAAGATGATGGGGATATGGCTGGTGCGGGTTGTTTTGCGCAGTTCAATGCAAACATCGTAACCGTTCATATCGGGCAGCATGATGTCCAGGACGATCAGATTCGGAAGCTGTTTGCGCGTCATCGCCAGGGCATCCGAACCACGCGGGGCGACCTGCACTTCGTAGCCCTGCCCGGCAAAATAAATCCGCAGCATGTTGGAAATGTCGAAGTCATCTTCGACAACCAGAATTCGTCCTTTACTCATTTTGCCCCTCACTCATTCGTTGTATCAGGGAGCCAACTATTTCTAACATTAACTATACACGATCCTCTGGAAACGCGCATAATCACAGTATAAAGGAAAAATCGCGCAGACAGCCTAAACAAACGACAATTTAACGTATTTTTGGCCTTATCTGGCCCCAACAGGCCGCCGTGTTTGCCTTTGGTGATAGTGCTGTGAGAATCCGGTCAGAATTCGTAAACACGGGTGCATGACTTTCATCTCAATTATGTGTAAACTGAGAATATAAGCTTCAACACAACACTCATCGCCCGATAATGCCTTGATAAAACATCGTTAACGAAGCTGTTATATCATCTAATTGACCGGTTTCTAGTGAGGAGCAGCGACATACGATGGTTACATTCGATGCCTCTAACTTTCACTTCGAGTATATGGACGTTGTCCGCCACTGGTCGCCGAACTCCCAGCAGTACGCCGGTGGCGATGTCATCGTGACTCTGTTGAACAACGGATGGCAGATCGGAGAAACAGTACGTTACGAAGAATACTGGCACGCCGGGTCGCGCATGGTGATGATCTATCATCTGGAGATGGTGCGCGATGACGAGGTGCTGCGCGTGCCGGTGCTGTCTAATCCGTACGTCCGCCGCCTGATCTCTAACCTGCCGGTACAGGTCCGTCCAATCAAGGAACACGCCGCTTCTGTGCCACAGCACTAAATCCCCCGGCCTGTAAAACCATGTTTATGCTCAGGACGCCCCGCCGGGCGTCCTTTTGCTTTCTGCGGTGGCGCATCAGCAGGACAAATTGTGAATTTCATAAATTTTGTCCGCTTCTCAATGATTGCTGCTGATAAATAATGTTAGATTAACATCATACGGAGACACACGCACAGCTTCAGCCCATGAAGCTGTCTTTGACTCCCCACACCTGCCTGCCCTCACAGGCGATACACAGAGGAGAAAAGGAAGTGGATAACCTGAACCGGTTTCATTCGTTTTATACCGAGCGGCCTCGCCACTGGTGCCCCCAATCGGAGCGGTATACCGGTGGAGATGCACTTCTGACTCTTTTAAGCAGCGGGTGGCAGCTTCAGGAAGATGTTTATTATGAAGAATACTGGCACGGCGGTGCGCGCCGGGTGCTGATTTATTCCTTTATTCTGACCTTAAATGATGACACCGTCACCCTGCGCGTCCTGGGCAATCCCTTTGTCGAACGCCTGCTGCAGGAACTGCCGCTGCGCGTCGTGCCGACTGCCGGCGTGCGCGGTCAGATGCGCCAGCCTGCGCCCGCCGGGGAGTAAGCGTTTCTAACCTTCCGGACGCAGGCAGCACCAGAGTATTATTGATCAGCCGCGCGGCTTCAGCGGTGGTGAATTCAGCGCGCCAGGAACGGCTCCATCATCCGGCGGACCCGGCCTGGCAGCAGCGGACGCAGACGTTCGGTTTCTGCCGCACTGAGCGGACGCAGCAGCAGCAGCGCGCCGGGGTAGACCAGCAGGCTGATGCCCAGGGCCAGCGCGGGCTGCGCCTCCCACCCCAGCAGCAGCACCCCAAACATCAGGCCCGCTGCCACCGCAGGCCGCCAGACAATCTCCAGCCAGCCGATGCGCCCCAGCGCCCGGTGCATCAGCCAGCCAAACGGCAGCAGCAGCATAAATTCCGAAGCGATGGTGGTCAGCGCCGCCGCCTGATAGCCATACTGCGGCACAAACAGCAGGTTGGTCACGATATTAAACGACACCGCCAGCACAAAGGCGCGGGTGATGCGATGCTGCAGATCCAGCGCCACCAGCACATACTGCGTCAGGCTGTTGATCCAGCCAAACGGAATGCTCCAGATCATCAACTGGGTGGCGATGGCGCTGTCCGGCAGATACTGCGCCCCGCCCAGCACCCCGGTCAGAAAATAGGCCAGAAATGTGAACACCACCGCTGTCGGCAGGGCGATCATCATCAGCAGCTTGATCGACAGGGTATAGGTGCGCCGCAGCGCCTCGCGGTCCTCGTGCGCCTGCCGCGACATCACCGGCAGCATCGCCTGCGTAAAAAAGGCCGGAATCACATTAAGCGCCGCCAGCCATTTATAGGCCACGCTGTACAGCCCGACCATGCGCACCCCGTGCAGCGCCTCAATAATCAGCACGTCGATCTGAAAGAAGATCGTCGCCAGAAAGTGATTCAGCATCAGCGGCCAGCTTTGGCCCACCATGCCGCGCATCAGGCCCACATCGACCACCCCGCCCGCGCCCACCCGCGCCAGCAGACGCCGCCCGCCCCACATCAGCACCGCCAGCGTCAGCACATTGGTGACGATGCTGGCCGCTGCCAGCCCGATCACCCCATAGCCCAGCACCAGCACCACCAGCCCCAGCACCGTCTTGCTGATGGTCGAAAGCGTAGTAATCACCGCCGGATATTCCGCCTGCTCGAAGGCGTAAAACAGCGAGGTCATGCCCTTGCTCAGGCTGCCGGGGAACAGGCCGATATACAGCAGCATAATCGCGATGATGCCGTCCCCACTCAGCGGCGGCTCTACCAGCGACTGCCGCCCCAGCAGAAACGCCGCCAGCAGCACAATGCCGATCAGCGTGAGGCCGAAGCGCAGCGCGCTGGTGCTGAAGAAGTAACGCGCCGCCAGGCTGCGATCCCGCGCCACTTCCCGCGTCAGCAGCAGATCAAGGCCAAAGTTGGTAAAAATATCGAACCAGATGAAGATGAACCCGGCGTAAAAATAGATGCCTGCATCCTCCGGGCCGAGGATGCGCAGCATCACCAACGCGAAGGCGAAATCAATGCCCCGGTTGAACAGGTTGAGGATGATCGGCGCCAGGCTGTTGCGCGCCACCCGGCCAATGGTGCTGCCTTCCTCATTGGCCACGAACAGCCGCCACAGCCACACCCCCGGCAGGAAGGCCACCATCACCACCCCCAGAAACGACACAAACAGGCCGATCTGGAAGCTGGCCGGGCTGTAGACCACGCGCACGGTCCAGTTGGCCTGCCGCAGTTGCAGCAGCTCGCTTTCAAAGGCGCGTTGTTCCAGGCTGGTGTTAGATGATGCTCGCCATGCGGCAATCGCCTGTGTGATGCGCTCGTTGATGTTACCGAAAATCTCCGGCGGGTCCGTCGCCAGCAGCGCCTCCAGCTCCGCAATCAGGGCATCGACCCGCGCCGCGTCGTCCTGTTCAATCGCCTGCTGGATGGCGTGCAGGTAAAATGTCTGCGGGGCGGTGCCGCTGGCAATCGCCTGATTCACCAGCGCGTCCACATCGGCAACATGCACCCCTTGCAGCACATCGTCAACCGGCACCACCTCCAGCGCCACTTCGGCATCCTCATCCGCGCCCCAGGGGCGGATAAAGGCACGCCAGCCCGGCATGTATGTCTCGCTGATAACCAGCCATGTGGGATCATCCATGCGCACGTCGATAAATTTCTCGCGCCCGCTGTCGTGGGTGATGACCGGCCCCCATGCCGCGTGAACAGGGTCATCCAGGCTGCGCAGCGCGCGCACAAGGCCGCTGTTCCCGTTCGACCAGATGCGCACGGCCTCATCTTCATACGCCAGAGTCCAGGCTGGCCCGGTGCGCGGGCCGGGGGCCGTCGTCAGTTCGTCCGGCAGCGTGGTCGTTTTGTGGGTGATCAGATAACGCACGCCCAGCGCGTCCAGCAGCGGCGATTCCAGCGCCTGCCGGTAATCAAAGTTGATGCTGCCGTAATCGGTATACAGCGGGGCCACCCGGTTAAAATCAAGCTGCACCTGCGGCGCGATCTGGCGCGTGTAGTCGACATAATGCTTCGGGATGATACTCTCGTAGCCGCGAATATCGCGCAGATGATGCCGCCAGCCCATGTTGGCGTTCATGATGGGCCGCTGCGTCGGGTCGTCCAGCGTGGTATAGCGCCAGCGCCCTTCCTGCGCCTGAAGCCACTCCACCGCAGGCGGCGTGAAATCCAGCAGCGCCGGGTCGGAAGCCGGGTTAAACCCCCACGACGCGATCATCAGGTCCAGCGCCACCAGCCCCACCGCGAAAATCTGCCAGCCTTGCTTCTGTCTTAAGGAAACGCCGCGCCCCGCCAGCCAGAACACGCCCCCCGCGCCCAGCGTCATCAGGCCGAAGGTCAGCACGCTGGTAAACTGGTAGCTGTAAAACATGCGCGCATCAGCAAAGCGCGCCGCCGCCGGTTCGCCGCTGGCCGTCACCATGTTATCCAGCGCCCACTGTGCCAGCGGCTCGACCACGTCATAAAACACATACGACAGCAGCAAACCCGCCAGCACCACCACGCCAATCAGCAGCAGGCCATAACCAAACCACCGCCGCAGCGCCGCCCCCGCCAGCCCCTGACCACGCGCCAGCCTGTCCGCGCCAAAACCAGCCAGCACCGCCACGCTCAGCGTCACGGCGAAAATCCAGCGGAAGGGCGAATGAAGCTGGTCGATGCCCGGCAGCAGATACAGCAGGCGATAGGTCGGCAGGCCGAACATCAGCGACAGGCCCAGCAGCCCCAGCAGCGCAAAGGCGATTACCCGCCCCCGGTGGCCATCATCCGCCTGGGGCTGCCGTGCCGCGCTCAGCACCCCATACAGCGCCAGCGCCAGCGGCAGAATGCCCAGATACAGCGCGCCTTCCGCATAATTTTTGATACCCCAGTCGGTATGGGTGATCGGCTGGCCGAAGGCGTTGACCGTCACCGGCACCAGCGCCCGGCTGAACACATCGAAATACTGGTGATGCGACGGGTTGCCATAAAAGTTAGGCAGGGCGAACTGAATCACATCGCGCAGGGGGTGCGCCCAGCCCACCACCTCGTCATAGCTGGCCGAACCGGAGCGAAAATTCAGGCCGGCGAATTCAAACAGCGGCAGAAACTGCACCGCGCCCAGCACCAGTCCCAGCGCCACCAGCCCCAGCAGCCACGCGCCGCGCTGCACCACCCGCGCCAGCCCAGCCCGCCCCCGCCACAGCATCAGCAGGCGCGCCGCCGCATAAAAGCCCATCATCAGCAGCGTGTAGTAGGTGATCTCGACATGCCCAGCCAGGATATTGCAGCCCAGCGCCACCGCCCCAATAATTACCCAGGGCACGCTGGCAGGCCGGCCCCACAGCGGGCGCTGCTGCATCGTAAACTCGATCATCAGCAGAAGCAGGGGCAGCCACGCCGCCGCCGCGATAATCATCGGGAACACCGCGCTGATGACGAAGAAGGCCGAAAGCTGGTACGTCACCCCCGCCAGCAGGCTGCCAAAGCGCCCCGTCCCCAGCCCGCGCAGGAACAGGTACATAAAGGCCCCGGCCAGCCACAACTGCACCACCGTAAACCAGCCATACGCCGCCGTCAGCGGCAGCGCGTAATAAATGATGCTGAAGGGATACAGCGCGGAATGCTGCCCGGCGGCCAGAAATGGAATGCCGCTGAACTGGTAGGGGTTCCACAGCGGAATTTCGCCCTGGACCAGGCTCTCGCGAATGAAGATTTTCCATTGCAGATTTTCCAGCACCAGGTCCGATACCAGCGCATTGTGTGGCACTTCCGGCGCGCCGACCACCTCGCGATAGGTGGCATACGGCTCGAACTGGTACAGGTTTTCGGTGGGCAGCAGCGTGCGCCCGCCCATCGTCTGCGGCCAGAACATGACCAGCGGCAGCACAAACAGCAGCGCAAGCAGGGCAAAATCGGGCAAACGTCGTCGCATAAATACAGCCATTCCGGTTGGCTATCGTCTATCACCGGGTCGGTAACACGCACCCGGCAGCAGCAAACTATACTCGCTTGCACCGCTTTTTTCGAGTGCGGCTTCCCCCACCTGACCTACGCCGGAATCCCGCTACCGGTTGATGTTATAGCTCCTGACAAGTCGCAAAATAAGGTCACATGGAGTAAAGGAGAATCAAATGCTCGAGGAAATCCTGATCTGGATTGTTGTGGGGGCTGTGGCTGGTCTGCTAGCCAGCATGGTGGTGCGCACATCGCCGCCTTACGGCCTGGTGGGGGATATCATCATCGGCATTGCGGGCGGGCTGCTGGGCGGCCTGCTGTTTAACCTGCTTGGCATCGGTGGCGGCGTGACCGGCATCAACCTGATGAGCATTGTGGTGGCCTTTATTGGCGCAGTGGTTATTCTGGCGCTGGTACGCGCCATGCGGCGCGCCTAATAGGCCCCTTGCAGCGAGAGGATAGAAACAAATGGAAGTCAATGTACTGGCCTGGATTATCGTGGGCGGCATCGCCGGTTGGCTGGCGAGCATCGTGATGCGCACCAACACCCGCCAGGGCTGCCTGACGGATATCATCGTCGGCGTGATTGGCGGCTTTGTCGGCGGCTGGCTGCTTACGCAGCTTGGCGTCGGCGGCGAAGTCACCGGCATCAACCTGGGCAGCATCCTGGTCGCCTTTGTCGGGGCAGTGGTATTCCTGTTCCTGCTGGGGCTTATCCAGCGCGGCACCCGCCGCTAGCATCCGGCCCGTTTTCAGATAAACAGACAGGCTCCAGCCTCGCGTTGGGGCCTGTTGTTTTTCCCGCCGCCCTAAATGCCGATCAGTTCCGCATCAATACCAGCTTCGCCCAGCGCTGTCCGCAGCGCTTCCCACTGGTCCGCCCGCACAATCACCGCCATCGGCCCAAGCTGTGCGCCCAGGTAACGCCGCAGCGCCGGCGTATCCATAATCATGCTCAGCGTTTCCGGCGCGGTGGTTCGCAGCACGATCAGCCGTTCCATCGTGACTTTCGCCGCCGGGCCGCTCTGCCAGTTCTGCAGTAACTGCGCGATCTTCTGCGGAATCGGATCATCGCCCAGCACGCGCTTGAGGAAGGTGCTGATATGCCCGGTGTTGATGCCCTGCCGTTCCGCCTGGGCGATGCCGGGGCCATCCAGCCGGTAGGTGTACGGGTCGCCCGCTGGCCCCCACGAGGTGAAACGCGCCACCTGAAAGCGGTCCAGCCGCGACACCCGGCGCGAAACCAGCAGCGTGCCATCGTCCTGCACCACGATTTTATCTTCCGGCTCCGGCGGGGTGGGCCAGGGGATCATCCCCAGGAAGGCGCGGCCATACGCGGTCAGCCGGGCGGCATCTTCGGCCAGGTCTGTCAGCCCCAGCCAGTGCATCGGCCCTGTCAGATAAAATTCCAGCAGCGCCCCTTCCACCGCATCCCAGCTTTCAAACCCGCGCAGATAATCGCCCGCTTCGCTGCGGATATACCAGCTGTCATAATCGCCGCCGGGCCGCTGGAAGTCGGCATCAGCGTGTTTGACCACCTCGATAAACTCATCCACCGACCACCAGTCCTGCTCCGGCGCAATCTCGTTGAGGAAGTTGAACACCGCCCCGCGCGCCACCGTCGGGTCATAATTCGCCAGCCCTTCCGGGAACAGGCCGGGCACATGCCACAGGTCCCGAAACGAGGCGCTGGTGCGCCAGGCTTCCGCCAGCATCTGCACCTGGCTGGCGCGCGGTTCGGCCAGCCAGCGGCGGATTTCTGCCCGTTTGGTGCTGGCTCGATGTTCCTCAATGGCGATAAAATCCGCGCTGATGCCCAGCCCCAGCAAAAACGCCAGCCGGATCGGGTCCGGGTTGAGCAGGTGCGCCTGGATGCCTTCGCGCTCTGCCGGAGCAAAGTCATCGTCGGCCACCTGCGCGCCATGCAGTTGCAGATAGGCCAGCAGCGTGGTCAGGTCATCGACCACCGACGTATCTGCCTGCTGGATATTGGTCACTTCCTCCAGCGGCCCCATCTCTGGCTGTTCGGTGGCCGCTTCCTGCTGCAGATGCTGGTAGGCGGTCCTGTGCGTGGGCAGCACCGGGATCAGATCATCCGGCACATAGATAATGGGCCGCGCCCCGGCCTCCGTCTGCTCGAAGGCCTGCGCGATCAGCCCGCGATAAAACAGGGCTTCGGCGCTGCTCTGCGGGTTGCGGTGAGGCTGGTCGCGTTCGATGTGGGCCGCGCCCATGTGCCGGATTTCCCCAAACAGGCGGGTGTACATGGTAGCGGACATCTTGCCCCCGGACCCCAGCAGCGCCTGCAGCGCGCCGCGCTGGTCATCATTGAGGTTGTCCCATACCTTTTCGGCACGCTCCGGCTCGAGCATCGCTTCCGCCAGCGCCGTAATCAGTTCCGGCGTGTTCAGGTTATCTGCTTTAACTCCCCAGACTTCCGCCAGCGCCGGCAGCAGCCCCCGGTCACTATCGGTCAGGGTGCGTGTGAGTGTTTTCATGAGTTATTCGTCACTGCTAAGGTTATCTGATTGTAGTCTAGCCTGTATTGACGGCCAACGCCAGCAGCCATAAATTTGACATAGAACAAGTGTATCTTTATAATGTAGAACAACCATTCGATAGTTAGGATTGGATTAAAATCATGAAGGATTTCAACAAACTATCAAAGCGACAGCAAAAAATCCTGCAATACATGGAAACCTATGTGCATGAGCATGGGTATCCGCCCACCATCCGCGAAATCGGCCTGGCCACTGATATTAACTCCACCTCTGTGGTCAACTACAACCTGAACAAACTGGTGCAGGCCGGCTATCTGGAGCGTTCTGGCCGCAAATCGCGCGGTATCCGCGTGGTCGGCGAAGTCCCCTCCAAGGATGGCAAGAAGCGCGTCAAAGTCAGCCATCTGCCGCTGAGCATCCCGCTGGTCGGCCAGATTGTGGCAGGCGAGCCGGTCCCGGCCTTCGAGGCCAATGGCGATTATGTCGAAGTGACCCCCACCATGCTGGGCAACACAGACCCGAACGACGTGTACGCGCTGCGGGTGAAGGGCAACTCGATGATTGACGCCATGATTGCCGATGGCGATATCGTCCTGCTGCGCAAAACCAGCACCGCCAACAATGGCGATATGGTCGCTGTGTGGCTGGATGAGCGCGAGGAAACCACGCTGAAACGCTTTTACCTGGAAAATGACCGTGTGCGGCTTCAGCCAGAAAACCCGACCATGTCCCCGATCTATGTCAATCCGGCAAGCTGCCGCATTCAGGGGAAAGTCGTTTCGGTGATCCGGCCTTACCGCCACTAAACACCAGGCCGAATTTTATATTCTGAGTATGCGGCGCCTGCCGCTGTTCAGGCCGCCCCGCTGTCGTACAATGCCCGCAGGCCGCATGGTACAGGTTTAATGCGCTCTGCTTCCGGCGCCTCTCCCCCTCCCGCACAACTACAAACCGCCACAATCCCACACCCGGACACCGCCTTCTGGCGCGTGTTGCAAAACTCTTATAGACAAAACAGCCCGCCCGGTGTTAAAACTTGACCCGGAATGGCAGGATAGCAAATGTTAGCAGCGGCACTGGATTTCAACGAAGAGGATTTGCAGGCCAACCGTGCCGGGCGCCTGACGGTACGGCAGCGTAACAGAGTCTTCCGGTGGCGGCGCGTGCTGATTATCGCCCTCACCCTGATCACCGCCGTTATTGGTCTGATCGCGGCGGTGGTGATTCTGGCGGTGCTGTTGGGCACCGCTGTCTCCGAACTGGCGATTCTGCTGGCGCTGGGGGGCGAGGTCATCACGGCGGGGCTGGCGTATCTGGTGTGGACGCTGCGCCAGAGTTACGGCACCTACCTGGAACCGGGCTATGCCCAGCATATCGTCGGGCCGGTGACGGTGTATCAACTGCGCGAACGCCAGAACAACCGGGCGCGCACCGCCTATTATGTGCGCATCGGCGACCTGGAATTTGACATCCCCCAAACCGCCCTCGACGCCTTTACCGATGGCGCGGTCTACAATATCTATTACGTCCCCCGCCCCCTCACGCTGCTGTCGGCAGAACTGGCAGACCAGCCTGCGGGTTCACCCCCGGAATCGCGTCGTGTACAATCGTGAGTCTGTCTGGGCACAAACTGCGACACATCACTTGAAAGATCAACTGCTGCGTACCTGGCCGGTGCTGGCGCTGCTGGCGCTGACCGGACTCTTTTTCCATCAACTGGCATTCTCCGGCCTGATCCTGGGGCGCGGCGATACCTACGCCTATTTTTACCCCTACTGGGCGGTACGCAACGCCGCGCTGATGCAGGGGGCGCTGCCGCTGTGGTCGCCGGATATTTTCGGCGGGGTGCCGCTGCTGGCCAATCCGCAGCCGGGCACGTTCTACCCGCCCAACTGGCCGCTGGTGCCCTTCGCGCCGCCGGATGGCATCCGCCTCAGCGTGCTGGCCCACAGCTTCTGGGCGCTGCTGGGGGCCTGGCTGCTGGCGCGGCGCTGGCTGAAAGGCGCGGTTCCGGCGCTGGTGGCGGCGGCCATCTATGGCCTGGGGGGTTATGCCGGCGCGCATGTCGAGCAGATCAACCAGTTTCAGGGGCTGGCGTGGCTGCCCTGGCTGTTCCTGCTGTACGAGCAGACTCTGCGCCGCCCGCGCCGTTATCTGCCGCTGCTGGCGCTGGCACTGGCGTTACAGTTTCTGGCCGGGCACACCCAGACCGTCTTTATCACCGGGGTGGGGCTGGGCCTGTTCGGGCTGATGGCGGCCGCTGAACCAGCGACCTCGTCTCAGACGCGGCTGCGCCATGTGGTGCGGGCGCTGCTGCTGCTGGCGCTGGCCGGGCTGCTGATCGTGCCGCTGGTGCTGCCGCAGTTGATCCCCACGCTGGAACTGACCGGAATCTCTAACCGCAGCGGCGGGCTGAACCCCAACGAAGCCACCTCATTTTCGTTTCACCCGCTGATCATCGGGCGCGGCCTGCTGCCCAGTTACGACAGCATCATCTTTGGCGAGTTTGTGGCCTATGGCGGCGTGATCGGCCTGGGGCTGGCGCTGGTGGGGCTGCTGGTCCCGCGCAGCAGTCCGCTTTCGCGCGGGCGCTGGTGGTGGGGCGCGCTGATGCTGGTCGGTCTGCTGCTGGCGCTGGGGGAATTTAACCCGTTGTACTGGCAGCTCGCGCACCTGCCCGGTTTCAGTTCGTTTCGGGTGCCGGCGCGCTGGCTGGTGCTGTTCACGCTGGGGATGGCCCTGCTGGCGGGGGCCGGGGTGCAGCATCTGCTGCAAACACCGCGCGCGCTGCGCTGGCCACAAGCCGCCGCCCTGCTGCTGGTGCTTATCGCGCTGGCCCTCAGCAGCACGCTGGCCCGCCAGGCCCCGCAGGATGTCATCGGCCCGGCCATGCCCACCGCCATCACCTGGGCCGGGTGGGGGCTGGCGCTGGCCGCGCTGGTGGGCATTCTGCTGCTCAACTGGCGTTTTGTCACCCCCCGGCGCGGGGGCAGACTGGCGACGCTGGCCCTGCTGGCGCTGCTGGCTGAACTGTTTATGGCGTCGCGGGTGCTGCCCTATAACCTGCTGGTGCTGCCGGAATCCTACCACGCCCAGCGCTTCACCATCAGCCAACTGCTGGCCTATGGCGCACAGCAGACCCCGCCGGGCCGCGTCCTCAGCATCAGCGACCTGCTGTTCGACCCCGGTGACCGGGCCGCGCTGGAACGGCGCTACCAGCAGCATGGATTTTCTGATCTGGCGGTGCGCATCAGCCACATTGCCACCAAGCTAAAAGAGATTGCCGCGCCCAACCTGCCGCTGATCTGGGGCATCCCCAGCATCGACGGCTTCGATGGCGGCCTGCTGCCCACCCGCCATTACACCGCCTTCAGCAAGCTCATCCTGCCGCCGGGCACGCTGGCCACGCTGGATGGCCGCCTGCGCGAGATTCTGGCGCGGGAAGCCTGCCGGGGCGCCTGCATCCCGGACCAGCGCTGGCTGAACCTGACCAACACACGCTATCTCATCACCGACAAGGTGTTTGACCTGTGGCATGAGGATGTCGCCTACGACACCACCTTTGCCGTCAGTTTGCAGGCTGGTGAGCATATCCAACTGGACAACACCGCCGCCTTCGAGTTCACCGCTGTGGATGTGCTGTACACGGGCGATGCGCTGCCGGTGGTGGTCGTTGAGGATGCGCCGCTGTCTGCGGGCGCGGGCCGGCTGGGCGATTTCTGGCGCGTCCGCTGGGTGACGGAAGGCGACCCGCTGAACCCGCCATCGCTGGAACTGCGCGCCGAAGCGCCGGTGACGGTGCATGCCGTCACGCTGATCGACAGGCGCACGGATGCGTTTGTCCAGCTTGTGCCGGACCCCAACTGGCGGCGCGTGCTGTCCAGCGATATCAAGCTGTACGAAAATCAGGCCGTGCTGCCGCGCGCCTTCGTGGTGACAGAAGCCCATACCGTGCCGGATTCTGACCTGGGCACGGCCATGGCGCTGGAGGTCATGCGCGACCCAACCTTCGACCCGGCCCGGACCGCCGTCATCCATGCCACCGCAGAAGCGGCGCTCTCTCAGGCTGCCTCTCCCGCCTCTCAGGTGACGATTGACCGCTACACCCCGGAATCCATCGAAATGCGGGTGCAGGCCGGGGCCGCCGGCTATCTGATCGTGACCGATTCGTACTATCCGGGCTGGCGGGCACAGGTCAACGGCGAGGACGCGCCCATCTACCGGGCGGATGTTATGTTCCGCGCCATTCCCATCCCGGCGGGGGCCAGCGAGGTCGTGCTGGCCTATCGCCCGGCGTGGTGGCCCGCCGCCCAGATCGCCGGGGGCGCGGCGTGGCTGGTGCTGTTGGGGCTTATAAGCGTGCTGTGGCGGAAATCTTAAGTTGCATGTTCCATAATTTATGCTACAGTACTACAGAGAGGGAAGCGCTTTTGGGAATGAGCAGCCATTGCTCATCGGGTTCATTCGAGAGCACGTCATTTCGGTGGCGTGCTCTCACTGATTCTTCACCCGGTACCAGTAGCGGTAGCTTTCGCGAAAGCCGCATCTGGCATACAGGCGCTGCGCCGGGTGATTTTCCTCCGTCACCTGCAGATAGGCCCGCTGCGCGCCGCTGATCTGCCCCCACTGCATGAGGCCCTGCACAATGCGCTGGCCCAGGCCCTGGCCGCGCACGGCGGCACCGGTCACAATATCAAACAGGCCGACATATCCCTGGCTGACCACACCCAGCCCCACCGACACAATCTCGCCGTCCTGCTCAATCGTGGCATAACCCGCCGGGACGATCAGCGCATCCAGAAGCTGGCGCAGCACATCACGTTTGTGGGGCGCGACTTCGTTCATGCGTGCATAGGCTTCCAGCCAGCGTTCGCTGCGCCGGCGTTCAATCGTCACCCCGTTCAGCGCATCCGAATCCAGCCCGCCCAGGTCCGCCACCTGCAGCAGCGTCGTGGAGGTTGACTCAAAGCCATGCTGCCCCAGCACAGAATCCAGCCCCACAGGCAGCGCCGCCTCTGTCATCTTGAAGATGGCTGGCTGGCCCTGCGCATGATAAAGCGCCGTGCAGTGGGCGATCTTCTCATCGAGGTTGAGCGTCGAAGGATACAGCGGATGCACCGAATTGGCGCGGCGGGTATAGCCCCGCCCAAAGCGCAGCACCCAGCCATCATAATAGAAGGTGTGCAGCGCGGGCAGGGCGGTCATGGTGATTTCTTCGATGTGGCGGATGTGGGTGCTCAGGTTGTCGATCATGTCTCCACCGGTTCAATGAACCATGTCAGCATATCCAGATGATGCGCATAATGCAGCAGCGGCGGCACATCCGGCAGATGCAGCCCGTGCGACAGCGCCGTCGTTTCCTGCTCGATCTCCGCTTCAGCCATCTGTAACGGCCATTGCAGATGATGGATCGCCGCCCGGTACAGCCGCCCGCGCTTGCCCGCTGCATACAGATAATAACGCTCCGTCAGCCAGTGTTCCAGCGTACCCGGCTTTGAGGTAAACACCTCAGAAACAGGCGCATAACGCCCGCGAAACACGGCCGGGGCACTGCGGCGCGCACTGTCATACTGCACGATAGTGCCCTGCATCGTCACCCGCATATCGGCGGTGAAGTAGGGCAGATGATACACCCACCGCGCGAACCGCACCGCCAGCGGGTTGGCCGCATCCAGGCTGAAGAACCACACGCCCGGCCGGCCATCCCGCGTGACATAGGTGCGCACGTTCAGCTCCGGGAAAGCCGACAGCCCCGGCAGGCGCGGGATATTGCGCGGGCGCAGCGTGGTAATCTCGAACGGCACCACCCCCACCCAGGCCTGCCCATCATAGGTATCAATCGGCAGGCTGGCCGGGATCAGCGGGCGCAGCGCCTCGACATCCACCGGCCAGTGCGCAAACAGCAAACGCTCCCACGTCTGTGTCATGATCCAGGGGTGCGCCGGCAGCGGCCACTGCTGGCGGTGTGCCTGTGCATTCAGCAGCGTGCTAGGGAATGACGGGGACACTGTCGATATTCCCCTCAACAATCCGCAGGTAAGGCGAATAGACCCAGCCTTCGGTGCCAAACCACACCACGCGCCACCATTCCCCGCTGGGGCTGCGGCCCAGCACCGGCAGAATCGCGCCCCAGGTGATGCGCCCGATCTGTTCAGATGCGATGGTGGGTGCGGCCCGCAGCTTCAGCCCGGCCACCGCCTGCGCCACCACGCCGGTCTGGGCGGCGGGGTTACCCTGGGTGGTAAACGGACTGACCACCGGCACACTGAACTCGTTGCCATTGATCGCCAGATAATAGCCCCAGGCCCACGCCTGCCGGTTGCTTAGCTGCAGCAGGAACCAGCGCGCATCTGCATCGCGCCCGATAACGGCATAGGTCTGGCCGCGCAGCAGACGATCTACACGCGGCGCCCCCAGGAATGGCGCAGACCGGGCATTCAGCACCGCGGCGCGGATCACCGTTGCGGAGATAGTCCCCGGCGCGATGGGCGGCAGGCCTGTCGGCGCGGGCGTGTTGGTCGGGCCGGGGGTGGGGGTGGGGCCGACAGTCGGCGCGGTGCCGCTGACAAACCACTGGAACTGTAACACCGCTTCTGCGCTGACCTCGACAAATTCCACCGTCAGCGAATGCACCCCTGCCGTCATGTCGCGGTTAAAGGTGCGGGTCTTGACCGGGCCGCCGCTGAAATCCTCAAAGACGTTGGCCCCGTCGATCAGCACCCGCACATTATCGTCATAAGTCACTGAAAACTGATAATTTGCCTGCACAAAGGATTGTGATGAGGAAAAACGCGCCGAAAAATTATCTTCACCCACATTGGGCACCGCCACCCCGTTGATGACAGGGACGCCGGGCCAGTTAAAGCTCAGGCCGCTGATGTTGGCCACCGTCGCCGCCACATTGCCGCTGAACGAGGTATTGTTATAAAATAGCCCTGTCCAGCCAAAACCAAATTCCTGCGCCTGGATGCTGATCGTCAGGCCCACCAGTAAAAGTAACAACACGAGGAGGATGCCGGTCCTGTTTTTCATTCTAATGCCCCTGCCGTTTTTGAGAGTCTTCGTGTATAAGTATAGCTTCTCTGCCAAAACTGCGTAATAAGAGCAAGGTACACGTTGATTACGTTTTGTCAGAAAAGCAGGTTCGTGGTTACTATAAACACTCACGGTCAGGAGACTGGAGAAGGATCATGCAGGAACACCCCAGAGTTGCTCGTCGTCAGCTGACCCAGCAGCCTGTGACCGTCACAGTGGTCATTCCATGCTATAACGAGGTCAGCACCATCGCGGATGTGCTCCAGCGTGTGGAAGATGTCGGCATCGCGGATGAAATCATCATCGTGGATGATGGTTCTACCGATGGCACGCGCGCGCTGCTGGCCAGCATCGAGGCGGAGGAGCACGACCGGGTGCGCATCCTCTATCATGACCATAATCAGGGCAAGGGCGCGGCCCTGCGCACCGCCTTCGCTGCCGCCACTTCGGATGTCATCATCATTCAGGATGCGGACTTTGAATATGACCCGCGTGAATACCCCGTCCTGCTGCGCCCGATTCAGGAAGGCATCGCCCGTGTGGTGTACGGATCGCGCTTCCTGGGCGGCCCGCGCAAGGCCATGAACTTCTGGAACATGGTCGCCAATCGCGGCCTCACCCTGGTGACGAATATTCTGTATAACGCCATCCTCAGCGATATGGAAACCTGCTATAAGGTCTTCCGGCGCGAAGTGGCCCAGAACATGCAAATTCACGCCAAAGGCTTCGAGTTCGAGCCGGAATTTACCGCCAAGGTGCTCAAACAGGGCATCCGCATTTATGAAGTCCCCATCTCGTATAATGGCCGCGAATGGGACGAGGGCAAGAAGATCAAATGGACCGATGCGCCTATCGCCCTGTGGACTCTGCTGAAGTATCGTTTCGTGGATTAAATGCCGCACACCACCCTGGCTGAAAACGTCGCTGCGGCCCTGCGCCATGCTATCCTGCATGGGGCCTATGCCTGCGGCGAGCGCCTGGTCGAACTGACCATCGCGCAGGAGATGAACGTCAGCCAGAACACCGTGCGCGATGCCCTGCGCCTGCTGGAGCAGGATGGGCTGGTGGTCAAGCGCGCCCGCTATGGCACGCACGTGCGCGATTACACGCCCGAAGAAGCCGCCGAAATTTATGCGCTGTGGGCGGCGGTGGAAGGGCTGGCCCTGCAGTGGCTGATCCCGCATCTGATCGCAGACCAGATCGCCCACCTGCGCGACCTGCTGGCGCAGTTTCGCGAACGTCCCACCGCCGAAGGCCGGATGCAGATTCATGCGGCGCTGGCATCATGGACCCCCAGGCCCCACACCGCGCAGATCCTGCGCCACCTGCACAACCAGGCCCGCCTGATCGACAATGCTCGCCCGGCAGGGGATTGGGCGGCGCAGGTGGACCGCTACGAAGCCCTCATCGACGCGCTGGCCGCTGGCGATTTGCCCCGCGCCCAGGCCATGTTACAGGCATTATTTTCCGCCTGAACCCGCGCGCTGCTCAGATTTCAAAATCATCCAGAGAGATTGGCCCGGTGGATTTCTTCAGGCGAATCACGCGGTAGGCCACCTTCAGGTCATCGCGGCCTTTGGTCTTTTCCGGGGTGAACGGCTCGCACTCAAAGTATTCCTGCACCAGCGCATGAGTCGCCTCGCTGATGATGATCTCGCCGCCGCGTGCGTTGCCTTCCAGAATCTTGCTGATCTCCATCGCCTCGCCCACGGCGGAAAATTCGCGGCGATCATCGTTGCCCACATTGCCCAGCACCGCCATGCCGCTGTGAATGCCCACGCCATAATACAGGCGCTGTTCCGGCGGCATTACTTCGTGCAGCGCCCGCAGGTCAGACAGCAGGCCCAGCGCCGCCCGCACCGCCCGCACCGCATGATCGTCCTGCGGGTTCAACTGGGTGTTAAACAGCCCTGTCACCGCGTCGCCCATGAACTTATCCACCACGCCCTTATAAAAGCTGATGGCATCGCTGGCCAGGCTCAGGTAGCGGTTGATGATCTGCATCAGGGCTTCCGGTTCCAGCCGTTCGCTAAAGCTGGTAAAGCCGCGCACATCGGTCGAAATGGCCGTAATCAGGCGTTCCTCGCCGGCCACCCCCGCCACATCAATCACGCGCAGGTTGCTCACCAGCGCCGCTGGCAGATAGCGCCGCACCTGAGTCAGTTGTTCTTCGCGCTGGCGGGTTTCCGTCAGATCATCCAGCACAATCGCCACGCCCTGGGTCGCCCCGTTCTGGTCCAGCAGCGGGCTGATAACCATATTCCAGTAGCAATGCCCCCGGCCTTCCAGCACCGGCTCCACCTGGATCAGTTCCTGCGTGCCCTGCTGCTGCACTCGCTGCAAAATCACCTCAAAATCGTCGCGCAGCGCCGGCGGCAGCAGCTCATAAAACGGCGTCCCCTCGACATCCATCGTGCTGATGCCGAAAATATCCGCCGCAGACGGGTTGCAGGTGTTGACGATGCCATCCGGCGAGACGGTAATCACGCCGCTGACGATGGAATCCAGCACGTTGCCCAGCAGGTCGCTGGTGGCGCGGACTTCGGCCAGGTGGGCGCGGGCAGATTCAAACAGGCGCGCATTTTCCAGCGCGATGGCGGCCTGATTGGCAAAATCCGCCAGCATGTTCAGGTCCTGCGGCTTGAACATGCCAGAAAAAATGCGGTTGTCGCAGTACACCACCCCGATCACCTCATCGCGGACCTTCAGCGGCGCGGCCATGATGCTGCGCAGCGAAAACCCGACGATGCTTTGCTGATCCTGAAAGCGCGGGTCGTCGGTGGCGTTATCCGTCAGGGTGCTTTCGCCGCTGCTGACCACCTGGTTAATGATCGTCTGGCTGACGGTAAACTGATCGTCGATCAGGTGGGCGCCGTCCAGCCCGCGCGCGATCTTGAATTCCAGTTCGCCGGTGGCGCGGCTGCGCAGCATGATAAAGCCGCGCTCCGCCCCCGTCAGTTCAATCACCTTGTCCATCACCGCCGCCAGCACATCATCCGGCTCCAGGATGGAATTAATCAGCGCGGTGGTTTCTGCCAGCGCGTTCAGATGGCGCAGTTCCTGGTGCATGGCCTGGGTCTGGGCGCTCAGGCTGTGGGTCGTATCACGCAGGGCGCGGTAGGCTTCCTGCGAAATCGCGGAAAGGTCCATCCCCTGGCGGCGCAGCGCTTCCTGCTGGCTGCGCATGGCCTCGCCCAGATCATCCAGGTGCTGGGCAAGCTGGCGGATGTACGCCTGAGTCGATTCTTCAAGATTGTTGACCAGGGTGGTATCGTGCAGGCTCATGATGACTGGAACACCTCATAAATGCGGGTGCGCTGCTGGCGGCCCTTCACCTGCACCGCCTCGCGCTCGACCAGTTGGACATTGGCCAGCCACAGCGACCCGGGATGATTCTCGATATGCTGGCGCGTATCGTCGCTGATGATGATCTGCCCCGGCGCGGCGTTTTCCTCCAGCCGCTTGGCCAGGTTGATCGTATCGCCAATCGCGGTAAAGTCGCGGCGGATCTCGCTGCCCACGTTGCCCAGCGTGGCGATGCCGCTGTGAATGCCGATGCGATAAAAACGCAGGTCCGGGTTGAGGCCCATCTCTGCGTGCAGTTCCATAAAGCGGTCGCGCATGTGCAGCGCGGCGGTCAGCGCCCGTGTGGCATGATCTTCCAGCGGGTTCAACTGTGAATTAAACAGCCCCATGATCTCATGCCCCATGTATTTGTCGATCACGCCGCCGGTATCATGAATGCAGTCTGTCGCCACAGACAGATACAGGTTGAGCATCTCCATAATCTGCTGCGGGCGCAGGTCCGCCGGGAACGTGGACAGCGGGCGCACATCGACAAAGATGCAGGTGGTTTCGCGCCGTTCGCCCCCCAGCGCCAGCGATGCGATGGTATGGATGTTATCGACCATGGCCGGCGGCAGATAGCGCCGCATCACCCGCAGCATCGCCTCGTTTTCGCGCTGCTGCGTCATGTCATTCAGCACCAGCGCCACCCCCTGCGGCCCATGATTGGCGTCCTTCAGCGGGCTGAGCTTGATGTTCAGCGACATAGGCCCGTGCGCCGGGCTGTCCCATTCTTCATCAATGACGATATTTTCGCGCCGCGTCATCACCGCCCGCAGCGATTCCGTCAGGTTCACGTTGCCTTCCGGCAGCACCTGGGGCAGCGGCCTGCCGATAATCTCCGCCGCCGGGCTGTTGAGGATGCGCTCCGCAGCGGCGTTACAGATCACCACTTCGTCCGCCGGGTTGGCCGTAATCACGCCGCTGCCGATGGAGGCGAAGATGTTGTCCATCAGTTCCTTCAGTTCGGTGATGGTGTCGATGCTGTTCTGCACCCGCGCATACAACCGGGCATTGCTGATGGCAATCGACGCCTGGTTGGCAAAAGCCGTCAGCAATATCTGGGCCTGGGGCGTGAACACCCCCGCCCGCAGCCGGTTATCCACATACACCGCCCCGATCACCTTGTCCTTCAGCTTGAGCGGCACACACAGCACAGACCGCAGATTCATCGAGGCGATGGTGGCGCTGCCGCCCAGCACCGGGTCGTTATAGGCGTTGTCCGTCAGCAGCGGCGTTCCGGTTTCCAGCACTTCTTTTAGAATCGTGCGGCTGCCCTGGAACTCCGACGAGCCGCCCTGCCTGTCGTGGCCGGAATCACGCGCCAGGCGCACTTCCCACTGCAGTTCAAACGGGTTCTCGTTGGTCAGGATAATATAGCCGCGCTCCGCCCCCGTCAGGGTAATCACCCGTTCCATCGCCTCCGCCAGCACTTCATCCAGGTCCAGCGACGAATTAATCTGCTGCGATGTGCCGGCCAGGGTGCGAAACTGGCTGAGGGTGGTCATATCTTCGACAAGGCGGCTTTCGATCCTGCTGATATCGGCATGAATGGCCGTCAGCGCGTCGAACAGGTCCGGCATCAGGGTGATGTCGCGCATCTGAAGCAGTTCTTCCTGTTTGTGCAGGGCCGCTTCAATCTGTTGTGCCAGTGTTTTGATTTGTTGAATAGCGTCCAGAGGGCCGGTATCTGGCATCGACGTTTTACTCCCGATGGCGGATGGCGTCCTTCTATTATAGTGATACATGTGCGGTTTGGCTGAACGAATCTATAAAGGTTTCCCGGTCAGCACAG
>CAZQIY010000048.1:0-31083 GCA_964593565.1 uncultured Anaerolineaceae bacterium
AGCAGTATTGGGCGCATGGCCGAATTTCGTTCAAAGAAACATGACACCCACAGGCCCGGCAGGCGCTGTTCGCAGGACAGCAGATGGCGTTAAAATAGACACAGACGGACAGATGAGGTCAGGGCGTTGGTGTTATCCCTTGCCAGCAGAGCGTGGCAGTGGCTGCTGAACCGGGTGTGGTATGTGCATCCGGCGCAGGTGATGCTGGTGCGTGCCAGCCCGGCGGCCTGTGCCCAGGTGCTGGCCAAAGCGGCCAAACCCAGCACCGAACGGCTGCACCTGCGCAACCTGTTTGCAGAAGGCCGCCGCTATTACCTGCGGCCAGCGGAAGCCGGCTTTCGCATGCACAGCACCCAGCGCTCCCCCTGGCGGCGCGGGCGGCGGGACCGGGTCGCGTCTGTGCTGACCGGGCGCTATTCGGAAATCGACGCGGAAACCACCCGCATCGACCTGCGTGCGCGCATAGCCCTGCCATTTTTCCTGGATGTGTTTCTGCTGCCGGGCTGGATGAGCCTGCTGCTGTTGTTTGGACCGCTACCGGTGGCGGTCGGGCTGGGGGCCAGCCTGTTTCTGCTGCTGCTGTCATGGGTATGGCACTGGTACAGCGCGGCGCTGCAGGCCACAGAGATGATTTACTTTGTGCAGGTCGCGCTGGATGATCTGCCCGCCGCCATGCTGCCCGCGCTGGAAACAGGCGGCGACCCGGTGATCTATGCCGATTTTGCGCAGCAGTGGCAGAAATTTTATGAGGAACACCGGGGCGAGGAAGAAGTATAGAAGCATAGAAGCAACATAACATCATGGGGCGGGCATCGTCGTTTTGGCCGGATGCGGCTAGAATGAACATGAGGGCGAACAGAAAAGGATGGAATCATGAGCAAACGCCACCCGATCATCAACCTGCTGCTGCTGGCGCTGCTGGCGGGGATGACGCTGCCGGTTTATGCGCAGGACGCGCCTGCCTGCGATCCGCCGCTGGCGATCACGGCGGGTATGCGCATCAATACGCGGCCGGGCATCTACATCCGCAACCTGCCGACGCGCAGCGGGGGCATCGCCGAATACCTGCAGGACAGCATCACGCTGCGGGTGGTGGAGGGGCCAGTGTGTGCCGATGGCCTGAACTGGTGGCGCGTGACCGGGCCGGTGAACCTTAATCCCGGCTGGGTGGCGGAAAAGGAAGCGGAGGAGGCCGGGCGTTATCTGATCTTCCCGATTGACGAGGACCCGACGGCCCTGTGCCCGGAACCACTGAACCTGGTGGGCGGGTCGCGTATGCCCCTGCTCAATGATGTACGCATCCGGCAGGCGCCCAACCTGGATGCGCTGGTGCTGCATGTCGCGCCGCTGGGCAGCACGGTGACGGTCATCAGCGGGCCGGAATGCATCAACGAACTGAACTGGTGGCTGGTGCAGGTGCCCTGGCAGAACATCATCATTCAGGGCTGGATGGCGGAGGGGCGCTTTGGCAGCACCTTCGTGCCGGACCCGGACCTGCCATCGCCGGATGAAATCTGTGGCCCGCCCATGCGGCTGAGCGTGGGGGACCGGGCTTCGGTCAACGTGGATGATTTTAAGCCCAAGCACCTGCGAGCCGCGCCGGGGCTGAATGGGTTGATCCTGTACGCGCTGATCGAAGGGATCGCGTTTGATGTGCTGGAGGGGCCGGTGTGCGCCGATAACCTGAACTGGTGGCGCGTCCAGATTGTCCCCCGGCCAGAAATCACCGGCTGGCTGTCTGAAGGTGGGCCGGGCAACCGCGCCATTGATCGCTTCACACAGGATCGCCTGCCGGGCAATTAAAGGAGACACCATGCCGGTTGAATTTGCATGGGAGGACGAGGCGAAAACCCTGCTGCGGGTGACCGCCACGCCGCCCTGGAACTGGAATGATTTTCATAAGGCGCTGCGCCGCGCCACTTTCTGGCTGGATGCCATCGAGCATTCAGCCGACATCCTCATCGACCTGCGCCGCTGTGGCAGGCTGCCCGCCGGCGCGCTGGGGCATATCCGCAGCCTGGGCGTGGCGATTCACCCCAACAGCCATGACCGGGTGGTGATTATCGGCCTGGATGAAGCGGTGGCCGGGCCGCTGGGCGGCGCGGACCGCATCTATCAGGATGACACGCGCCTGATCCGCTTTGTGGACACGGACGAGGAAGCGCGGGCGGTGATCGAGCAGTGGCAGAGGGCATGACCTCACCGCCGTCCATTTCGGCGCAGGAGGCGCGGCGGGCGGCGCGCAACGCCGGGGCCATCACCCTCGCCAGCATCCTCAGCAAAGGGGCGCTGTTTGTCTGGCAGCTTGTGCTGGCGCGCGCGCTGGGCGAGGCCACCTATGGGGTCTATGGCACAGTGGGCGCGTTTATCGCGGTGGGCACGGCGGTGGTCAATTTTGGCATGGGGCCGATTGTTATCCGCGATGTGGCGCGTGCCCCACATCTGGCCGGCAGATACCTGACCGCGACGCTGGTGCTGCAAACCGGACTGGCGGCGCTGGCCTATGCGCTGGTTAACGGCGCGGCCTGGCTGGGCGGCTATGGCGCGGACATTCGCGCCCTGCTGGCGCTGGCGGCGTTCAGCCTGCTGGTGGATATTCTGGGCAACATGACCAACGATCTGCTGCTGGCGCAGGAGCGCATGCTGGCGTCGTCGGTGGTGTCTGTGGGGCACATCGTGCTGCTGATCGTGCTGGCTGGGCTGGCGCTGCTGGCCGGGCAGGGGCTGGTGGGGGTATATATCGCCACACTGGCCGCCGGAGGGGTGCGGGCGCTGGCGCTGTGGGGGCTGGTGTGGCGCGGTGGGGTGCGCCCGGCCTGGCCCTTTGACCGGCAGATCGCCGGGCTGCTGCTGCGCAGTGGCGCGCCGCTGGCGATTTCCGCTTTTCTGGCGCTGGCCTACCAGCATGCCGACAAGCTGATGACCACACGCTTTATCGGTCCGACAGAAACCGGCTACCTGACAGCGGCCTTTGTCCTCATCTTCGGTGTGATCGAACTGCTGAACACCACCGTGCTGATTGCCACCTACCCCATGATGTCGCGCTATCATGCCAGCGGCCAGGGCGAAACTTTCGGCTTTATTGTGGAAAAGCTGGCCTTCTTCACCCTGCTGGTCAGCCTGCCGCTGGCGCTGATTCTGTCCGTTTTTGCGGTGGAGTTCGCGCTGCTGTTCGGGCCGAATTTTGTGCCGACAGCCAGCGCGCTGCGGATTCTGATCTGGTATGCTGTCGCGGCGATGACGGCCAACATCTTCGCTCAGGGGATGGTGGTGCAGAACAACCAGCGGCGTCTGCTGCTGATTCGCAGCGCCGGGCTGGGCATCAACATCGTGTTGAATGCGCTGCTGATCCTGCCGCTGGGCATTGTCGGCGCGGCGCTGGCTTCGCTGGCGGCGGAGCTTCTGGTGCTTGCCCTGCTGACATGGCGCTTTCAGGCGGCGGGCTGGGACTGGGGGCGCATCCTCCCCCGGCTGGTGCGGCTGGGGGCGCTGTGTGCCGGGGCGGCGCTGGTGCTGCTGGGGCTGGGTGGGGTGCATCCGCTGCTGGGCATGGTGGCCGGCGGGCTGGTGTACGCCGGTGGGGTGATGCTGGGGCCGGTGCTGGCGTCAGAAGATTGGGACCTGCTCTACCGGCTGATCGCGGCTATGCCCGGCGGCGCGCTGGTGCGGCGGCTGTGGCGGCGCGATGTGGCCGTGAACTGGTGAAGCTGTGATACAATCAGGGTCACCGTCCATAAGACTCTGAGGCTTTATGTCTGAAATCCGGCGACCTGGAAACAGCCTGTGGGATAACATCATCTTTTCATTACAGCGGGCGGTCGCCTGGCTGCGCGAACGTCCGCTGCACCAGACCGGGCTGCGTGTCTATGCCCAGCTTGCCCGGCGCATCACGGGCGCGCCGGTGCGCCGCTACAGCGAAGTCACCCCCACGCTGCATGTGGGCGGGCAGCCCTATCCGCAGGGCATGGCGGAACTGCAATCCCGCGGGATCGGGGCGGTGCTCAATCTGCGCCGGGAATTTGATGACGTGGCGGCGGGCGTGGCGACTGAGAATCATTTGCAGCTTTCGGTTGTCGATAACACCCCACCAACGTTAGAGCAGCTCCAGGCCGGGGTGGATTTTATCCAGCAGCAGGTAGACGAAGGCCGGGGGGTGTATATCCACTGCGGCGTTGGGGTTGGGCGCGCCCCCACCATGGCCGCCGCCTATCTCGTCAGCACCGGCATGACCCCCGACGAAGCCTGGAAAACGCTGCGCCGGGTGCGGCCTTTTATCTGGCCTAACCGCCGCCAGCGGGCTGTGCTGGCCCAGTTCGCGCTGGAACGGGCGGAAGAAGGCTCCCCGATCCAGGCCGCAGAAAAGGCCGAATCCACCAGTATTCCGCCCCACGAAACCGGCATCGAAACCCTGACGGACGATTCCGCCCTCCCATAGTGCCTATACCTGCGCCGCATCAGATGCCTGTGATCTTTAAGCGCGTTATACTTGCGTAAAGTGGGTGGTCGATGGTCGACGAAAGGTAGCAGCATGGAAAATTCGAATTTATTTGAAAAAATAGTGGTTCCTCTGGATGGTTCGGCATGGGCAGAACGCGCCATCCCGCATGCAGAACAGATCGCGCGCGGGGGCGGCGGCGAGTTGATTCTGGTGCATATCTACAAACCTGCCGGGTCAGAATTTCTGGGCGATGCGGCGCTGGCCGGGCAGACCGCGCATATTTCGCAGTCGCGCCAGGAAGCCGAACGGTATATCAAAAGCCTGCACAACAAATTATCCAGCCGCAGGGTGAAGGTGCGCACCCAGTTGATCGAAGGGGCGGATGTCGCGGCGCACTTCTGCGAGTTTGTCAATTCGGAGGGGGCCGATCTGGTGGTGATGCCCACCGTTGGGCACAACCGCCTGATGCGCGTGTTTCTGGGCGACCTGACCGCCCGCATCCGGGGGTGCATTAACGCCTGTCTGCTGCTGGTGCGCGGCAATCTGGAAGCGGAATGGGACGAATCCTCGCGCAAGGTGCTCGAAGCGCAGGCCGCGGACCGGGCCGCCGCTGCCCCTGCGACCCCTTCCCCCATGCTGCTGATCGAACAACTGGAGTCGCTGCGCAGTGCCGGGCTGCTGACTGCTGACGAATTTGAAGCCAAAAAGGCCCTGGTACAGCAACTTTAAGTCGCAGCGGCCAGGCTGAGCAGTGGTGGGCTGGTTTTTGCTGGTTTTGCTGGTTTAAGGAGGATGACCTGTGGATGTATGGGACGCGATTCGTAACAAACGGGCAGTGCGCAACTTTACCTCGGAACCGTTGAAGGACGAGCATCTTCAGCGCATTCTGGATGCCGGGCGGCGGGCGCAGAGTTCCAAAAACAGCCAGCCCTGGCAGTTTATCGTCGTGCGCGACTCGCAGACTCTGGAAAAAGTTTCTCAGATGGGCGATTACCTGAAGCATGTGGCGGGGGCGGCGGCCTGTGTGGTGATCTGTATTCCGCACGAAGACCCGGAAGAGCGCGGCGACTGGCACTTTTTTGATGCTGGCCAGAGCGCGGCCTATATGCAGTTGGCGGCGCAGGAGCTGGGCGTTGGGTCCTGCCTGGGGACGATCTACGACCAGCAGGCGGCCCACAGCCTGCTCAATGTGCCCCCGGGCTGGCAGGCGCGGCTGCTGATTTCATTTGGCTACCCGGCAGAACAGCAGCGCCCCGGCCAGGGCAAGGCCGGACGACGCCAGTTCGATGATGTGGTGCACTGGGACCGCTGGTGAACGCCGTTGCAAAACGCCGCTGCTGAACCTTCTCCGGACAGTTTGACTATTCCCAGAACGCACAGAACCTGATATTTTGCCTGCGTGTGTCGGGGCGCTGGTCGTCCGGCACACACCGGAAGTTATCAGGTACAGGTGATGGTGGAATTGACGAATACCGCAGCGGTGGTGGCAGCCCCTGCCAGCGAAACAAGCAAAACGAAAAACTCATCCCGGCGGCTGCTGGCGCTGGATATTGTGCGCGGTTATGCCATGCTGCTGATGCTGATCAGCCACAGCAGTTGGTGGCTGGAAGACCTGGATTATGGCGTGGCCTATGGCTGGGACAACATGATCGTCCCGCAGCTTCGCCTGCCGGAAAGCCTCTTTGGTTTTGTGCTGCAACTGGCGACCCCGGCATTTTTCCTGCTGGGCGGCTTCAGTATCGCGCTGTTTGCTGCTTCGCGGCGGCGGCGCGGCTGGGGCGAGGGCCAGATCACGCGCTTTCTCGTGATTCGAGGGCTGCTGCTCATCATGCTTGATCTGCTGGTGATGAATGTGCGCCTGACCCCACCCCATTATATTGAGGGTACTTCTGTGCTGACCGGAATCGGCATCTGTGTCGTGCTGATGGCATGGCTGCGGCGGCTGGACTGGCGTGTACTGGTGGGGGTGCTGCTGCTGGTGCTGCTGATGACCCAGTTGTATTACCAGCACCTGACAGCAGCAGGCGAATGGCCGCGCGAACCGTCCATCCTGCGGGCGGTGCTGGTGGCGCCCAGCGTCGAAGACCTCACCTGGAAGACGCAGTTTCCGGCGCTGGCCTGGCTGCCGGCGGTGCTGCTGGGGTTTGTGGCGGGTTCGCGGGTGGTGGCGGGCGCGGCCCCGCTGGGCAGGCTGGCGCTGTGGCTGGGCGTGGTGTGCCTGGCGCTGTTTGCCGGGGTCATGCTGGCGGGCAATATCGGCACGACCTACCCGGATCACCCGCTGATTTTTGGCAAGCACCCGCCGGACCTCGCCTATCTGTCGCTGTATACCGGCCTGGCCTGCCTGCTGATCGCGCTGCACAGCCGCCTCGAATCAATCAACACGGCGCTGCCATTCCGGCTGGTGACCGTGCTGGGGCAGACCGCGCTGTTCTTCTATCTGGTACATATTCGCCTGCTTGAACTGATCAGCCCGGTGTTTGCCTCGCTGCCGCGCCCGCCGCTGGAACTTTCGCTGCTGATCGTGCTGGTGGCGCTGCCAGTGCTGGTGCTGCTGTGCATGGGGTATCGCGCCTGCAAGCGCCAGTACCCGGACAGCGTGCTGAAATATCTGTAACCGGCGCGACACTGGGATAAAGTGACATGTTAAAATAGTGATGTTTGCCCATGCATCGGGCGATATTCTGCGCTATGATACAGATTGTGTGTGTTTAGAAAGCTAATGGAGGCAACCATGGCAAAAGTAGCGATTAACGGCCTGGGACGAATTGGCCGCGCCGCATTGAAAGTTATCCTCGATACGCCGGAACTGGAACTGGTTGCGGTCAACGATATTGGTTCTATCGACAACATGGCCTATCTGATCCGGTATGACAGCGTGTACGGGCGCTATAACCGCAGCGTCGAAGTGCAGGATGGCAATCTGGTCATTGATGGCCAGACGATCCGGTATCTGAGCGAGCGCGACCCGGCCAACCTGCCCTGGGGTGAACTGGGTATCGACCTTGTGTTTGAATCGACGGGCATCTTCACCAAGCAGGAAGACGCCGGCAAGCATATCGAAGCCGGGGCAGAATTTGTCATCATTTCCGGCCCGACCAAGAGCAAGGGCGTGCCGACGGTGGTCCACGGCGTCAACCGCGCCAACGGCGATACGCGCATTCTGTCCTGCGCAAGCTGCACCACCAACAACATCGCCCCGGTTATGGAAGTGCTGGAGCGGCATATTGGCATCAAGAAAGCCATCATGACCACTGTCCACGCCTACACCGCCACCCAGCTTCTGGTGGATGGCCCGGGCGGCAAGGACATGCTGCGCGGGCGTGCAGCGGCGGTTAATATCGTGCCGTCGTCCACGGGCGCGGCGGTGGCGGCTGCGCTGGCCCTGCCAGAACTTGAAGGCAAGTTCGACGGCCTGTCGCTGCGTGTGCCGGTGCCGGTGGGGTCCATTGCCGATATTGTCGTGGTGACAGAGCGCGCTACCAGCGTGGAAGAACTGAACAACATTTTCCGTCAGGAAGCCTCCAGCGAACGCTATAACGGCGTGCTGGGCGTCACGGATGAGCCTATCGCCTCCAGCGACATTATCCAGGACCCGCGTGCCTCCATTGTTGATCTGACGCAGACGATGGTCGTGGATGGCGATCTGGTCAAGATTATGAGCTGGTACGACAACGAATGGGGCTACACCAACCAGATGATCAAGGAAGCCCTGCAGGTACTCAAGAACAAGAGCGCCGCGCCTGCCTGATCTGCTGGCGCTGGCACAGGACAATTCGGGGACGGTATACATGCCGTCCCTTTTTGTTTCTTTTCCCTGCGCAACAGAAAGTGCTGATTCTATGAAAACCATTGGCCTGATTGGCGGGATGAGCTGGGAATCATCCCTGCTGTACTACCAGATAATCAACGAGACGGTCCGGGCGCGCCTGGGCGGGCTGCATTCGGCCCAGTGCCTGCTGTGGTCATTTGATTTTGCCGAAATCGAGGCGCTGCAGGCGGCGGGCGACTGGGAACAGGCCACCCGGCGCATGATCGACGCGGCGCAGCGGCTGGAACACGGCGGGGCGGAGTGTCTGCTGATCTGTACCAACACCATGCACCGCATGGCCGCAGCGGTGCAGGCGGCGGTGGAAGTGCCGCTGATTCATATTGCCGACCCTACCGCCGAACATGTGCGCCAGGCCGGTATCCAGCGGGTGGCGCTGCTGGGCACGCGCTACACGATGGAGCAGGATTTTTACCGGGGCCGCCTGACTGACAAGCACGGCTTGCAGGTGCTGGTGCCGGATGCCGCCGGAAGGCAGACCGTGCACGACATCATTTATAACGAGCTGGTGCTGGGGGTGGTGACGGAAGAATCGCGCCGGGCCTACCAGCAGATTATCGCGGCGCTGGCGCAGCAGGGCGCGCAGGGTGTGATTCTGGGCTGTACGGAAATCACCCTGCTCATCCAGCCGGAGCATGCGCCGCTGCCGGTGTTCGATACCACCTATCTGCATGCTGTCGCGGCGGTAGACTGGGCGTTGGGGGATTCCGGGGCGGGGTGCTAAGATTAGGGCGCTGTCCGGCAGGCGTTAGGCCATCTGAGGGAACCTATGCTGAAACAATTTCGGAGACGGATTGCGCCAGTTCGGGCGCTGCGTTACCTGTGGCACCGGTTCGGCAACTGGCGGCGCGGGCGCTTTAAGAAACTGGATTACGTGCTGTTTGTGCTGCCAGTGACGATGCCGGCCCTGCCAGAGCCGCGCCCCTGGCTGCGACGGCGTATCTTTGGTAATCCACCCATGAGCCTGGCGGACCTGGATCGCCATTTTCGCCAGATTGGGGCGGACCCGCGCCCGCAGGGCGTCATCCTGCATCTGCGCGGGCTGGCGCTGTCGATGGCGGATTTGCAGACCCTGCGCGCCAGCATCCTGCGCCTGCGGGAACAGGGCAAGCGGGTGATCGCCTTTGCGCAGAACTACGACAACGCTACCTATTACGTCGCCAGCGCCTGCGATCAGATCATCCTGCAGCCGGGTGGGTCGCTTAATACGCTGGGCCTGCTGTCTCAGCCGGCCTTTTTGCGCAGCAGTCTGGAAATGCTGGGCGTGCAGTTGGATTCGATTGCGATTACGCCGTTCAAGGGCGCGATGGACAGCCTGACTCGCGATGATATTTCGCCCGAAGCGCGGCAGCAGTTGGTCTGGCTGCTGGATTCGCGTTATCAGATGCTGCTGGAGGACATCGCGCAGGGGCGCGGCACCACGCCGGAAGCTGTGCGCGAGATGATCGACACAGCGCCGCACCTGGATGATGTCGCATTGGAAAAGGGCTATATCGACGCGGTGCTGCACGAAGAAGGGCTGGCGAAGCACCTGCAGGCGGCGCATCTGGTGACGTGGAGCGAGGCCCGCAAGAAGCTGCTGCGCGAATGGCGCGGGCGCTTTGATCAATATATCGCCGTGCTGCCGCTTTCCGGCCTGATGATCCCGGGCGAGAGTGCCAGCCCGCCGGCGGATATCCCGATTCCGTTCCTGGGGGCGGAACAGTTGGGCGATCTGACCGTCGTGCGGCAGGTGCGCAACCTGATGCAGAACAAGGCCGCGGCGGCAGTGGTGCTGTGGATCGAAAGCGGCGGCGGGGCGTCTGTCGCGGCGGATGCCATGGCCGCTGCCCTGCGCGAACTGGCGCAGGATCGCCCGGTGGTGGCCTACATGAACGGTGTGGCGGCCTCTGGCGGGTATTATGTCGCTACCCCGGCGCAGTGGATTGTGGCGCAGCCAGGAACGATCACCGGCTCTATTGGGGTGATTCTGGCAAAGCCAGTCACCAGCGGTCTGTTTGAGAAACTCAAAATCAACCGGCAGCAGTTCATGCGCGGGGCCAATGCCGACCTGTTCAGCGATGCGCAGCCATTTACAGACACGCAGCGGGCACAGATGCGCGCCAGTATCGAGCATAATTACCGCCAGTTCGTAAACTACGTCGCCGCCAGCCGCCATATGACGCCGGAAGCGGTGGATGCTGTCGGCGGCGGGCGCGTGTGGACCGGCCAGCAGGCGCTGGCGAACGGGCTGGTCGATCAACTGGGCGATCTGAAAGCGGCGGTGGATAAGGCGCGGGCGCTGGCTGGCCTGCCGGAAGATACCCCGGCGGCGCTGTTCGCTGGCAAGGCAAAACCGATGGTGCCGCAGGTGGCCGAAGACGCCAACCCGGCGGCGGCGCTGCGTTATCTGTATACAAACTGGCAGGCCCTGCAGGGGGCCGCATTGTGGCTGCTGCCCGTAGAACTGGAGTAAGCAATGGTCAGAGCATTGGTGACAGGCGGGACAGGGTTTGTCGGGTCGCATGTGGTGCGCGCCCTGATCGATGCCGGGCATGAGGTGCGCGTGCTGCACCGTACCACCTCGAAGATGGACGCGCTGGAAGGGCTGAGATTTGAATCCGCCATTGGCGACGTGCTGGAAGAAGACGCCGTGCGTGCTGCCTGTGAGGGCTGCGCATGGGTGTTTCATGTGGCGGCGGTGGCGGATTACTGGCAGGCCGACCAGACACGCATGTTCGCCGTCAACGTGGAAGGCACACGGCGGGTGCTGCGGGCCGCGCGCGCAGCCGGGGTGCAGCGGGTGATCTTCACCAGCAGCGCGGCGGCGGTGGGCCTGCGCAAAACCGGCAAACCGGCCGACGAAACTAACGAGTTTGACCTCAACCCGCATGAATTCCCCTATGGGTACAGCAAATTCAAAGCGGAGCAGGTGGCGCAGTATGCGGTGCGGACCTATGGGCAGGATGTGGTCACGCTCAACCCGGTGGTGGTGCTGGGGCCGGGCGACCTGAACATGATTTCCGGGCGCTTCATCACGGAGATGCTGCGCTTGCAGTGGACGATCCCGGTTTCGTCGGGCGGCATCGGCGTGGTGGATGTGCGCGATGTGGCCCGCTGGCATCTGGCGGCGGCGGAACACGGCCGCACCGGCGAGCGTTATATCCTGGGCACGGCCAATTATGGCCTGCGGGACTGGTACGCGCTGGTGGCGCAGGTGGTGGGGGTGGCGCCGCCCTTCCTGCCTGTGCCGGATTTTGTGCTGCCGCCGCTGGCCTCCGTGATCCAGATGCTGCAGAACGCCGGGGTCAGTCTGCCGGTGGATGCCTCGCAGACGCGGCTGGGCGGGCGCAATATCTACTTTGATTACCGCAAAACGCACGGCGAACTTGGCCCGCCGCAGGTAGAGATGCGCCGCAGCCTGGAGGATACCTACCGCTGGTACCGGGACCATGGCTATCTGAAACCAGACCGCCAGGCCGCGCTGATCGCCGCGCTGGGACGCCGGTTCGGGCTGCAGGCGGCGGGCCAGGGCGCATCTGTATAGGACAAAAGGCACGTTTGTCACGGTTTCCCTGTTTGATAGAAACACATATAATACGGGTGTGCCTACTTGACAGCCTGTTCTTTCAAGGCTATCCTGAGGCAGAATAAATGTTCTTAAAGGAGATGTGAGCCATGGCAAGCAAGTACGATGAAAAGCAGGAACAGGCTCTGAACAACATCATGAAGGATGTTAAGGGAGCCGAACCCGCCCGCATGTTTGGCCTGCCAGTCTACAAAGTGAATGGCAAAATGACGGTTGGCGTGCAGGAAAAAGGCGTCATCGTCAAGGTCGGCCAGAAGAAGGCGCAGGAAATGATCAGCAGTGGCGATGCACAGGTCGTCGAACCGCTGCCGGGTCGCCCCTGGAAGGAATGGGTCATGCTTTCCGGCGACATTGACAAACACTCCAAGCTGATTAAGGACGCTGTAGATCAGGCCAAGAAGGCCAACAAGTAACACCCTCGTCTGGCAGGAAATTCCATCGGGGAGGGTGTGCAAATCCTCCCCACCTGTATTGACCTGCCGCCCTGCATGGTTTGCGCTCATCATCGTTCGTTCTCATCATCTGGCAGCAGGAACCCGCGATTGAACACCCACGACGAACACTACGCCGACGAAGACGACGACATCCTCCTCGAAGCCTACTGCGTGCGCTGTAAACAGACCGTGGAAGTTGAAGATCCACAGCCGGTGTGGACCCGGCGCGGCATGCCTGCCACACGCGGCGAATGCCCGGACTGCGGCGGCACGGTTTTTCGCATGGGCGCCACAGTGCTGCACGACCAGAACCAGCGCCCCGAAGCGGTGCAGGTGGCCGGGGGCCGCCGCGCCAGACTCGCCAGAGATACGGCCTATATCGCCTTTGCCGAAGCAGACGAAGCCATCGCCCAGGCCATCGCCAGCGACCTGGAAAAAAGCGGCATCGCCAGTTGGCTGCACGATTATGGCGACAGCGCTGTCCAGTGGGCCGGGGGCGTTCATCCGGCGCTGACGGAATGCGGCAGCCTGGTGGTGCTGGTCTCGCCCGCCGCGCTGGATACAGACGCCGTAGAGGCCGCCTGGCGCTTTTTTAAGGACAAGCGCAAGCCGGTCATCGTCGCGCTGGTGGCCGATACTGAACCGCCGGATGCTCTCCGGCGCAGCCCCCGCTTTGATTTCCGCCACGACTACAAATCCGCCCTGCGCCAGCTTGTGCAGGCCCTCTAGCCGCGCTGTTGCCGAAACCAGCCTGAATGAGTGATAATCGTAGTGGTAACAGGAGCCACCTGCTGCGGGTGCGTGTCTTACCTCCTGTGACTGGCCCGCACGTATTTTTAAAGAATCATTTCCGAAAAAGGACTCATCATGCAGGACACTTACTGGTCAGAACCGCAGGGCACGTATGACGAACGGCGGCAGCAGTATCTGGAATACTGCGCCAGCCAGCCCCTTGAAAACTGGCTCAGCCGATATTCCCGGACCGGATTTTTCAGCCAGATCGCCCGGCTGGAACTGGGGCGCGACCCGGTGGACGAACGCCCTTTCCGCGAGGCGATTGCCTTTGTCGATTCACGCAGGGACTGCTGCGATTTTTCCGTCGGCGGGCTGCTGCGGGTGCTGTATCTGTATCACGACAGCCCGCTGATCTCGCGCGAGCTGATCGCGGAGATTGAAGCCTGTGTGCTGCGCTTTAAGTACTGGTGGGACGAAGCCAGCGGCGATAACCGGCGCTGCTACTGGACCGAAAATCATCAGATCATCTTCCATGCGGATGAACTGCTGGCCGGGCAGCTTTTCCCGGATCAGGTGTTCCAGAATTCCGGCAAGGACGGGCGCTACCATATCGACCACGCGCTGCATCTGATCCGCCGCTGGTTCGACTTTCGCGCCCGCTTCGGCTTCAGCGAGTGGCTGTCCAACTGCTATTTTGAGGAAGACCTGCTGGCGCTGGTCAACCTGCATGATTTCGCGCAGCAGCCAGAGATTCGCCACCTCGCCAAACAGACCATTGACCTGCTGATGTTCGAGATGGCGCTGCACACCTACCGGGGCATCATGGGCAGCTCGCACGGGCGCACCTACGCCTGGCTGATTAAAGGCGGCCGCCGCGAGGATGCCACCAACACCGCCCGGCTGATGTTCGGCATGGGCCTGTACAACAATCCCTCCAACCTGGGCACCGTGCCGCTGGCGACCAGCACCTACCGCTGCCCGCCGGTGATCGCCGAAATTGCCGCGGATCTGCACGCGCCGCGCCTGTTCAGGGAGCGCCACAGCCTCAACATGGAGGATGCGCCCCGCTATGGCCTGTCCTATGACAACATGGAGGACGGCCACCTGTTCTGGAGCATTCAGGATTACACGCATCAGAGCGTATATGATCTGGCGCAGCAGACGCGGCAGACATTCGGCATCATGCTGTACGAGGACTACCAGACTCGTTATGACCAGGTGCTGCGCTGGCAGGTGGAGGAATATGGCGCGGTAATGGACCCCAATGTCGATTGTCACGGCATGACCGAAGTCCATATCCAGACCTACCGCACGCCCCATTATATGCTGAGCTGTGCCCAGGATTATCGCGCTGGCAAACCGGGCTACCAGCAGCACCCCTGGCAGGCCACGCTCGATATTGACGCGGTGGTGTTCACCAACCATCCCGGCTCTAACGACGAAATGGCCCGCCCCAATTACTGGGCTGGCAACGGTATTCTGCCGCGCGCGGCCCAGCATCAGAACGTGCTGGTCTGCATTCACCGCGCGCCGGGGGATGATGAATTCCCCTTCAGCCACGCCTATTTCCCCCGCGATGCCTTTGATGAAGTGGTGGAACAGGGGCAGTGGGTGTGCGCCCGCAAGGGCCAGGGGTATATCGCGCTGTATTCGCAGCACCCGACCCACTGGCTGGCGGATGAAAACCAGAAGCTGATCGAACTGCGGGCCGATGCGCCGGATAATATCTGGCTGGTGGAAATGGGCGACGCGACCCACTGGCAGGATTTTGCCAGCTTCGTCGCGGCGGTCACGGCGGCGCCCATTCGCTGCGACGGGCTGGATGTGGTGTATGAGTCGCCAGCGGTGGGGCAGGTTGAATTTGGCTGGCAGGGGCCGCTGCGCATCGCCGGGGAGGAAACTGCCCTGCACGATTACCCGCGCTTCGATAACCCCTACTGCCGGGCGGAGTTTAACGCCAGACAGTACACCATCCGCCACAACGGCCAGGAAGTCACGCTGGATTTTGAAGTTTAACCGGCAGTGTCATTCAGCGCGGGCCGGGTTGATCTGCTGCAGGATCAGCCTGGCCCGTGCGTCCCAGGTGTACTGCGCCAGCACAAGTTCGCGGGCACAGGCCGCCAGCCGCGCACGCAGGGCCGGGTCATCACGCAGGCGGGCCAGCGCGGCAGCCAGCGCGTCGATCTCCCCCGGCGGCACCAGCAGCGCCGTTTCCTCATGCTGCACCACCTCCGCCAGCGCCGGCAGATCAGAAGCCACCACAGGCCGCCCGGAGGCCATGTACTCAAACAGCTTGATCGGCGAGGCATGATAGGCAAAATGTGTCGTCCAGGGGAACGGCATGGCGCAGACATCAAACGCGCTCAGGTGCAGCGGCACCGCTTCCGGCCGGACCTGCCCGGCATACAGGAAACGCTCCGGGGGCAGGCCCATCATCAGCCACTGCTGTCGCAGCGCTTCGGCCATCTCATCCGGCCCGCCCACCAGCGCCAGCGACGCGCCTTCGACCTGCTGCAAGGCCTGCACCAGCGTGCCCACGCCCTTATCCATTGACATGGTGTGCAGCCGCCCGACATAGCCCACAATAAAGGCATCCTGCGGCCAGCCAATCTGCTGCCGCGCTGCGGCCTGATCCGGCACGGATGCAAAGCGTTCGCGGCGAATGCCATCATGCGCGACCTGCACACGGGCCGCGTCTGCGCCCTGCTGCACCAGTTCGGCGGCCAGATGCGCCGTCACCGGGAAGATGTGCCCTGCCCGCCGCACCGCCAGTGCCTGTATCCTGCGCCCGATGCCGGACCGGGACAGGCGGTGCGGTTCATAGGCGATGGCGCGGCGCGGTTTGAGCAGGCCCAGCAGCAGCACGGTGGGCAGATCGCGGGTGTAATATACGTCGAAGCGCGCCCCCAGCAGCCACAGGCCCAGCATCAGCAGGTAGGTGATGTATTGCAGCAGGAAGGCCCCCCTGCGCAGCACGAATACATCATCGCTGGCCCAGGGCTGCACATCGAGGCAGGGCACGCGCCGCAGTTGGAAATTGCGCCGGATGCCGTAATGAAGCCAGGGGTCATCAACGGCGCGCAGTTCTGGCGTGTTGATGCGCCGCGCCGCCCACAAAGTTACGTCAGCGCCCTGGTCGGCAAAGGCTTCGCAGTTCTGCATGATCTGCAGGCCGTGCGCCTTTTCGGTGGGGATGCGCGCGTTTGCCAGGTACAGCAGCTTCATGACGGCCACGCTCCACTGCGGAAATGCGCCGCCAGCACCCGCGCCAGCCGGTCCAGGCTGTGATCGCGCACGACGATATCGCGTAACTGCTGGCCCAGGGCGCGGCGGGCTTCGGGCGGGGTCTGCATCATGGCCGCGATCTTCTGCGCCAGTGCGTCGGGGTCATCCATCGGCACCAGCAGTTGGTCGCGCCAGCGCGCCAGCACCGGTTCAAACGCTTCGTTGGCGGTAATAACCGGCAGGCCGCAGGCCATTGCTTCCAGCACGGCTTTGTCGATGCTGCCGGTGCTGCTGACGTTGAGCATCAGATGCGCCTGCTGATATTCGCGCACGATGGCATGATGCGGCACTTCCCCCACAAACTCGACCACATCCGTAAGCTGCGAATCCGCCACCAGCGCCCGCAGATCGTGCGCGTAGGCTTCGTGCTGTGGGTTGACGTTGCCGATGATGCGCAGGCGGAAGTCGTGGCCCTGCTGGCGCAGCCGCTGCGCCGCCCGGATGATGGTCTCCAGCCGTTTGACCGGGGCAATGCGGCTGACCGTGACCAGCGTAAAAGGCCCAGCCGGGAAATCTGTGGGCTGGAAGCAGGCCGTGTCGATGCCCTGGCCAATCACCTGTACTTTGGGGCTGTCGATGCGAAACCCCTGCAGCGACGACGTGACGACATGATCCACCACTTTTTCAGCCAGCCGCAGCCGCAGGTTGACGGCCTTGTGGGCATACCACAGCGTAATCGGAACACGGCGCGGCCTCAGCAGCGGCGCGGCCATCAGCGCGAACAGCGGCTGCATATGGGCAAAGCAGGCATCATACTGGCGCTGGCGCAGCAGGGCGGACAAAATGCGGTAAAACGCGAGGGCGCGGCGGGCTTCGCTGTAGCCCTTTTCCTTGCCTACAGAAAACACCCGCACATTCTCCGCCACCGCGATACGTCCGGCGCGCATGGTCACCACGTCGATAAACTGGCAGTACGGGGCCAGGGCGTTGATCCAGTCAGTGGTGAACCCCTGTACCGGCGCGTCGGCATCCGTCGCCAGGTTGAACCACAGCAGACGCAGCGGTTCATTCATCGGCGCTGCGCCTCGTTACAGGCCAGCACGAACAGCTTGCCGTACTGGTCGATATAGGCTTCGGGGGAATAAAAGCGCGTGGCGAAGGTCCTCGCCTGCTGCCCCAGCGCATCGACATCCGCGCCGCTGAAGATGTATTGCAGCTTATTCGCCAGCGCCTGCACATCGCCCGGCGGCACCAGATAACCCTGCACGCCATCCTGCACGATTTCCGGGATGCCATCGACGGCGCTGGCAATGACGGGCGTGCCGCACAGCATGGCCTCAACGATCACTTTGGGCAGCCCTTCGGAAAAGGTGGGCAGCACGAACGCTCGCCCGCGCGTCATATAGCGTGCCAGTTCCGCCTGCGGCAGATGATCGACAAAGGTCACATGCTCGCGCAGGCCCAGCCGTTCGACCTGGGCGCGCAGTTCGGCAGCGTAATCCGGGTTGGCCGCCTGACCGATCAGCCACAGGTGCGCTTTTTGGGGGATGTGGGGGCGGGCCTGGGCGAAGGCATCCAGCAGCACATGAACCCCTTTGCGCGGCACCAGCACCCCGCTGTATACCAGATCGCAGCGCTGCGACGGCGGGGCTTCGGCGGTGGCGGCGGCTTCGGTAAATGCGGCGGAATCGGTCCAGCTCATGAACTGCATCAGCGGTTTGTGCGGGGCCAGGGCCTGAATCTGCTGGCGAGAAGAATCCGACACGGCGCGCAGGGCGTCGGCATGGCGCAGGGCATAGCGGCTGGTCAGGCGCATGAAGGCGCGCCACAGGCGTTTGAAGCGAAACCGGCGCTGCATGAACAGGCCCTGTTCAAGATCGCCGCGTGTTTCTACCACCAGCCCGACCCGCCGCCCGAACAGGCGCGCCAGGGTTTTGGCCAGGGCCGCCGCCGCGCCGATATAAGGATCATGAGCAATAAGAACATCGATGCCGCGTGTCAGAATCAGCCACAGCACCAGCGGGGGCGCCACTACATAGGCGGTCAGGTAGCGCAGGGGGGCCAGCGGCAGGGCCGGCCACAGATAAAAGTGCGCCGCCTGATCGAACCGGCGCGGGCGCAGATCCGGCGAGAAGCTGGCAACGCAGATGTCGGCCTGAAGATCGCCCGTCAGGCGCTGCCACTTCTTCGCCTGCGAATCGCTGAGCGGTTGGGTGTACCGCATGGTATCCACCCAGCAAACCCGCAGCCCGGCCGGTTCTGTACGTGTCAAGCGTTTACCCCTGCTATCGGTCCATCAGCATACTGCCGGGGTAAGTATAGATCGAATCTGACCCTCTGAAAACGTGCAGAATTCGGCGGTGTGTGTTGGTTACAGGTTCAGTCTGCGGCCGGTGACGACTGCCTGACTTCCTGCTCGCTGGCTTCTTCCCGTTCCCGCACCTCCTCCCAGGTCCAGGGCGTGCCCAGCCAGGGCAGCAGCCAGCGATCCAGCCCGTACCAGCCGGCAATCTTCCAGGCCAGCACCAGCAGAATCGCCGCCAGGCCCAGCAGCGCGTTGCTGCTGGCGGAACCCGCCATGATGAAGTTCCAGTTCATAAACGCGCCGAAAAACGCAGCGATGCCCACAAATGCGCCCAGAACCAGCGCCACCCCAACCAGCGTTTCGCCAATGGCGACCAGCGGCCCGAACCAGGTATAGGCTTCTGCGTCCAGCATGCCCTGGATAAAATTGCGATACCATTCCACCGTGATCTGTGGCGAGCCTTCTTCGGGGATGCGCACCGCGTTTTGCCAGAAACCTCTCAGCGCGGTGCCGCCCTCCATCCAGGCCGGGTTTTGTACTTTGCCCAGGCCAGAATTTAGCCACTGCCAGCCGACCAGCACCCGGATAACCAGCCACACCCAGGCCATGCGCGTATCGCTGAACAGAAATCGCGCAAGTGGTGGGTCCTTAATCACAGTACCATGGACAGTCGTCACCCGATGATCGCGATCTGCCATATTTGCCTCCTTTATCAACTGCGTGTCGATCAGGACAGTTATCCCTCAGCATAGCGCAGGTTGATAAGAAGCAGATAAATGGCGGATGCGTTCAGCGGATGGGCACCGCCCGGATATCGCCACGCACGCCGACATAAGGTGCGAATATCCAGCCGATGCGCCCTTCGTACTGCACCTGGAACCATCGATTCTGGCCGCCCTGCACCGTGCGGTTATACAGCGGCAGTTCCGCCCCCCAGGGGATCATGCCGATAATGGGGCTGCGGGTGCTGGGTTGGGCACGCAGATTCATCACGGCACGCGGCACCGCCAGCACGCCGGTTCCTTCCGGGCTGCCCAGCGTATCAAACACACTGCCGGCCACGCCCAGCCCGCCGGGATCAGTGCTGAAGTTCAGGTAACGCCCGCTGGACCAGCCAGTCTGCCCGTTCACGGTGATCTGATACCACGTCACGCCGGATTCGCTGGGATTTTGTGCCAGCACCGGGTAGCTTTCGCCCGGCACGGCTACTGTGACCATCGTCGCGCCCAGGTAAGGGCCGGTACGCACGGCCAGCCCGCGCACACTTTCACTGACGCTGGCTGTCAGCGGTGGGATGGCGGTCTGGCTGGGGGCCAGGGTGGGCGCTGCGCCTTCGGGGAACCACTGGAACTGAATCACGGCCACATCCGACCTTTCGACAAAATCGACCCGCAGCGTATGCGTTCCGGCGCTCATGGTGCGGTTGAAGGACAGCACCTTGACCGGGCCGCCGCTGAAATCCTCAAAGACCTGTTCGTTGTCAATGAACACCCGTACATTGTCATCTACGGCCAGGTCGAAGCGATAAACACCGGCATTGAAGGTCTGCGAGGAGGTGAAACGCACGGAGAATTCATTTTCTTCCACTTGGTTGACGGTGGTGCTGCCGATCACAGGGACGCCGGGCCAGCTAAAGTTGATGCCATTGATGCCGGTGAGCGTTTCTGCCACATCACCACTAAAATTGATGTTGTCATAAAACTGCGCCGTCCAGTTGACGCCAAAATCGGCCTGGACCGTGAGGACGAGCGACAGCAGGAGTAACACAAGACTCAGCAGCAATCCGGCGCGTTTCATAAGACTCCTCCGTAGGCTCCTCCATGTGTGTTTCGATTTACATTATAGCAAAATACATCTGTGCAGAACCACTGCACACAAAATTCGTACAAGAATCGCCACCTGACCTAGCCGAAATAGGAAACCCGGTGGGCGTATCCTACGTATAGTATGGTGTAGCATTAGTAAGATGATCATCACGAAGAAGGAGCAGCACCATGAGCGATCAGCAAAGCGAAGACCAGGCCAGGGAAAGACTCGAGGCGAAAGCCAAGACCTTCACGGAAGAAATTGAAATTGCGGGCAACCAGCTTGTTGAACGTGTGAAGGAACTCGTGGAAGAAGGCAATGTCCGGTCTGTGCGCATCAAGGGCGCCGACGACAACATCTTTATGGAAATTCCGCTCACCATCGGCGTGATTGCGGGTGGCGCGGTGGCCCTCGCGGCCCCCTGGCTGGCGGTGCTGGGCGCATTTGCAGCCCTGGCGGCGCGAGTCAAGATTGAGGTCGTGCGCGAAATCCAGATCGGAGATGATGAGGACAAGTAGTTTCCTGATCAGTCAACGGCACGAACGCAGCGGCTGTCTGTACAGACAGCCGTTTTTTGTAATGTCCCCCCATGTATCAATGTCTTAATGCTTACGGGCTGTGCCCCAAGATTTATACTGTCCCGGCAGGTTTTGTGCTACAATCCTAGCGTAGCAAGCTTTGGATGCTAGGAGTGGGGCGTTTGGCTAAATCACGTACTGAACAACTGGTGGAGCGCCTGCGCGACCTGCAGGCCAGTTCCGGCGATGTCGAAGGCGCGGCGATTGTCAGCGTGGATGGGCTGAGTATGGCCTCTGCGCTGCCGGGCAACGTCGAGGAAGATCGCGTCAGCGCCATGTCCGCCGCCATGCTCTCGCTGGGCGAACGTATTTCAACCGAACTGGGACGCGGCACGCTGGAACAGGTGTTTATCAAGGGCGAACGGGGTTATGTCATCCTCACCAGCGTCGGGGAAGAAGCGGTGCTGACCGTTCTTGCGCGCCCGGAAGCCAAGCTGGGGTTAATCTTCCTGGATGTAAACCGCACTGTCGAAGACCTGGAAAAACTGGTCTAGTTCTTATTTGAAAGAAGTTGTGCCCTGTGCTGGAACCCAGCGGCCTTTATTATCCCTATCGGTTTGCGCGTTATTTCCTGCTGGGGATGCAGGATGTGCTCGGTACGGAAGGGCTGGAAGCTATTCTGAGCCTGGCTGGCCTGTCCACCTACCTGGCCGAACTGCCGCCCAACACAATGGAACGAAAATTTGATTTTGTGTATCTGACCGCGTTAAGCGAGGCGCTGGAAGAATGGTACGGGCCGCGCGGCGGGCGTGGTATGGCGCTGCGGATTGGCCGGGCCTGGTTCGACCAGGGGTTTAGTCATTTTGGCGCGTTTGCCGGTTTTGCAGACCCGGCTTTTCAGGCGCTGCCGCTGCCCGGCCGGGCTTATATCAGTCTGGAAGCGCTGACCGCTGTGTTTATACAGCATACGGACCAGCACACAACCTTTGGCACCCAGGACAGCACTTACCGGATTGTCACCGAAGTCAGTCCGATGGCGCTGGGCCGCCAGACCGAACGGCCTGTGTGTCATGCGCTGGTCGGCCTGATGCAGGCCTGTCTGAGCCGTGCATCGAACGGGTTTGAGTTTCATGTTTACGAAAGCGCCTGCCGGGCCGCAGGCCATGATGAATGTTCTTTTGTAATTAATCAGAAGCCAATCGGGCAGTTAGGGGGTTAAGGTGGACAAGCCACGCATTCTCATTGTCGAAGATGACCACGACCTAACGGACATGCTCAATGCATATTTTCAGCTTCAGAATTACGAGGTGCTTATTACCGCCTGGGGTTCTGATGCGCTGCGCATCAGCCGCGAGGAACCGGTCAATCTGATCGTGCTGGATATTCACCTGCCGGATATTGACGGCTATGAAATCTGCCGCCAACTGCGCTCGCAGCGCCAGACCCGCGCCGTGCCGATCATCTTCCTGACGGAAAAAAGCGACCGTGTGGACCGGCTGCAGGGCCTGGAAATGGGCGTGGTGGATTACATCACCAAACCCTTTGATATTGACGAACTGCTGCTGCGGGTGCGCAATGCCATCAGCCGCGCCACCCAGCAGAACGTCACCAACCCCATCACCGACCTGCCGGAAGGCCCGCTGGTTGAGGAACAACTGCATGCGCTGATTGAAAGCGACAGCGACTGGACGGTGCTGCGCCTGTCGATCAACCAGTTAGGCGAGTTCCGCGAGCTGTACGGCTTTGTGGCTGCGGATGATGTGGTGCGCGCCATCGCCCTGATGATTCGCAACGCCGTCCACGAGATCGGCAGCGAGGATGATTTTATCGGGCATCTGGCCGCCGAGGATTTTATTGTCATCACCCACCGCTCCGCCGTCGAGGCGATCCGCGACCGGGTGGAAGCGCGCCTGCAGCAGTCCCGCGAATATTTTTACCCGGTGCGCGACCGGCAGGCGATCCACGAGGATATTAATACAGAACATCTCACCCTGACCAGCGCCGTCGTCTCGCCTTCGGATGGGCTGTTCGGGTCTGTAGGGGAGCTGCTCGACGCGCTGGATTATGTGCCCCGCCCCTGATTACTCAGACTGAGGGGCCTGCTGGCTCATCCAGGCGTCGTAGGCTTCGCGGTCTACCATCGTGCCGCCCTGAATCTGGCTGTCGATCAGGCGGCGGTTAGTATCGAAGGTGAGCGTCAGTTCGACCTGATTGCATTTGTAGTTGCTGCTGCTGACCAGCTTGCGCACCCAGTAGCTGCTGTTGTCATCGGTCAGGCTCAGGTCGTTATTCATGTCGATGCGCACCCGCAGCACATCCTCACAGCGATGCGGCTGCACATAAAAATAGGCAGCGCGGTTATCCCGTTCCACACCATCGCTGGCGCCCCCGAACAATTTTTTCAGGAAGTTCATCGCGTTTTCCTCACTGTGCGGATATCCACGCGGCCATTATGGCCAAGACTCGGCCCTGCTGGCAAGGCTGTATGCCTGTTTCTGGTGCAGATCAGGCATCCACCGCGCGCAGGAAAGCGCCATAAACCTGCCGGAATGCGTCCCACTGCTCATGATGCACCGCATGGCCGCTGTCGAACATTTCCAGCCGCGCATCTGGCACGCCTGCCAGAAATACCTCCGCGCACGAAACCGGGTTCAGCCGGTCCTGTTTGCCCAGCATCAGCAGCACCGGGCAGGTGATGTGCGGCGCCAGGCTGACGGCGGAATCGCCCCCGGTGTCGATCAGCATTTTGCAGGCGCGAATCCATTGCAGAATCACAGGTTCCGCCTGCGCCTGATGCAGGCCGTGCAGCGTCTGCCGTTCTGCTGTCAGCCAGTTCACCGGATACAGGGCCTGCACGCCGGGGCGCATCTCCGGCCCGAAATGTCCCACAGAGCCAATGGTGCTGACGGAGCGAAAGCGGTCTGGCTGTAACCCGGCGGCGATGAGCGCCACCTCGCCGCCATCGGAATAGCCCAGCAGATGCGCAGGCGGCAGATCAAGGGCTTCGATAAACGCCAGCAGGTCTTCGGCATCGCGCCGGTAAAACTGGAACGGGAAATTGCGGGGTTTGGGGGTGGATTCGCCATAACCGCGCAGCGTCAGGCCGATCACGCGGTAATTGTCGCTCAGCCAGTCCATCACATTGCCCAGATCATAGCGGGCGGTGCCCATCAGCCCGTGTACCGCAATCACCGGGGTGCCGCTGCCCATATCCTCATAGTGCAGGCGAGCGCCTGTATGTGTGTCTGCAAAGGGCATCGTTAGTTCACCTGTTTTGCGTCAATTCACTTTACGATGGCCGGGGCTTCCGGGCCGGGCTGTGGGGTTTCTTTGGTGCCGGAGCGCATGACATCGCCCAGCGATACCCCCAGCATCAGCAGGCTGATCGTGCCCCAGATGGCATAGGTCAGGATCGTCACGCCATGGAACAGAAAGCCCAGCGACAGCGACAGCGCCGCATTGAGTCCGACAGCCTGGCCAGAAATTCTCACCGCGCCCTCAAACGGGCCAATTGCTGCCACGCTGACCGGCAGCGCGATGGCGAACGAGGCCATCGTCACGGAAAGCAGCGTCATCAGGAAGTTACCCTCGCTGATATTAAGCGACAGCGTGAGGGCATAAAATGTGCCAAACGAAAAGCCCCAGGAAATCACCGTCATGACGATGGCATACAGGGCGCTGCGCAGGTTCGCCAGCGGTTTGATGCCATCCAGAATATGTTCCAGCAGGCTGCGCAGGGGCAGGCGCTTGAGCAGCGGCAGCAGATTCTCGAAGAACGAGAGCAGGCTGCGCGCCCATTCCGGCCTGCGGGCGAACACCAGCAGCACCACCACCGCCACCAGCCCGGCGATTCCGAACAGCGCCGCCGCCTGGGTAATGGCCTCCGGCGCATCCGGAATCTGGGTGAGGGTCGCCGCCAGCACGATCACGACCAGCAGTGTATCCAGCAGGCGTTCGACCAGGATGCTGGTCGCGGCGGTGAAGAAGGGCACGCCAGAGCGGGCCGCCAGCGCGCTGCGGGCGACTTCGCCAGCCCGGAACGGCAGTTGGTTGAGCAGCATGGCGATAGACAGCATGTTAAAGGCGGCCATAGGTGCTACCCTGTCATTCAGCAGGCCGCGCCAGCGCAGGCCGCGCGTCCACAGGCCCACCGTGCCGCAAAGCACCGCCAAAATAATCCAGAACAGGTTGGCCTCGCGCAGGCTGGCCAGCACTTCATCCACCGGCACATCGCGCAGGGCCAGCCACAGAAACACGGCGCTGACAAGAATACTGGCGATCAGAAACAGGGTACGGCGCATCGATCTTCCTCATTGCTTTATCGTTTTATGGCAGGGTAGCGAAAATGGCTTGCAATGCCCTAACGCCTCTTATGGACTCTACCACACAATCGATGCGCTCAGTTGGTATCATCTGCCCGGCGCAGGCGCTGCAGCAGCGGGTAATGGGGATGATGGCGCCACTGTGCGAGGGGGTCGGCATGATGCGCGATCAGCCACACGGCGCGCTCGCTGGCCCCGGCGGCGGCGGCCTGCTGTGCCCCCCAGGCCGGATGCTGCGCGCTGAGGACGAAGGGGCGATGAATCAGGCTGGTTTCGCTGCCGCTGCTCAGGCGATGGAACAGGCGCGGCGCAAATGCCCGCACCAGCACCACCAGCGTTTTCTGCCATACCGGGAAGGCATAGCGCGATTTGCCGGCATCATGCAGCAGCGCCGCCACCGCCAGATCATCCGGCGCTGGCCCCTGCGCCAGTACGCTTTTTAAAACATTGAGGCTGTGTATCTGTTCGCTGCGGCGCATGGCACAGAAGCAGGCCCGCAGTTCCGGCGTCAGGTAATGGGCCGGAAGCGCATCTTCGATGGGCTGCGAAAAAGCGAACAGGGCGCGCAGCCCCTGCCGGATGCGATAGCTGGCGGACATGGCATCAGAACCCCAGCAGAATACTGGTGATGGCGTTGGTTGGCCCGCCGATGAGCATGCCAAATATGTTGAAGATGCGCGTGAAGCTGAGCAGGATCATGGCGAAAAAGGCGAACTGGCTGTACTGGCGCCACTGCGGACTGCCCCAGGTATAGGCCAGGTCCGGCGGCAGCAGCGCATAAACGATGTGCCAGCCATCCAGCGGGAAGAAGGGCAGCAGGTTGAACATGAACAGCAGCACATTAAACAGGACGATCATCTGCAAAATCTGGGCGATCACCAGCGGCACAGCCCCGGACATGAACAGCGGCGTCAGCACCTGGAACAGGATGCCAAAAACGATGGCGAGCAGCAGATTCGATACTGGCCCTGCCGCCACCGCCGCCAGAAACCCCCAGCGCGGGTTGCGCATGCGGTGGGCCGCAATCGGCGCGGAACCGAGAATACCAAAGCCGATGAGCGCGAACATCAGCCAGCCCATCCAGTTGATATGTACCAGCGGGTTCAGCGTCAGCCGGCCCTGCTGGGCAGGCACCCAGTCGCCCATCAGGTGGGCCACATAATTATGCGCAAATTCATGGACCGTCATGCCGATACCAACCGCAATCAGCACACCGATCAGACCTTCAATCGTAGGATTGCCAAAGAGCAGCAAGGAATTTACTCCATTTCAGTTACAAATACGTACCAATCAATACTGTGTGCAACACGTAAAGCGAGGGCGGTGCGAGATTCATGCACAATACTTATTCTCCTGTCGTAGTATAACATGTGTACTGTGTGGGTGTTATATACAGTGGATGAAGGCCAGATGAGTACACTCAGGTTGGTTTGCATCTGTAACTAAGGTAAGATAACGGCCATTGAGGCGAATCATGCGGGACATTACAATCGGCGACCGGGTGCAGATGCGCAAGAAACATCCGTGCGGCAGCGACATCTGGGTGATTTACCGCACCGGCGCTGATATCGGGCTGCGCTGTACGGGCTGTGACCGGCGAATGCTGCTGGCCCGCAGCGCTTTTCAAAAACGCCTGAAACGAATTCTGGAACGCGATGATGCCAGCGGAGGAAAATCTTGAAGAAACGTGTCTTAATTCTGATGTCAGATACCGGGGGTGGGCATCGTGCCGCAGGGGAAGCCATCCGGGATGGGCTGTATTTAAAGTATGGGCATGATGCGGTGGCGGTGGAGATGGTGGATGTTTTTCGTGATTATGCCCCGGCCCCGCTGAAGTATGCGCCAGAGCTGTACCCGCGCTGGATCAACAGCAGCAAAAAGTCATGGGGCGCCAGCTATAAGCTGTCCGACAGCCAGCGCAGCGCCCGCATCCTTTCCGCCACCCTCTACCACACCATCGAAAACGGCCTCAAGCGGATGTTCCGCGAACATCCGGCGGATGTGATTGTGTGTGTCCATTCCCTCATCACGCGCCCCAGCCTGAAGGCGCTGATGAGCAAGGCGACCCGCCCGCCGTTTCTGGTGGTGGTCACGGATCTGGTCTCGATTCATCACCTGTGGTACGAGCGCCGGGTAGAACGCTGCCTGGTCCCCACACAGGCGGCCTATGAACGCGGCCTGGCGGTGGGCCAGAAGCCGGAACAGATGCGCGTCACCGGCCTGCCGGTGCATCCGCAGTTTGTGCAGGGGCTGACGGATAAGGCCGAGGCGCGGGCTGCCCTGGGCTGGGACCCGAACCTGCCGGCGATTCTGCTGGTGGGCGGCGGCGCTGGCATGGGGCCGCTGTACAAAACCGCCCAGGCCATCAACGCCCGCCGCTTCAACTGCCAGTTGATTATTATCGCCGGGCGCAACGAGGCCCTGCGCCAGCAGCTTGAAAACACGCACTGGAACCAGCCTACGAAAATTTACGGCTTCCGGACCGATATGCCGGTGGTGCTGGCGGCGACGGATATCGTCGTCACCAAGGCCGGCCCGGCCACCATCACCGAAGCCTGCATCGCCGGGGTGCCGATGATCCTGTACGATGCCATCCCCGGCCAGGAAACCGGCAACGTCGATTACGTCGTGTCTAACGATGTGGGCATCTTCGCCCCCACGCCGCAGTCGATTGGCGAAGCGCTGCAAAGCTGGCTGGCCGAAGGGCCGGAAGGGCTGCGCCGCCGGTCAGAACGGGCCCGCGCACTCAGCCGTCCGGATGCGGTCTTCGATATTGCCGAAGAAGTCTGGACATATGCGCACAAGGACCCGGTTCAGACCGACCGGCTGAGCCTGTGGAAAGGGATGGCCAAAGCCACCCGCGTGCTGACCCGGGAAACCTGAGTCCGGCGTCTAGCCCTGTTCCGGCGGCGGAGTCGATGGGCCGCGTGTCGCTGGCGGTTCCGGCTGATCTGACCGCAGCGGCTGTGGACCGGCCCGGCGCATGGCGCGTTCTGCTTTCCGCCGTTCTTCCTCGACAAAGGCTTCAAGCTGCGGGGGTGTGCGTACTGACTGCCCCCACTGGGCTGTTTCTTCGGACATCACCCGCAGCGTGTTTTCGATATAGGCCCGCAGCGCCGCCTTATAGGTCAGGCTGTCCATCTCCTCCAGCGGAGACTGCGAATCGGCCACTTCCAGATTTTCCAGCGCGCCATCATAAATGCTCACGGTGCGATCCCACTGGTACAGGCTGGCCAGCGTGGTAAATGCGCCGCCGATGGCCGGGGTCACCACCGCCATAATCATCAGCAGATTCACAACGCTCTGGATCGTATCGCAGTTGTTAGCATCAATCGTGACCAGCGCCTCGACAGCCTGCTCGACGGCCTCGTTATCGATGGGCAGCCCGTTCTCGCGCGTGACATCCAGCGAGCGCAGTGCTTCCACATCGTCGGTTTGCTCGATGACCCCCAGCCCCTGCAAACTGGCAACCAGATTGCGACTGCCCTGCAGGCTGGCACAGGCGCCCTGGTTGGCAAATGAGCCTTCTACCAGATACGCCGAAACCAGCAGCCCGGCCAGCGCGGCGGAAAAGCCAGTCAGAAAGGCAAACAGTGCCACAATAATATTGACCTGGCTGGCCGCTTTGCGATAACGCACCGACGCCCGCTGCCAGTAACTGCGCTGATCTTCCAGCCCGAAACGCTGGAAAATGCGGCCTACTGCCCTCATGTGCTCCCGGCCTTCATCAGACTGTAACATCTTCGCCTCCCAGTGCAGACTGGCTGGTAATTTCCTGCGGGTACATGCCCCGGTTGATATCGGCAGCACGCTGAGAAAGCAGCATGCGGCGCTGGTAGCCGGTCACTTCGTCATACGGTGGCATGCGCGTCAGATAGCGGAAATATTCACGCCGCATCTGTTCGGCACGGCGGCGGTTGGTCAGCCACAGTTCCTGGGGCGATTCGCGGCTGCCTATGGCGGCCAGAAAGGCTGTCAGCAGGGCCACCAGCGTTTCCAGAAACGCGAACAGCGGCATGATTTCCGGGTTGCTGTTGAGCGAAATGACCTGCAGCGACCCGATCAGTGTCGCGCCGACCGCCAGAATCAGGAAAAAAATCTGCTGCCGCCGGTAGCGGTTCTGGTTGAACTTGGCCTGATGATCGCGCTGGCGAAACAGGCGCAGCAGCTCGTAATCCATAAAATCAATGTCGTCAAAAATTTCTTTTTTCACCTCTGGCGAAACATCATGAAGAAGTTCTTCCAGGTCCTGCTTGATTAACAACTGATAATTCGGGTCCGGTTCTGTCGGGCTGAACCCCCAGAACTGCGGCAGCTCCTGAACCCATACGGGCAGATGCTTACGAAAATCCAGGCGCCCCTGGGTGATTGGGGCTGGTTTCTCCGCCTCTTTCTGGGCCGGTGGCCCGGCCGGGGGTGTGGGTTGTGGAGAGGGCGGCACTTGTGTTTCCATCGCTGACTCCTCAGGTGGTAAAACGGTGTGTCCAGGATTGATGTTATGCTAGTGAGCTTTGGCCTTTGAGTCAAATTTGTGCTGGCTTGTCGCGGCCATAAGCCTCATTATAGCGATAGCTGAAATAAAATGGTGAACATATGTTCTGAATTTGTGGGCATTTTCGCGATCAGATCAACAGCGGGCGCAGGCGATCCAGCGCGGCGGCCACCAGCGACGGCTCTGCGGCATAACACAGGCGCAGATAACCTTCCCCTTCCGGGCCGAAGGCCGCGCCGGGGGCCAGCCCGACCTTTGCCTGTTCCAGCGCCTGGGCCGCAAAGCCCACGCTGTCGCGCACGCCTTCGATGGCGAAGAAGGCATAAAACGCCGCATCTGGCCGGGGCAGAAACACACGCGGCAGCGTTTCGACCTGTTCCGCCAGCACATCCAGCGCGGCTTTGTAACGCTGCAGCGCGGTCTGCAAAAACGGTTCGCCATGTTTAAGGGCCGCCACGCCAGCCAGTTGAGTCGGCGCTGGCACACAGGAATTGTTGTACTCGCTCAGCATTTCCAGCGGGGTCAGCAGGCTGGAAGGCGCCGTCAGCCAGCCCAGCCGCCAGCCCGTCATGGCCCAGGCTTTGGAAAAGCTGTTGACGATCAGGACGCGGTCCTCATCGGTGATTTTATCAGCAAAGGTGGGCGCATAAGGCCGGTCATACACGATGCGGTTATACACCTCATCGGCGATCAGCCACAGGCCGCGCTCCCTGCAGAAATCCAGAATCGCCTGCTGTGCGTCATCGGAAAGCATCCAGCCGGTGGGGTTAGCCGGGGAATTAATCAGCAGCGTCCGCGTCCCTGGCTGGCAGGCAGCAAACAGTTCGTCAAGGTCCAGGTGCCAGCGGTCCGCCTTCAGCCGCAGCGGGACGCGCACCACCTGCGCCCCCAGAATCTGCTGCACGGCGGGCAGATTGGGCCAGGTGGGTGCCACCGTGACGACGGTATCCCCCTGGTTGACGACGGACTGCCCGGCCAGCATCACGGCGGTCATGCCGGATGCCGTAACCAGGATATTGTCTGTGCGAAAGCGGGTGCCATAGAGGGCGTTCATATAATCGCGCAGGGCTTCGCGCAGCACCCGCAGGCCGGCGTTGGGCGTGTAGAAGGTGTCGCCCTCGTCCAGCGCATCCTTGGCGGCCTCGCGGATAAATTCGGGCGTGGGCTGGTCGGGTTCCCCAAACCACAGGGCGATCACATCGGGCTGGCCCATCGCCTGATTGGCAAGCTGGCGTATGAGGCTGGGCTGAAGCTGCTGCACGCCGGGGCGTGCCGGTTGGATGCTGGTCATAGAACGGTCTCCTGCCGCCGCGATGCCCAGCAATTATACGCCGCCAGCGGACCAGCGCAACGCGGTTTCAGCCCTGGCCCGGCCCGGCCAGCAGCGCCGGGGCGTGCTGTGCCAGATAGC
>CAZQIY010000049.1:0-5546 GCA_964593565.1 uncultured Anaerolineaceae bacterium
AGGCGATCCACCGTTTGCGCCAGCACAACCCCCAGCCCCGCCCCCAGGGCGATGCCGATAGGAATGCCCAGCGCGATATTTTCCAGTGCCAGCCCGATAAACAGACCGATAACCAGCCCTAACCCTAACCCCAGGCCGATGAATTGATTGCGGTGATCCATCACACCTCAACTTTCTGGCCGCCATTCCACGATGATAACGTGCTTTAGAGCGCGGGGAAAGCAGGAAACCGCCTGCACACCGCCTGTATGTTATTACGCAGCAGATGCTGCGCAGGGTGCAGCCAGACAGCGCGCCGCAGCCATGCCTCTTAACTTCCGGCCGGGCCGCGCTGTCTGGGTAGTGGGCGCGTCAGGTTATGAAAACTTCTCAGGATACACTTCGCGGGCCAGGGCTTCTTCCTGGGCCACCATATCCCGCAGGATATTCAGCCCTTCGTTCCAGAAGTTCAGGTCCGTCAGGTCGACGCCTACCCTGGCCAGAATCTGATCCGGCCAGTCTGACCCGCCAGCAGCCAGCACCTCCAGATAGGCAGGCACAAAATCCGCCCCGCGGTCCTGATAGATGCGGAACAGCGCCAGCACCAGCAGTTCGCCAAAGGCATAGGCATACACATAGCCGGGCACCTGCAGGAAATGAGGCACATAGCTCCACCAGATCTGGTAATCATCGCGCAGGTTGACACTGTCCTGGAACATGGCGCGCTGCGTTTCCATCCAGATGCTGCTGATGCGGTCTGTGGTCAGCTCGCCTTCTGTGCGGCGGGCGGTGTGCAGGCCATCCTCAAAGCGGTTCATCGCCACCTGCCGGAAGACTGTGGCAAAAGCGTCCTCGATCTTGCGGGACAGCATCGCCAGCCGGGCCTGCGGGTCCGGTTCGCGCTCCATCAGGTCGGTAAACACCAGCATCTCGCCAAACGTAGAGGCCATTTCGGCGGTGGTCAGCGGGGTAGAGGCATTCAGCAGGCCCTGGGCGTTGGTCGCCAGGTACTGATGCACACCATGCCCCAGTTCATGCGCCAGTGTCGCTACGTCGTTTTCGCGCCCGGTGTAGTTCATCAGGATAAAGGGATGGGCCGATGCCGGGCCGCTGGCAGAAAACGCGCCACCGCGCTTGCCGGGCATCAGGGCGGCATGAATCCAGCGCTCGTCAAAGAATCGCTGCGTAATTTCGGCCATCTGTGGGCTGAAGGCCCGGTACGCATTCAGCACGATCTCGCGCGCTTCGTCCCAGGAGAACAGTTTGTCGCTGGCGCGCACCGGCAGCGGCGCATAACGATCATAATCGGTCAGTTCATCGTACCCCAGCAGGACGCGCTTGAGGTTGTAATGCCGGGCTACAATGTCATAGTTGGAGGTCACGGCCTGGATCAGCGCCTCGACCACCTCATCAGCCACTTTGTTGCTCAGGTTGCGCGATGAAATCCAGGTGGCATAACCGCGCCGCCGGTCCTCAAAGAATTTATCCGCCGTCAGCACGTTAAAAATATAGGTCAGTTCCATCGCCCGGTCATGCAGCCCCTCGGTCACCGAATCAGCCGCCTTCTGGCGCACCTCCCGGTCCGGGTCGTGCATCTTGCTCAGCACCTGGGACTGTGTAAGCTGTTCGCCATCAAACGTAAAGCGCGCCGCGCCCATAAACTGGCTGAAGAATCGGGTCCAGGCATTGCGCCCGGTGACGGCTTTCTCCACCAGAAGCTGCTCTTCGGCTTCGCTCAGTTTGTAGGGTTTATAGCGGCGTTCGGCTTCCAGATAATGCCGGTACTTCTGCAGCCCCGGTTCGGCCAGCAGTTGATCGGCGCTGGCATCCTCCATATCCAGCCATTCCAGGCTGAAGAAAAGCAGTTTCTGTTCCAGTTCGGCATCAAATTCGGTAATCTTCTGGACCAGCGCGCCGTACTGCGGGTTGTTGGTATCCGTCGCATAAAGCAGGTTGGCATACAGCCCCAGCCGGTATACCCGGTCCATCAGAGCTTCCATGGTGGTCATGGCCGCCAGCATCTCATCCGCGTTTAACTGGGCCACCTGCCCCCGATACTGTGTGACAAACGCTTCTACATCCTGGTTGATCGCTGCAATATCCTGCTGGATGGCCGGGTCTTCTGGCCCGCTGTAAAAAATGGATAAATCCCAGAGGATATCTTCTGCGCCGGTTTTATTTTCCAATGCCGCATCCACCATCAGCCTTGATCTCCACATGACTTATCTTCAGCCGTACAATCCTACCGGATTACAGATTAGGTTTCAATTGCAGCGGTCTGTGGCTGGTAAGCGACTGCGCATGAAAGGCTGCTGAAGATCGCCCCGCCGGGCCGCTTTTGCGGTTAGAATAAGAACATCTGTCACGACCTAACAGGGAGGAACCCCGATGGCAGCGACCCCAATGTCAGATCATGATGTGACTGAACGGCTGCAAAAGCTGAACGGCTGGGCGCGGGAAGGCGACCAGATCACCAAGACCTTCCAGCTTGACAGCTATGTAGCGGGCCTGGCGCTGGCCACCGCCATCGGCACGCTGTGCGAAGGACTGAACCATCACCCGGAGATGCACATCGGCTGGCGCAAGGTCACGGTGTCGTTTACCACGCACGACGCAGGCAACAAAATCACCGCCAAAGACCTGGAAGCGGCGGAAAAGATCGAGGCGCTGGGTTACCCGCGCCCGGCATAAACGATGAACGTCCTGCTGCAGATTTTTGGCTGGCCGCACGAGATGCTGCACGTGCTGGCGCTCCGGTTGATCGGACGGCGTCCCGAAGCGGTGCGCCAGACTCATGTGGATATTCCCGATGATCTTTCCACGGCGCAGTATGTCTTTGTCGCCGGGCTGCCGGCGATGGTGTTCGGGCTGGGCGTGGTGATCGGGGTGCAGATGCTGCTGTCTGCGGTGACGGTGCCACAGGCGCTGCTGGGCCTGCTGATCGCCGCTTTTTTCTCGCTGGGGGCACTGGGCACGGTGGGCGATCTGCTGCTGATTCTGGACCGGCTGGTGCAGCCCCGCCCGCCCGAAGGCTGCGAATAGCGGCTGAACGCTACAGCCCAACCGCGACAGCCGACGCATATTCGGCGGTGTGTGTCAGGCTGACATCCCACTGCGTGATGCCAAGCTCAGCGGCGACCTGAATCGCGGCCCCGTGCAGATGCAGGGTCGGGCGGCCCCGGTCATTGTTGCAGCGGATTTCAATATCGCGCCAGCCCACATCGCCGATTCCTGTGCCCAGCGCCTTGGCGACGGCCTCTTTGGCCGCCAGCCGCGCCGCCAGCCGGTGGGGCTGGTCGTCGCAGTCGGCACGCTCGCCGGGGGTAAAGAACCGGTTCAGGAAACGTTCCCCCAGGCGCTGAATGCCCGCGTCCACCCGTTGAATCTCGATCATGTCGATGCCGCAGCGCAGCATGAAACCGCCTCCCCTGGCGATCAGCATCTCTGCCGGATAAAAGCCAGCAGGCCCGCTGAAGCAAAGAGCCTGGCTGGATGGCTGATCGTCCCGCGTGTAGTGTACCTGACTGAGGCCCTCATGAGAAAGCGGCATTTGCTCTCGACAATCTCCCTCGATAGATTAAAATCTGCGTGTTTGGCGGAAGAAGAGGTCATTGATCTATGCTGCGGTGGATTACGACGCTGTGCGCGCTGCTGTGGATGGTGGGTAGTATCGCGGCGCAGGATGACGCGCTGAGCGATGTGCTGGTGGCCGAGGACGTGGCCGCGCAGGTGCATCTGGACGCCTTTGGCCTGGAACAGACCTTTGCCGAAGGTATGCTGCTCAACCAGGGGGCCGAAGCCTACCAGAACATTCAGCTTGTGGCGGAAGTCTACGATGCGGATGATACGCTGATCGGCGAAGGGCTGGGGTATCTGGTGCGGGCCTGTGGCGAAGCCCTGATCGATTTTGCCCTGCAGCCGGACCACCGCGCCGCGTTTTCTGTGCCGCTGGATATTTTTGAGCCGGAAGCCAGCATCGAGCGCATCAGCATTATGACGCAGGGGCAGGCCATCCCCCCCACAGACGCCGCGCTGGACCTGCCGCCGGGCATCACCCAGGTAACGGATGCCGAAGTGGTGGAGGTCGAATGGCTGGAAGGCGGCAACCTGCGCTTTAGCACGGGCTGCTGGCGCAATGTGTTTACCAACCGGCCCTGGTACGAGCATAACCCGGCCAGCGGCGTGACCGAAGCAATCAGCCACCCACGCATTGACGAAGTGACCGGCCAGATGCGCGAAACGCTGCGGCTGGGCGACCCGATGATCTTTAACCGGTCCTTCTACAGCTTCGCGCCCGGCCAGCGCCGCGCCGCCTATCAGACTGACCTGAACACGCTGGCGACTGTCGAGCCGGATGGCTCCTTCCCTCGCGTGCTGTACGATGACCTGTTCAACATCACCCTGCAGGGCATCAACTGGCACAAAAACAGCGGCACCTTCCTTGCCTATTATCACGGCGGCTATGGCGACGACGTGCTGTATCTGGTCGGCAATGCCGATGGCCGCCAGTTCAGCCAGCATCCCAAAGTCGCGCTGCCCTCCGCTATCGTGCCGGGGTTCGCGGCCAACGGGCGCGGCGTGGTGATCGCTACCACTGCCGAAGGCGTTACGGGCTATTATCTCAAACCCACCACCACCGATAGCCTGATCCCGATGTTCGAGGCCGAACCGCCGGGCAGCAACTGGCCCGCGCCCTTTTACGAAATCACAGAAAACGGCGACCGCTGGATTTACATCGCCCGCCCGGTGGATGGCGAAGCGCGTTTGCAGTGCTACAACCCGGATTCCCAGCAGCTTCATGATTACACCGCCCTGCCGCTTGATCTGGCGACGGACGAACGCGCCTGGATGTGGCTGTCGCTGGATAACAGCACGCTGGCCCTGGCGGCCAACGGCGTCAACAGCGGGTTATGGCTCATCGACCTGACCCGGTTCGAGCCGTGCAGCTAGAGTCACCGCCAGAACATCGCGGCGGACGGCCGCGCGGGGTGGAACTGGTCGCGCTGGCGGGCATCGTGCTGCTGGCGGCGGTGCTGCGCCTGGCCTGGGCGGGAGTCAATTCCTTCGCCTTTGACGAAGCACACCTCAGCCTGATCGCGCTGGAGATGGGACGCGGCGGCCAGTTCGCGCGGGTGGGCATGCCATCCTCCGCCGGGGTGCCCAACCTGCCAGCGGCGGCCTGGGTGTTCAGCCTGCCCTATGCGCTGTCGCCTGATCCGCTGGTGGCAACGCAGTTTGTCGGCCTGCTCAGCCTGGGGGTGGTGATCGGCACCTGGGCGCTGGCGCGGCGGGTGTGGGGCACATGGGCCGGGCTGGCGGCGGCGCTGTTTCTGGCGGCATCGCCCTATGCGGCGCTGTATTCGCGCAGCGTCTGGGCACAGAATCTGCTGCCGGTGCTGGGGCTGGCCTGGGGCTGGACCGCGTTCACGGCGATCACACGCCAGAGCAAACCGGCCCTGGCCGCCCACATCTTCCTGGCCGGGTTCGCCTTTCAGGTACATTTTGCCGGGGCGGCGCTGATTCTGCCCAGCCTGTACTTTTTCCTGCGTTTCCGCTGGTGGCGGCGG
>CAZQIY010000049.1:5646-30393 GCA_964593565.1 uncultured Anaerolineaceae bacterium
GTGCTGGCGGAGATCATGCTGGCCTGGCTGGTCGCCTCGCCGTTGTTTTTCCTGCGCCACAGCACCCCGGTGATGATCCATTATCATCTGGCGGCGCTGCCTGCGCTGGCACTGCTGGCCGGGGCGGCGTCGCATCTGCTGGCGGCGGTAGCACGCCGGGCGCGCTGGCTGCCCGCTGCGCTGATGCTGCTGGTGGCGCTGGCCTGGACGGTGCAGATTGGGCGGGGGCTGACGATGGCCGGGCACTCCGAAACGCCCAACGGCCTGGGCACGCCCCTCTTCCACAGCCGCAATGCCGCCTATGGCGTGCCGCAGGATGCCCCGGTGCTGTTCTTCACGCATGGCGACGACCCCGGCCAGCATGGCGAGGCCGCCGCCTTTGCCGCGCTGTGGTGGGGGCGCGACTATCGGCTGGTGCAGGGCGAATCGCTGCTCATCCTGCCCGATCACCCCGCCTGGCTGATGGCAACGCTGCGCCCGTTCCAGGCGTGGGAGGAAATCGAGGATGCCGGGCTGGCGCAGGCGGTGCGGACCTTTGACCGCCGCGAGGGAGCCGCGCCGTTCGTCCTCACCCGCTACGATGGCGAAACTGAGCCAGCCGGGTTCAGGCCGCTGGAAACGCCGGTGCTGCTGGCCGATGACACGCAGCTGGAAGGCTGGAAGGCGCGCCGGGTGGGGCCGCGCCTGCGCATCTCGACTCTGTGGCGGGTGACTGACCTGCCAGCAGCGGGTGTAATCCAGCAGTTCCACCACCTGCGCACCGCACAGACGCTGGACAGCGACCAGCCCGACGCCATTTCCGATGTACCCATTGCAGCCCATCGCTGGCAGGTGGGGGATCGTCTGATCGTCATGGGCGACTTTTTCATCGACGAGGCCGGGCCGTTCTGGGTGGATGTGGGGCATTACACACTGCCGGATGTCCAGCGCATCCCCCGCGCAGATGGCGATGAGGCGCTGATCCGGCTGGGGCCATTCGAGATCATGACGGATAGCTAACGTTTAACCACCGCCTGCCCCGTTGTTTATACCGAACCAATACAATGTTCATATAATAATTTCTGTAATCTGCGACTTTGACTGTGGCCGCAGTGCGCCCCGGCATTGGCCGGCGCGAAAGAGCGCAGTCTAAAGCAAGGAGGAAAGATGCAGAAGTTCACGATTTTACTGATGCTGGTGTTATCCGCTTTCACCGTGGGGCTGGTCAGCGCCCAGGAAAACGCCGCCATCACCATTACGTCCCCGGCGCCGGGCGCGGTGCTGGAAAACCCCAACGTCATCAATGTGACCGGCACCGGCACCGCGCTGTTTGAAAACAGCCTGACGGTGCAGGCCCGCGACGCCAACGGCCAGATTCTGACGCAGCAGCCTGTCATCACCGATGCGCCGGAAGTGGGCGGCACCGGCAACTGGCAGACGACTCTGGCAGTCAACGTGCCGCCGGGCACAGCGGGCGATATCCGCGCCTTTGCCGTATCCGCCAATGATGGCAGCGTGGTCGCAGAAGCCATCATCAACGTCACCTTTGGCAGCGCCACCCCGCCGCCATCGAGCATTACCATCAGCACACCGGCTTCTGGCGAACTGCTGCCCAACGAAGGCTCGTTTGTCGTACGCGGGCAGGCCACCAATATCCTGGGCGGCTCTGTGATTGTGCAGGCCCGCGATGAAGGCGGCAATGTGATCGCCGAACAGAGCACCGTTGTCGATGAGGCCATCGACGGCACCGGGCAGTGGGAAGTCACGCTGGCGGTGGTGGTGCCCGCTGGGACGAACGGCAGCATCCGCGCCGCTGCCCGCCTGCCGGATGACAGCGACAGCATCGAAGCGGTGGTCAACATCGTTTACGGGGCCATCCCGCCGGATGTCGGCGTGGCGATCACCTTCCCGGCCAATGGCGCAGTCGTCAACACGGCGGGCGGGGTCGCGGTCACCGGCACAACGCGCAACATCTTTGATGGCCGTGTGGTGGTGCAGTTACGGGATGGCAACAACAACATCCTGGCCGAACGCAGCGTCACCAGCAGCGCCACCGAAGGCGAGGGCCAGTGGGAAACACGGCTGGATGCCTACTTCGTCACCAATGTCAGCGGCTCGATTGTGGCCTATACGCCCAACGTGGGCGATGGCGGCCAGTTCCTGACTCATATCGTGTTTGTCACCTTCCAGCCAAACTGTGCCGTGCGCACCGACTGGCCGGTATATGTCGTGCAGCGCGGCGACACGCTGAACCAGATCGCGCGGCGGGTGGGCAGCACAGTGGCGGAACTGGCGCAGGGCAACTGCATGAACAACATCAACATCATCGAAGTCGGGCGGCAGCTTCGGGTGCCGCGCCTGCCCGCCACCCAGATTCCGGAACCCGAAGAGCAGGCCCTGACGATCACCACGCCGCAGCCGGGCGCCACGCTGGATATCAGCGCGCCGGTCATCGTCAGCGGCACGGCGGTTGATCTGACCAGCCTGGTCGTGCAGGCGCTGGATGCGAATAACAACGTGCTGGCGGCCCAGACCGTCGCAGTGCGGCGCGGCCAGTGGGAAGCAGCGCTGTCTGTGGGGGCGACACCGGGCACCAGCGGACGCATCACCGCCTTTGCCACCTCGCCGGATGGCCGCGTGGTCGCGTCCGGGTCGGTGCGGGTGAATTATGGCCAGCAGCAGCCCGAAGACTCCGCGCTGGAAATCACCAGCCCGCAAACAGAGGATGCGCTGAATACCGCTGCGCCGGTGATCATCAGCGGCACAGGCGCCGGTCTGGTGGATAACCTGCTGCGGGTGCGCGTGCTGGATAACGAAGGCGGCGTACTGGCAGACCAGCCCGTCATCGTGGGCGCCGATGGCACCTGGACGGCGGAAATCGCGGAAGGGCTGCCGGCATCCGGGCGCGGCATTGTGCTGGCCTATGCGCTTTCCGCCACAGACGACGCGCCGCTGATGATCGCGGATTCCGTCAACGTGATCTTTGGCACAGCCCAGCCCGGCGCATTTGTGACCATCAGCGACCCCATGCCCTATGCGCTGATCGAAGAACTCAGCTTCAAGGTTGGTGGGCGCGGCGGTGGCCTGTTTGAAGGCAATGTCGTGGTGCGCGTGCTGGACCGGGCCGGGAATGTGATCCTGGAGGAGCCGACGATCCTGAACGCGCAGGAAGTGGGCGGCGAAGGGGAATGGGAACTTGACCTGACGCTGGATGTCGCCCCTGGCACGCGCGGCGTGATCGAAGCCTATTCGCCCTCGCCGCAGGATGGCAGCCTCATGGCGCTGGCACGGGTTCCGGTTATCTTTGGCCAGCCTGACCTGAGCGTGGAGGTCATCCACATCGTCAGCCCGCTGCCGGATGTGCCGCTGACCGCCGAAAGCGATGTGCTGGTTCAGGGTTATGCCGGGCAGCCCATCGAGACGGTGACCGTCCAGATCATCGACGACGAGGGCAACATCCTCGCGTCGCAGCCCGCGCAGGTGAACGCGGATGATCGTTCGTGGCAGGCCCCGCTGACGCTGGTCTCTGTTGAGCCGGGCACGGTGGGCCGGCTGGTGGCCTTTGCCATTGGCGAAGGCGGAACCGTCGTCGCGGCGGACAGCTTCGAGGTGAGCTTCGCGGAAGAATCCGCCTTCGTGCCGGTGGGCTGATGCTCTGACACACAGGCCAGTCTGATTCGAATCCCCTTTCTGTGATACTGCGGAGAGGGGATTTTTCTGTTCCGGCCTGCCAGATGTTATACTTGGTGCGGCCCGAAGTTCAGATATCAGCTAATGGAGACAGGCGGCGATTAATCCTCAACCGACGTTTCAACCCGCGCTGCTGGCGTGGTACGACCAGGCCGCAGCGGATCTGCCCTGGCGCCGCACCCAGGACCCTTACCGGGTGTGGCTGTCAGAAATCATGCTCCAGCAAACCCAGGTCGAGACCGTCATCCCCTATTACGAGCGTTTTCTGGCGGCTTTCCCGACAGTGCAGGCCCTGGCGGATGCCCCGCTGGAAGATGTGCTCAAGCTGTGGGAAGGACTGGGCTATTACAGCCGGGCACGCAACCTGCACCGCGCCGCCCAGATGATCGCGCATGATATGGGCGGCAACCTGCCCACCACAGCGCAGGGCTGGCAGCAGCTTCCGGGGGTGGGGCGCTATACCGCCGGGGCTATCGCCAGCATCGCCTTTGGCGAAGCCGCGCCGGTGCTGGATGGCAACGTCATCCGCGTGTTTGCTCGCCTGCTCGACCTTGAAGCCGACGTGACCCAGACCGCCGTGCAGAATGACCTGTGGCGACAGGCCGAAATCTGGCTGCCGGATGCGCGCCCCGGCGACTATAATCAGGCGCTGATGGAACTGGGCCGCACGATCTGCAAACCGCGCAACCCGCTATGTCTACAGTGCCCGGTGCGCGATCACTGCCGGGCCTATGCCAACGGCACCCAGAACGAACGCCCGGTGCGCGCCAGACGCGCCGCCACCCCGCATTATGATGTCGCCGCCGGCATCATCTGGAACGCGCGCGGCAAGCTGCTGATCGCCCAGCGCCCGCTGGATGGTCTGCTGGGCGGCCTATGGGAGTTCCCCGGCGGCAAGCGCGAGGCCGACGAGACCCTGCAGGAATGTCTGAAGCGCGAACTGCGCGAGGAACTGGGCATCGAGGTGCAGGTGGGCGATCTGTTTGTGGTGGTGCGCCATGCCTTCACCCACTTCAAAATCACCCTGCACGCCTTTACCTGCCAGTACCACAGCGGCCCGCCCCGGGCGCTGGGCGTGCGCGACTGGGTGTGGGTGACCCCGGATCAGCTCGACGATTACAGCTTTGGCAAGGCAGACCGCGAGATTATCGCCGCGCTGAATGCCCGCGACAACATGCTGTTCTAATTGTCATGTTTCTATACTGACAGATGTAAAAAATTTCTGAATTTGCCTCCAAATTTACCTGTTTGGAGAAATATTAACTTTCTTACGAAGCAATGAGCCCATACTATAAAAGTTAAGGAATTCACAAGATTAACCGACATGACGCTGCGCAGAAAAACCTTTATCCTGACCACCATTACCATGCTCGCGCTGATGGTGATTCTGTATTACACGTCCCAGGCCATCATGCTGGAAAGTTATTTTCACCTGGAGCGGCAGAATGTCGAGGAGAACCTGGAGCGCGTCGTCAACAGCCTGTCAGAGCAGCTTGTGGGGATCAGTTCGACAACGGCAGACTGGGCCTACTGGGATGACAGCTACTTTTTTGTTCAGGACCTGAACGAAGATTATCTGGTCAACAACCTCAGCAACGTGTCTTTGGCGTATCTGAACATCAACTTTATGATTTTTGTGGATGCAAGCGACACGATTGTCCACAGCAAAGCCATTGACCTGGAAACAGAAGAAGATACAGCACTTGCGGACAGCCTGATACAGCACATTGAGGGAAACACCCTGCTGCTGCGTCGTGCAGACCTGCAGGCAGGCACTACCGGCTTTATTGCCACCGAAGATGGCCCGGTGATGATCGCTGCGCGAGCAATCCTGACCAGCCAGGGAAGCGGGCCTTCGGCCGGGACGCTGATTATGGGCCGCTACCTCAACCAAACGCAGATCAAAGCACTTTCCGAAGCGCTGCGCACACAAATTAACCTCTACCCACTGGAAGATTATCCTCATCCTGACGCGGCAGCATTCTCGTCCACCGATGCACCCTGGGTCAATGTTCAGCCGCTTAATGCAAATATCGTGGATGGCTACACCGTCATCCGGGATATTTACCAACAGCCCGCCCTGATTCTGGATATCCAGATGCCCCGGCGCATTTATACCCAGGGGCTGGCCACGCTGCATTACTTCCTGCTGTCGCTGCTGGGCATCGGCGTGGTCATCACCATATTTGCGCTCCTGCTGGTGGATCGGGTTGTGCTGGCACGTCTGGCTCATCTGAGCGATGTGGTCACCCGCATTCGCGAAAATGCAAACGAATCCATCGACATTCCGATAGAAGGCAGCGACGAAATCAGCAACCTGGCAAAGGGGATGCGGGAAATGCTGAGCGCCCTGGCGCAGTCGCGTCACAGGCTGCAGCAGGCACATGATAATCTGGAGACTCTGGTAGAACAGCGCACCGCCGCACTGGTGCACACCAATACAGAACTGGAGCATGAAATCGCGGAGCGCAAGCAGGCCCAGGCAGAACTGGCCCAGGCCCGCGATCAGGCGATTGAAGCGCTGCGCCTCAAAACGCGGATTCTGGCGAACATCAGCCACGATGCGCGCACGCCGCTAAGCGTCATCCTGATGCGCGCCAAAATGCTGAAAAGCGGCCACTATGGCCCGCTGACAACGACACAGGATGAAAAACTGGAAAGCATCCTGCTCAATGTTCATCAGCTCACCGGCTTCTTCGATAACCTGCTGGACGAAGCCATGATGGAAGTCTCGCAGGTCCGGCTCCATTACACAGCGACTGCCCCTGCAGAACTGCTGGCCCCGCTGGCGGACAGCGCCCGGCCGCTGGCGCAGCGTAAAAATCTGCTGCTCACGTGGGAACTGGCCGAAGGGCTGCCCGAAACGGTTTACACCGATAAGGCCCGCTTCCAGCAGATTATGGCCAATCTGGTGGGCAACGCCATCAAGTTTACCCGCGAAGGCGCGATCCATGTGTGCATTTCTCCCCACGATCCGGAGCATTGGGCGCTGGCAGTATCGGATACCGGGCCGGGGATTCCGCCCGAAGCGCAGGAGCACATTTTTGACGCCTTCTGGCAGATGGATGGCTCGCTGACGCGTGAGGCCAACCGGGGCGTTGGCCTGGGGTTGTCTATTGTGAAGCAGTTGACGGTGCTGATGGACGGCAGAATCGAGATCAGCAGTGAAATCGGCAAAGGCACCACGTTTAAGGTGATCTTTCCCCTGAACACGGAAAACAAGGAAGTAAAGAAGGAGTTTCTGGAAAATGTCGGTCTCTGTACTGGTCGTTGAAGATGACGCTGAACTTGGGGAAATTTATTGTGAACTGCTCGAATATTCCGGTATGCAGGTCCGGCATGTGACGGACGGCCAGCAGGCGCTTGATGCGCTGGCGGAGGAAGTGCCGGATGTGCTGATGCTGGATATGCATCTGCCGCGTGTTTCCGGGCTGGAAATTCTGAGACATGTTCGTGCCGATGTCCGGCTGAAAAACAGCAAGGTGATTGTCATCACGGCGGACGCGCTGCTGTCTGGTGTGGTGAAGGAAGAAGCCGATTATGTGCTGATCAAACCGTTTGATTACGAGCACCTGCGCACCCTGCTGGATCGAATCAGTGTGGCAGAATAAGTGTGCCACCCCTACAGGATAGCACACCCACACCCGCATTAGTCGAAATAGCCTGATTCGGCGGCAATGACATCGGCAGGCACAAATGTAGCTTCCTCGACTGTGCTGCCGGTGCGCTTCAGGTAGGCCTGCATCGCCTGGTACCCAACAGCATAGCCTCCAAACGGCGGCATCCCGGTTTTCTCAAAGCCCCACTGTTCCGCGAAGTGATCGCCAAAGATGTAGCCGCGCACATCGCCGCGTTTGTCCAGATCACGCGCTATGATGTCCCGCGCAGTGGCCAGGTCGCCCTCGCTGATGTCAGTGGCATAGTAGCCGACGACTTCTTCGCCAAACAACTGCGCCGCGAACGATTCCGCCATGCCTTCCAGGATCACATACTCCGCCACGCTGTAGGGCTGCGCCATCGTCCAGGGGAACAGCCCCAACCGGACCAGGTGATGCAGTTCGTGGACGACCAGCCCCGGCAGGCGCGGGATGTTGTAGTCGTTAGGCGTGTCGAACACATTGATGATGTACCCCGGAAACTGAAAGCCGGTATACCCCCGGTTGACTGGGGCCGCTTTGGCCGGGTCCATCAGCAGCAGCCAGGCCGAAACCTGCTCCACCGTCACCCGGTCCGCATAGGGCGCAAAGCGGGCTGCCCCTTCCTGCAGGGCCTGTGCGCCCACCGCCCACGCCCGCGACGATTCCAGCCTGCGCAGCGCTTCCGGTTCCTCTGTCAGATGCTCCGGCGTCAGAAAGCCAAAGCTGCGTGCCGCTTCCAGCGGATCATCCGGCACCGGCATGGGCGACGGCATGGCCTTCATCGCCTCGAACAGCGGGCCAAAATGCTCGCGGAAAATCTGCTCCTTGGCCGCCATATCCGGCGCGGCAGCAATCTCCCTGTAGTAGTCGTTGGTGCAAATCCATTCAACATTCATCGCTTCCTCTCCTCTCCTCTCCTTTCGCAGAACAGCCTACACCCTGACGTAACGTGAGAGTCAAGAGGTTAAGCTGGTTTTTTGTCGTGATCTGATGATAATTAGGATATTCTATAGGATTGAACCCTAAAAAACCACTGAAACCCATTAAAACCTTTTATAATTTCATTGATCGGCCGCATGACTGGCTGGTCGCGGTGGGAGTCATCATCCTGCTGGTGACGTTGTTTGTCGCCCTGCGGCCAGGTATTCTGCGTCTGGAGGAGGATTTGCCGGATTATCAGGTGGTGGTGGAGGGCACCCCCGCTGCCTGATTCATCCGCCAAATTCGGATTCGGCGGGCTGGCCGGGAATCACCTGCTGATAGATCACGCAGGGCAGCGACGAACGCCCCAGCCAGTAATCCAGCACCGGCTGCAAATGGGGCCATTCTTCCGGGCTGCCCAGCGGCGCAATCGCGATGCTGTGGATATTCTCACGCTGGTAATCGCGTGCCAGAGTCAGAGCGACGGACTCGACATAGCGCATGCGCGTGGCCCCCACCGACGAAGCCCGCACCACCATAAACCCCAGCATGGGCTGGCTTTCGCGCCACAGCCACATCTGCCCGGCCTTAAGCCGCTCGCTGCGGCAGTACTTGCCATAGGTGGCAAAGGCCGCCGGATAGCGTGTTTGCAGCGCGGTGGTCAGGGTATCCAGCTCCGCCCGGCCGCGCACATTATGCCCAAAGGCCAGCACCTGCGCCTTCGTCAGCAGCGGATCCCCCGAAACATAGGTTACAGGCATCGCCCACTCGCTCAGTTTAACACCCTGTCAACTACCCTGATTGTAGCATCCGGTTTGACTCCGATTCCATATTGGACTACAAATGAGTCATTGGTATACCTGTGGGAAGGACAAAACCGGATGGATAACGAGGTTATCGCCCGTATTACCCAGATGCGCGAAGCCGCCAGCAACATCAATTCCGGCGCGAACAAAATCAAGGACGCGGTGGACCAGACCAGCAAGGAAGTCGTGGCACTGGGGCCGGATCGTTACATGAGTCCCGGCGCAGACAGCTTCCGGGCCAATTATGCCCGTCTGACCCCGCGCCTGGAAGAAGCCTACCAGCAGCTTCTGGCGTTCCAGCGGCGGCTGAGCGAGGCGGCTGATGAGATCGAAGCCGCCGCCAATTCGACCGGTTAGGCGGTGTCTGTATAAAGCAAAGGAAGTGCCATGCCAGCCAGGAAAACTATCAGCGACAGCGATGCGGATATGGCCCGCTATCATGCCCTGATGAACAAGGCCAGTCTGCTGTATGGCCAGGGGCAAAAGGTGGCGGAAATTGCCGGGTCGCTCGATGCGATGATCGAAGGGCTGGAATGGCAGGGCAAGCGCGCCACCCGCTTTCGCAAGGAATGGACAGAAACGCATCACGCGCTGTCGCAGTGGGCCAGCAGCCTGCTGCAGCTTGCCGAAGAGGTGCGCGATGAGGCCAAAAATTACCTGAAGGACACGAAATAAGCCAAAAGCGTACTGAATATCCGCTGTGCCGGAACCATTCAGCCAGTAAGTTTATGTATTGAGAAGGGCGTTTTGGATGAGCTACATTAAAGTTCCTTATAACGAGATGATCCAGCGGGCCGGAGTGATCCAGCAGCAGGCGGAGATGGTACGGGCCGAAGTGCAGCGGCTGGATACCACCGTCAAAAGCGTGGAATGGATGGGCCAGCGCGCCGGGCGCTTCTTTGATATGTGGGAAGAAGCCCGCCCCCAGATGCTGGAATGGGCCGCGATTCTGGAAGCCTTCGCTGCCGAACTGCGCCAGCAGGGCGAACGCATGAAGCGCGTGGACGAAAGTTTTTAGGATATAGTATTCATGACCGACAGTGCGGATCAATCCCAGTCTGCCAACTTTAACCGTCCGCCCCGCATTCAGTTCCCCGGTTTCGAGAATGAAGAAGTCAGCATTCCCGCGCCGCCGGCTGTCCAGGACCCGCCAGAACCTAATCTGCTGCTGGCGATTCTGCCGGTGGTGGGCATCGGCGGCATGGCGATCTTCTTTGTGTTCCGGCCCGGGGCCAATTTTTTCTTCGTCATCCCTATGGCGCTGGTCGCCCTTTCGACCATCGCCACCGCCATACTGACCCAGCGCCAGCAGCGCCGCGATAACGAACGGCGGCGGCTGGAAAACGAACGGCGCTACCTGCGCCTGCTGGAACAGAAACGCGCCCGCCTGCAGGCCGCCCACGATGCGCAGCGGGCCATTCTGGAATACAACTTCCCCCCGCCGCAAACATGGCTGGATATGGCGCTGATGCGCGATGTACGCCTGTGGGAACGGCGGCCCGAAGATGCAGATTTTACCGCTTTTCGCATCGGCCTGGGACGCACGCCCTCGCTGGTGACGATCAAAACCCCGGACCCGGACACCACCAGCGAAAGCCTGGACCGGGCCTTCGCGCTGGCCGATGAATACCGCTATCTGCACCACGCGCCGGCGGTGGCCGCGCTGCAGCGGGATGTGTCTATCGGTTTTTGTGGCAGACGCCCGGCCATGCTGCGGGCGGTGCAGGCCATGATCGCGCATCTGGCGGTGACGCACGCCCCGCAGGACCTGCACATTCATCTGATCGCGCCCCAGGCGCATCATGACGACTGGCGCTGGATGGAATGGCTGCCCCACACCAGCCAGAGTCACCGGGCCGGCGCGGGCGATCTGATCGCGCTGGATACGGAAAACATCCGCAACCTGATGGGCAACCTCAGCCAGGTGATTGACGAGCGCCGCGAACGGGGCGAAGGGGCCAGAACGCCGCATCTGCTGGTGATTATCGACGGCCCGCACCTGGTCGAATCTGAGGCGGTCTATTCCACTGTGCTCAGGCAGGGCAATCTGGTCGGCGCGTCGGCCTTTTGTCTGGTCAGCAATTTCGAGAGCATCCCCGGCGACTGCGGCGCGGTGATCGAGGTGCTGGATGAAGGCGGCTTTCGTTATGCCCGCACCGGCAGCGAGGGCTACGAGGTGGAAGGTGGCGCCATCGACCAGCTTTCGCCACAGGATGCCGAACACGTGGCCCGGGCGCTGGCGGCTGTCGTCATGCGCGAGGTGGGCGGCAGCGGGCGTATCCCGCGCCGGGTGGATTTTCTGGACCTGTACGGCGTGCGCTATGTCGAGGACCTGCCGGAACGGCTGCGGCTGTGGTGGCGGCGCCCTGTCCAGAAAGGGGTGCTGCCCTTCCCGGTGCGCATCGGGCGGGAAAGCCTGGCGGTGGATACTATCATTGCGCTGGATGAGGACAATCACGGCCCGCACGGCATGCTGGCCGGGACCACCGGCTCCGGTAAAAGCGAACTGCTGCAAACGCTGATCTGCGCGCTGGTGATGGAACATGACCCGCGCCTGCTCAACCTGCTGCTGATCGACTTTAAGGGCGGCGCGACCTTCAACGTGTTTAACCAGCTTCCGCACACCGTCGGCACTGTCACCAACCTGGACAGCATCCGCGTTAACCGCGCCCTGGAAGCATTAAAGGCCGAAATCACCTACCGGCAGAAATTTTTAGAGCGCAGGAACGTCCGCGATATTACGCAGTATCACAAATACTACGCGCCGGACAGCAGCTTCCTGCAGGACCCGAATTACGAGCCGCTGCCGCATCTGTTTATCATCGTGGATGAATTCGCGCAGCTTGCCAAGGAAATGCCGGAATTCATGCGCGAACTGGTGCGCACGGTGCAGGTCGGGCGCAGCCTGGGGCTGCATCTGCTGCTGGGCACGCAAAGCCCGATGGATGTCGTCACGGATGAGATGAACGCCAATTTGCAGTTTCGTATCTGCCTGCGGGTGCAGAATATCGAGGCCAGCCGCGCCATGCTGCGCCGCCCGGATGCCGCCTATCTGCCTGCCGGATGGCCGGGACGCGGTTATTTCCAGGTGGGCGAGCAGGGCATGTTCAAGCAGTTCCAGACCGCTTACGTCGGCGCGGAATATGAAGTCAGAAACGCCCACAGCGCCGAACAGAAGCAAGAAGTTTACCTCGAACTGATCGGCGATGGCGTTTCCATCGACCTGATACCGGCCTCGTCCAACGGCGCCGAATCCGAACATGGCGCGACGGAACTGGCCGGCAGCGAGATGGAAATCCGCGAGCCGTTTACCGTCGCCAAAGCCATCGTCAGCACGCTGACGGATTATGCTCACAGCCAGAACGTGCCCTGGATGGCACCGCTGCTGCTGCCCCCGCTGGAAGAAATCATCACGCTGGAAGCGCTGGATTCCAGCTATACACGCGGCGGCTGGAACGGGCAGGAATGGCGGCCTGCCGGGAAGGATCAGGACGGCCACGAGATTCCGCTGGGCAGCGCGCCGGCGGGCCTGCTGGATGATGTTTATAACCGCACGCAGCACCCGTTATGGATCAACCTGAATGCCGAACTGGAGATCGGCGGGCGCAAGGACCCCAACCGCAAGGACGGCCATGTCCTGATTCTGGGCAGCCCCGGCACCGGCAAGACAACGTTCATGCGCACGCTGGCGGTCAGTCTGGCGCGGCTGCATCCGCCGGAAGACCTGCACATGTATTTCCTCAGCTTCACCGGCACCGGGCTGGATGTGCTGGGCGACCTGCCCCATGCGGAGCGAGTCGTCTATGGCACGGAAACAGAGCGCGTGCGCCGTCTGTTCGGGCGGCTGGTGCAGTCGCTGGAAGCGCGGCAGGCCGGGGCGGAACATGCGCCCTATATCGCCCTGTTTCTGGATCAGTACGAGCAGTTTGTCGACAGCTACCGCGAGCAGCACCTGCCCGACCTGGAACGGCTCATCACAGAAGGCCGCGCCGTCAATATCTTTGTGGTGATGTCTGGCAACGGCCCCGGCTCCGTGCCGGATCGTCTGCGCTCGCTGATGACCCAGCGCATCGCCCTGCAGTTGGGCCAGCCGCAGGATTATACGCTGGTGGTTGGCCGCGTCAGCAGCGTGGATGATTCCACCCTGCCGGATGGGCGCGGCTTCTACAGCAACAACCCGCCGCTGGCCTGCCAGATCGCCCTGCCCATGCTGGATTCCGGCCTCAGCGAGACCGAAGCCATCCAGGGGCTGGCAGCAGACATGCAGGCCAGTTATGCCGCCGCTGCTGGCGTTCGCCCGCCGGCACAGGCCCCCGCCCCGATCCTCGAACTGCCAGATCATATCTCGCTGGCGGCCCTGCTGGACGAGGCGCCACAGGCCCAGGCCGGGCGCATCCTGACGCCGCTGGGCCGGCTGGACGACGACAGCCTGAGCATGTTCGAGCTGGACTGGTGGGAAGAAGGCGCGCATTTTATCGTCACTGGCCCGCCCGGCACCGGCAAAACCAACCTGCTGCATGCGGCGGTACTGTCTGCGGCGTACTGCTATTCGCCCCAGGAAGTACGCTTCCTGCTGGTCGATTTTAATGGTCGCAGCCTGCGCCCCCTCAGCGGACTCAAACACGTAATCCGCCGCATTACATCCGATACCGAATTCAAATACGAAACCGTCAATCTGGACAACGAACTGAAGGCGTTTCTGGAACAGGACCGCAGCGGCCAGTCGATCCCGGCGACGGTGGTCGTCATTGATGATTATGACCTGACCAGCGAAGCCCTGACGACCTCGAACGAGGTGCTGCTGCAACTGCGTAATCACATCCGCCTGTACAGCGAACTGGGATTGTATATCTGGGTGGCGGGTTATCTGGAACGCACCACCGACCCGCTGATGAAGCAGCTTCTGCTGCGGCGGTCCGGCTTTGCGCTGGCGCACAAGGAAAGCCTGCAGGCAATGAACGTGCGCACGGTGGGCCTTCCCAACGACATGATGCCGGAGGGCCGCGCCTATCTGCCGCGCCAGAACCGCATTGATGTTGTGCAGACCGCGCTGGTGGCAGACCCGCGCACCCTGGTAGAGCAGATCAACCAGCGCTGGCAGGACGAACCGGCGGCGCACTGGCTGCATCCCGCCAGCCAGGAACAGGCCCTGCGCGAAACCGAAGGCTATCTCAACCGGTCCGCCGCGCCGGAAATGCCGCGCCCGGCTGAATCTTCCGGCCCTGTCAGCGCGGACCTGGATGTCAAAGGGCTGATTGATGACCTGCTTGGCGGCAAGAAGGACGGAAAATAACGCATGCACCCGCAGATCATTCGCGCCAATATCGCCCTGTTCCAGGGCAAACGCGCAGAGACACAGCGACTGATTGAGGATTATCTGGCCGAACTGGAGGACCCGCAGGCCGCCCGCCGCGATCCGCTGGTGCTGTGGCTGGATGCTCAGGCGCGCGCGCAGCATACTGAACGGCTGGACGGGCTGCGCGCCCTGATCGAACAGACCCCGCCGGATAACCCCTATCACCGCATGGCGCAGGCCTACCTGCACGATGAGGACCGGTACACCGGCCTGCTGAACTCGATGGGGCAGGGGTTTCGTCCGTCGCGCTGGCAGATCATCGCCGGGCTGGTGCTGCTGGCCGTCGTGGCAGCGGCGGTGATCCTGTTCAGCCAGCAGGAAGCCCCCGCGCCGCCGCCAACCGTCGAAATCGCCGCAGAGGACACGCCGGTACCCACCGCGACGGTGATTGTCCAGAACACACCCATCGCGTTTGGGGATGGCGCGCCGCTGCAGGCCGAATATGACCCGCTGGATGGCATCCTCACCGTGCTGAGCTATGACCCGGCGCTGCGGCACGTGGTCAATGCGCAGGGGGAAACCGTCGAGCCGCTGGAAGGCACCACGTTCTATGGGCTGGAACTGGAATTCCGCTGTCTGCTGCCGGTGTGTAACGATGTGCCGGAAGCGGAACTGTTCGCCCGGCTGAACGATGGATCGCGCATGCGGGCCAGCGACCTGAGGGTGGCGGGCCAGCCCACGCTGGAAGGCGGAATCGGGCGCGGGTTTACGGTGCGCGGCTGGGTCGTGTTCCAGCTTCCGCGCAACGAACGTCCCGCCGAACTGGTGATCTGGCAGCGCCCCAATGCTGGCAGCGACGAACGCCCGCCGGAAATTTTGGTGCCGCTGCCGCAGTAAGCAAACACGCGGAACAAAGGTTATGACTGATTCTGGTTTTATTGTTGATCTCAACGATCTGGAAGAGGCGCTGCCCCGGCTGCGCACCGCCGTAGAGGAAATCCATCAGGTAATCTCGACGGTGGGCGCGGCGCTGGATGGTCTGGATGAGGTGGTCTCGCCCGCCCAGAAGGGCACCTACGCTTCCGAAGCATATGCCCAGCAGGTGCAGGCGATTGCCGATGCGCTCGACCGCACCCTGCAGGACCTTTACCCGGTGCTGGTGCCTAACCCGGATATTCCGATTTGGCCGGGGCACGGCCCGCTGCCGGATGGAGACCCGGATGGGGACGACGACACGCCAGACGATGATGTCCCTGTGCCCTGGCCCGGCGATAAAAACAGCAAAAAAGAGGAAAAAAAGCAGGACGAAGACAAGGAACAGGAGGACAAGCCCCACCATCCGCCGCCACCGCCGCCGGTAGACCCTGGCCCGCCGCCTGTGCCCACCGCAGAGGAAAAACCTGTGCCTCCGCCGGGCGAGGCGCCACCCGGCAAACCGGACAGTGCGCCCGTGCCGGAGAATGCCCCCGGCCCCACAGCAGAGACGCCGGAAGAGGAGGAGGCGACAGAGGAGGAGCGCGGCTTTGAAAGACCGGGCTATATTTCCGCCGCCAACCGCCCCCTGCTGGATGAACTGGAAAACAAGGAGAAGCTGCTGGAGGACACCCGCGCCCGGCTGAGCGAACTGGAAAGCACCCGCGCCAGCAAAGCGGAGGTGCTGGAACGTTTACAGGCGGCCGTCGCCGCCAAACGCGACCCGGCGCTGGAAGAACGGATCGACCTGCTCAAGAAGGAAATTACCAATATTGATATAGAACTGTGGGAAAGCCAGGAACTGATCCCTGAACTGGAAGCCGAGATCGAGGCGCTGCAAAAGCGGCTGGAACTGGTGATGCCCGGTCCGGATGCCGATATCGACGCGATCCGCGCGCTGGAAGGGGCGGAAAGCGCGCAGTGGATCAAGGATCATACCTATGACTGCGTGAACTATATCGTCAACCGCATGGCGATCCCGCCGGAACTGCCGATGAACGCCCACCTGTGGGACGAGCAGGCCACCAAATTCGCCGCAAAGTATGGTATGCGCATCGGGGATGTGCCGCTGGAAGGCTCGGTCATCATCATGGAGCGCGAGCATTCCTACGCCAGCGAGATTTATGGCCATGTGATGTACGTCGAAAAAGTCGAAGATGGCATCGTGTGGGTGACGGACAACAACTACCCGGACCGGCTGGTGCGGCTCGATCATCTGACGACGGAGCTGAGCGGGCCATACATCAAATATCTGTACCTGCCCTGGGAAACAAAAGTTTAGCAGGGGGCGCAGGAATCAAAAAACCCGCCGGAAAGCGGGTTTAATGCGCAGAAGCGGTTAGTTGCTAGTTGCTCAGCACTTTAACAGAGCTGGCCTGCTGGCCCTTGCGGCCTTCGGTGATTTCGAACTCTACGCGGTCACCTTCGTTGAGCGAACGGAAGCCGCCGCCCTGAATTTCCGAGTAGTGCACGAACAGGTCCGGGCCATTTTCCTGGGCGACAAAGCCAAAGCCTTTTTCGCCGTTAAACCACTTCACTGTACCTTGTGTACGTTGTGCCATTTCTGACATCACTCCTTGATTATCTGGTCTTGCTTTAGCCTTCGGTACCCACTCACACTTTCCAGATAACTCAAGAAGCTGATGTGGTACTCATGAGAGCACACTTAAACTGCCACAAACAAATTGCGTTGTCTGGTTTTTCTGTTTTCTCAGTTGGGCTGGTCGATGCTCAACCACTGCATCGAAATGTGGATAAGACACAGCGTCTTAAATTTAGCCACACAGCCTGAACAGTATAGGGGATGCCGGGGGGAAAGTCCACCCCCAGTTTTGCCAGATCAGCCAGCGCCCACACTGGCAGACGCCGTACAGACGCTTTCGCCGCCGACAAAGGCGATCACCTCATAGCGGAAGCTGGCCCCGGTGCCGATACTCGCCGGGCTGGTATCCACCGCGATGCTGGCTTCCCCGCCCGCATTGACGATTTTCACCGTCTGCCCCTGCTCGTTATAAATCGACAGCCAGTATTCCGCCTGCGCATCCGGCAGCGGCGCCCAACTGAAGGTCGTCTGGGCTGCATCCAGCACATCCAGCAGCGCAACCAGCGTGAAGGCGTCGCACTCATACCCCGCCGCTTGTGCAGGTTCGGCGGATTCTGAAACTGGCTGCGGCGCCGGGCTGTTGCAGTTGCGCACGTTGTACTGGCCGCATTCATCCGGCGTGAAGGGCTTGACATGCCGGTTCGCCATCACCCAATCAACCACTTCCTGCGGCGTTTCGATGCGCCATACGATCAGCATATTATCCGTCGTGGCGGAAACCATGCGCCGGCCATCCGGGCTGAGGTTGAAGGCGGTGATGGGCTGGGTGTGGCCCTGGAAGCGGCGGATGGACTGCGCGCTGTTCAGGTCCCACAGGATAATCGTGCCATCGTCCGAGGCAGACACCACAAACGGGTTGCTGGGGTCCGGGCTGAACAGACCGATATTCACATCGTCGGTGTGCCCGGCAAAGCGCTTGAGCACGATGCCCTGCTCCAGGTCCCAGAGAATCAGCGTGTTGTCGTCGGATGCCGTCAGCACAGTAGCGCCATCCGGGCTGATGGCGACGCTGTTAATCGTGCGGGTATGTTCCACCGGGAAGCGCAGTATTTCCTGCCCGGAAGCGACATCCCAGACAATGAGATCGCCTGCCGGGGCTTCGGCCTCAGCCGGATTACCCGCAGCGCCCACCACCCGCGCACCATCCGGCGAAACGGCCAGGCTGGTGATGATGTGGCCGGGGGGAAGCTGCGGCTTGTTGATGTTCTGCAGGCGCTGGTGCGTGGCAGTATCGTAAACATAAATCTGGCTGCGACCATCCAGCGCCAGATAGCTGCCGTTGGGGCTGTAGGCCCCCGCGCCATTAAACAGGTCGCCGCTGTTGGCAAAACGATCCACAAGGCCCTGGGTGCCGGCGTCGAGGTTCCACATAATAGCGACATTTTCCAGAATGGTGACGACGCGCGCTTCTGTCGGGCTGAACAGCGTGCGGCGGATGGGCGCGCCAACGGACACGGTGCCGCTGTGCTGGCCCTGGTCGTTCCATTCAAACAGGTCGATCCACACCCCGGCGAAGATCGCGTTACGTGCCGGGTGGAAACCGGCGATATGCGGGCTGGCGCGGTCCGGAATATCAATGGGCACGCGCAGGCGCTGCATTTCGGCGCTGTCGCCGCTGGTGATATCCCACACGCGGATATTGTTATCACGCGAGGTCGAAATGGCATAGCGGCCGTCTGCACTGAACTGAATATCCGAAACCAGATCGTTGTGCGCCGTCAGGCGGCGGATGACGGTGCCGCGTTCGACATCCCACACCACCAGTTGGTTGCCATTGCCGGAAATCGCCAGCGTGCCATCCGGATTAAACGCCAGCCCGTTCACACGCCGCGCCGCCTCGCCCTGGAACTGGCGCACAATCTCGCCAGTGCCGACATTGGCCAGTACCAGCCGGTGATCGTTAGACGATGATTCCAGCCCGATCAGCACTTCGGCCCCGTTAAACGGCCGGAAGGCGGCGCTGGTGGCCGTATCCGTGCCCCAGTTAAAGCCGCGTGTAAATTCGCGATCCATGCGGCGGCTGACGGCGTTATACACGCGCAGCGGCGTATTATTACCGCCAGCAAAGGCGTTGCGCATGTTGGGCGAAAACACATCGAACACCAGTTGATCATCGGTGAAAATGCGTGTGCCGTTGGCGCCGTTCCACAGGTTGAGGATGCGCGTGCCGTTGGCATCTGTCCAGGCGAAGAAATCGCGCCCGCCTTCGGCATATTGCAGCTTTTTCACCGGCCAGGGCTGGCCGCTGTAACGCTGCACTTCGGCACCGCTGCGCACATCCCAGCGGATGATCTCCGTATCTTCAGAACCCGTCAGCAGGAAGGTGTTCTCGTTGTTGAACACGACGGCATTTACCGCCCCGCTGTGCCCGCCAAGCTGATACAACAGGCCCGCCGGTTCGCCCGCAGCCCAGCGGCTGATATCCCACAGGGCGGCGGTGGCATCGGCCGAGGCCGTCGCCAGATACTGCCCGTTGGGGCTGAAGGCCACGTCCGTCACCGGGCCGCTGTGTACTTCCAGCCGGTCGATCTGCTGCCGCGTCTCTATATCCCAGATGCTGACCGCCGCCCCATCATTGACCGCCAGGATATGCTGTGTGGGGCTGAGCCGCGCCACACTGACTCGCTCGAAGCTCAGGCGCGGGCTGTTAAAGGCGATCTGGTTGAGCAGCCGCTGCGACTGCGTAAGCTGCGGGTTGAGCCGGATCGATTCGAGGATCAGCGCCAGCGCCAGATCATAACTGCCGTTGGCGACGGCCTGTTCCGCGCTGACGGCCAGCGAGAGGCTGTCGGCATCGTTGCGGGCGGCCACCACCGTCGCCTGAACAGGAGTCAGTGTCGCGCCGACCATCTCGACCTGCTGCTGCGCCGCCACGACGGTCCCCTGCACCGGAGTCAGAGTCAGGCCGACGTTTTCATGGAGGCTCTGCGCGGCGGCGACTGTCGCCTGCTGCGGTGTCAGCGTGGCGCCCACGTTTTCAATCTGCGACTGCGCGGCGGCAATGGTCGCCTGCTGTGGGGTCAATGTCGCCCCGACGACCTCCACTTCCTGCTGCGCGGCGGCGACGGTGGCCTGCTGCGGCGTCAGGGTCGCGCCGATGTTGTCGCTCAGTATCTGGGCGGCGATTACCGTCGCCTGCTGTGGCGTCAGCGTCGTGCCGACATTCTCGACCTGCTGCTGTGCCGCGATGACCGTTGCCTGCTGCGGCGTTAGCGTCGCGCCGGCGCTGCGGGCCTGTTCCAGCGCATCCGCCACCTGTGTCTGCGCCACTTCTGCCAGTTGGTTGGCCTGCTCGACCCGGCTCTGGGCAACCGCCAGCGTCGCCTGTACCGGGGTCAGAGTCAGGGGCACAGGCGTCAGAGTCAGCCCGACCTCCGCCACCTGGGTCTGAGCATCCGCCGCCAGCAGATTCGCCTCCGATACGGCCTGATCCGCCGCCGCCACCGTTGCCAGCACCGGAGTGAGCGTGGCGCCCACTTCGGCAAGCTGCGCCTGCGCGACGGCAACCGTTGCCTGAACAGGAGTCAGAGTCTGCCCGACGTTATCCACCTGCGCCTGCGCGGCGATGACGGTCCCCTGCACCGGGGTCAGGGTGAGGCCGACATTTTCCACCAGGCCCTGTGCTGCAATCACCGTCGCCTGCTGCGGCGTCAGCGTGATTCCCACATTGTCCACCTGAGCCTGGGCTGTAGAGGCCAGCGCGTTGGCTTCCTGCGCGGCGTTTTCCGCTGCCTGGGCGGTGCCCAGTACCGGGGTGAGGGTTGCGCCGACGCTTTCCACCCGCGCCTGGGCCGTCCCAGCCAGCATATTGGCTTCTGCGGCGGCATCCTGCGCGGCAAGGGCGGTGCCCTGGGCCGGGGTCAGGGTCAGGCCGACATTTTCCACCTGCGCCTGGGCCACCGCGACGGTCGCCTGCACCGGGGTCAGCGTTTCGCCGGCCTGCGCCACCTGCGTCTGGGCGATGCTGGCCTGTCCCTGTGCGGTTGAGGCCTGATTGAGAAACACGCCCGTCGCGATGACGGCAATCACGATCATCACGACCAGCACGGCGGTGGCCCGGCCCAGATTCTGCACCCGGCGGGCAATGGCTTCATCGCGGGCGCGGCGGGCGGCCTGCTCCGTGATGCTGGTTTGCAGAAAAGCGCGCTCTTCCTCGTTCAGAGTCAGGGCGGTGGTTTTGCTCCACTCCTCGAACTGATCCAGCCGCGTGCCAGATGCCAGAAAATCCGGGTTGCGGCCAGAAGCCAGCCATTCCGCTGTCGCGGCGGTCAGGCGGCGCTGGATGCGCAAATCCTCGCGATTATCGGCAATCCATTCGCGCAGCCGTTCCCAGGTGCGGATCAGCGCCTCGTGCGCCACTTCCACCGTTGGGCCGCGCGTCACCGGGTCGCGGTCAAAAGTCAGCAGGCGATACTGCCCGAAGGTTTCAATCACCCGGTCAAGATGTGGGTCGACGCCAAGTTCCGTGCGGCGCACGCGGCGGCGCGTATCTTCAGTGCCTTCGCCCAGCGTCACCAGCCGCAGGAACAACTGCCGGGCGGCTTCCTGCTGCTCCTTGCTGAACGCGCGATACAGTTCATCGGCGCGGCGGGCCAGCGCGCCCGTGACCCCGCCGATAGCGGTGTATGCTTCCAGCGTGAGCAGGCGCCCGGTGCGGCGCTCGAACAATTCTGTCAGGGCATATTGCAGCAGCGGCAGCGTGCCGGGCTGTTCGCCCACGTCCTCGATAATCGCCTGTGCCAGCCCTGGCTCCAATGTGACGCCAATGCGCTCCACCGGCCCGACAATCGCCCGTTCCAGGTCCGCGCTGGAAAGCGGCAGCACCACTTCAGTCTGGCGGCGCATCAGTTCGCCCACCGCTTCGTACTGAAGGGGGCGATCATAAAAATCTGCGCGGATGGTGACGATCACCCGCAGGCGACTTTTGGGGTCTTCCAGCGCCGTGCGCAGGCTGTTAAGGAAATGCAGGCGCGCTTTTTCAATTTCGACCTGCGTAAACAATTCCTCAAACTGGTCGATCACCAGCACCAGCTCCGTACCGGCATCGGCAGGCAGCAGCCGGTTGATGGCCCGCAGCAGGCCGCGCTCGTCCTCTTCCAGTTGGCTGATCAGGCCTTCGGGCGGATTGACCGCCACCCGCAGCAGGGCAGCTTCCAGTTCCGCCATCGGCTGGCTGCTGGGGTACATCTCCGTAATGAACCAGTCCGCAGAGCCGGGCAGCACTCCCCGCCGCATCGCGGGAATCAACCCGGCTTTGACCACGCTCGATTTGCCACTGCCGCTGGGGCCGACCACCGCCAGAAAACGACTGCCGCTGCTGTTCGTATCCAGCCGGCCCAGCAGCCGCCGCGTCAGATCATCGCGGCCAAAGAAATCGTCGGCATCGCCTTCGCGAAAGGCGCGCAGCCCTTTATAAGGATTATCCAGCAGGCCCGTATCTTCAATCTGGGTGGGGGCATCCAGCACATCGGTCTGCGCATACAGATCAGGCGGCGTGTCAGTCTCGATCAGGTTGCCACTGGCGAGCGCGCTCTTAAACGCGGCGGCAAAGGCCAGCGCGCTGGGGAAACGATCTTCCGGGTCTTTGGAAGTCACCCGGAACAGCACCTCATCCACAGCAGGCGGCAGGTCTGGCCGGGAATCGCGCACAGAGGGCAGCGGCTCGCTGATGTGCTTGAAAATCACTTCGTGCAGCGCCCCGGAAAAAGGCAGCCTGCCCGTCAGCAGTTCGTACATCATCAGGCCGAGGTTGTACAGGTCCGTGCGCGGGGTGATCGGCTCGCCCTTAAACTGCTCCGGCGCGGCATAATTCGGAGTCAGCAGGCCTTCCATGGTCTGGGCAGAAGTGCTTGAACCCAGGTCCTTGGCGATGCCAAAATCCGCCAGGTAAGCATTCTGGTCTTCATCCAGCAGGATATTGGCCGGCTTCAGGTCGCGGTGGACCACGCCGTTGCGGTGCGCCATGTTCAGCGCCCCGGCGATCTGATCGAGGACAGCGGCGGCTGTCGCCGGGTCTGCCGGGCCATGTTCGATCAGGTCTTCCAGGCTGCCGCCCCGCAGCAGGCGCATAACCAGAAAAGCGCCGTTCGGTTCGCGCCAGTAATCAAACAGCGGCACGATAAACGGATGCTCCAGCCGGGCCACCAGTTCCGCTTCGACTTCAAACCGGCGGATAAATTCCGGCTGGTTGGCGTGCTGGGGCAGAATAATTTTGATGGCTACTTCGCGTTTGAGCAGGGTTTGCTGGGCGCGGTAGACCTCGCCAAACCCGCCGCCGCCAATGCGTTCGCGCAGCTCATAGCCTTTGATCGACTGACCTTCTAAACCTGCCATAATCGACTTTGGATGTCTTTTATCATCAGAAACAAGTTTGATCATACATTAAAAGCATTACATGCGCCAAAAAGATTCCTGCTGCTGCACAGAACAGGTTCCGGCAGGGCGCTGGCGGCCTGTTCAGCGTGCAGTTTTGAACAGAAATCCGCCGCCTGTCGTAGTAATTTCTGGCACTTTATAAACACTGACATGAGTTGTCAGTTATTGTGTCGTATGATAAAGCTGGCACTCGTCATCGTGCTCTTAAAGGGTCACAGGGGTTGACAAAGGTTCAAATCTCCTGTACTAATTGGCGGGTTCCATTTTTTGTTCCTGTGCTATAATGTTGTGTGCAAGAACAAAAATTCTACACATCTGCTTATCATCATCATGGAGGAATGCGTGACAGCATCAGCAAGCGAGTTTAGTGTCACCAATGCCCATTCCTATAAACGGTCCGGCACTCTGCGCTGGATTCTTTCTCATGTGCTGCGTTACAGGCTGTTGTTCTTTGGGGCGATTGCGCTGTACCTGATTGCCTGGGGGTCGTTCTCCTTCAGCCGCGTACTGATTGGCGAAGCGGCCAACGAAATCGTCAATCCCAGCGGGCCGAACGGCGTGCTGATGGTCGCGTTGGGGGCCTTGTTCGTGATGGTGCTGGACAGCGTATCCGCCCTGCTGGGCAGCCTGTCCATCGAAACCATTGCCCAGCGGCTCTCGCGGGATGCGCGTGAAGAGCTGTACGTGAGTCTGTTAGGCAAGAGCCAGACCTTCCACGACCAGCAGCGTGTGGGCGATGTCATGGCCCGCGCCACCGATGATGTGCAGCAGTTGAACGTCATGGTGAACCCGGGTGTGCTGTTCATCTGCGAGATCGTGATGGGCCTCAGCGTGCCGATGATCTACATTGCCACGATTCACTGGCCGCTGCTGCTTGTGCCCGCCATCTTCGTGGTGCTGTACATCATCACCGTGCAGCTCTACTTCCGCCGCCTCAGCCCGGTCATCCATAACCAGCGGATGTTCTACGGCATCATGAACGCGGGCCTGGAGGAAACGATCTCCGGCATTGAGATCGTCAAGGCCAGCGCGCAGGAAAATTACGAGCGCAAAAAGTTCTACGAGAACGCCCGCCGCGTGCGCGATTACCTGGTGCAGCAGGGGCGGATCGAGGCGCGTTACATCCCGTTCCTGATCTACGGCTTTGCGCTGGGCTTCACCTTCCTGCATACGATGATTCTGTTCAGCCAGGGTGTGCTGAACCTGGGCCAGGTAGTGGCGGTCACCGGGCTGGTGGCGGCCATGCGCTTCCCCATCTTCATCTCGATCTTTGCCTTTACGCTGGTGCAGTTAGGGCTGGCCGGTGGCAAGCGTATCCTGGAACTGATTAACACCGAAACTGAAATGGACGAGAACGCGGGTGGTTACAGCGCGCAGATCCAGGGCGATATTAAGTTCGAGGATGTCAGCTTTGGCTATCCGGATGGCATGGTGCTGGAAAATATCTCGTTCCATATCAAACCGGGC
>CAZQIY010000050.1:0-18691 GCA_964593565.1 uncultured Anaerolineaceae bacterium
GTCAGCCGTCGCGATGGGCCGCTGGCCCCGGACGAAGTAGGCGATATTGCGGGCGTTCAGCGGCTGCTGATCCGCAGCCATGTCAGCGACCTGGACGAGGTATGGCCGGACCAGTTTCCATACCTGAGTGTGGCGCTGGTTGAACGGCTGGCGGAGGCCGGGGTGCGGTTGGTGGGTCTGGATTCGCCTTCTGTGGACGCGCTCGAAAGCGAGGACCTGCCCTGTCATCATGCGCTGTTTCGCCAGGGGATGGTCAACCTGGAAGGGCTGTACCTGCGCGATGTGCCGGACGGGGATTACGAACTGATCGCGCTGCCGCTGCGCCTGGAGGGTGTTTGCGGGTCGCCAGTGCGGGCAATTTTGCGTGAACTGCAACACTAAGCTAAAGGCTTGAGGAGGCATCCGAATGCAGGGAACAGCCTTGTTGTTTTTTGTTCTGCTGGCCGTTGTGCTGGTGCTGACCTATCTTGCCATCCGGCGGGAATGGTTCGCGCCGGGCATCACCGCCGGGGTCAGTGTGGTGGTCAGTATCGTCCTGATGATGCTGACTGCGTTTGGTCAGGGCAATGCTGTGCTTCAGGCGATTATCGTCGGCATCGTCGTGGGGGGCCTGTTCAGCGGTGCAACTATCGCCGTCGCCTGGCATTTTCATCGTCAGGAATTACAGCAGCGCTATGGCGATGGCGGCGAGGATGCCGCCTACGATTACGACGAGCAGCCTGACGAATTGGTCTGATGAGGGTATTCACCCGCGCCGTGTCCTGGGCTACGCTGAATTCTGCTGATCTACACCTCAGGAGGACCTATGCCCACACTGCCCGTATTTCAGGTGGATGCCTTTACCACGCAGCCGCTGCAGGGCAATCCCTGTGCCGTCGTGCTGGATGCGGATGGCCTGTCCGAAAGCACGATGCAGGCCATCGCGCGCGAGATGAATCTGTCCGAAACCGCGTTCGTGCTGGCGTCTGAGACTGCGGACGTGGCTGCCCGCTATTTTACCCCTGCCGAAGAGATCCCTATGGCCGGGCATCCGACTCTGGCGACCATGATGGCGCTGGTGGATTCCGGGCGCCTGCGGCCTGCTGCGGATGGCGTGACCACCGTCATGCTTGAACTGCGCGTCGGGCCGATTCCCGTAGACATTCACAGCCGCCAGGGCCGCGTTGAACGCATCGTCATGACGCAGAAGCCGCCGCAGTTTCTGGCGACTTACGAACCTGCGCAGATCATGCCCGTGTTTGGGCTTCAGCCGGAGGACTGCCTGCCCGGCGTGCCTATCCAGACTGTCAGCACCGGCACCCCACAGTTGATGATTCCGCTGCGGGATACAGAGGCGCTGCGCCGGGTGACGGTGGATATCGCCGCGTACAATGCCCTGCGTGCCAGCGCCGACTTTTTCAGCCCGCATCTGTTCTGTGTGCAGGGCGCGACGGAAACAGGCCGCACCTTCGCCCGGCATTTTGGCACACCACCGGATACCTTCGAGGACCCTTTCACCGGCTCTGCCACCGGAGGCATGGCAGCCTATCTGTGGCGTTATGGCCTCATTGATGAACCCACATTTATCGCAGAACAGGGCCACTGGATGGGACGGCCCGGGCAGGGCTATGTCGAGGTGGCTGGCCCGCCGGATCACATCGAAGCGGTGCGCGTGGGCGGGCCAGCAGTGACGGTGCTGCGCGGCGAGCTGCTGCTCTGAAAGTTAACCGCCGGTGCTGACGACGGTCAGGCTGTAGCTGCCCGCGCCATCGAAACGGGCGGCTTCGAGGCGGTAAAGGCCGCTGGCAGGCAGCACGAGGCTGCTAAGCTGGGCGCTGCTGCCCAGGGCGAAATCTTCCGCATCGTCGTTTTCATCAATCAGGCTGCCATCCGGCCCGTACAGGCGCACCAGCGGGTCGAGATCGCCTTCGGTGGTCTCCAGCGTGATCGTCAGGGTCTGGTCTTCGGTTCCGTCGAACGTCCACAGGTCTGCCGGGAAGGCGGCGCTCAGGGTTCCGCTTTCCCGCGCCACACCATCGGTGCCAAGGGTGAGGGGGCGGGTCTGGCTGAGGCCCAGGCTGTAGGTGCCTTCGCCGGATACCGCCTCCACCACGATGATATATTCGCCGTTGTGCGCCAGCGGCTGGTTGTAAATTTGCGCATCGGTGAAGTTAATCAGGTCCTGGCTTTCATGATCGTCATTAAAGGCGACTTCTGCGCCGGTGGGGTCGATCAGCCGCAGCGCCAGATCAAGCGCGCCGGTGAGGTCAATAGCCGTCAGGGTGATATGTTCCCCGGCAGTGGCGTTGTACGTCCAGGCCTGCTGTGGAGTTTGCGCGCTGACGATGCCCTGCACGCCCAGGCCGGGCATCAGGCTGGCGGAACCCAGCCGGTCCGGGGCCACCTGGGTACTCATGGCCGTCACCGCGCCGAACGAACCGTCGCTGTCCGCAAAGTAGAGGCGGCCCTGCGCATCTGCTGTCACGCCCACCGGGGCGACCATTTCCCCCGGCAGCGGAAACGCCGGCACGATGCTCCCCGGCTGATCCACCAGTTCCCCTTCAGATGTGACCACCAGCAGGCCCTGATGTTCCGTCGCCAGAATCAGGCTGCTGTCCGGCCCCACCGCCATATCAGTGACTGCTTCCGCGAAGGGGCCGGGCGTGCTGGCTAACACTGCCTCTCCGCTGCGCAGTTCCAGCAGTTCGCCAAACTGGGTCAGGGCGTAAACCTGGCCGGATGGCGCAGTGCTGAGCAGCGGCTGCTCGAACAGGTCCTCCTCAAGGCGAATCTCCTGTATGCGGTTGCTGCCCTCAAATGCCAGCACGGTGATGGTACTGGTGCTGGTGACGTTGCTGGCGTACAGCATGCCATCGGGGCCGACGGCCAACTGTGCTGGCGCGCCGGGGCCAAAATCAGCGATGTATGGCGCCACTTCCACAGGAGCTGCGGTCTCTGTGTCTTCGTCAGCTTCGTCTGTGGCTTCGTCTGTGACAATCTGGCCCACCCACGCACCATCCGGCCCCAGAGCAAACACACAGCCGCAGGCGGTATCTGCCACGTACACCGTGCCATCGGGCGCGACGGCAAGATCAGCGGGTTCGGTAATGGAGTCGTTGGGGGTGATGGACAGCACCGCGCCGGTGATGGCGTCGATCTGCACCACGCCCAGATCGTTTTCATAGGTGAACAGGCGGTCCGCCGGGCCATAGGCCAGCCCCACCAGATTCAGAAAGGCGTTTTCGGCATCGGCCTGGGTGCGCTGGGTGTGCCACAGCACCCCATAGCCGGAGGAGTCTGTCTCCGGTTCTGCCTCCGCCGTTTCATCGAGGCGTAGTTCTGCCAGTGCGATGCTGCTGGCTACGGCGTCAAAGATCGTCAGAAAGTCGCCGCGCTGGGCCGATGTCGCCCGGCCCGCCACCACCAGCACGTCATTACCGGCTGCTGCTGCCCGCGCCACCCCAGAAAACTGATTGTCTGCGCTGGTGCCGGTAAGCTGGAGCGCGGCCGCATCCAGCAGGGCGGCTTCTCCGGGTTCTGGCTCCGCCTCGATTCCCAGAGTTTGCAGCGCATCCAGCAGGAACGGCAGCAAATCCTCATCCGGCGGCAGGCTGTCCGGCAGCAGGCGGAGGGTGATGGTCGGCACCGCAGGCGGGCGTACCTCCGGGGGCATATCAACCAGCACCTGCGCCAGATGCAGCGTCAGCGGGCCGCTTTCTGAATCGGGCAGGGGCGCGTCCCAGCCGGCGGGATAATTCAGGCTGATTCCGGCGTCCTGCCATACATAGGGGATCGTCTCCTGTGCGGCGGTGATGCCAGCAGCGGTTGTCAGCAGTGTGAGAATAATGCAGAGGCGGAAGAATAAGCGCATGAATGATTTTCCAGAAATGCTGTACAGGTACTTGTGAGTATAACCGCGCATTGGCCGGTTTGGTTATGGCCCTGTCGCCTCAGTCGCGGGGCAGGGTGCCCACCACCGGCAGGCCCAGCGCTTCCAGTTCGTCGCGGTGGCGCAGCGCAGGGTCCACATAATAGGCCAGAAACGCCAGCCCCAGCCCGGCCAGCAGCCCCAGCCCCACGCGGATAAACGGCGCGAAGCGGTTGGTCAGCGGCGGCGGGGCAGCGGTGATGACAGGTGTATCCAGCAGGGTGACTTCTGCCGGGGCGCTGCCCACCTGCGGGAAATAATCGCGGTTGCGGGTGCGCAGCACTTCCACAGCGGCCTCCGCAATGGCGGCCAGGGCGTCCGGGTTCGGGTGGCTGAGGAACAACTGGCCGATGCTGCGCTGGTTATCCGCGCTGATGCCCAGCGCATGGATGTCAATGTCTGCGCCGGTCAGAGTCTGTTCAATCTCGTGGCGGAAACTTTCAGTCTGCACCCAGGCCGTCAGCGCGTTGACCGTCAGTTCGGAGGCAAGCCAGATGTCCTGATAATCGCCATCGCGGGGCGGCTGGGCTTCTGGCTGCTGGGCGGCGCTGTAACGCAGGATGGTGGTATAGGTCACAGCACCGGCCTCCCGATTGAGCAGGTCCGGCGCGGCAAAGGCCGCAGCAATCGCCGTCGGAATCAGGATCAGCCACCAGTAGCGCCGCAGAATGCGAATGATCAGACGAAATTCCATGTTGCTCCTCGCCAGTGATGCCTATATCGGGACTGGATTATGCCACACAAATGGCTTTCGCAGGCGGAAGGCTTCGTGAGCCTGCTCTACATAGGCGGTGATCTGCTGCTGGAAGATGCGGCTGTCGAAGCGTTCGGCATGTGCCCGCATGATCTGCGGATCGTAGCGCGCGGCGTCAAAATCCGCCATTACCGCCGCCAGTGCATCGACGCTCGGTTCGTGGAAATGCTCGCCCGTCCTGCCAGGGATCACGGTATCCAGCGCGCCGCCGCCGCCATAGGCAATCACCGGACGCCCGGCGGCCTGGGCCTGCACCGGCGTGATGCCAAAATCCTCCAGCCCGGGGAAGATAAAGGCCTTGCAGCGCGCCATCAGGTCCGGCAGTTCGTCATCCGGCACATAGCCCAGAAATTCAACCGTCGGCCCGGCCATGCTTTTCAGACGTTCCATATCGCGCCCCCGGCCGCCAATTTTAAGCGGCAGGCCCAGCCGGGTGGCCGCCTGAACCGCCAGATCAATGCGCTTGTAGGGAATCAGGCGCGAAACCACCAGGAAATAAGCATCTGTGCTGCTGGCCGGCTGGAAGCGTGAGGTATCTACCGGCGGATAGATAATCTCCGAATCGCGGTTGTAATAGGTGCGGATGCGCTGCTGAATTTCGGTGGAGATGGCGATAAAATGGCCGACCCGCTGCGCAGCGGCATAATCCCAGCGCCGCAGCGCGGCGATCAGCGGGCGCAGCGCCAGTTCTACCGGCCTGCCCAGCCCTTCGCGGGCGATATAGGCTTCTGGCTGCCAGACGTAGCGCGTCGGGGCCAGGCAGTAGCAGATATGCAGCGTATCGGTGTCGTACCGCACGCCATGACAGAACCCGCTCTTGTTGCTGAGGATCACGTCATAGCCCGAAAGATCAAGCCCGCCCCAGGCCAGCGGATACAGCGGCAGATAGGGCTGGTGGTGGGTGTGGATGCCGGGCAGTTTGTCCATCCACAGCGTGCGGATGTCCCATTCCCGATAAAAATCAGGCATCAGGTCCGGGGCATAGATACTGGTATAGATAGGCTGGTCCGGGAAGTATTCAACCAGCGTCGCCAGTACGTCTTCGGCCCCGCCAATCTGGTTCAACCAGTCATGTACGAGTGCCAGCTTCACAGCTTAAATTTCCTTCTGGGTGTGTTTTCTCACCGGGGCAAAGGACAGCCGGTGAACAGGCGAGGGGCCAAAGGTGCGCAGGGCGGCCTGGTGACTGCCTGTGCCATAGCCTTTGTGCGCCCCGAACTGGTACTGCGGCAGTTCCGTATCCAGGTCGCGCATGAGCTGATCGCGCCAGGTTTTGGCGATGATGCTGGCGGCGGCAATGGTCAGCGAACGCGCATCGCCATCCACAATAGTAACCTGTGGAATCGTGCTGGCCATCTCCGGCCAGATTAACGCATCCAGAAAAAGACAGTCCGGCCGGAAAGTGGGGAAGCGCTGCTGGGTATCCTCCAGGGCGCGCTGCATCGCCATTTTGGTGGCCTGGTTAATACCGTAGGTGTCAATTTCAGTATTGGAGGCGCTGCCCACGCCCCAGGCGCGGGCGCAGTCGCGGATATTTTCAACCGTGCGTTCGCGCTGGCGCGGCGTCATGACCTTGCTGTCGCGCACCTGGCTCAGGATTTGTTTTAGATCGCGGCGGTCCAGCGGCAGGCATACCGCCCCCACCGTCACCGGCCCGGCCCATGCGCCGCGTCCTGCTTCGTCCATGCCGAGAATAAACTGGTAACCTTGATGATGGATCTGGTGTTCATACATCAGATTCGGCATCGGGCCTTTCTTTTTTTGCATAAACGCCTCTGCGCCAGTTGCGTTGTATCTCGTAAATTTCCAGCAGCACGTGCAGCGAATCGTGGATCAACCGCATCCGGCTGTCGGCATCGAAATACCACGTGATGGGCACCTCTTTAATGCGATAGCCCCGCTTTTTGGCGATGTAAATCAGCTCAATATCGAAGCCAATCCCGACCATCTGCTGCATTTCAAACAGATCTTCGGCAGCCTGCCGGGTAAACATCTTAAAGCCGCACTGCGTATCTTCAATCCCACGCACCGCCGTTATTTTGATGATCCAGTTAAGCACCCTGCCCATCAGGTGACGATGTTCCGGTTCGCCCACGCGCCGGGCGCCAGCACCCTCGCGGGTGGCGATCACTACATCGTACCCTTCGGCCTGGGGTGGCAGAAATTTGAGCACTTCCTCAATCGGCATCGACAGGTCCGCATCGCAGATAAAGCGATATTCCCCCCGCGCAGCCTGCATCCCCACCTTGACCGCCAGCCCCTTGCCGCGCACCGCTGCCTGAATTGGGCGCACGTAGGGATGCTCTTCTGCGAACGTTTCCGCAATTTCCAGCGTCCGGTCTGTGCTTCCGTTTTCCACAATGATGACTTCTGCCTCGAAGGGCTGGGTTTTGAGGAAATCATCAATTTTTTCCAGACTGGGGGGTAAACGGCGTTCCTCGTTGTGCGCAGGAATCACAATCGACAGCCAGGGGCGCTCCGAATGTGCCAACAGCTTTTCTCCATGATTGACATTGGCGGTTGCGGTTTTTGTCATCGTGTTGATGCCTCCATCAGCACCCCTAAGCATAACCCGCAGGGTAAGGGGCTGTAAATGCTGAGTTTCATGCCTGGGGCGGCCACAGCAGGTCTTCCAGATAGTCGATAGAGACGGTGCGTGTGGCCTGTACCTGGCGGCGTTTGCGCCAGATGCGCGGCAGCCCCAGCAGTCCGGCCAGCATGCCCCTCAGCCGGGCGCGGGCCGCTTCGCCACGCCATGCTTTCAGCGCCTCCCACGCCAGCCGCGCCTGTGCCCGCAGTATCTGCCAGCCATATTTGCGCCACAGGGCCGCCGGGTAATTCTTGGCGAGGATAAAGATCAGGTTGCGGCCATCGTAATAGCTGGAGGTTTTGCCGCCGCCAGTGGCCGACAGGTGATGATAGACCACCGCCGATGGCACATACATACAGCGCCACCCGGCAAGCTGTGCCCGCCAGCCCAGATCGACATCTTCGCCGGAGAAAAAAAAGTCATCGTCCAATGTGCCAATCTGGTCGAGCATGGCGCGCCGGTAGACAGCGGACCCGCCGCAGGCGCTGAACACGTATCCTTCGGTGTCGTACTGCCCGGCATCCTGCTGCCATACCCCCCGGTTGCCTGCGCGCCCATCCAGCGTGAAAAAATCACCGGTGGTGTGGATATAGTCGCGCCGGTCAAACAGCAGCATTTTGCTGGCGATGGAGCCAGCTTCCGGGTAACGCTGGAAGGCATCCACCACCGCGGCGGCCCATACCGGGTCTACTTCAGTATCGTTGTTCAGCAGGGCGATATACTCCCCGCTGGCGAGGTCAATCCCGGCGTTGCAGGCTCCGGTAAAGCCGCGATTCTCCGGCAGGGGCAGCAGCCGCACCTGCGGATAGCGCGATTGCAGCAGGTCGCGGGAATCATCGGTCGAGGCGTTATCCACCACGATGGTTTCGATGTTCGGGTAAGTCTGGCGGGTCAGCGAATCCAGACAGGTGGGCAGAAAACGTGCCCCGTTCCAGTTGGGGATGATGATGGACAGCAGCGGGTCAGTCACCAGCAGACAGGCCTTCTATTTCTAAAAACGCATCCACCGCCTGCTGCCAGGGACGCAGGGTGATTCCGATCTGCTTTGCGGCCATGTTTTCCAGCGCGGCATAGGTAGGTGGCACCGAAGGGCGCGGCCACTGGTGCGTGCTGATCGGCTCGATGGGGGTGTCCTGATACCCTGCTCTGTTCAGGAAATAGCGGGCAAACTGATAGCGGGAACAGGCCCCCTCGTTGACCAGATGATAGATGCCGTAGCGCTCCGTTTCGATCAGGCGGCAGATGGCTTCGGCCAGATCATCGTTGTAGGTGGGGTTGGCGATCTCGTTGGTCACCACGCGCAGGGGTTTTCCGGCGCTGGCGTTGTTCAGCACCGCCTGGATAAAGTTCCTGCCTCCATGCGCGAACAGCCAGGACGTGCGTACGATGTAATGGCGCGGGTTGATGTGCTGCACGGCCCGCTCCCCGACCCATTTGCTGTAACCGTAGGGGTTGATCGGGTTGGTCAGGTCGTATTCGCGGTAAGGGCGCGAGGCGCGGCCATCAAATACCTCGTTGGTGCTGACACACACGACGGCAGCCCCGGCAGCAGCGGCCCCCAGCGCGACATGCTGTGTGCCAAAGCCGTTGATGGCGATGGCTTTTTCCGGCTCGCGCGCACAGCCATCCACATCCGTCCATGCGGCAGGATGAATCACGACATCTGGCCGCAGATCAGCAATAAAGCGGCGAGTCGCGTCGTAATCGGTGATATCCAGCGTTTCCACCTGATCGCCGACAATATCTGCGCCGACGACCTGATGCCCCTGTTTGCTCAGCAGCTCGACCAGCCGCCCACCCAGGCGGCCCGCTGCTCCGGTAACGAGAATGCGCATGCGAGGTTTCCTCTTGTGTGCTTGTGTGCCGGACCTGTCTAGATTTTATCACGCCGGGCGCGGAACGCGATGAACCCGGGCTGAACCATAAGCTGCTGGTATGCTTCAGGATCGGCCTGCCGGAATTCGGCAGTGGGCTGTGGCTCGATGAGGCGTTCGATTACGAAGCCGCTGTCTGACAGGGCGTTGGTGATGGCGCTGAGCGGGCGGCGGTAAAACGGCACCGGCACGGTTTCACTGCCAAAGCCGCGCCACGCATCACTGACCAGGGCGGTTTCAAAGTAACTGCCGCCATGCCGCTGGAAATCCGTATGTGGATGATGGGTCGAGAACACAAAACTGCCGCCGGGGCGCAGGATGCGGGCGAATTCTGCAAACAGACGCTGAAGGTCCTCGATATAGCTGATCGTCAGGGCGGACAGGACAAGATCGAACGATTCAGCATGGAACAGGGTAAGTGGTTTATCGAGGTCAAGCTGATGAAACGTGGCGCCGCTGCCTACACGCTGGCGGGCCAGGGCGATCATCTTTGGGCTGGCATCCACCGCGACCACCTGCGCGCCCTGTTCGACCAGCCACCGGGTATAGGCGCCGGGGCCGCATCCGGCATCCAGCACCTGCCTGCCGCGCACCTCCGGCAGCAGCGACAGCAGCGCCGGGCGGTCATAATAGGCGTTGTGCGGTTTGGTATCAATGCGGGCGGCATAAGGCTCCGCCAGAGTTTCATAGGCATCGTAGGCAATCGGCTTTTTTGTCATAACAGATTCCTCTGCATGGCTAATCTGAGGGGAAGGTGAGACATTCCATCCAGATCATACCCCGTGTGTTAAATTTAAGGCATGGCGACCCGGATGCGCAAGGACAGGTGATGATGAAAACATTCTGGATGATGCTCGTGGTGGTGATGCTGGTCGTGTTTCCGGCGGCGGCCCAGGATGCGCAGCCCGGCGCGCCAGGGCTGGGCGATCCTTATTTCCCGACGCTGGGCAACGGCGGGTACGATGTCCAGCATTACACGCTGGAACTGGCGGTGAACTTTGAGGATGAGGAAATCGCCGGCACTGCCACCATCGACGCGCTGGCGACGCAGCATTTGTCGGTGTTTAATCTGGATTTTATCGGTTTTATCATCGATGAGCTTCTGGTCAATGGCGAGGAAGCGCAGTTTCTGCGGCAGGGGCGCGAGCTGTGGATTACCCCGGCTGAACCGCTGCCGGAAGGCGAACCTTTCTCTGTGGAAGTGACCTACAGCGGCACCCCGGGCGATAATCTGCAGAACGTGAGCACCTTTTCGCGCGGGTGGAACTGGTATGACACGGGCGTTTTTGTCGCCAGTGAACCGGCGGGCGCCGCCGCATGGTATCCGGTCAACGATCACCCACGCGACAAGGCCACCTACACCTTTATCATCACCGTGCCGGAACCCTTCGTGGTGGCGGCCAACGGCCTGCTTCAGGACGTGATCGAAGAAAACGGACACGTCACGTATGTCTGGGAAACCGAGCACCTGATGGCGAGCTATCTGGCGACGGTGAATATCGCCACGTTTGTTGAAGTCACCGAAGAAGGGCCGGATGATCTGCCGATCCGTAATTATTTCCCGGAAGACCTGGCCGAGGATGCGGCGCCGGTCTTTGAGGATACGGCGGCGATGATCGCGCTGTTTACTGAGCTGTTTGGGCCGTATCCCTTCGAGGCCTATGGCGTTGTGGTGGCGGATACGCCGCTGTTCTTCGCGCTGGAAACCCAGACTCTGTCCCTGTTCGGCGCTCAGGTGATTCCCGGTGCGGTGCTGGGAGTTCCCGTTTCGCCCGTGAATACGGAGATCACAGTGGCACATGAACTGGCGCATCAGTGGTTTGGCAACAGTATCAGCCCGGCCAACTGGCAGGATATCTGGCTGAATGAAGGTTTTGCGACCTATGCCAGCGCCCTGTGGGTGGAACACCAGTATGGTGAGCAGGCGTTCCAGAGCATGCTGGGCGGGTTTTATAACGCTATTGCCCGGTATGAATTTACACCGGGTCGCCCGCCAGAAAATGATCTGTTCAACGCCGGGGTGTACCAGCAGGGCGCGCTGACACTGCATGCGCTGCGGCTGGAAGTGGGCGACGAGGTGTTCTTTGATATTCTGCGCACCTATGCAGATCAGTTTCAGTACAGCAATGCCAGCACAGATGATTTTATCGCGCTGGCCGAAGAAGTCAGCGGGCAGGCGCTGGACGATCTGTTTGAGGCGTGGCTGTTTTCTGGCACAGTGCCGCCCATGCCGCAGCTACAGTGATCAAGTCACGTAAGGGAAATGCCAGAGCGCAGCCTGAAAGGATGATTCCATTGCGGGCTGCGCTCTTTTGCTGCAAGGATGTTCAGGTCAGTGTCTGACTTTTTTGTGGTCAGAGCTGCGGCTTAACAGCAGAAATCCACCCACCAGGATCAGCACGACGGGAACACCAAGGGTGAATACCTGTGGGCTGAGGCCCACAAAAGTGCCAACAAAAAACAGGCTGATGGCCAGCATGATTCCCCCCGGAATGAGCAGGCCGTACTGATGTCTGGTCAGCGCCACGAAGAAGAACGGCAGGGCAATGGCCGCCATGACATAGGCAGGGACAAGCTCCTCAAGCTGGTTGATGGCTGCTTCAGGGATGATCAGCAGCAGGGCGATGGCAAACATCACATAAGCAGGGATCAGCAGGCCGCGTTCCTGCGGGTTACGCAGGCCTGCAAACAGAAACGGCAGGCCGATCAGGCTGAGCACCAGCACCGGAACAATTACACCATCCATGTTCAGTGGTCCGACAAGCAGCACCACCAGGCCGATTGCGGCGGTCACATAGGCGCCCACTGCGGCGCTGCCCTCGCGGGTGCGGCTGTAGGCCCAGCCAAAAGCCAGTGCAGAGATCGCCATTGCGGCAATCCACACCCAGGCCATGACCGCGTCCTCCAGCAGGTTGTCTGCCAGGGTAGCCAGCCCGACAAGCAGGATCACCCCGCCCGTTACAAACCGAGTTTTTAGATATTCGTGATTCATTTTAAATCCTCTTGGACCTCTGAATTTATTACATCACGAACGTCATGCGCCATATAGTGCTGTTTGTCATATGTTTGAGTGCCGGATTTATTAACACAAAAGCCGCGTGATGTGCGGTCACGCGGCTTGCAGAATATGCAGTGAGAAGAGCGATTAAGCGCCGTCAGCGGCGGCCAGCCGGGCAGCGTACTGGCGTTTATAATATTCCAGATACTCCCCGGTTTTAATCTTGCGCCACCACCATTCATTTTCCTGGTACCAGCGGACGGTGGTTTCTACCGCTTCATCGAAGGTGTGCTGACGTTCCCAGCCCAGCGCCCGCAGTTTATCGCAGTTCATGGCATAGCGCAGGTCGTGCCCTTCGCGATCCGGCACGTGCTTGATAAGCGATTCCGGCTTGCCCAGCAGTTCCAGAATGCGCCGCGTCACATTGATATTATGTTCGCGAAATTCCCCCGCGATATTATAGGCGTGTCCGGCTTCCCCTTTGAACAGGGCGGTAGCCACCCCCATCGCGTGATCATCCACGTACAGCCAGTCCCGCACCTGCATGCCATTGCCATAGACGGGCAGGGGGCGGTCATCAATGGCTTCACTGATGAAAAACGGCATCAGCTTTTCCGGATACTGGTAGGGGCCAAAGGTGTTGCTGCCCCGCGTGACGACGGTATCCAGCCCGTGTGTGATGTGGTAGGCGCGCACCATCAGCTCCCCGGCGGCCTTGCTGGCGGCATAGGGACTGTTGGGCAGGAAGGGGTCATCCTCTACCGAAAATGTTCCTTCTTCAATGTCGCCATAGACTTCGTCCGTCGAAACCTGCAGGAAGCGTTCGATGCCAAACGTGCGCGACTCATCCAGCAGGATATGCACGCCAACCGCGTTGGAATGCACGAAGGCATCCGGCGAAAGAATGCTGCGATCCACATGGCTTTCTGCGGCAAAGTTGACGACGGTGTCAATCTCATGCTGCTCAAAAACGCGGCGGACGGTTTCGCGGTGGGCGATATCGCCCTGCTCGAAGCGATAATTGGGTTCGTCGCTCACTTCCAGCAGGTTGTCCATGTTGCCCGCATAGGTTAGCTTGTCATAGACAATGATGTTGTAGTCCGGATGGTTCGCGACCATATAGCGGACGAATGCACTGCCAATAAAGCCTGCACCGCCGGTAACCAGGATATTTTTCATTGTGTTTCGACCTCATGCTCCTCTAAATCATTCGGAGGGGTTTCCGATTTATCATCTGTGGCGGTTTCGGTTTCAGCCTTTGCCGGTTCCGGGTTCAGCACAAAACGCTCAATCGCCTCGGCTACCCCGTCGCCATAGCTGGCGGTGGTGACATGATCGGCGATATCCTTCACCATCGATTCGGCGTTGGCAACTGCCACACCGACCCCTGCCATTTGCAGCATTTCCAGATCGTTTTCGCCATCGCCAACCGCCATCATCCGGGCCGGCGCGATCTTCAACTGACTAAGAAGCGTCTTCAGGGCGCTGCCTTTCGACCCACCAGGCGGCAGCAGTTCCAGCATTTCTGGCACAGCAGGCTGTACCAGGCGGCCAGAGCCGTTGATCTGCATGCTTAACTGCCAGCGCAGCGCCTTGACCTTGCGCGGGTCCGGGCGGTAGATGGCCGCCAGCTTATTGATAGGCGTGCTGTCCAGGATGTTCTGCAGCGGGCCGACCACCTCCGGTTCCGGTTCGCCATACTCAACCACCAGGTTGGTGTTGTGGTCGCGCGCGCGCACAAAGGTCTGGGTGCCGCTGTAAGCAATCATGGAAAAACCGCGATCTTCGGCAAAGGTCAGCGCCTGCCGGACAATTGACGGATCAAGCGTTACCTGGTGGAGCAGGCTGCCATCCGCAGCGTGAGTCACCAGCCCCTGCACAAAAATGCCGGGGGTGTTCAGTTCCAGCCGATCAATGATATGGAGTGCAGAACGGCGTGTCTTGCCGGTAGCCAGCATCACCCTGACGCCTTTGGCGTGGGCCGCCTTGAGGGCGCTGACCACGCGTTCGGTCATTTCGTGCTGAGCATTCAGCAGGGTGCCATCCAGATCGACAACGATCAGCTCGATAGAATCGGTCATGCCTTTACGTTCCTGTTTACCTGGCGATGGCGCTATTCTACAATATCCACACGGTACTGTGATCGCCCAGGTTCATTTTCATGGCGCGGGGCTTGCCATCGCTGCGCTGGACACTGGCGTTGCGGCCAATGAGCGTATCCTGCAGGCGGACGCCAATATCGCGCACGACGCTGTTTTCCAGGATAATGCTGCGCTCTACTTCGGCATTCTGCACGGTGACATCGTGATAGATGCTGGTGAATGGCCCGATGTAGCTGTTTTCGATCAGCGTGTTTCTGCCGATGATCGCCGGGCCGCGCACCACACTGTTGATAATGCGGGCGCCGCTTTGCACTGTCACGCGGGAATCAACTTCCGAATTTTCGATGTGGCTGTCCGGCGCGATGCAGGGCTTTAGCTCAGTCAGCACATAGCTGTTGGCTTCCAGCATATCCAGCGCCTTGCCAGTATCGACCCACCAGCCTTCGTGCACATGCGGATAGACCTTGTAGCCATGATCGATCATCCACTGGATGGCGTCAGTGATTTCGTACTCGCCGCGCGCAGAGGGCTTTATGGCGTGCACCGCCTCCCACACGTGATGATCGAACATGTAGATGCCCACCAGCGCCAGATTGCTGGGCGGGTTCTGGGGCTTTTCTATCAGTTGTTCGATGCTGCCATCCGGACGCAGCGCCGCGACCCCATAGGCCTGAGGATTGGCAACTTCCTTCAGCACAATCTGGCTGTTCCAGTCGCTGCGAGCAAAATCCTCGATCAGGCTGGAAATGCCACCCTGGATGACGTTATCGCCCAGGAACATGACAAAACGCTCGTCGCCCAGAAAATCACGCGAGATTTTGACCGCGTGTGCCAGGCCGTCCGGGCTTTCCTGCGGAATATAGGTCAGGCGGACATTCCATTCGCTGCCGTCACCCAGGGCATCCTGAATTTCGCGCCCGGTCTGCCCGACGACAATGCCAATTTCCGTCACGCCGGCTTCGCGGATGGATTCGATCACCCGCACCAGCACCGGTTTGTTCGCTACCGGAATCAACTGCTTGGCGCGGGTGTATGTAAGAGGATACAGGCGTGTGCCTTTGCCTCCGCTGAGGATCAGTCCCTTCATAATGTATTCCAAGTCCTTTTTGACGCATGCCGTCTATCGAGGTTCTGGATTCGTATCCAGTGTGTGTCCATAGGCTAACAATTACCTAACATGCTTTATGTTCCGGCTTTTTATCGAGAACTTTTACAGTCTTTATGCTGTGTAGGGTATCTCGTGCAGCCGCTTTGCCATATAGATATCCGGTTTGCCGGGGCCGTTGGCATCTGGCAACACGCCGACGATGCTAAACCCCAGCTTCTGATAAAACGAGAACGGGTGACTGCCGTAATTCTGAATGCTGCGGATGTGTTCCCAGGGGTTCTGGTACAGGTCTACGCCGGAAAGCGAGGTCATAAAGGTTTCGTCGTCTGTGCCCAGAAACAGCGTGATCGCCCCGCGCTGGCGCACCTGCGCTTCAAGGTCCAGTACCAGCGCCCGGCCAATGCCCTGCCGCTGATAATCCGGATGCACCACCAGCGGATGCAGTTCCCACACATGGCCGTCATAGCCATAATCCAGCCCGCCGACCCAGCCCAGCACCGTGCCCTGTGCATCCACCGCTGCCCGGCAGATGCGATCTGGCTGAGTCATGGTCTGCACTTCTTCCAGCGCAGACTCCATATCTGGCCATGCATCAGGCGCCATGTCCTTAAAACCAATCACCAGCAGTTCGGCGGCCTGGTGCATGGCGTGCGTCTGATCCGGCAGCAGGTCAACAATGTGGATGGTCATCAGGTTCAGGGGCGGCTGTGGTGCAGGAACCACTCGTACAGTTCAGGATTGTCATAGGTTTTTGTCCAACTGTCGTGCCCAACATCAGGGTAGACCGTGAATTTCACATCTCCGCCTGCGACTTCCAGCGCTTTAACCATCTTTTCGGATTCACTCAGCGGCACCACATCATCGGCATCACCATGAAAGACCCAGGCCGGGGTGTCCTTCAGGCGCTGGCCCATCCAGCGAATGCCGCCGCCACAGATGGGCGCAATAGCCGCGAAGCGCTCCGGCGTGGAGGCTGCCAGGTACCATGTGCCATAGCCACCCATGCTGAGTCCTGTCAGATAAACCCGCTTCGCATCAATGTTGTAATTCGCCAGCAGGTGATCCAGCAGGGCACCGAGCGGGGTGATCTGTTCCGGCCAGACGCTGGTGATGGGGCACTGGGGCGAGGCAATGATAAACGGGAAGTCATCGCCAGCGGCGAGGCGTCTGGGCAGGCCATGCAGCTTGAGCAGTTCGAGATCGCTGCCGCGTTCTCCCATCCCATGCAGGAACAGAATCAGCGGCCATTGCTCCTGCGAGTCGTAGTCCGGTGGCAGATAGAGCAGGTATCCCAGGTCAACCTGCTGGGTGACAGTCGTGTTCAGTGTCTGAGCAGTTTGCGGCACGGCGGCGGCCCTCCTGTTTACAGATGTTGCATTAATAACGGACAGTGGCGTTTTCGCGCGGCGCGTTGCTGAGGACCGCGCCAACGATGCGGACATTCACACGTTCCAGCGTCTGCCGGGCGCGTTCGGTATGATCGCGGCGGGTGTGCCCGGCCCGCACCACCAGCAGCGCGCCATCCAGCCGGGAACCCAGCAGCGCGGCATCCGTGACGGCCAGCACCGGCGGGCTGTCGAACAGCACATAGGCGGCGCGCGCTTTTAAAACGCCGATAATCTCAGTCATGCGCTGGCTGCCCAGAATATCGGATGGCACAGGGGGCAGCGGGCCAGAAGGCAGCACGTGCAGATTTTCGACCCCCACATCCACCAGCGGCGGCGTAGACAGGGTGGCATCTTCCAGCATCATGGTAGACAGGCCGCGTTCGTTGGCAATGCCCCAGATTTCATGCTGCGATGGCCTGCGCAGGTCGCTGTCAACCAGGATGGTTTTATGGCCTCCCTGGGCAAACGTCACCGCCAGATTGGCGATCACGGTGCTTTTGCCCTCGCTTTCTGCCGGAGACGACACCAGCAGGGTCGAAACAGGTCTTTCCACGCTGCTGAACATCAGGTTGGTGCGCAGTGCGCGGTACGCTTCTGCAGCAGCCGAACGCGGGTCGGCCAGGGTAATCAGTTTCTTGTCGGGCATAGTCTAACCTTCACTGTGGGGGATGGCAGCGATGACCGGTATGCCTGCGCTTCGTTCCAGGTCATCGCGGCTGCGTACAACACTGCTTTCCAGAAATTCCAGCACAAAAATAATCACCCCGCCCAGCAGCAGGCCCAGAATGCCCCCGGCAATAGTGTTGATGGTCGGGCGCGGCCGCAGCAGCTCGTAGCGGGCGACATCCTGTAAACGGGCTGTGATATGATCTTCGCGGCGGGCGCGCTGGTTTTCCTGGTTGCGATATTCGATCAGCAGGTTGCCCCATTCACGGGCGACATCGTTGGCAAGCTCGCCATCCATTAGATCAACGTCAATCTGAATCGTCAGGTTCAGCGGGTCGGAGGCAAGGGTGACGGCGCTCATCAACTGCGGCGGGGTCATATCCAGATGCAGCCGGTCAATGACTTCCTGCGCCCGAAATTCGCTGTCCAGATAGGCGACATGATTGCCCAGCAGCGTCTTGCTGGCTTCTGTCAGGCCAAGATCCGCCCGCGTAGGCTGCATCAGTACCCGCTGGGTCGAACGATAGATGGGTGTCTGCTGCTGGCTGAGGAAGTAGGCGCTGGCTGCCGCGATGATGGCCAGCAGCACCATAATCCACCCACGCCGCAGCAGGATATTGACATAATCCATGAGGTTCATAAACAGGTCCTCCTTGCCACAGTGCGGCGGTAATTGTACCCGATCCTGGCCTTTCGGGTAGGGTTCGTCGGCGAAGCGCCGCCTACCAGCCCAGGCGAATGCGCACCTGTTCGATGGCCTGTAGATAACCGCTGATCCAGGGTGGGGTGCGCGGGTGCGCCAGGATTTCCTGCGGGCGCAGCCACTGGGCATCTGCCACTTCGCCGGGGTCGCTGATGTGCAGGCTGCCACCGGCCCAGCGGCAGAGGAACACCACGTTAATCACAGGGTCGCCGTTGTCGGCGGTAAACATCCGGCTTTGGACATATGTCACCTGGTCAACTTCCAGACCCACTTCCTCGCGGATTTCTCGCTTCAGGGTGTTTTCAAATACATCATCATCGAGCGCGGCGACGCCTTCGACCTTGCCCCCCACAAACGCCAGCAGTCCGGCGGCATGATCTTCTTCCTCGCCGCGAATGATGGTCAGATAGCGTCCATCCCGCCAGATGCCGCCTTCGATGTTCACGATGAAAGTATCGTCGCTAAAATCCAGTTCGACCCGTTTGATCGTAGCGGTATTAAACGCACCTGCGATTGCGGCCAGTGTTTGCCCTGTTTCGGGGTGGATATAATCCGGCGCGATTTCCGCCAGCGGCACCGCCACATGCGCGAACCGGGTAAT
>CAZQIY010000050.1:18791-30157 GCA_964593565.1 uncultured Anaerolineaceae bacterium
GGTACACCGGCGACAGCGCGATCAGGTGGCAGTGGGTCCGCAGCAGCCGCACGGCGCGCCGCAGGTTTTGTTCCGGCAGGATATTGGACCCCAGGGAGAGAAAGACCAGTGCGGCATCATCATTCTGCGAAGTCATCCGGCCTCCGTTCGATGACCACACCGACGGAATCCGAAAATCGCAGCGCGCCCGGTTTGTGCACCCGCACCTGCACATAGGGCGCGCCATGATCGACGATGCAGATACGGGCGATTTCCGCCGCCAGCTTTTCGACGAGGAAATATTCTGAGGCCTCCACATGCTGGATAATGGCCTTGGTCACGGTGCGGTAATTAAAGGCATCTTCGGGGTTATCCGTCTGGCCGGGTTTGCGCAGATCCGCACCAATGCGCAGGCTGATCACGACATCCTGCTTGTCTTTCCGTTCGTGCGGGCTAAACCCGATGATGCAGCGCAGGCGGAGGTTGTCAATTTCGATCATATCCATAATAAAAACCCTGTAAAAAAACGGCGAAACGGGTAAGTTATGCAGCACAATTTACGTCTATACATCGTAACCATGGCCGCGCCGGGCGACAAGCATCATGTAAGAATCATTTGTTAGCGCCGCGTGAATGATTGTTGGGGTTTGTGAAGTTCCGTTCACTGTGCCCACTTTCATGAGTATGATGTTTGTTTAAGATAATTACGGGCGCTGCATGAGAAAAGGTGGCAATCCTTATGAAAAAAGAAAATGAACATGACAACGGGCATGAACCTGTGCTGATGGAAGATAAACTGAATTCAGCCGAATTTCTGGAGATGTTTGGCCTTAATGCCCTCTCTGTGGATCATGAACGTATCGCGGCGGCGACCCTGGAAATTCTGGAAGCGGTGGGCGAAGACCCGCAGCGCGAAGGATTGCAGCGCACGCCGGAGCGTGTGGCGCGTGCCTACACCGAACTGTTAAGCGGCTACCGCACGGACCCGGTGCAGTTGATTAATGAAGCGGTGTTCACGGTGGATTACGATGATATGGTGATCGTGCGGGATATTGAATTTTACAGCCTGTGCGAACATCATATGCTGCCGTTTATTGGCCGGGCGCATGTGGCCTATATCCCGATGGGCAAGGTGATCGGGCTGTCTAAAATCCCCCGCATTGTGGATATGTTTGCGCGCAGACTGCAGGTGCAGGAACGCATGACGCGCCAGGTGGCGGAATTTATCCATGAAGTGCTGGAACCCAAAGGCGTGGCGGTGGTGCTGGAAGGCATTCATATGTGCTCGATGATGCGCGGCGTCAAAAAGAATGAATCCAGCATGACCACCAGCGCGATGCTGGGCTGCTTCCGCGATGACCAGCGGACACGGGGCGAATTTATGGCCCATCTCAACCGGCCGGGCACGCACCCCTTATTCTGACAGGGCTTTTCAGAGCGATCTGCTGCAAGGCAGATCGTTTTTTTGTGGCTGCACAGTTGATTCGTATTTACAACTATGCTATAGTGACAAACGACAATTTTGTGCTTTAACAGCACTCATCCAGAGCGGTGGAGGGAAACGGCCCTGAGAAACCGCGGCAACCCCCAAAGCGTTGGGACGGTGCCAAGTCCGGCAGAGGAATCTCTGAGAGATGAGCCACACAGGTATAAAGATGTGCGCCTCTATCAAACCGGAGAGGCGTTTTTTATTTGTTTGTTAAGTCCGAATCATTAAGCTAGGCATCTCATCTCCATCAAATTCTAGGGGTAAAGGATATGACAGTTCAAGACCAGGCGCAGGTATCTAACCTGACCTTCATGACCTCACCGCGTTACTTTTTTACGTCGGAATCTGTTTCCGAGGGTCACCCGGACAAAATGTGCGACCAGATTTCGGATGCGGTTCTGGATGCCATCTTAACCCAGGACCCGAATGCTCGTGTCGCCTGCGAAGTGGCCACCACCACCGGTCTGGTGATCGTGATGGGCGAGATTACGACCAGCGCATATGTCGATATCGAGCGCATCGTCCGCGATACGGTGAAGGAAATCGGCTATACACGCGGCAAGTTCGGGTTCGATTACGAAACCTGCGGCGTGATGGTGTCGATCAAGGAGCAGTCTTCTGATATTGCGCAGGGGGTTGATCAGGCGCTTGAGGCACGCGAAGGCACGCTGACAGATGCTGAGATTGAGGCGATTGGGGCCGGCGACCAGGGCATGATGATTGGCTTTGCCTGCGACGAAACGCCGGAACTGATGCCGCTGACGATCTCGCTGTCGCATAAGCTGACGCACCGTCTGGCAGAAGCACGCAAAAGCGGCGAGCTGGGCTGGCTGCGCCCGGATGCCAAGAGTCAGGTCACGGTGGAATACGAATGTGGCAAGCCGCGCCGCATCGACACAGTGGTGATTTCCACCCAGCACGCGCCAGAAATCACCCAGAGCGAAATTCGCGAAAAGGTGATTGAACATGTGATTATGCCGGTGGTGCCGGAGCATCTGCTGGATGACAACACCCGCATCTTTGTCAACCCGACCGGGCGCTTTGTCACCGGCGGCCCACTGGGCGATGCTGGCCTGACGGGGCGTAAAATCATTGTCGATACCTATGGCGGCGTGGCCCGGCATGGCGGCGGCGCGTTTTCTGGCAAGGACCCCACGAAAGTGGACCGCAGCGCGGCGTATATGGCCCGCTATGTGGCCAAGAATATCGTGGCGGCGGGCCTGGCCTCGCGCTTCGAGCTTCAGGTTTCCTATGCCATCGGCGTGGCGCATCCGACTTCAGTCGCCGTGGAAACCTTCGGCACGAATACTATCCCCGAAGAAAAAATCGAGGAACTGATCCGCAAGCACTTTGATCTGCGCCCGGCAGCCATCATCCGCGACCTGGACCTGCGCCGCCCGATGTACAAGCAGGTGGCGGCCTATGGGCATTTTGGCCGCGATGATCTGGATGTGCCCTGGGAGCGTACAGACAAGGCGGATATTCTGCGGCAGGAAGCCGGCCTGTAAAGCAGGGCCCGGGATACCAGGGCAGCATCACAGAGGGGGCGGTCGAAGGATCGCCCTTTTGTTTTGGTTAAATCTTTATTTGCCGCCAGTTAGTGCCCGATGTATAGTGTGAATACACGTCATCCAGTCGGCAAGGAGTTCCCCGATGCGTACCTTTTTCAGCCGGTTCGGTAAATTTATCTGGCGCGCGATGATTATCTTCTCGTTCGTGGTCAATATCATTCTGGTCATTGTGCTGCTGGCGCTGGGGCTGCTGATTTTCGACATCAAGAATAACATCGCCAACCCGCTGGTGGGCGGCCTGCACGGCAGTTTTGTCGGCCTGGATGAAGCCACGATTGACTGGACGATCCCGGTACGCGACAGGATTCCTGTCCGGATGACGGTGCCGCTGGAGACGGATACGACAGTCGTGCTGGTGAGTGAGGTGCCGCTTTCTGCCACGGCGCTGATTAACCTGAACGGCAGCAATGTGTCTACGCCCGTTCATCTGACTCTGCCGGTAGGGCTGCAGCTGCCGGTGCATCTGGACCTGGATGTGCCGATTGACGAGGAACTGGATATCGCGCTGGATGTGCGGGCCGTGATTCCGCTGGGGCAGACCCAGCTTCATGATGTGGCGGATAATCTGCGTCTGCTGTTCGAGCCGCTGGCGGTGGCGCTGGATAACCTGCCCGACGATTTCAACGAGGCGGGTACATTTGTCAATCAGTTGATTTCCGGCACGGCGACCAACCTGCTGGAACCGAGCGCGGAGTTTGACCCCTGGCCCGGATTTTCTGAGACAGCAGGCCTGAATTACGATCTGTTTACCGAAAACGTGCCAGGGACCAACCGCCCCGTAAACACCGGTATGGTCCAGCGTGGCGGCATCCCCGCCCTGGATGAACAGATTCGCCCGGATGTGTATGCGCAGGGTGGGCCAGACCAGGTGAACAGCCAGGCTGCGGCGGAAATGGAACGGCGCGGGATTCCGTCCATGTTCTATAATGGCCAGATTGGGGTTTACATTACAGAGGCACAGCAGCAGGCCGCTGCCGCGCCAATTGAGGCGTTATCTGCGCCTGATGAGGATACGACCATTGTGCCCTCCGGCGATGGTGATGCCGAAGCGGCGCCGGGTGGTTGAAACCGCTGCAAAACACCAGTACTATAGAAACACCAGGGTAGGTTTGTGCGAGATGAGGGTGAAAACAGATGACTGACCCCCGGCCCAGAATTTGTGATTATGAAGGGTCAAATTATCGAACTGAATTCTGGGAGGGCAAAGACCGGGATTATGAAGACCGGGTAGAGCGGGTGGCGCTGCGCCGCCTGCTGCCTGCTTCTGGCAGGCGTTTGCTGGAAATTGGCGCCGGGTTTGGCCGCCTGACCAACGAATATGCGGCCTTTGATCAGGTCGTGCTGGTCGATTATTCGCTGTCGCAGCTTCAGTATGCCCAGGAATATCTGGGGCGGTCATCGCGCTTTGTGTATGTGGCCGCAGATGTGTACCACCTGCCGTTTCGCCCTGGCGTTTTCGATGTTGCGACCATGATCCGGGTGCTGCATCATATGGCGGATGTGCCGGCGGTTTTGCAGCAGATTCGCAATGCCCTGGTGCCCAATGCCTGCTTTGTGCTGGAGTATGCCAACAAGCGCAACCTTAAGGCGATGATGCGGTATATGCTTGGCCGCCAGCGCTGGAACCCGTTTGATCATGAGCCGGTGGAATTTGTCGAACTCAACTTTGATTTTCATCCGGCCTATGTCCAGCGCGAACTGAACCGGGCAGGTTTTGAGATTGCCCAGCATCTGCCGGTGTCCTTCTTCCGCGCTGGGCTGGTCAAAAAGCTGTTCTCGAACGAAGTGCTGGTGAGCGCGGATACGCTGCTGCAAAATACCGGGTTCGCTTATACCCCCAGCATCTTCCTGCAGACGGTGGCCAGAGGGCAGTCGCCGCACAACCTGAGCCACGAGGATATTCTGGCCTGCCCGGAAACCGGCGCGCCGTTGGTGCGTGAGGAAGATACGCTGGTCTGTGCGCAGACTGGGCGGCGCTGGGCGGTCCGCGATGGTATCTACGACTTTAAGGCGCCTCTGGAATAATTCATAAGTCTTCCAGATGGGCGGTGACCCAGCGGTTATAGGCGCGGCGGATGGTCATGGTACGCGGGCCGGGCGCGCCGTCGCCAATCATCTGCCCGTCGATCTCGATGACTGGAATGATGCCCCGGCTGCTGCTGGTAATAAACGCCTCGCTCAGATTCGGAATATCCGGCACGCGGACCGCATCGCGGCGCAGGATTATGAGCTGTGGCGCGACATGAAACACAATCTGCTGGGCGATGCCTGGCAGCACGTCCTGCCCGGCAGTGCGCAGCTGCTGATTCATTACCGCGTAAAAATTGCTGCCGAAACCTTCCAGAATACGCCCATCCTCTGCGACGAGCAGCCCTTCATAAATGGCCGGGGGGAGTTCGGTTATGCTGCGACTGGCGATCCAGTCGGTGGTTTTGGCGGCGGGGTTGCGTCGCATCAGGCCGGGGACAGTGACACAGCGCACACCACCGCTGACCAGTGCCGGCGGCGGAGGGAGATACGGTTCCAGCGTGATAAAAAAATGATCTGGCTGCTGGCGGGGGACTGTCACCCGGAAGCGGACATCGCCAAAACCGGCCTGTTCGATCATGGTGCGCAGGGCCTGCCGCAGGCGTGCGCGATCCAGCCGGAGCGCGATGTTTTCCCGTTGGGCGGAATCTTCCATGCGGTCCAGATGGGCATCCAGCTTGAGAGTCTGGAAGGTGTTATAGGTGTTGGTCACCGTGTAGATGCCTTCCGGCTCGTACTGTGCGGCTTCGCTTAAGGAGTCTGCGGTGTAGCTGACATCCTGCAATCCATCCGGGGTGAGTAGCTTGATGTAGGCTGGCGACATAGGTCTGACTTTGCTGCTTGGTTACGCAGGACTGACTATAGCGTATCTGCCGCGCCGAAACCACTGCCTGATCTCGTACATTCAACGCAGCAGCAGGCGCAGATTGAGTGCTTGACAGGTGGTTAAAGTCGTGCTACGCTTTCCGATGTTGTCAAACAGGGTATTATGATGTCCGACTTACCAAGTCTCCACATCATCACTATGGGTACTGGTACTACCTCACATAGAACCATGCGAGGGAGTTTCCGCGTGCCCTGAGGCCGCCCGCAAAGACACAGCGAATCAGAAGCGTGTGGGAAATTCCCCCCACACGCTTTTTTATTTACGAGGAAGGGCGCATCATGAAACTGTTCACAATGAAATTCGGTGGTACGTCAGTCGGCAGTCCGGAGGCCATGAGCCAGGTCATTAACATCGTTCAGACCGAGCTTGAGGCAGGTCATCGGGTGATTGCTGTGGTTTCTGCGATGGCGGGGGTGACCAACACCCTGACAGACGCGGCCATGAAGGCGGGGGCAGGCAATAAATGGGGGTATCTGTCTACCGCAGAAACCCTGCGCGAACGCCATATCGAGGCGGCCTGTGCGCTGGTGCCGGAAGGCGAGGATCGCGACAGGACGATTGCCCAGATAAACGCTCTGGTAGATGATTTTGTCAACCTGTGCAGCGCGATCAACGTACTGGGGGAACTGACGCCGCGTATTATGGATGCGATCATCTCTTTTGGAGAGCGCCTGAGCAGTCGGGTGATCGCGGCGGCGATGCGCGCCAGGGGGATCGGCGCACAGCAGTACGATGCCGGGCAGTTTATCATCACCGATGATTGTTATCAGAACGCCAATCCGCTGTGGGATGCGATAGAGCGCAATGTGCGCAGCCATCTGGTGCCCGCCCTGCAGGCGGGTGTGACGCCGGTCATCACGGGTTTTATCGGCCAGACGCAGGACGGGGTGGTGACGACGCTGGGCCGGGGCGGCAGCGATTACAGCGGTGCGATTTTTGCCGCCGCCACCGACAGCGACGAACTGGTGATCTGGACCGATGTTGACGGTGTGATGACGACAGACCCCCGCATTGATAAGCGGGCGCGGGTACTGCCTTATGTGTCGTACAGCGAAGTGGGTGAACTGGCGTTTTATGGGGCCAAAGTGCTGCACCCCAAGACGGTTCAGCCTGTGCTGGATAAACAAATTCCGATGCGCGTGCGCAACACCTTTAACCCTGGCTTTGAGGGAACGCTGATCGGGCCAGCCAGTACGCCCAGCGCCACGGTCATCAAAGCGGTGACGGCGGTGCGCGATGTGGGCCTGCTGACGGTGGGCGGGCGCGGGATGCTGGGTGTTCCGGGCATTGCCGGGCGCGCCTTTCTGACCACAGCCAAAGCCGGGGCCAACATCCTGATGATCTCTCAGGCGTCGTCAGAGCAAAGCTTCTGTTTTGTGGTGATGAACGATAAGGCACGCTATGTCAAAACCGCCATCGAGCAGGAATTTGCCCAGGAGATCGCCCAGCGCAACATTGATCATGTGGACCTGATGGATGAGGTGGTGATCCTTACTGTGGTCGGTTCCGGGATGCGTGGTACGCCGGGCATTGCGGGGCGGGTATTCAACACCATGGGCGCCAACAACATCAACGTGATCGCGATTGCGCAGGGCGCCTCGGAATGCAGTATTTCCTTTGTCATTGATGAATCGCATCTGGAAGATGCCGTCATCGCCCTGCATGAACTGGCTCTGGAGGCGGTAGCTGTATAACAGGGGTATTTGTGGGTTCTGGCGGAGATTTGTAGAGTGCTTACAAATCTCCGCTTTTTTGTTTTGTGCAGCATAATCCTTAACGCTTAATTATTACAACCTGTATTATGGTAGAGTCAGTGTCTGTAAGCGAACAATGAAGACGTGCTGACAGATCATTTTCCGTAATATTATGTAACAGTTTAACGTGGTAGTGCTTACCAGATAACAAGTTTGTGAGATATGGTTTAAAAACTAGATAATACCTTGTTGATCTGTTACCGTACAATCTAAGTCTGAGTTATGTAAAGTAGTGCAGATTCACATGCAATCATCATACGTCACACAACCTTCTGTTCCCTTCAGCGTTGTTCAGCGCATCGCCAGAACAGGGGGGACAGGATTTATCAGGGGGTAATAAGGTGCCAGAGTCTCTACATTCCGCTCAATCACGTGCTTCTGCTGTTTCTTCTCACGCTCTGGAATACCGCGCAAATCATATTCTGGAACTTCATGTCGAAGGTATTCGCCACAGCCTCAGTTACATGCCGGACAAGCGCTATGCCGCTTTCTGTCGCTGGATTCTTGATCATGATGAACTGCGTGACCGCTGGCTGCGGCTGAATACCATCAAAAAGACCATTCCCCTGACTCAGCAGATGCTTAACGGCCTGCTGAACGACAGGGAACAGGAATACCTGCTGCCCTATTCTGTCCTGATCAACACCTATTTCCTGTACGAGAACATCTCTGATCATCAGTCCATTGGGCTGGCATACCGGCTGCCAGAGGATGAGACCTATGCAGAACGCTTCCAACTGGTAAACAGCTTTAACGACATCATCAGCGAACGTATCCGCGATCGTACGCAGATTCCCGCCAGAGATGCACTGATGCCTTTGCGTCCGCTGATGCAGCGTATCTCGATGTTTGATCAAAGCCTGAATGCCGCACAGTTTGAACGGATTGCGGCTATTTTCACCCGCGAACAGGCGCTCCCGGTACAGCGTGCGGATGTTGAGTTTGCCCTGTACCCGAACCTTGTGGCCAATGTTGAGACCTGTCTGGAGGTTAAAGAGGCGCTGCGGGATTATGCCTCGTTTGAGATGCTGCAGAACGCTCTGGCAGGTCGCTATGAAGGCATTAACCGGCTGCTGTGCGATGAGGACATCCCGTTAGACGAACTGATCGAAGTGGGCATCGATACGGTGCTGGTGGTGCTGACCATCGGCTATTATGCGGCCATTATCGGCGAACATCTGCGCCCGACTCCGGGGTATCAGCACGCGCTGGATGATGGCACGCTGTTAAGTGCGCTGCGCGATGCGGCGCTGCATGTCCGTCTGCTAAACGATGTGGGCACGCAGATTCTGAGATTTGTGCCAGAAGAGCATCAGGCGCTCATTGAAACGCTGTCTGCCAAACAGACCAGCGTTGAGTATGCCTCGTTTCGTGATCTGCTGCTGGAGACAGCCGCCCATGATCCGGTGTATACACGGCTGAAGAAGGACCTGGTCTTTGGCGAACACAATATTCTGCTGCATGCCGCCCTGCGCGAGGCGGATGTATTTAATGCCATTACCTGCTTCGATGAGAATCTGCGATACGTGCGCGGCGTGTACGAACAAAGCCGGGTGCGCCTGCATCAGACGGTGGCGGAGCTGAATCGTCAGATCGGTGGCGCGGTCATCGGCCAGATTATCCTGCGCTTTGTGAAATTTCACGAGATGATGTACGAGGCGTCGTTTGAAGAGGGCAGCGAATACGCCATTTAGCCCCTGCGACAGGCGGTCTATACAAGCCGTTTTCGCCTGGCACGCGCCTCTGGCTGCGGTGGATTCCGGGTTTCCGGGGAAATCCTCCGCAGTCTGTATATTTATCTCTTAATAGTCATAATATCTCATGTTCTGCTGCATGTAATGGGGGTTATAATCTTATAAAGGGAGTCTAGGAGTACAACTATGCCGATCAGTGTATCGTGGTACGAACCGGACCGAATCATCTTCCTGGATGTTCAGGGAGATGTTGGTATCGACGAACTTCAGCAATGCACTCAGGAACTGAACCGGCTGTTCGCGACAGGCACGGCCCCTGTCCACATCATCACAGATGCACGGCAGATGGGCAAGTTTCCGACCAAGCTGCTGGAAGTGCGCAAAGCACTTTCGGAACTTAGCTCCTTTGGGATGGATATTATCATCGGGTTTGATAATCCGGTGGCGCGTTTTCTGGCATCGGCGGTTTCGCAGATGAGCCGGTTTGAGGTGCGTCTGGTCAAGGATAAAGCGGAAGCGATCCAGATTATCAGCCGCATCGACAGTTCGCTGGCATACCTTGCCGACGAGCCGGTGAAATCCCAGGAATAGCCAGCCACGGGCGTTGAACTGCATCCAGGCCGCATTGCAGCGGCAGCACGTCTCTGTAAGCTCAGGAGTAGTATCTTGACAGGCTCCCTGGGAACCGCTACACTTGCCTGAGTTTTGAGGCCCCATTCGTCTAGTGGCCCAGGACGCAGCCCTCTCAAGGCTGAAACAGGGGTTCGAGTCCCCTATGGGGCACACACATTCATTCCTCTGCGCGGCGTGCGTAGAGGAATGTTTTTTTACCGCAAAGATGGCTGTTTACTCCCCCTGCGGCATGACAGCCTGTTCCAGCGGGGTGGGGGCCTGTTTATCTTCGTTGCGCTCCTTCAGGATGGTCGCCAGGCGATCCGCCGTGATGAATCCCTGATCTGCGGCGTGCTGTGCGGCGGCGAAAGTATCCGGCACCATGACCATTTCCACGCCTGCCTCCTGCGCCTGGGCAATCAGCCGCTGAATTTGGGTATCGCGCGCCGCCTGGGTGACATCGCGAATATACGCCGCCGCGATTCGGCCAGGGTTGGTCTGAATCGCCTCCAGGTAGATTTCCGGGTCCTTTTGGCCGCTGTCACCAATCAGAATGAACGGCAGGGTGGGGTGGGTATCCAGCAGGTTCTGGATCGTCTTCAGCTTATGGTCGCGATGGCCAGGGGTGATGAACTGGTCCTGGGTCAGCCCCAGGTTGACCATGAACAACGGCCCCAGCGGAATCTCGCGCACGACGAAAAAATCGACGATCATGTCGTAGAGGTTCCAGGGGCTGCTGGTGACGTAGTAGATCGGGTTGTACGTCTGGCCAACGCCGCGCCGCAGGGCATCATAAAAGGCCGCCGCGCCCTCGAACGGCAGGCGAGTACGCGCGTTCTTTAAAAATGTATTGCGCGCCATCGCCAGCAGGTTGACCACATCGGTGCGCAGTACGGTATCGTCAATATCGCTGATGACGCCGTATTCGGCATCTGACGGGGGCACAATCACGCGGCCGGTTGCCTCGATGGTCTGGGGTTCTGCCGGGTTCTGCTCCTTGCCCGGGTAATCCAGCAGTTCCAGGTGAATCTCATGCCACATGTCTTCGGTCTGTGGCAGCGTGGTGGGGTGAAATTCCAGATCGAAGTGCCCCTCCACATTGGTGACGACCTCCTGCACCAGATCACCAAAGCGCGCCCGCAGCCGCGCCCCGGGGATTTCATCGCTCTGATAGCGTTTGTACATGTTGAGCATGTTGCGCCAGATAGTGTCATCTTCCATTGGGCTGAGGATGCCCTTATCGCGCAGAACGCGCCCTTTCAGGTGGATCGCCTGCGGGGTGCCGTGCCCCAGGTAGGGGACGATGACGATTTTCCCCAGGCCCAGCCGCTGCTGCAGCCGGAACTTGGCGGC
>CAZQIY010000051.1:0-27732 GCA_964593565.1 uncultured Anaerolineaceae bacterium
TGTACCATATCCACGACCCGGAACTGCTGGTCTGGTCGCAGGTGTTACGCTGGCGCGGGCGAACCGTCATCTATGATGTACATGAAAACATCGCAGAATCCATCCGCCACAAAACCTGGATTCACCCCCTGCTGCGCCCGCTGCTGGCCGGGCTGTATCGCCTGCTGGAACGTATCCTGACGCGCAACATGCCGCTTATCCTGGCCGAAACCAGCTATGCGCCCGCTTACCGCTGGCACCGGGGGCCGCAAACGGTCATCCTGAACATGCCGCTGGCAGATCAACTGCTGGCGGTGCAGCAGACCCCGGCGCCTCAGCCTACCGTGGGCTATGTGGGCGATGTCAAACCCTGGCGCGGTTCGCGGGTGACGCTGGAAGCGCTGGCCCTGCTTAAGCAGCGTGGGCTGTCCGTCGCCTGGGAATGTGTCGGCCAGATGACAGAGGCGCACCGGCAGGAAATGATGCAATTTATCCGCCAGCATGACCTGCAAGGGATTCGCCTGCATGGGCGGCTGCGGCCAGAACAATGGCACCCCCTCATGGCGCGGTGTCATATCGGGCTGGCGGTGCTGGCCGACCATCCCAATTATGTCAGTTCCTACCCCACCAAATTGTTTGAATATATGGCGCTGGGGCTGCCTGTCATTACATCCGGCTTTCCGCTGTATCGCGAAATTGTGGATGGCGCAGGCTGCGGCCTCACACTGAACCACCCGGATGATGCCCATGAACTGGCCGGTGCCATCGACTATCTGCTGCAGCATCCGCAGGAAGCCGCCGCGATGGGCCAGCGGGGACGGCAGGCGGTTCAGGAACGATTCCGCTGGGATGTTGAAGCGCAGAAGCTGGTAGATTTTTATGCGCAGGTGCTGGAGGCCAACCCATGAAGCCACATGTCAAAGTGATCTATATTGCCGGGTCCGGGCGCACCGGCAGCACCCTGCTGGAGCGTATCCTGGGCCAGCTTGAGCGCCTCGGCTCTTATGGCGAGCTGCGCTTTATCTGGGAGCGCGGCTATCACGAGAACTGGCCCTGCGGCTGCACCCAGCCCTTCCGCGAATGCGATTTCTGGCAGGCGGTGCTGCAGCACACCTTTGACCAGCCGCCCGCCGATGCCGGCATGGAAGCCATCCTACAGCTCAGCCAGCACGTAGACCGCACCCGCTACATACCGCAAATTCTTGGTTTGTGGCGCACCCCACAATTTCAGCAGGACCTGGATTCCTATACCGCGCTGCTGACGAAACTCTACACCGCCATTGCGCAGGTATCCGGCAAGCCAGTGGTGGTGGATGCCTCCAAGTTTGATTCCTTTGGCTTTCTGCTCAGCCAGGTGCCGGAGCTTGAAGTGCATGTGCTGCATCTGGTGCGCGACAGCCGGGCCGTGGCCTTTTCCTGGCAGCGCCGCAAGATGCACGACATGGGCGGCGGTCGCCAGCGCCCACAGTTACGGCGCAAACCAGCCCGGGCCGCGCTGGAATGGCTCAAGCTTAATCTGTCTGCGGAACTGATGCGCCGCCGCGCCGCCAGTTACCAGCGCCTGCGCTATGAGGATTTCATTCGCGACCCGCAGGGCACTCTGGCGAATATTCTGCAGCAGGCAGGCGAACCGGAAACCGACCTCAGCTTTGTTTCGCCCACCGCCGTCACTATCACCGCCCAGACTCATACCGTAGCCGGCAACCCGAACCGGCTTCAGTATGGCGAAATCCCCCTGCGGGCCGATGAGGAATGGCGGCAGAAACTTTCGCGCCGGGCCTTTCTGATGGTGACACTGCTCACCCTGCCGGGCCTGCTGCGCTATGGTTACGCCCTGCGGCGCTAAGCGGGCCATGAAATTCACCAGCGGAGCAGGTACAATCGAGGGCGTGCAGCAGATTTAATGGAACAACAGGATAGAAGCTCATGACTCAATCGACCCGCAGCGCATCCGCCGTTGAACTGGCCCGCGACCTGGCCGCGCAGCTGGCCACCCGTGCCGATGCCGCAGATAAACAGGGGCGGCTGCCAGAGGAGGACGTGCAGGCCCTTAAGGACTCCGGCTATCTCGCCATCAGCGTGCCGCAGGAATATGGCGGCTGGGGCCTGACGCTGCGCGGGTGTGTCGAGGCACAGCTTGAACTGGCCCAGGGCAGCGGTTCGACTGCGATGGTGGCCGCCATGCCGATTCATCTGTTTGGCGCGGCACGAGAGAACAACCAGTGGTCAGAAGCCCATTACGAGCGCCTGTGCCGGCTGATGGCAGATGGCGCACTGATCAACAGCTGCGCCAGCGAACCGATGCTCGGCAGCCCGTCACGTGGGGGGGCCTTCCATACCCATGCTGTCGAAACGCCGGAGGGCTACTGCATTAACGGCCATAAGAACTGGTCTACTGGCGGAGAACATCTGACTCATCTGCTGGTGGGGCTGACGCTGGACGGCGAAACCGCGCAGATGCTCGTCCCCAATCACCTGCCGGGCATCCGCTGGGAACCCACCTGGCAGCACGCGCTCAGCCTGCGGGCCAGCAACAGCGACGATGTTTTCTTCGAGAACGTGATCGTGCCCCATGACCACCTGCTGCGGCACAATGGCGACAGCGGCAAGCCCGCCCCTAATGCGTGGTTCCCGATGATGACGGCGGCGACCTATCTGGGTGTGGCGATGGCTGCCCGTAACGCCGCCATCCGTTTTGCGCTGGAACGGGTGCCCACCGCCCTCGGCAAACCCATTGCCACACTGCCTAAAATTCAGCGGCAGGTTGGCGAAATGGATATCCCGCTGCAGGCCGCACGGCTGATGCTGCTGACGGCGGCATCCGCCTGGGACGAACATCAGCACAAGGCGATGGCGCAGGTGGTGGCGGCCAAACACTTCGCCAACGAGGCGGCCATCAGCGCCACAGATATGGCCATGCGCATTGTCGGCGGTCAGGCCATCACCCACGCGCAGCCTGTAGAACGCTTCTTCCGCGATGTGCGCGGCGGCATCACGCACCCACCCTCAGGCGATACCGCGCTGGAAATTGTGGGGCGCGCCGCCATTGATGAACACACGGAGGAACAAAACAGCCTATGAGCGTCCAGGCGGACCTGCCCTATCTGTACCTGACCAGCACCGGCTGGAAAAGCGGCAGCCCGCACCGGATCGAAATCTGGTTCGTGGCCTATAACGGCGCATTCTATATCGTGGCGGAAAGGCGCGAACGGTCGCACTGGGTGCAGAATATCCGGCACAATCCGTCTGTGACCTTCGAGGTGGGGGACCAGACCTATACCGGCATCGGGCGGCTGATCGACAACGCAGCAGAACCGGACCTGGCCACGGCGGTCAGCAAACTCATGGACGACAAATACGGCTGGAGCAGCGGCCTGATCGTGGAGCTGAAGCCGGCTTAACTGGCGGCATCGAACAACGTCAGCAGTTGTGTACCGCGCCACGTCAGCCGGTAATAAACCCGCCGCCCGCTGCGGTGTGGCTCCACCAGCCCGGCCTGCTGCAGCCGGCTGAGATGCTGTGACGCGGCCCCGGCGGAAATGCGCAGGTGCCGGGCAATCTCGCCGGTGTTGGATGGCGTAATGAGGGATTGCAGCACCCGTGCCCGGCCTTCGCCCAGGGTCAGTTCCAGCGAGGGATTGCGCTCCGGTCCATCCTGCTGCCACAGCCCCAACCCGCGCGAGCTGTAAATCAGCATGGGCTGCCATTCCGGCACAATCTGCCAGCTAATGCCGCACCCGCCAAAGATGGAGGGCACAAGCTGCAAACCCTGGTCCAGATGCGCCTCAAAATCACGTGGTTTATGAATCTCGATCACGCCGTTCTGGTAAACAAGGCGTGGATGAATCGAACTCAGCATCAGCTCTGGCCCTTCCAGCGCCAGACGCCGCCCATGATACAGCACATCCCCATCCAGAATCGCCGTTAGCCGGTTCCAGTGATGTTCCAGGGTGCGCCGCCAGTACAGCCGCATTTCTTCCACCAGACAGGCGATGGCTTCGCGCGGATAAACCAGGAAATACTGGCGCAGTTCCGTTTCGCCATAGTCGTCAATCAGGCGGTGGATGCTGGCATGAATCACCTCAACCGGCAGGTCAGTCAACTGCTGAAGATCATGCTCCAGGTTTAACTGCACAGTCGCAGGTGTCGGGGTCAGAAAGTCCGGCAGGTAACGTGCATCGGGCGGGAACAGCGCATCCAGAAACGGCAGTTCCACCCCATGCAGGGCGCGCCGGGCTTCATCCACCCACTGCTGATACAGGCCATGATATTTTGGCGAAACCAGAATATGATAGCTGGACGACAGCTCGACCAGTGGGCTGTAGGCAAACCGTGTTTCTTTCAGAACGTCTGACGTGACATGAATTTTGACTGTCATGGCGGGGCCATTATTACATTCTCCTCTGATTGACCCTATCATACACCCGAACAAACGATCAGGTAAATCATTTTAGTAAAAACTAAAAAGGTTCGGTTTGCGGGCTGTTTATCCTACACTGGATATGTCGCTGAGGTTACACAGGATGCCAGCATGAACAACCACTGGAACGATTATCACCTGATCAGAAATCACGAAACACAGCAGGCGCGTTTGCTGGATGAAGCCCGGCGCGAACGCCTGAAAGCTGAAGTACTGGCCGCAGCGCGGCTTCAGCGGCAGATGCGGCGGCCACAGCAGCGGACAGCCACCCTCCGGCACTGGCTGACCAGCCTGCGCGCTGCATTGGCAGGCCCCACCCCACAACGCGAAAATCAGGACTGTGCAGGCATGAAGCAGCAGCCTGCCGACTTAACTTAAACATCACCCGGTTTTTTCCTCTGGCAGACGGCGCAGCACTTGCGCCGTCTTCATTTCCAACAGACAGCAGCCCCATAGCGCATACCACTGCGACCAAAACGCCCTCGCTGCGTATAAATAATTACCACGACAGATCATTCGCACTAAGGAGGGACACCAATGGGTTGTGGCCGGGCGTTATTATGTATTCTTTTTCCGCCGCTGGCAGTGCTTGACCGGGGCTGTGGCACAACGATCGTCGTCTTCGCGCTCACGCTGGCCGGGTGGATCCCTGGCGCCATTGCGGCGCTGCTGCTGAATTATATGGCCGAAAACTAAAACGCATTAAAACACAGACAGGCAGGAGAGGGCTTCTGGATGCAGAGGCCCTTTTTTTTGCAGGGCACAGGCTTTGCCGCCATACTTTGAGCAGATAACCGGAGGTAAAAGCAGAGATGCCCACCATACACGATCTTGAAACACCCAGCGTTCTTATCGACCTTGACCGGATGGAATCCAACATCGCCCGCATGCAGGCCTACTGCGATCATCACGGCCTCAGGTTCAGGCCGCACATCAAAACCCACAAGCTCCCGGCGATTGCGCGTTTGCAGCTTGCTGCCGGGGCGGTGGGCATCGCCTGCCAGAAGCTGAGCGAGGCGCAGGTGTTTATCGATGCGGGCGGCTTTAACGACATCCAGATTCCTTACAACATTGTCGGGCCACAAAAAACAGCCCGTCTGGCCGATATGGCGATGTACAACCGCATCACCGTCAGCGCCGATCATCCATCGGTGGTGCGCGGGTTATCCGAAGCGGCAGAAGCCAACGGTATCAGCATTCGGGTGATGGTGGACCTTGCGACTGAGATTGAACGCACCGGCGCCAGCCCGGCAGAAGCGCTTGAACTGGCGCGGCAGATTGATGAGGATGATCATCTGCACTTTGCCGGGGTGCTGGTGTACCCCAGCTATCCCAGCATTCGCCCACAGTTACAGGAACTGCTGGACGGCCTGCATCGATCCGGCATTGGGGTGGACAGCGTCAGCGGGGGCGGCACCGGCGCGGCGCTGATGGCCCATGAAGTGCCGGAACTGACCGAACTGCGGGTGGGCACCTATGTCTTTAACGACTGGAATACCGTCACCGCCGGTTGGGCAGATGTCGAGGACTGCGCCATGACCGTCATGGCGACCGTCGTCAGCCGCCCCGGTCCGGATCGCGCCATCCTCGACAGCGGCAGCAAAACCCTGGCGGCGGATCGAGTCGATGAGGGGCATGGGTTTATCGTGCAATACCCCGAGGCCCATATTTACAGGCTGAACGAAGAACATGCCTTTGTTGACCTGAGCGCCTGCGACGAGCGCCCGATCATCGGCGAGCGGGTGCAGATCGTGCCGGTGCATACCTGTGTCGTCACCAACCTGCACAACCAGATTTTTGGGATGCGGGGCGACACAATTGAGGATGTGTGGGAGGTCGCCGCCAGAGGGCTTGTCTGGTAGTGTGGGAAAATAAAAAGTGGAGGTGGCGCGATTTGCACGCGCGTCCGAGATACCCCTTCACATCCGGTTTTCACGTGTGTGCTGTGCGCCTTCGCGCTACTGGCCGGACAGAGCACCTCGTCGAAACTGGTTCACCCCCATTACAGAAAGTATAACACAGGTTCGTTGGTTTGGTATTAGAGCAAGTACGCCGCCGCTGAAAAACCCCCAGCTTCCAATCTGATTCTCATGTGCTGTGGTTATACTGTCGCGCTGCCCTGCAAATGCGCAGAGGAGCCGCCGGGCAGTCTCCGGATCAGAGATCAGCGGCGTTATTTTTATTCCAGGACGTATGGAGAGTTAAACTATGGGTAAATCGGTCACACGGCAGCGTCGCAGCAAAAAACAGGCAGAGAGTCGCAGCCAGAACATGATCATCGCGGGTATTGCTGCTGTCGGCGTGATCGCTGTAGCAGTCGTCATTTTTTTCATCAATCGCAGCCAACTGCCAGAGGTTGACCTGGCCGCAGTCGAAGATGCCAGTGTGACTTTTCCGCTTCAGGGGCAGGAACATATCCCGGAAGGGTCGCCGCGTCCCAATTATAATTCCAACCCGCCCACCTCCGGGCCACATTATGCCACCCCCATTCGCGCAGGCATCTATCATCAGGTGGTGCCGGATGAACTGCTGGTCCATAACCTTGAGCATGGGCATATCTGGATGACCTATCGCGATCCTGAGGATACCGAAGCCATCGAAGCGCTGACCCGGATACAGAATGCTTTCCCGCAGTGGTCCGTCGTCACCCACCGCCCGGATAACGACGATCGCATCGCGGCGGCGGCCTGGGGTCGTCTGCTGACGCTGGAGGAACCGGACGAAGATCAGCTTCTGGCATTTATCACACGGCATCGCAACCGCGCGCCAGAAAGCATCCCCGGCTGAGGCTGAGTTTAATAACTGCCAGAGTGCGACTGCCAGGTGCCGCTCTGGCCACCGGGGTCTTCGGCAAGGACCACAATATCGCTGCGCTGGGAAAGATCGATCATCCAGCCGCGCTCGAAACGCTGCAGGGCAGCGCTGCCGCCGATTTCCGGCGCGTTGCCCCAGCCCAGCCCGCTGCGCACGTCCGGATAACTGCGCCACACCTTGCCGAAGCCCCGCACCGGCTCCACCAGCCCGGCAGGGGGCACTTCTCCGCCGCTGTCCGGGTCAACGGCCGGGTCAAAGGTATCGTCAAAGCGCTGGAACCGTCCATCATTGTACAGGGCGTAGATCGCACCGCCGCCCATCCAGATCATAGCGCCATGCTCGAAAGGCTGAACGGCGCTGTCTGAGGTCGTCACGGCCCCGGACGGACAGCCGATGAATGCAGCCAGCGACGGCGTGCCGAAGAACAGAATACCAAAGCCGCCGGGCGGTAATTCGCTGCACGTGACGGGCAGCGGCGTCCCAATGGGCAAAGGCGACTGGCTGGCCCCGGTAGGCAGCGGGGTGACCCCTGGTGCGCGAAATTCCTGGGGCAGCACCGTCGCATTTTCGGCCACCTGTGCCAGCAGAAACAGCGCGCCCTGGCGCGGCGTGGGCGAGGGGGTGCTGGTCGGCGTTCGGGATGGCGTATCGGTAATTGTCACGCTGGGAGTCACCGAAGCGGTGGCCGAAGGCGTGATGGTGGCCGTCTGGGTGTGGGTAGCGGGCAGGGTGGCTGTCGGCGTTGCGCTGGGCGCGCCGGTTTCAGTCGCCGTCAGAGTCGGCAGTTCTGCCAGTGTGGGCAAATCTGCCGCAGCCTGTGGCACAGGATTGCCTGCACACGCTGTCAGCACCCATAACAATCCCAGGAAGAAGAAATATCTCATAGCGTCATTATAGCAGCAGGTGGCAGGGGGGCGAATAGCCCTTGCGGTTCATCCGTGCAGGTCCTCAGTCCGGGCATGTTCTCGTCGATAATGTGCTATAGTTAGCGAGCATTTTTCTATGGGAATGGACTATGACCGATATTCTACTGCGTTTTGTCCATATCAGCGACACACACATCAGCCACGACCCGAATTATGGTCAGGACCATGGCTATCCGATTCATCCGACCCCGGCGGCCGAGGCGCTGGTAAAGCAGCTTAATAATCTGCCGTTCACGCCGGATTTTATCCTGCATACGGGCGATGTGGCCTATGACCCGCACGAACCGGCCTACGAGGTGGCCCGCGAGATTCTGGGGCGCATCCGCTACCCGGTGTATTATCTGGCGGGCAACCACGACAGCCGCGAAATGCTGCAGCGGGTGCTGCTGCGGCGCGAGACGATCCAGCCGACGTGGCATTACCAGTTTGAAGTAAACGGCGTGCAGATCGTCTGCCTGGACAGCACCGGCCCCGCCCCGGAACCCAGCGGTACGGTCAGCGACGAGCAGTTGGCGTGGCTGCGCGAGATCACCGAATCGGACGATGCGCGCCCGCTGGTGGTCGCGGTGCATCATAACGCGCTGGAAACCGGCGTGCCCTGGCTGGATACCTTCATGCGCATGGCCAACGGCGACGCCCTGCACGCGGCCCTGCTGCCAGCGCGGCATCGCATTCGCGGCGTGTTTTACGGCCACATCCACCAGAGTTCGCAGGTCCTGCGCGATGGCATTCTGTACAGCAGCGTCCTGGGAAGCTGGTATCAGATTCATGCCTGGCCGGGGCAGACCAAAACCACCCTGGAACTGGACGCGCCGCCGGGTTTTAATGTGGTCACGATCACCGCCGATCAGACTCATATTCGCAATCATCGTTACACTGTGCAGCGCGGCTAGCGGCCCCCGCAGCGCCTGTACGCACAAGGCAGGCCACTGTAACCTGCCCCAGAGGATCAACCATGGCTATCGATTACGTCATCGATTATGACTGCATCCCCAAGCAGACGCTGGGCACAGAGGGCATTCTCGAACGGCTGAAAAGCCAGGACCGCGCAGAGACGATCATCCGACTCTACCGGGAAAACGGCGACATGCGCCCGCCGCAGGAGATGGGTTTCGAGATGGTGCGCACGGCCGCCGACGGCAGCGAGGAAGTTCAGATCGTGATCGTGCAGCATCTGCTGGATTACGCCGAGGAGTTAAACCCGCTGGCGCATCACTGCGAAGGCTGCCCGGCCAACCGCAGCGGCGAACCCTTTGGCTGTATGGGCAAAATCAGCTATCCCCTCTCCCCTTTTGGCGAGGCATGGCTGCTTAATCAACTGCCGGAACCCACCGAGCCGCTGGTGTGGCTGCTGCTGCGCCAGGGCATTCAGGAATTTAACTACGATGGCAGTACGGTACGACCGCTGCGCGCCGCCGGGACCACCCACTTCAGCGAGCAGCGCACCATCCAGCGCGTGCTGGGCGAAATCAGCGTCAATTCCGATCAGATCTTCGAGATGACCTTCCTGCTAGGGCACATCCAGCCCAACCATGCCGGCATTCTGCTGCTGTTCTTCGGCGCGATCCCGCGCGACCTGGAAGCGGATGAGATTATGCACCTGGGGGCGATGCCGCCAGCACGACGGGCCGCCTATGATTTCCTCATCACCGTCAGCGCGGATGATGACCTGACCACCGCCGAACTCAAGCAGTTTCTTTACGCGCTCTATCTGGCATGGCAGTTGGATGTGCAGCTCCTGCTGGATGTCTGACCGCACTGGCGGGAGCGCTGTCACTGCACGCTGGTGACGGCCTGCGGTGTCAGTTCTGTATTGAGCGACCAGTTACCCGCCAGGTCCACTGCCCACACCGCGAACTCATAGCGCCGGCCGCTTTCGCCTGTAAAGGTGGCTTCAGTCTGGATGACATCCTCCAGCCAGGGTTCCCACTGGCCGCCATCCACCCGCACCCACACCAGATAGCCCGCGATGCCGCTGTCATCCTGCCCGCCCCACGATACGGTAAACGTCGCCGGGCTGACCACCGGCAGCGGCGTCATGTGGGTGGCCGGTGAGGTGCGGTCCTGCGCCGGGTCCACCGTCGGGCGGACAATCTCCGTCACGGCGCCGGGGGTCACATCCAGGGGGGCGCGGGGCGTCCCGGCGGGGGGTTCAAACTGGGGCAGTGCCGGGTTGGTGGTCAGGTTGCGCACCGCCTGCTCCACGATGATAAAGGGCGGCCCGCCCACCGCCGCGCCATCACCCGCCGCCAGAAACGGGAAATCATCCGGGGTAGCCGGGGATAACGTCACGCGGTAGAGGTCATCTTCCGGTGTCAGTACATAATCGCTGCCATCCAGCGTGTACAGAGTCGCAATCTGCCCATCGGCGGGCAGGTCCAGCACCAGCGGTTCCAGGCTGCGATTCCAGGCGACATGAATCCGTTCCTGCGCCGCCGGGCGGATAAAGGTAATCACCACGCCGCGCTGATCGAACAACTGGGTTTCTGCTGCTTCGAACGTCCCCGCGCCAAAAATCCGCCCCAGCAGGCGATAGGCCGCCGCCGCCGGGCGCGGTGTCCCTGGCAGCGGATGCTGGCTGAAGCAGGCCGAATCCGCTGTATTGCGAAACAGGCCGTGCGCATCACCCCAGCACAGACCATCCCCGGTGCACAGGCTGCCATCGTGCGGCGGAAAATTGGTGCCGCTGGGCTGGTTGCCACAATCGTCATACAGTTGATGCACCATCACCACCTCCGCCCCTGCCGCCCAGGCATAGGCCGCGCTCTGGATGATGTAGGCCGCCTGCTGCTGGGCGGTAGCCCGCAGCACACGCGACTGCGGATCGTGTGCTGCCCAGGTCGGGCCGGGGTAATCATTCCAGACCGGGACGCCGTTTTCATTTAGCCAGATTCGCCGCGACAAACCATAGCGCGACAGCACCCCGCGCACATGATTGACCACCTCCGCGCTGCGCCGCGCATAGGTGTAGCTGTGCGCCGCGACCAGGTCCATGTACCAGTTATGGCGGGGGGCCTGCGGGTCCTGCGCGATCACGTCGAGGGTGCGCGCCAGATAGTTATCGGCATCCACCGTGCTGTAAGCCAGCCCGCCAAACATTACCTCTGTGCCGGGGTCGGCAAAATGCGCCGCCAGATAGGTCACTTTCAGCAGGCGGGCATATTCCTCCACGCTTCGATTCCAGAACAGGGGAAAATCCGGCTCGTTCCATGCCTCCCACAGCCGGATACCTGCCCCCACCGGCCAGCCCTGCGCTGTCGCCAGCACGCCGCCGGGCTTGTAGCGTTCCACCGCGCTGTAAACGAACATGGCCCAGGCATTGGCCGGGTTGATGGTTTTACCGGGGCCGGGAATATCGGTGTCATCGCTAAAAATGGGCGCGCCCAGGCTGGGGATGTCTGGCTGGCCCAGGAAAATCGCATTGATGCGCAGGCCGTGCCGCACATCCGCGTTCACCAGCGCATCATAGGCAGACCAGTTGTACTGGCCGGGGGCCGCTTCCACGCGCTCGCGGTACAGCGGCCAGCGCGTCCAGCCTGCCCCTAAAAACAGCGCCTGCTGGTAGCGTTCCTCTTTGATTGGTGCTTCGATGGAATTGATAAACGTAATGCCCAGACGCGGCGCCCGGATATAACCGTCCGTCTGTGGCGCCGTCGTTGGCAGCGGCACCTGAGCATCTGCGGATGTAAAGCAGGATACGCCCCACAGCATCAGCACCAGAACAAGTAAACGCCTGCTCATTCGTCTGAAGTACGCTCCTGCTGCGCCACCTTCCACATCTCGTTAAACTGTGCAGCCCAGTATTCAAACCAGTACTGCGACTGGTGGCGCGTGATCACAATATGCATGCGGTCATTGATGACATCGTTGTCGTAGCCATGAAATTCCACCACCAGCCGGCCATTGGCGCCATCCGGATCGATCACCACCAGGCTAAAGCCCGGGTTGTAGTCAATCAGCGCATATTCCAGCGTCCCGTTGGTCAGGCGGGCGGATAAATTCTGCAGGGTGCGCAGCGAGACCTGAATATCGTCGCGCAGGGGGTGAATATCATCGTACTGTTTCGGCAGATACTCCAGAACCGGCGCGGCAGGGTCCTGCATCAGCACACGCACCCTGCCGCCCCTGTCCAGAATCTCGCGTTTAATATCGGGATCGTTGCGCAGTATATTCCCCACCGATGGGCCGTAAATCCACAGCTCCTGCCCGCCTCGGATAAAATCGCGGAACGGGCCGAAACTTTGCCGGTCTTCCAGCACATCATCCAGGTTCGTGATCTGTTCCGGCGGCGCGGTGGATTGAAACACCAGCAGCGCCAGCGCCGCCAGGATCACCGCCAGCTTCACGCTGTCCGGGACCACATCATCAACCATTCCGATAATGGCCAACACCCCCGCCACTGCCACGACGGCATAGCTTTCGATGTTGCGGCCTTCGGCAATATCACGACCAATACGGCTCAGGGTACGGGTAATACCACGCATCATCTCCCCTTACGACAGTGCATCAAAATGGCTCTGGAACGACTGGCACAGGCCGGGCGCGGTTGCGGCATAGACATAGGCAATCGTTTCGCCATCGCGCTGGAACGAACCAGACCCGAAGCAGGGTTCGATAGCCACTTCCTGTGCCGAAAACGTATCCGAACCACTGAGCGCGCAGTTGAGCAGGTTGCGCGTGAGACGATCCTGGTTAATGACCGCCAGCGCCCCGATACTGGGAATCTGCCCCTGCAGCACCCGGCCAATATCGTTTTCAGTATAAACGTTGGCCGCCACCGCGCCAACATTCTGATAGCACTGGATCATGTTATCAATCTTGGCGATGCCAACCGCCAGCGCCGGATTGCCAGAAATGAGCGATGCGCCCCCGCCCGCGGTGGTGATGGCATCGGTGATGCTGTCGGCATCGGTGCGGGTGTACCCGGTAATATCCGGCAGGAAAGTCTGTGCGGAAGTGGATTGGTTTGCAGTATCTCCGGTTGGCCCGGTATTCATGTTAAAGGAGCAGGCCAGTACGGCGGCCAGCAGCATCGCCAGCCAGATCATACGCTTCATCATGTCGCTCTGCCTTTCTCATTCAAATGCAAAACCAGAACCGAGAAGAATCAATTTTCTAAGTCACCATCCTGTCATGCGGCTGGCCGCGGCCTACCCTTCATCGCTGACATCCATCTCCAGCGCGGCGGTCCGGGTGGCTTTCTGCTGCCGGCGGTCCAGCAGCCAGCTTTCAATAAAAATCAGAATCACCCCGGCCACAACCGCATGATCGGCCAGATTAGATACATTGGAAATCAGGTTCGGTATCTGGTAGTGGATAAAATCAACCACATACCCATACTGCAGCCGGTCGATCACATTGCCCAGCGCGCCGCCGCAGATCAGCCCGATGGCAAAGCGCGTGATGTGCCCTTCTGATGGGGTGCGCGGGTAAAAATAGAGCATGGCCGCCACCACCACCACCGCGATCACCATAAACGCATCGCCCGCCTGTGGCAAAAAGCCGAACGCGGCCCCGGTATTCTGGCTGTAGGTGATCTGGAAAAAGGGTACCAGCGCCGGCACTGGCTCGATAGTTTGGTACAACTGCATGTTATCCACCACCAGGCGCTTGGTCACCTGGTCGATCACCAGCACGACAGCGATAATGAGAAACAGGGTTAACCAACGACGTTGCATTGTTTTATCTTTTGTCTGTACGGACAATAGGCCAGCCACAGATTCATTCTATATACGGTTTGGCTTTGTCACCAGTTACAAAACCCTTAAAAAAGGGGCTGTTGCCAGTATCGCAACAACCCCTTGTGCTTTTACACCTTCAGCCATCCCCCGGCTTAAAAGAAGCTCCGCTTTCCATGGCGCTCCTCTATCCAGGGGTCGCCGTTGTTATGATACCCGTTGACCTCCCAGAAACCGGGCTTATCTACCTCGCTGAATTCCAGTGCGCGCAGGAACTTGGCGCTTTTCCAGAAATACCGCTTGGGCACCAGTGTCCGCACCGGGAAACCATGATCCGGTTCCAGAAACTGACCGTCGTATTTATAGGCCAGCATTACATCATCATCCAGCATGGCTTCCAGCGGCAGATTGGTGGTATAGCCGAAATCGCAGTGCGCGATCACATAGCGGGCGGTGGGCTTGAGGCCGGCCATTTCTGCGACGGTCTTAAACGGCACGCCTTCCCACACTGTATCGAACTTGCTCCAGCGGGTGACGCAGTGAATATCACAGGTGATGGCCTGCGTGGGCAGTTTCAGAAATTCGTCCCAGGTCCAGCGCAGTTCCTGGTCCACCTCGCCAAAGACTCGCATGTCCCATGTCTGCGGGTCAAACGGCGGATTCGGCCCATACGTCAGCACCGGGAATTTGTGCGTCAGCGACTGCCCCGGCGGCAGACGGCCTTCACTTCTGACCTTCTCCTCTTCCTGGCGACGCCTCAGAAAATTCATCGTTTTCCTCGTTCCATCTATTTTACTGGCCCTATTATAGAGAGGAGCAGCCCACCGATGCCAGCGGAAAACCATGAAGTGGATATGAACAGATTATCGCAGCGTCAGAAATTGCTAAAGGGGTTCATCAGCAGTTCAACTTTGACTTTCATCAGGCCAAGCTGAAGTTCATCGCCATCGCGAATGGGGTAGTCTTCGCGGGGTTTCATCCGTTCCCGGTTGAGCAGAGTCCCATTGCTGCTGTGGTTATCCGCCGCAACAATGCGGTCACCATCCAGCTTCAGAAAAAGATGCTCGCGCGAGACGCCCAGTTCATCCGCGTTATACGGCCCCAGATCAATATCCGGGTAGACATCGTGTTCGGGGTCCATGCGGCCAATGACCATCGGACGATCCATATCAAAAATCAAACGATTCTCTTTTTCAACAATACGCAGGCCAACTTTCCAGGGGCGCGGCATGCCATGATCAATCGCCTTGATTTCCTGTGAAGCAACTGCACTGTCCTGGCTGTCCAGGTTTAGATTACGTGTGTTACCAGCCACTTTATCCAAACTCCTCAATTTAGTATAAAATTGGGATGTAGACTGTTCTGTTTGAGTATATCATGAAACCCACACAGTAAAATCATACAGTCTTCATAAAGATTACAACCGCACCGCTGTTTGATGATAATTTCATTCTTTTTTGGCATGAAATTCATAGTCTGCATCACGTGGCTGGCTGCGGTGCGTTATAATTGAAACGATTTGCTCATGAGCAAGGAGAGCCTTATGGTTGTGATTGCTCAACCTATCGCGATGCTGCTTGTCAGCAGCAACGGCAGCACGCTGATCGAAACGCTGAACCCGGAAGCTTACAACATCTTCACTGTCGATGACCCGGGCAAAGCCATGGAAATGCTGCGCGATGCCGAATATGATCTGGTGATACTGGATGATCTGGTGTTCGGCAGCGATGTGGTCGGCGTGGTGCGCGAAATTCGCCGCCGCTTCCCGCTGACCCCGGTGCTGGTGATTTCAGAAAACAAGGACAGCGCCTATCAGACTGACCTGATGGAGGCCGGGGCCACCGACCTGCTCAGCGATGATCTGTATCATAAAGAGGAGCTGCACCGCCGCCTGCGGCTGGTTTTTCAGCAGCGGCGGCAGAACCGCGCCCTGGCCCGCCGCAACAATAACCTGCAATCGCTGGCGACCCTGGCCCGGCGGCTGCATACCGCCACCGATGTGCAGACCCTTATTGCAGATACGATTGACCAGACCTGTAAAACATTTAACCTGTACGGCATGGCTATTGTCATCAGCGAAGGCGACCTGCTGCACGTCCACGCTGGCAGCACCGGCACCTCGCTGGACAGTCTGCAAACCAACAGCATCCGCCCGCACCAGTACGATCCTTTCCGCCGCGTCATCAACAGCGGCTTTGTCCAGACTTTCGCCAATATTCAGTCAGATTCTTTCTTTGTGCCTATCCCATCGCTGCCCAAAGTCGAAAGCGCTGTACTGATCCCGCTTTCGTTTCCGGAATATACCTATGGTGTGCTGGCGATTTTTGGCAACCCTAACAACCCGCTGAACCCGGATGATCTGATTGTTTATGAACTGTTTGCGGCCCAGTTCACTACCGCGCTGCAGAACGCCCAGCTTTACGAAGAACAGGAACGGCGTGTGCAGTCCAGTTCACATCTGCTGCGGGCCTGGCAGCGCTTCATCACGCTCAATACGCCGGAGGATATCGCGCGGAACCTGCGCGAACTGGTGGAGGATATCCCTGCCGTCAGCACCTGTCTGGTGTGGTTGTACGAGGACGAAGGCGATCAGGTGGTGGCCGATGCCCGGCAGGCCGAAGTGATGAACGTCTTCCATGATCTGCATCGCAAAGGCTATACCGACCAGTTGTACGACGACCTGGACGAACATCTTCAGGTGACGCTGCGGCTGGGCCGGGGCCAGAACAACCCGCTGGGGCCGCTGTTCCGGGCGCTGCGCGGGCAGGAACTGATGCTGTTCCCGGTCACAGATTCGGCGCGTCTGGCCGGCGCGCTCATCGCCAGCCCGGCAGGAAATCGCCAGTTCGGGCTGGAAGATGCCAACCTGATGAAAAGTCTGGCGCATGCCGCCGGGCAGGCTCTGGTGCGTAATACGCTGACCACCGTTATGGGCGAAAAAGGCGGGCGGCTGGAAGCAATCCTGCGCAGCATTTACGAAGGCATCTTCTTTGTCGATCATACCGGCCAGGTGGCCTTCTGTAACCCGCAGTTTACCGAAATGACCAACATCCTGCCGTCGGATGTCCTCAGCCGCGAAGCTGATGTGCTGCTTAACCTGCTGGCACAGGAATCCAGAGACCCGGACAATGTCCGGTACCAGCTTGAGGAAGCGATTCAGTCGGTCCTGGGCGGAGATGGTACGGATGAAAACTACACCATCCTGGAAATCGCGCTGGCGGACCCGGACCGCGAAATCCACGTCGAATTTACGCGCATCATCAGCACGCTGAACAACGAATATCTGGGCTGGATCGGCATCGCGCGCGATAACTCGCGCCTCAAGAAGATGTTCAGCACCCAGATGTCGCTGCTCGATCTGATGTCTGAGCAGATTCGTGTGCCCCATGCGGAACTGCGCGGGCTGGTGGCGACTCTGGTCGAAAATCATACCCGCTTCAGCAACCGGGAGCGTGCGCGCTTCCTGCGTCAGATCGAAAACAGCATCGAGAATATGGGCGAACTGTGGGAAAACTTCCTGGATATGTATCATCTGGAAGTGGCGGGGCTGGTGCTGGAACGCGAGGAAAGCGACCTGTACGACATTATTCAGCGTACCCTCGATAACCGCCTGTTTGCAGAAAACCGGCGCCAGGTGCGCGTAGAAGCCCCGGCCCGCCTGCCTACCGTCAAGGTGGATGAGATACGCATCGAGCGCGCCGTTTCCAATCTCCTGCAGAATGCGCTTCTCACTTCTCCCAAAGGCGCGCCGGTCAGCCTGCGGCTTGAAAATCGGGAGACAGAAGTACATATCATCATCCAGGACCAGAGCAACGGCATTCCCCCGGACAAAATCGACCAGATTTTTGACCCCTTCTATCATGCTGAAGACGATGAACTGAACGAGGTCATCAATCTGGGGTTATACATCAGCCGTGAACTGGTTCACCGGCATGGCGGGCGCATCTGGGCGGAAAGCATCGTTGGCAAAGGCACCACGATCACGATTGCTCTGCCCACGACCGAAGGCAGCGCTGTGGCGGCGCCCCCGCCGCGTCCGGAAGTGATCCGGCAGGAACCCCAGGTGCTGGCGGCCGAACCGGTGCGCAGCGAACCCCGGCAGACTGGTTACAGCGTGCAGAAGCGCCAGCCCAAAGCCATCATGATTGTGGAGGGCAGTTCCGGCCTGGTGAAGTTTTTGCACGACAAACTGGAAGATCAGGGATACGAACTGCTGGTGTACCGTTCCAGCGAAGAAGCCCTGGCAGATGTCAAGGCGATCCGGCTGGATATGATCGTGCTGGATGTGAACCTGGCGGATGCCAACAGCCTGGATGTGTGCGAACGGATGCGCAAGCGTACCGAGGTGCCTATCGTGATGCTGGCGGACGAAGCATCTGAGGCGGAAGAAGTGCGGGCGCTCAAGCAGTTCGGGGCGGATGCCTTCATCACCCGGCCCATTACCGAAGAACAACTGATGGCGCGGGTGGATGTCATCCTCAAGCGCGTGATGGATATCCCCACCCGCACAAGAGAACCGCTGGACCTGGGCGACCTGTATATCGACTTTGCCCGGCGCGAGGTCTTCCTGCATAACAAGCCTATCGAACTGACGCGCATCGAGTACGATCTGCTGCATACCCTGGCCATCAACGAAAATCAGGTGCTCACACACAAGCAGCTTCTGGATAAGGTGTGGGGGCCGGAATATCAGGCAGAAACGCAGTACCTGTGGGTAAATGTCAGCCGGCTGCGCAAGAAACTGGAACCCACCCCGGACAGCCCGCGCTACATTCATACGCAGCAGGGTGTCGGCTATGTCTTCCGCCGGCCCTGAAGCAGCGGCCCATACTGCACCATCCCCCACAGCAGATTCAGAGCGCAGGCGGCGGCTGGTACGCATCCTGCGCTTTTTTATCGTGCTGCTGGTGTTTTTGCTTGGCTTCCTGCCACTTGGCCTGGGGTTCGCGTCGATCTGGTTTCTGACTCATCAGCCCTGTGGCGCGGGCAGCCTGCCAGAGGCGCACGGCATGCCGGATTATGAACGGGTGGCGTTTTATGCCCCTGCCCTGCAAAGCGATGTGCAGGGATATTTCGTGCATGGCACCAATGGCGTCACGATTATCATTCCCCCGGCGCTGGGCAGCGGGGCCGGCAACTGGCTGCCGGAATATGTGGCGCTCAACCGCTATGGTTACAACCTGTTCAACTATGAATCGCGCAACTGTGCCGGTCATGTCAATTCGCTGGGTTACCTGGAAGTCGAGCAGGTGGGCGACGCGCTGCGCTATCTGTCCACCCGCCCGGATGTGGATATGGCACGCATCGGCATTCATGGCTTTTCCGCCGCCGGGGCCACCAGCATCATGGCGGCTGCCCGCTACCCGCAGATCAGCGCGGTAACGGCGTTCGGCGGCTATCACGACTTTAAAGCGCATCTGGACGCCCAGACGGAGGGGACCTGGTACGGGTGGTTATACAATACCGGCGCCACCTGGGCTTACCGGCTGTCTACGGGCGAGGATATTTCAGTTTTGAGTCCGGTGTCGGTCATTGGTCAGATCGCGCCGCGCCCGATACAGTTGATTTATGGCACACGCGAACCCACGCTGCCAGGGGCCTATGAGCAGCTAGCCGCTGCCGGACCAAATGCCGACCTGTGGATTGTGGAAAACGCCACGCACGGCGCTTACTGGATCAACGCGCCAGAAGCCTTCGAGCAGCAGGTCGTCCGCTTCTTTGATGCCGCCTTTGACGTGGACCGTTAATGCGCCAGCCGGCTGGAATCTGTCGTGACGTGCAGCGGGCTGAAGGCCAGCACGTGCATCGGCTTGAGCAGACGCTCCACATCGTGGCTGGGGTTGGTATCCACAGCCCCGGCGCCGATCTGGCGCAGAAAATCAAGCGCCACTTTGATCTCACCCTCGCGCAGTTGGCGGCCAAGCTGGCGCACCACTGCCTCATCGCCGGTGGGAGACGCCAGAACCGCGCCCTGCTCACCAAACAAGGTGCTGGTTTGCTGGTACAGCGTCTCTGTCAGGCTCAGAAACCGGTTGATGGTGGCGGCGTTTTCCTTGCGCCAGGTCTTTAGCGGCCCTTTTGCCAGCCGCAGTGCTTCCCGCGCCCCGGTCATGTCCACCGTCAGCGTCATCGGCCCGTCGCGGTGAATGCCGTTAATTTCGATCTGCGATGCCTGCCGCCGCAGCCGTTCGTCGCAGATGGTCTGTATCGTCGCCAGCGCCGTCAGGTATGGGCTGACGCGGGTGGCCAGAAAATGTGGCGAGAAGTTGGCCGAAGGGATTCTGAAGCTGATGCGCTCCTCGACAGAACGCAGCGCATCGGCCCGGCCAAAGTAAATATTGAGCACCAACTGGCCAAGCTGAATCAGGTCGCCATTCTGCAGCCCGTGTTTCTTGCCGGGCGGCAGCCGCTGCTGATTGATCCAGGTGCCGTTGGTGCTGTCCAGGTCTTCGATAAGAAACTGGCCGTCCTGATAGTAAATGCAGGCATGACGGCGCGACACCCCGGACGCACCGGCATTAAACGGGGTCAAATCCACAATGGGCTGATGAAAGCCCGGGTCATAACGCCCCAGGATCATCGGGCTGCCCTGCGCCAGAATCGGTTCCTGATAGCCCCGGATCACCAGCGCGATTCCGGAGCCTTGCAGTTCCGGAGCTTCTGGCACCGGCCGGGTAGGCATCGCTTCTGCCGGGCGCTGAAGCACCTGCTCTGTGCTGTGCGCAGACAGCAGCGACACCAGCGGCTCGCCGCAGTGCCTGCACACCGCGCGATTGTGAGTGTTGTCTTTCTGGCAGGCAGGACACGAAACTGAAGCTACCATTGTTTTTCACTCTGAAATTAACCGGACAGCCAAGGGTATTGTATAGGAATTACAGCGGGTCACAAAAAGGAATTTTGTACGGGGTACAGCCATCCCGGTGGCGCGAACCACCGGCAAAACGACCAGACAGGTTGGTATTGCCTTAACGTTTTTGCAGAATGTGCCTTCTGTGGGGAAAATAGCTGTATCTTAAACACGTTATAATGGTATTATCCTCTCTATAAATAGATATATATCGCTGGAAGTCACTATGGTTAGACAGGGTTTGTGGCTGCTGGTTATGGCCCTGGTGGTCGGTTTCGCGCCCTCCATCCAGCAGACCAGCCCCCCCGCTATCGACCTCTCTGTCACAGCCGGATACAACGGACTGTTTCGAGAAAATCAATGGTTTCCGCTTCTGGTCGAAGTGGTCAATAACGGCGGCGATGTAACAGGCCGCGTGGTCGTGCGGCCAGACCGTTCTGGCAACGCCTTTGCCAACACCTTCAGCGCCCCGGTAGAGATGCCGGCGGGGTCGCGTAAGAGTGTGTTTCTGTATGTCAGCGCCCGCAGTTTTGCCACAGAAGTTCGCGTCGAATTTATTGACGCGCAGGGGCTGCCGCTGGCAGAGCAGGCTGTCCCGCTGCGCAACGTCTTCTTTCAGGATCAGCTTCATGTGGTGCTGACTCAGGCTACAGCCGGGTCAGTCGATCTGACAGGGGTGCGGTCTGGCGGCTACACCGCGCATCAGGCCAACTGGCTCATTGAAAATATTCCGGATCAGGCCAGCGCCCTGGACGCCATCGACATGATGGTCATCAGCGACATTGATACCGGCCCCATGTCCAGCGCACAGCGACAGGCTGTGGCGGACTGGGTGGCAGATGGAGGTCATCTGGTTGTCACCGGCGGGGCCAACTGGCAGGCGACAGCCGCCGCCCTGGAAGATTTGCTCCCCCTCCAGCCGGATGCCAGCAGCACCGTCGATAATCTGGATGGGCTGGCGGCTCTGGGCAGCACCGGGGAACTGCGCGGCGAAACCATTGCCGCCACTGGCACCCTGATCGACCAGGCGCAGACGCTGGCCGCCACTGAAGACGGCCTGCCGCTGCTGGCGCGCCGCGCATGGGGCCTGGGCACGGTGGATTACCTGGCCGTGGACCCGCTGGCGCAGCCCATGCGCGACTGGGACGGACGCAGTGAGTTGTGGTTTACGCTGGCGGCTTCTGTCGAGCCGCTGCCAGCATGGTCGCATGACCTGTTCGACACAGACCGCGCCACCAACGCCGTCGAAATCATGCCCGGCCTGGACCTGCTGCCGGATGTCCTGCCCCTGTGTGGTTTTCTTGCCGCTTATGTCGCCCTCATCGGCCCGCTGAATTATGTAATACTGAATCGCATCAACCGGCGCGAATGGGCCTGGCTGACGATCCCGGTGTTTATTGGCATTTTCAGTGTGCTGGCGTGGGTGGTGGGCTTTAACCTGCGCGGCAACACCGCTACGGTCAGCCGGCTGGCGGTGGTGCAGGCGTGGCCGGAAACAGACCGCGCTCAGGTCGATGGGCTGGTCGGTCTGCTGTCGCCGCGCCGCACCAGTTATACGCTGACGATGGCCGATGGCAGTCTGCTGCGGCCTGTGGCGCGCAGTATCCAGGCCAATCCTTTTGCCGCCAGTGTCCAGACCAGCACGGATATTCAGCAGACGGATGTGTTCCGCGCAGATAACTTCACTATTGATGCCAGCTTCATTGCCGCCTTCCGCACTTCCGCAGTGGTAGAGCGCCCGGCGATTACCGGGCAGGCTTCCCTGTTTTACGAGCCGCCCCGCCCCGAAGAAGATACAGGCCGCTGGACGGTGCGTGGTTCTGTGCGCAATGACAGCCCGGATACCCTGAACGACGCTGTCATTCTGGCGCGCGGCGTCAGTCTGCGGCTGGAAAGCCCACTGCTGCCGGGTGATGTGCAGACCTTTGAACTGTCGCTGCCATCCACAAACCAGATGGCGCCAGCGCCCGCCGCCCTGGAACGCGGTGCTGATGAATCATCCACCAGCCTGATCTACAGCCGTTTCAGCCGCGATTTTAACGCCCTGGATCAGACAGTCCGCGATATTCTGGGCACCGAGGTCTATAACAGCCGCGCGTTTGCCTCATCGATCGGGCGCGGTGCCGAAGCTCAGGAAAATTACCGGCGTCAGCTTTTCCTGTCATCATTCATGCAGGATTATTTCATGTCCTCCGGGCGGGGTAACGATGTTTACCTGGCCGGGTGGTCAGATGCCATGCCGCTGAACACGGAACTGGGCGGCGCAACCTGGCAGCCGCTGGATACAGCCCTGTATCTGATCGAACTGGATGTCAGCTTTACACCGCCAGCGGGCAGGGTGCATCTTGGGCCGGAGCAATTCACCTGGGTTGCTCGCGAACGTCAGGGGCTGACCACTAACGCCGCGCCGGTCAATACGCTGATGCAGCCCGGCGATCTGGCAATCTTTCAGTTCACCCCCCTGCCGGATGCCGTACTGAGTACGGTGGACACGCTGCATGTGGAGCTGAATATCGGCACCACCAGCCGCCTTGAATTCCCGCTGGAATTGTGGGACTGGGAGGCGCAGGAGTGGCGCAGCATTGAAATGAATGAACTGCGGGATCGTTCTAACGTGCGCCGCCATACGATCCGCAACCCGGCCAGCTTCATTGGCCCACAGAACGCGGTTCAGGTGCGCGTGAATGTCGATGAAAGCAGCGGCCTGGGGCGGATTGCTGCGCTGGTGATCGAGCAGGAAGGCACGTTCTGACCCGGAAAATCGGTACAGCGGCGCTGACAACGCAGATCAGCGTGTAGGGTATAATAGAAGGTGATCGAGTGGCCAATGAGTAACCTGTTATGAGCCTGATTATTGAAACCAGAGACCTTGTCAAACGATACGGCAAGTTCACAGCCGTCAACGAACTTTCGATAGAGGTTCCCGCCGGTTCGATTTACGGGTTTGTCGGGCCGAACGGCGCGGGCAAAACCACGACCATGCGCATGCTGACCACCCTGACCCGCCCTACGTCGGGCAGAGCCTGGGTCGCGGGACATTCTGTGACGGAAGAACCCCGCGCCGTCCGGCGCTCCATCGGCTATATGCCAGATGAGTTTGGCGTTTACGACGATATGCGCGTCTGGGAATACCTGGATTTTTTCGCCGCCTGTTACGATATCCCCGAAAATGAACGCAAACGCCTGATTGAGGATTTGCTGGAACTAGTGGACCTGACCCACCGGCGCGAGGATATGGTCGATAAGCTCAGCCGGGGCATGAAGCAGCGGCTTTCTCTGGCGCGCACCCTGGCCCACGATCCGCTGGTCCTCATTCTGGACGAGCCTGCATCCGGGCTGGACCCGCGCGCCCGTGTGGAAATTCGCGAACTGCTGGTCGAACTGGCGAAGATGGGCAAGACCATCTTTTTCTCGTCGCACATTCTGGCAGATGTGGCGGAAATCTGCACGCATATCGGCATCGTCGAGGCCGGACAGATGGTCATTCAGGGCAGCATGGAGGATATGCGCGCCCAACTGACCCCGCACCGCGAGATTATTGTCACCGTGCGCGATCAGGAAACGGCGGAACAGGTGCGCGGCCTGTTCGTGGAGATGCCAGAAGTGCTGGAAGTGCATATTATCGAACCCAGGGCCGGGCGTTCGCGTGTTCAGATCAACTTCGCGGGCGATGATGACGGCGTGGCGGCGATTAACCAGCGGCTGCACAACGAAGGCATTCTGGTTCTGGGTTTTGCAGAAGAAACCAAAGACCTGGAATCCATGTTTATGCGCGTTACCAAAGGCATTGTAACGTAAGTGGCTTTATGGCCGCGCTGCGCAAACGAGAAGTGAGTATCTGACTGCATGACCGAAGCTGAAGCAATCCAGGAGATGACCAGCCTCCCCGAAGAAGCCATGACCCCGCGCGAAGCACGTCTGGAACGCGGCGCGGCGATCCTGCGCCTGGGTGCGCTTGTTAACGGCGCGGCAGTGATTCTGCTGCTGGTGGTGGCGGTGCTGGGGGGTGCCCAGCTTGTCCCTAACCTGTTTTCCACGCTGCAGGGGCTGCTGCTGGGCCGCGTACCTGTCGCGCCGGATGCGGCGCTGGCGGTGGTAATTCTGCTGCTGCTGGTCGATATCAGCCTGCTGCTGGTGCTGATGGTGGGCGTGCTGGCGCGTGAATTGTGGGTGCTGGGCGCCCTGGTGATTGTGATTATCGCCAATGCAGCGGCTATTGTGCTGCTGGGGTTTATCCCGGCGCTGATCACGATTGCCGCTGCGGCGGCATCCGGGGCGGTGGTACTGCGCGATACCAGCGCTTTTCGCGTAAACCCGGTCATGCTCAAGGAACTGCGCGGGCGCATGCGCGGCGTGCGGGCCTTCATCGTGCTCAGCGTCTATCTGGGGCTGATGAGCGCCTTTATTACCCTGCTCTATCTCATCTTCACCGCCAGCACGGTTCAGGCTACTGGCTCCGCCGCCATCGGCTCGGTTGGGCGGGTGCTGTTTATCGGGCTGGTGGGGGTGGAACTGCTGCTGATCATCTTTATTGCGCCAGCCTTTACCGCCGGGGCCATCACTGGCGAGCGCGAACGGCAGACCTATGATCTGCTGCGCACGACGCTGCTGGCCAGCCCTTCATTTGTCATCGGCAAGTTGGAATCGGCGCTGGGATATATTCTGCTGCTGTTATTTTCCGCCATCCCGCTGCAAAGCATCGCCTTTCTCTTTGGCGGGGTGACGGAACTGGAAGTGGTGCTGTCATTTGTGGTGCTGGCTGTCACCGCCATTACGCTGGGCACTGTCGGCATCTTCTTTTCTGCCATTACACCGCGCACCCTGTCCGCCAGCGTGCGCTCGTATACAGTCGCGCTGGCTGTCACCTTTGGCGTCCCGGTGCTGCTCAGTTTTCCGCTGCTCAATGCGTTCGTCAATGCGACCTCCGGCTTTGGTTCCGGCGTGGGCGGTTCGCCGCTGGTCGAGGCGTTGTTTATCTATGTCGGGCTGGTGCTGGTCAGCCTGAACCCGGTAGCGACATCGCTGGTCAGCCAGCAGCTTCTGGCAGATCGTCAGGCGCTTGGCCTGTGGACGATCACCCTGGCAAGCGATGGCAGCACGATTCCCGTCGTTTCGCCCTGGATCAGCTTCACCATTTTTTACCTCGTCATCTCGACGGTGCTGATCGTGCTGGCCGTGCGGGAAATGCAGAAGGCGGAAATTTAGTACGCTGCGGCTCAGGTTTTAAGCCCCTGGATCGTTAGAGACAGAGTACAGACCTATGGCAACACAGGCAGCCTATCAGGAACAGCAAACCCGGCTCAACCAACTGGTACAGCAGTGGGACCGGCGCTATCGCCTGCAGCAGACGCTGCTGTGGCTGCCGCGCAGCCTGCTGCCCGGCCTTGCTGCTGGTGTTCTGCTGCTGGTGGCCGCGCGGCTTCTCCCGCTGCTGCCGCCTGTCCAGATCGCTATCATTACGGCGGTAATGGTGCTGGCCGGGCTGCTGACGATGCTGGCGATTGTCTGGCTGCGGCCCCGCCCGGCGCTGGTGGCAGCACGCCGCTTTGACCTGGAATTTCAACTGGGCGAGCGCATTTCCACCGCGCTGGAACTGATCGAAGGCCGCATCCAGTCCACAGATGAACTGGTCAGCTTCCAGATTGAGGACGCATGGACACGCGGGCAGCGCGTGGATGCACGCCAGCATATGCCCTTCAGCGCAGACAGGCGGGCGTGGCTGGCCGTGCTGGCGGTGCTGGTGGTATGGGCCATCCTGTATGTGCTGCCCAACCCACAGGCGCCGGTCGATACCCAGGCACAGGCTCAGCAAGCGGCGGTTGAGGAAGCCGCAGACGAAGTGGAGCGCATTACCGAAGAAATCGCCGCAGATACCACCCTCAGCGAGGAAGAACGCCAGGAACTGCTGCAGCAGCTTGAACAGACGCGGCAGGTCCTGGAAGAGGAGGATGTCTCGCCGGAGGAGGCGTTTGCATCGCTTTCTGAAGCGCAGGCCGAACTTCAGGAGCAGGCCGACAGCCTGAACCAGCAGGCTCAGCAGCAGCAAAGCGCCCTGCAGCAGGCGGAACAGGCGCTGCAGCAGGCCGGGGGCGAAGGGTCTGAAGAAGAACAGACCGAGCAGCAGGCTTCTTCGATGCTTCAGGAATTGCAGCAGAATCTGGAAAACATGACCGAACAGCAGCGGCAGGACATGGCCTCGGCGCTGGAACAGGCAGCGCAGCAGCTTGAGCAAACCAACCCACAGGCGGCGCAGGCCCTGCGCGACGCGGCGGAAGCGCTGCGAAATAATGATCTGGAGACTGCCCAGCAAAATATGCAGCAGGCCGCCCAGAGTATGCAGCAAATGCAGCAGCAAACTCAGCAGCAGCAGCAAAGCGCCCAGAACATGCAGCAGGGTGCCCAGCAGCTTCAGCAGGCTGGCAGCCAGATTGCCCAGCAGCAGGAACAGCAGCAGGGCGATTCCCAGCCGCAGCAGGCCATGCAGCCAGGGCAGTCGCAGCAGCAGCCCGAAGAAGGCATCCAGCCCTTGCAGCAGGCGGGCCAGCCTTCTAATGAACAGTCTGAACAGCAGGGGCAAAGCGGACAGCCCGGCCAGTCTGAGAATGGCGAACAAAGCCAGGATGGCGGCCAGCCGCAGCCATCGACTATGCAGGGCCAGCAAAGCGGCGAGCAGCCCGGCAATGCAGAGGATTCTCCGCCCGGTGTGGGCGCTGGCGCTGGCGACCAGCAGGGGAATGCTGGCCAGGAAAACCCCAGCGCGGCCCCCGGCCAGGTATCGCAGGATAACAACCCGGATGGCGAAGGCGTCGGTGAATTTGATCCGGTGTATGCGCCGCAGCGCGTCGGTGGCGAGGACGGCCCCCAGGTGGTTCTGGAACCAGACGCGGGCGATCTCCCTGTGCAGGAAGGGGAATTTACAGAAAATCCGGCGGGCCAGTCGCTGGTGCCCTATAATCAGGTTTTCAGCGATTACAGCGATGCGGCCAACCGTGCTCTGGAAAGCGACTATATCCCCCTCGGCCTGCGGGATGTCGTGCGCGAATACTTCTCCTCGCTGGAGCCGGGGCG
>CAZQIY010000052.1:0-27374 GCA_964593565.1 uncultured Anaerolineaceae bacterium
CGGCGCTACGACCCCACCAACCTGTTCCGGCTGAACCACAATATCCCGCCCACAGTACAGGATGCACCGTAAAGCAGCGGCGCGAATCACGCATCAGGTCTTAAGGGGCGGGTCAGGTTGGCTGGCCCGCCTCGTCCACCGCTGGCAGCGGCGGCCCGCCCCGGCTGTACGGGGTCGAATCCAGCACCAGCAGCCAGTCAAAATCTGTCAGACTCTGCGCGGTCAGCGGGAAGTAGGTTGGGTTTTTCCTGCTGCCGGACCGGCTGCCCAGCGCGGCCACATCCTGCTGCGGCAGACCCTGCCCCCGGTGCGCCCGGTGCGTAGGAATCAGCCGCGCTGGCCCCGGCGTCGCAGTCAGGCGAGCTTCGAGTGTGCCAGCTTCGGGCCGGGCGATACCGTTCGCCTCTGATACCCCCAGCCCGGAACCAATCACCACATAATGCGCGCCAGGCATCTCATGCAGGTGCGCGCCCGCTGGCCACCATGTCAGCAGGTCCGGCCCAAGCTGCCACTGCGTCTGGCCGCGCTGCAGATGGTTGTTGTGCGCAAACACCAGCACCTTCCCCCGGTCACGTTCCCGCGCCGCCACATAGGCCAGGTTATCGGCCATCATGGCATCGCGAATCCCCAGCAGCCAGGCCGTGCGATTTTCCGCCGGGCGTGCCAGCGCCGCGTGATAATTAAGCAACTGCCGCGCCACCACCGCATGCTGCATCGCTTCCAGATAGCGATCCTTCCCGGTACTGGCGATCAGTTCCGGGCGGCGCACATGCAGTTCAGAGATCAGTTCCTCTGTCTCGATGCGCAGCGCCGCCGCCTCTGCAGACAGGCCGATAGACTGCGCCGGGTCGAACGTCACGTCCGGATTTTCCCAGGCGGCATCTTCCCCCAGCAGCGCGTTGATCTGGTCACGCCGCCGCTGGCCGCTGGCGCCATCCACCGAATCCAGATAATCCAGCACAAAATGCAGCACCCGGCGCGGGCTGTCCGTACCGACCATCTCCGATGGGCTGTCGAAGCCATAAAACCGCAGCTTGACGGTGTGGGCCGGGTCTGCGTTGTACTGCCGCATCCATTCCACCAGTTCCCGGTTAGCTTCAAGCTGGCCGAAACCATGACTGAATCCCGTATCGCGAATCGCAGCGTAAGAGTCTGCGCCACGACCCGCCACATAGGCATCCACCGCCAGCGCTTTGGGGAAGCTGCTCTCAACCGCAATCGCGCTGTAACCATGCGCCATCACCAGAACCTGAAAAAGCTGGTTGCGCAGCGTCAGCAGCGCTTCGCCGCCGTGCAGCGCCTCGCCAAAGCCCAGCAGCGCCACCCTATCGCCAGACGCGGCCATCAGCCTGTCCACCGCCGCATGCAGCGTTTCCGGCGAATCCGCAGAGAACGGTATCGCTTCCTGCTCAATCCACGCCTCCAGGCTGGCATACACCGGGGCGGCCTCTTTCGCGGGTTGTGCTGCCATAATTTCATCCTTTCGCCATCACCACAGACAGGGACAGCATATGCTGTATCTTCATTGTAAAACCCTGGTGTGTTATATGGAGGGTTGGCCAGCGGCGCACCCTGCCCCTGAAGTGTGAGATACACCGGCCAATAAAGTTGACAACCTGCGGATTCCATGTTAACGTCACCGCACGATGGTACCCGTACCATCGAAATTATTTGGGCCTTAAAAGATTTATTGGTACAGGCTTAATGGCTGATATTCTGGTGCAGATGCGCCATATCAACAAATCCTTTGACAATGTCGCCGCCTGTCTCGACTGCCAGTTTGAACTGCGCGCCGGGGAAGTTCACGCGCTGATCGGCGAAAACGGGGCCGGCAAATCCACCCTCATGAAAATCCTCGCTGGTGTCTATAAAAAAGACTCCGGCACCATTCATCTGCGCGGGCAGGAAGTGGACATTCCAAACCCCCACGCTGCCCAGGTGCTTGGCATCACCATGATTCACCAGGAACTGAACCTGATGCCGCACCTGACGATTGCGCAGAACATCTTTATCGGGCGCGAACCGCGCAGCACGATTCCCTTTATCCTCGACGAGGCCAAACTCAACCAGCAGGCGCAGGAACTGCTGGCCTCCCTCCACCTCAACCTGAACCCGCGCATGCGCGTCGACGGGCTGACGGTGGCGCGCCAGCAGATGGTCGAAATCGCCAAGGCGCTGTCCTACAATTCGCAGGTCCTGATTATGGACGAACCCACCGCCGCCCTGACCGAAGCGGAAAGTGAAGAACTGTTCCGCATCATCGGGCAGCTGCGCACCCAGGGCATCGGCATTGTGTACATCAGCCACCGCATGGAGGAAATCAAACGCATCGCAGACCGTGTAACCGTGATGCGCGATGGGCAGTATATCGATACCCAGCCTGCCGCAGACATCTCTATCGGCCAGATGATCTCCCTGATGGTCGGGCGCACGATTTACGAATCCAAGCCGGAAATCCCCCAGTATGAAAATACGGATGTTGTGCTGGAAGTGCGCAACCTGAACCGGGGCAGAGAGCTTCAGGACATTAACTTTACGCTGCGGCGCGGCGAGATTCTGGGCTTTGCCGGGCTGATGGGCGCAGGCCGTACCGAAGTCGCCCGCGCGATTGTCGGCGCGGACCCGGTCGATTCCATTGACCTGAGCGTCAACGGGCGCAGGGTCGTCATCCGCAGCCCTAAGGATGCCGTCAGCCTTGGCATCGGGTATCTGTCGGAGGATCGCAAACGTTACGGGCTGGTGACCGGCATGGATGTGGCCAACAACATGGGCATGGCATCGCTGCACCGCTTTCTGCGCGCCCTGGGCATCGTGGACGATGCAAAAATGACGGATGTCGCCGCACAGCATGTCGAGGCGCTGGCGGTGAAAACATCCGGAGTCCGGCAGAAAGTCCGCAATCTGTCCGGCGGCAACCAGCAAAAGGTCGTCATCGCCAAGTGGCTGACGGCGGATACAGACATCCTTATCTTTGATGAACCCACGCGCGGCATTGATGTCGGCGCGAAAAGCGAAATTTACAAACTGCTGAACGAACTGGCGCGGCAGGGCAAATCCATCATCATGATTTCGTCCGAACTGCCGGAAATCCTGCGCATGAGCCATCGTATCATCGTCATGTGCGAGGGGCGCATCACTGGCGAGCTGAGCAGCACCGAAGCCACCCAGGAAAAAATCATGCATTACGCCACCCAGCGCAGCGGGATGGTGACGACTCAGTAAATTACAGGGGCAGATAACCACAGCTAGCACTACGAGGGTACGAAAGTTATGCAAAGCGCCACAGCGACACCCGGAAACAGCGTTACATCCTATGCCAATCGCGTCCTGAAGTCGGAAGCGATCCAGCGTATTCTGGCATTCGCTGCCCTGCTCATCATTATTGTGTTCTTTTCCCTGTCCTCGCCAAATTTCCTGCGCACACAGAACATCGAGGGCATCTTTCTGTCAACAGCGGTCAACGGCATCCTGGCGGTGGGTGTCACCTTCGTCATTATCACCGGCGGCATTGATCTTTCGCTCGGCACCGTCATGACTCTGGCGGCGGTGATCACCGCCAAGCTGGTCTCAGAAGCCGGCATGCCCATCCCCGTCGGCATTATCGGCGGCATCCTCACCGGCGCGCTGGCGGGGTTTATCAACGGTGTGGTCATTGCGCAAATGCGGGTGCCGCCCTTCGTGGCGACCCTGGGCATGTTGTATGTCGCCAAGGGCCTGTCGCTGATTCTGTCGGATCTGGCGCCGATTTATTTCAACCGCGAATCCGGCTTTACCAGCCTGGCCACCGGCACCCTCATAAAAATCCCCGGCGTCATCGAAATCCCCAATGCCGTACTGATTATGTTCGGGGCGGCGGCTGTGGGCAGCTTTGTCCTGTTCAGAACGGTGGTTGGCCGCTATACCTTTGCGCTGGGCAGCAATGAAGAAGCGGCCCGCATTTCCGGGGTCAACACGGCCCGCTGGAAGATCGCCGTATACACCATTGCCGGCGTCTTTTCCGGGCTGGCGGGCATTGTCATTGCCGCGCGCCTGAACTCTGCCCAGCCTGCGCTGGGCCAGGGGTACGAACTGGATGCGATTGCGGCAGTCGTCATCGGCGGCACCTCGCTCAGCGGGGGCGAAGGGTCGATCCTGGGCACGGTGATCGGCGCGTTTGTCATCAGCGTGCTGACCAACGGCCTGCGCATCCTGGCCGTCCCGCAGGAATGGCAGATGGTGGTCACAGGCGCGATCATCATTGTGGCGGTGTTCCTCGATATGATGCGACGCCGCAGCTGATAATGGGGTTGGTGCTCTTTCGAGGGCTATGATCTGGCGGTTTAAACGATTTTTATTTATTTACAGGAGGAGATACACCATGAAGTTTATCGTGAAGTTCCTGTTCCTGCTGATGCTGGTGCTGGCGGTGTCTATCGCCGTCGTGGTGTCCGCACAGGATGCCGACGAAGCGACGCCCGAAGTCACCCCGGAGGCGACCGAAGAAGCGGAAGCCCCGCCCTACTGCACCCCGGAAATCGCCGAGGAAAACCGGGCAGCAGGTATCACCGTCCCGCTGATCTCCAAGGGTTTCCAGCATCAGTTCTGGCAGGCCGTGCGTCTGGGTGCAGAACAGGCGGCTGAGGACTGCGGCGTCGAAATCACCTTTGAAGGCCCGGAAAGCGAATCGCAGGTGGACCGGCAGATGGACATGCTGCAAACCGCCCTGGACCGCGAACCGGACGCGATTGGTTTTGCCGCACTGGACAGCCAGGCAGCTATCCCCCTGCTCGAACAGGCCAACGAAGCCGGCATCCCGGTGATCGGTTTTGACTCCGGCGTGGACAGCGACATTCCTGTCACCACCGCCGCGACGGATAACATCGCGGCGGCGGCGGCCGCTGCGGACATGATGGCGGAACTGATCGGCGGCGAAGGGGAAGTCGCCGTGATCGCCCACGACCAGACCAGCCGCACCGGCATTGACCGCGTGGACGGCTTCGTCAGCCGCATTGAAGAAGCCTACCCGGACATCACCATTGTCGATGTGCAGTATGGCGGTGGCGATCACCTGCGTTCGACTGAACTGGCGCGCGCGATTATCCTGGCGCACCCGGACCTGAAGGGTTTCTTCGGCGCCAATGAAGGTTCGGCTATCGGCGTACTGAACGCAGTGGCGGAACTGGACATGGTGGAAGAGCTGGTCGTCATCGGTTACGACTCCGGCACACAGCAGATCGAAGCGATCCGCGATGGCTCGATGGAAGGCGCCATCACCCAGAATCCCATCGGCATTGGCTATAAAGCTGTCGAAGCAGCCGTCATGGCGCTGCGCGGCGAAGAACTGCCGGAAACCATCGACACGGGCTTCTATTACTACGACGCCAGCAACATCGACGACGACGAAATCGTGGCTGTGCTGTACGAGTAAGCGTTTCCGTCTGTTTGTATCCGTCTTATCAGGTAAAAGGCACTGCCGCGCAGGTGGCGGTGCCTTTCCTGCCAGCAGATAACCCACACCATGCCACCAGATTCCCCAAAGAAAAAGCGAGCCAACATTCGCGATGTGGCGCGGCTGGCCCGGGTTGCGCCCATCACCGTTTCGCGGGTGGTCAATAATTCCGGCCATATCAGCCCGGAAACCCGCCACCGGGTCGAAGCGGCGATTCAGGAACTGAATTACATTCCCAACACGCTCTCTCAGAGCCTGCGCTATCAGAAAACCAACATGGTCGCGCTCATCGTCACCGACATCACCAACCCCTTCTGGACCACGATGGTGCGCGGCGTCGAGGATGCCTGCAGCCAGCATAACCTGAGCGTGATTGTCTGCAACACCGACGAAAAACAGGAAAAGCTGGACAATTACATCAACGTGCTGCTGCAGCGCCAGATCGATGGGCTGATTATCGTGCCCACAGAAGGCTATGAAGGGCAGATGCTGGAAAATCTGGTGGCTAGCCGCGTCCCCAGCATCATGCTGGATCGCACCCCACCCCACAGCGGCCACGAATTTACCGTCGTGCGCAGCGACAGCCTGACCGGCAGCACCCTGCTGACCCGGCATCTGCTGGAACTGGGCCACCGCCGCATCATGATGCTGTCCGGCAGCCAGCACGTATCCACTGGCACCGAACGGGCCGAGGGATTCCGGCAGACCTTCCGCGAAGCAGGCATCCCCCTGCCAGATGAGCTGATTCGCTTTGGCCAGTTCACCCGGCAAAGCGGCTACGAAATGACGGTGGAGATGCTGCGCCATGTGCACCCGCGCCCCACCGCCATCGTCGCCGCCAATAACTTTATCGCCTTTGGCGCCCAGGCCGCGCTGGAAGAACACCAGCTTCGCATCCCGCAGGATATCTCGCTGGCCACCTTCGACGATCTGCCGGTGCAGATCAACCCCCGGCCGTTTCTGACCTCCATCGTCCAGAACCCCTACCACATGGGGCAGATTGCCGTTCAGCGGCTGACCGCCCTGCTGGACACCACCCACGAGGTCAAAGCAGAGGATATTGTCCTGCCGGTAGAGCTGATCGTGCGCGCCTCGACAGCACCGCCGCCAGCGGATTAGGTCTGCTGCCCTCAGCCGCTGATGGTCTAGCGTTCCAGAATCTCGTCAATCTCGCGCATCTGCTCTGGCCGCAGCGGGCCGAAAGCCAGCGCGCCGCAGTTCTCCTCGATCTGTGCGGTGGTGCGAAAGCCGGGAATCGGCAGGTTTTTGTCGCTGCGCGCCCACAGCCAGGCAATCGCGCCCTGGGCCAGGGTGCGGCCCTCGCTGCGCAGAATCTCGCCCACCGCGTTGACTTTATCCAGCCATTCCGGGTTGGGCTGGCCGTCCTTGAAATATTTCATCCAGTCCGGCGCGTTGGGGCCGCGCACATCATCCTCCGGCAGTTTACGATCCGGCGTGTATTTGCCCGTCAGCAGGCCCATCGCCAGCGGCCCCCGGTTGATGGCCGCCAGATTAAATTCGTCGCACACGGCCAGAATATCCGGCGCATCATCAATCACGTTCAGTTCGACCTGAATCGCAGCGCAGTTTGGCCCCTGCGCGAACACCCGCGCCCGGTCCGGAAAATCCGTGCTCCAGCCATAGGCGCGAATCTTCCCGGCGGCCACCAGACCTTCCAGCGTTTCGCGCACTTCCTCCGCGCCTTCCGGGCCAAAATCGTTCAGATGGAACTGGTACAGGTCGATGTAATCGGTATTCAGCCGCTTCAGCGACGCCTCACACGCCTCGCGGATGTAGTCCGGGTCGGTTCGTACCCCTGCCGGCGTGAAGCCAAACTTGGTCGCAATCACGGCCTGATCGCGCCGTCCGGCCAGCGCCTGCCCCAGCACACGCTCGCTGCGTCCATCCCCATAACCATCGGCCGTATCAAAAAGACTGATGCCTAGTTCCAGCGCCCGGCGGATACCGCGAATCGATTCTTCATCATCGGCACCGCCGCCCCAGCCACTGCCGCCCATCGCCCAGCAGCCAACCCCCATCGGCGATACTTCGATCCCGGAACGTCCCAAAGTGCGGTTTTCCATTAGTCTATGCTCCTTCAAAAACTGATCTATTCCTATACAATACCTGTTAGAGCGCGCTCTAAGTCAAGCCCTCAATCTCCATGCGCGAATTTAATACCTTCTGTGATGTCACAAACGCGATGCCCTACTCGTCTTCTTTTATAGACAGGACAGCCACCAGGGAAATGGTATGCTGAACGAACAAAACCCGGATAACATTTTTGAGGACTATCGCCCGCTGCTGTTTTCGATTGCCTATCGCATGCTGGGCAGCGCCATGGAAGCCGAAGATGTGGTGCAGGATGCCTATCTGCGCTGGCGCGAGGCCGCATCCACCACCATCGAATCGCCCAAAGCCTACCTCAGCACGGTGGTCACGCGCCTATGTCTGGATTACCTCAAATCTGCGCGGGCACAGCGCGAATTCTACACCGGCCCCTGGCTGCCGGAACCGATCCTGACCACCGCGCCGGACCAGGCCCTGATGCCGGAAACGGACCAGTACGAGTCGCTTTCGATGGCGGTCATGGTGCTGCTGGAATCGCTCTCGTCGCTGGAACGGGCCGTGTTTATCCTGCGGGCGGTGTTTGAGTACGACTATGCCGAAATCGCGCAGATCGTGGACCGCGAAGAAGCGGCCTGCCGCCAGTTGTTCAGCCGCGCCAGAAAACATATCGACGCCAACCGGCCCCGCTTCCGGGCATCGCGCGAAAAACATGCCGAAATTCTGCGCCAGTTCCTGCACGCGCTGGATAAAGGCGACCTGGACGGCCTGACCTCGCTGCTGGCGGAAGATGTAGTCTGGACAGCGGACGGCGGCGGCAAAACCACCGCTGCGCGCCAGCCTGTGATCGGGCGTGACCGGGTCCTGCAGTTTGTGCTGGGCCTCTACAAACGGGCGCCGGAAGGCATCCAGTTCGACATCACCCAGATCAACGGCGAATCCGGCATGATCATGCGTCAGGCGGGCGGCCCTCCAATGTATGCCATCACCTTCGAAGTCAGCGGCGGGCAGGTCGTGGCGGTGCGCGCGGTAGGCAACCCGGACAAGCTGAAAGCGATTCACTCCCAGCTTCCCTGAGGGTCGTTGTAAAACCTGTCAGACCACTGCCGAAGCGTTCAGAAAGGATAACCTCATGTCACGGATTCTCATCACCGGCGGAAACGGCGGGCTGGGGCACGCGCTGCTGCCGCTGCTGGATCGTGAAAAGTATACCCTGCGCATCATGAGCCGCCGCCCACGCCCCGCCAGCACCGGCGATTCGGTTGAATGGGCACAGGCCGATCTGGCGACAGGCGAAGGGGTGGAAGCCGCCATGCAGGATGTACAGATCGTCGCCCATCTGGCCAGCAACGCCTTCAACAAACCGCAGCTTACCGATGTCGAAGGCACGCGCCGCCTGCTGCAAATCAGCCAGCGGCAGGGCGTGGAGAATTTTGTGTATATCTCCATCGTCGGCATCGAACACTTCCCGCACTATCCCTACTACCAGGCCAAGCTGGAGGCGGAACGGCTTATCGAAGCCTCCGGCGTCCCCTATACCATCCTGCGCGCCACCCAGTTTCATTCGCTGATTGATATCATGCTGAACCTGACGCGCCGCCTGCCGTTTCACCTGATGCTGCTGGATGCTAAATTTCAGCCCATCGATACCGGCGAAGCAGCGGCGCATCTGGCGCGTTATGTGATGTCTGCACCTGTGGGGCGCGCCCCGGATATCGGCGGGCCGGAAGTGCTGACCGGGCGCGAAATGGCACAGGTGTGGCGCACCGTGCGCGGCATCCGCAAGCCGCTGTTTAATCTGTGGCTGCCGGGCCGCACCATCAGCATCGACAGTTTCCGCAAGGGGTTAAACACCGCGCCGGATCGCGCAGTAGGCAAAATCACCTGGGCGGAATGGGTGCAGCAGCAGTACGGGATGGACAAATCCCCCCGCCCGCTGCACAGCCCGCGCCAGCCAGTGCGATAGCCGCAGTCTTCAACTCACAGGAAAGGAACTAAGCTGATGCAGTCGAATCTCAAGCGTCTGTACGTGCGCGGGTCACTGGTTGCTGGCGGTGCGTTCTACGTCATCACAGCCGGGCTGCTGCTGTTTGCCAGTGCCTGGTTTTATGCCAACATCGGCAATTACCCGCCCTACAACCGCCATTACGCCGGGGATGCCGGGGCCTTTTTGCTGGTGTGCGGGCTGGTGCTGCTGTGGGCCGCGCGCGACCCGGCCCGCTATCGGGGCATCATCGCGCTGGTGGCATTTGGCAGTCTGACGCACGCGCTCAACCACGTGATTGATGACATCCTCCTCACGCCGTCAGACTTCAGTATCCTCAACAATATCATGCTGTTTGTGCTTGCCTTCAGCCAGTTTCTGGCGGCATGGTGGGCCGTACCCACCACCCGCCCGCAGCCCGCCCGGCACCCGGCATGACAAACAAGAGGGGCTATTCCTGCCGGACGGGAATCTCATCCAGCGGAATCACCTTTCCGGCATAATCAGGCGCAAAGCTCTTCACCAACAGGCCACAGCACACCGTCAGCTGCTCCTGGTTGAGTGTGTAATAGCGGTGCCGCCCTTCTTCGCGCACATACACCAGCCCCGCCTCCTCCAGCTTTTTCAGGTGATGGCTGACGGTGGGCTGGTTCACTTTGCCACTAAGTTTCTCGACGAGATCATTTACACTGAGCCAGACGCAGCACAGATGCGTCATGATCTCCTGGCGGGTTTCATCGGCAAGAGCCTTCGCAAATAAGACCTGATTCGTGTTCATGCCTTAATCATATTGATATTGATCGATGTGTCAAGGGCGTGGCAGATGTGCTGCGCCAGTCTGAACCAATATATTGACAAAGTTCGATATATCGCCTAGACTGCGTTTGTTCATTACATCGACATCGATCAATACGTTGGAGGCTCCCCTATGAGCAGTCAGTTACCCGTTGCCATCATCGGCGCAGGCCCCGTTGGCCTGGCTGCCGCTGCGCATCTTATCGAACGCGACCAGACCCCGATAATTTTTGAAGCTGGCCGCATCGTCGGCGCCAGTGTGCTGGCGTGGGGGCATGTGCGCATGTTCTCCCCCTGGGAATTCACCGTAGATCGCGCTTCTGTTCGCCTGCTGGAAACACATGGCTGGCAGATGCCACCACCCCACGAGCTGCCTACCGGCCGGGAACTGGTCGAACGTTATCTTGTGCCATTCAGCGAGCTTCCAGCCGTGCGCGATCAGATTCATCTTGATGCGCGGGTAGTTGCTGTCAGCCGCCGCAGCATTGATAAGCTGAAGGACGCCGGGCGCGACGATGCGCCGTTTGTGCTGCACGTCGTCTATGGGGATGGCCGCGAAGCCCTGTACGAAGCCCGCGCTGTCATTGATGCTTCGGGCACCTGGCACCAACCCAACCCAATTGGCGCCGGTGGACTGCCTGCGGTGGGTGAAAAGCGCCACGCACAGCACATCTTCTACGGCATCCCGGATGTGCTGGGCAAACATCGCGAACGTTATACCAACAGGCGCGTCATGGTCGTGGGCAGCGGGCATTCCGCCATCAATGCGCTGCTGGAACTGGCAGCACTGAAGGACAGCGCCCCGGCAACCACGATTGGCTGGGCCATGCGCGGTACCAACCTGAAGCGGGTCTTTGGCGGGGGTCAGGACGATGCGCTGCCCGCCCGGGGGCGCCTGGGAACCCGCATTCAGGCGCACGTCGACGCCGGAACCATCAGCATTTTATCGCCCTTCCGGGTGCAGGAAATCAGAGCGGCATCTGAGGGGCTTGAGGTGATCGGGCAGACTCCCGCCGGGCTGGAATCGGTGCAGGTAGATGAAATCATCGCCACGACCGGGGCACGCCCGGCGCTTGAGATGCTGCGCGAGCTGCGCCTTGAGCTTGACCCGGCGCTGGAAAGTACCCGCGCGCTCGGCCCGATGATCGACCCCAATATTCACAGCTGCGGCACCGTGCGGCCACATGGCGAAGCCGAACTGCGCCACCCGGAAAAGAATTTTTACATTGTGGGCATGAAAAGCTATGGCCGTGCGCCGACTTTTCTGCTGGCGACAGGCTATGAGCAGGTGCGTTCCGTAGTGGCGGCGCTGGCCGGAGACTGGAAAGCGGCCCGCGATGTCCAGCTGAACCTGCCGGAAACCGGGGTGTGCAGCACCGATCTGGCCGGTGAAGGCACGGCCTGCTGTGGCACCAGCAGCCAGCCCGCTGTACTGTCGCTGTCGGCTATTCCAGTTCGCACCGCCGGGCTGAAACCTGCGTTACAGGCGCCTGGTCTGCAAACAGCATCCCGCGACTGCGGCTGTGATGATGCCTGCTGCAGCGACGGCGTGAAATCCACCACCTGTGGCTGCGACGACACCTGCTGTTCGTAACCGGGCAAACTATCATACCGAATCAGCGCAGGCGCGGCTCATGCAATCATGCGGAGCCACGCCTGCGATTTTGTACAGACGATACCTATTCCACCGGCGCCAGGTAGTAAGTGCCGTCCTGACCTTCCGCCGTCCAGCCGATCAGCTCACCATACTGCACCTGCCACCAGACGATGCCCGCTTCTGTATCGCAGGCTGGCCCCTGCAGCACCAGAAATATGCCATCCCCGGGAATCTCGCCAACCACGCTGGAACCCGTCAGGCTGGGGTTATCGCGCAGGCGGTTTGGCGCGCCCGGCGTCACCTGACCCGCCTGCCCGGTCATCAGTCGCGCTGGCAGCAGGCCCGGGCATTGTGTGGCAGCAGGAGGAATCACCGGCTGAAAAGGCTGAACTGGTACATGCAGGCTGCTGCCCAGCAGCCTGTACAGCATCCGTATATCCATGCCCGGGCCAAACATCGCCACTTCCTGCCGCCCTCCCTCGCCGCGCGCGTCATAATGTGCGAAGATGCTCATACCTTCTTCGCTCCCGGTCTCGGCCAGCCAGCCCTCGACAGTGCCCAGCAAGAAATGATTGCCCGGATTGTAATCTATCCGCTGGATCGTACCATCCCGGTGAATCAGCATCCAGTAATACGTATCTCTCGGCACCACCAGCACCGCCTGCCCGTCCAGCACCCAATCCACCTGCTGCAGGTCCAGCGTGTCCGGATTATGATAAATCACCCAGGAATTCGGCCCGTGAGGATCGCCATCCGGTGAGTAGCGGACGACATTGGCCGGCGGAAGCATGCCCAACTGCGGGCTGGCCGGGTAAGCCGGGTCGTTGGCCAGCACGACCATTTCGCCTGTGGCTTCCAGCCGCGCTCCAAAACTGCTAAAAAACTCGCCGCTGTGGGCTGTCAGCGCGCCTGTGTCCGGGTTCCAGATGGCGTACTCACCTTCAGATATCCCCTCACAGGCATAGCAGTTCGGATGAAAGCGGATACCATCGGCTTTCCAGTCGCCCATCTTTGCCCACATGCCCTGCGGCAGTTCCGGCAGACGCGCCGCGACTTCCTGCATATCCAGGTGGATGGTTTCGCCGGGGGCTACGCTTTCGTCGCTAAAGAAGGGCACCACCATAATGCCGCCCTCAAAGTTCTCCGTCACATAAGACAGCGCCAGCCGCGTCCCCGATGCATCGAAGCCCGCCAGATCGAAGGCCACCGTGCCGGGCGGCAGCTGAACATGGTGACAGCACCCCTCCCATTCCAGATTGGTGATGCGAATATCCTGCACTACCCGATCTTCAAACGTATAGCCCGTACCCACCGCCAGCCACTTCCCATCCGGCGACAGCTTTGCGCTTACCGTGTAATACGTATTCCACTGAAGGCTGACCAGGTTGTAATACAACTGGTTGTGCAGATCGATGATGCGGCTTCCGGCGGCGTTTACAACCATGATAAACCCGTCACTGGCGCCAAAATCCAGATACAGCAGCGTATCCGCCGGGCCGGCAGTGCTCTGTGCCGCCGCGCCCGTTACCATCATGCTCATGATGATCACGAGCAGCAACCATTTTTGCAGTCTGATTCGTTTCATGGCTGCAATTTCACCCCATTTATGCAGAAGACCTGCGCCCAGTATACTTGACTCTGATTCGACGTGCTGGCAGCGTAAAATAAACGTATCCTGCGCATGGGGTCAACCAGCCCGGATGATAGGATCGTGTAATAACCCCGTCAATCAGCCCAATGCCTGCCGGAACACACAGGTGCGCGTGATCTGCAAAGGCAGCCCCGTACAGGTAACCGGCACAGGCTTTACCGCCAAAACTCCTTAAAACATCCTTAGCTGTTACTCCATAGCAAATACAGGGTGTGCAGATGCAGTCAGTTGTAGCACCGTTCGAGAAGGCCCAACCTGAACATGCGCTGGCTTTATTAAGTTCAGCAGCTATGCAGAAAGAGCACCCAACTGCATTGCCAGGCTCAGATTGTCAACAATCCCATCCTCACGAACCACTTTGCCGTTGATAATGGTGTAAATGGTTAATCCGGAAACACGGACCTTCTGACCGCTGGCTTCCACTCCAAAGAGGATACCATGCTGATGGGTGGCGTTATAGACCCAGCGCACAACGGCCCGGTTGCCAGATGGAATAACTTCCTCCACCGTAATCTTCATATCCGGAAAAGCCGCGAATGTCTGCGCCAGAATCTCTTTGAATGCCTCCGGGCCTTTATAGGTTTGCGGGAAGTGCGTATACATCACCTGCAAATCCGGCGAAGCAAGCTCATCGATAATATCAAAATTCCCCACACTCCAGGCATGAATAAAACGCTCCGCAATCCCTCGAACATCCTCGGTGGACATAGGTACTTTTCTCCTCATCCCTTACGATCACGTCAGCCTGTATTGTGCCACAGGTAAACCGGGATTTCGAAATGTATCTGCTTTAGGAAACGGAAAGTAAGGCGGCACAATACACATACAGGCTGGTGCAGCCATCACAGCACCTTCCTGATTTACAGCGATACCACGGGCCGCTTATCTCTGTTCAGGCGCTCCAGCAGGGACACCGCATGAGAAGGTGCCGGCAGAGCGTCGATCTCCGCTTGCAGGCTTCGCGCAGCCTGGCGATAGTGTGTCGTGCCCAGCATCGTCATCACAGTTTCGCGAATGTCGTCCGATGTCGCGTTCAGCGCATCCAGAACTTCACCAACACCCAGCGCCTTGCACCGTGACGCGTTATGCAGTTGATCAGCACCCATCGGAATCAGGAGCAGGGGGAGGCCATGTGCCAGTGAAGCGATTACCGTGCCGGAACCACCGTGCGAGATGACCAGATCACAATGGGGCAGCAGAGTCAGTTGAGGGATATACTGCGCGATCTGGATATGATCGGGCTGAGCGCCAAACTCCCCCGGGCCAATATGGTTGCCAACAGTGACGATGACATTCGCTTGCACATCGGCCAGGCCAGCCAGGACTCTCGAAAACAGGTCGCCCGATTCCAGATTGAACACGGTTCCCAGGGTGAAATAAATGGTGGGCAGCGAGGGGTCGTATGTGGGCATCCACCGGCGGGGCGGGTCCTGAATTCGTACAAAAGGCTGAAGCGCGTGGGCGGTTGCAGGCAAGGGAAACGCCGGGTCACGGTAGCTGGGCGGTACAGGCACCAGGACCAGATAGCGGCTGAGCATGGTCAGTTCAGGGTCTGGTGCAAGGCCATACTCGATCCGCAGTTCATCGAGTGGTTCAGCAACGACATCAGGACGGATAAATGATCCTGCAGCGATCACGACAACAGCCGCGTGAGGAATTCCCAGATATTCTGCGGCGATCATGCTGCCAAAATCAACCTCATCACAAACAATGAGGTCCGGCTGCCATGTAGTACAGACCTCGATCAGACGGGGGATGCGAGTTCGTGCGCCGCGCCGTACAAAGTTTTCACGAAGATCATGCTCTTCACGCTCGATGCTCGGCGCACGCAGTGCGCTTCTCTCTGGTCGGGTGTTTGCCGGTGGTGCCGGATTACCAAACAGCAGGGCATCAAATCCAGCCTGTTCAACCACGGAACGCATCGTATGCGAACAGGCGAAAATGACGGAATGCCCCGCAGCCTCGGCTGCAAGCGCGATAGGCACAAGCGGCTGCAAATGGCCATTGCCTCCCACAAAGGTAAACAGGATTTTCATCAGCATGTCTCCATTGTTGAGTATCGATTCTAGAGGATTTGCATCAGTTTGCAAAAGACGGCCCCAGCGCGTGTTGGAGCCACCCTTTTACCACCCGTTCCCGAACGGTGAACATTGCAAAGCCCTCAGCAGCAGTATAGCGGATACCACCATGTTGAGTTCACCGATTTTTGACGCTTCATCCATAGTAGTGGGCAAGTTTAGCTCACGCGACGAGGACATATCTGGCTCATTAGTGTTCTGTAACAAGCTCCTTTGTCCGCGCAAGCTCTTCAGCAATTGCGGTCTGTTCATCATCGGTCAAAGTGAGTGTCTCTGCGGCGGCAAGCGATGACTGTGCAAGCTCATGGTCTTTCAGTCGCAAAGCTAGTTCTGCGCGATACAGGAACGCTCGCACTTGATCAATGGCCGGAGCATCAGTGAAACGTGCAATGCCGTTCTCCAATGTCTTCAACGCAAGCGCCTCATCCCCATGTGCGTCTCCAAGTCGCGCGGCGGTCAGCACGATCTGCGCCAGACCTGTTGCTTTCTCTTCTGCCTCTTGCTCTTCTGTGTCACCGGACTTATAAATCCGGAGCCAGTTTCCGCCTACATCAACCACACTGAACCCGCGCACAGTTCCATATTTTTTGCGTGGCCGTAAAAGGCGTGGGATGCCTGCAACGGGTAACTTGCCGTAAGCCGCACGCAGGCCGTCCGCGAATGCCTGATAGAGCGCATCCGGATCTGGCACAACAACGATGACACTGCCGTATGAGTCAGCAGGATTAAAGTTGTCGATGCCAAAAAGGTGAATTTGTATATCCTCCCGTGCGACAACCGCAGAGGGGTTGGGGCGAAGCTGCCGATATGTTTGTACAAATCCCAGTGCTTTGTAGAACGTGATGGCCTCATCAATGTCGCGACACGGAAGCATAGGATAAGTGCGTTCGTTTGCCATTTTTCCTCCTGTATACATCGTATCCACCAAAGTCGTTCTGACCGGCTTCAGTTTCATTATAAAAGGTTGGTGTAATGATGTAGGGTTTTGACAGGAGTACCAGAATGATGGTTGCCCGTTAAATCGGTGACATCCACCCCCAGGTGATGCCTGACTGAAGCCAGGCTTGTGTTAAACGTTACGCTGACACACCATCAGGAGATTACCATCCGGATCTTTAAATTGTACAAAAGTTACGCTCCCTATGTCTTCTACGTCACTTGTGATCTCAACCGCCAGCGATTCCAGAAACCGTACTGTCGCTTGTATATCGTCAGTCCACAGGAAACACAGGGGCTGAGAAGAGTTCGTGACAGCTTTGTGGCTATCCAGGATGATGGCTGTATCGTCCTGCATCGGTAAGGTGTAGATCTTTCCTTCGTGCGAACTTTCTTGTATTGGTAAAGCGAGTAAGCGACAATACCACTCGATTGACCGTTTCATATCTGATACCGGAATAAACACCGCACCTATCTTATTCTGAATCAGAGTTTCCAAATCCATGCTCCCAAAATCAACCGCTCTTCATGCATGGTATCAAAGCTGAATCTACACAGCCAGCCTTACTTCCAGGGCAATTCGGCTGTCTGCGCATCTTCCGTCAGCGTTTGCTTAAGCTCCTGACGGTCAATGCAGATGAAATTGATATGATAATGCGGAAGGGTTGCTGCGCGGGGAAAATAAAAAACGACCATCAAGCTGATGATCGTTTTATGACCCCAACGGGACTCGAACCCGTGTCTTCACCTTGAAAGGGTGACGTCCTGGACCGCTAGACGATGGGGCCTCAATGCTGCGCTAGTGTACCAGCCGATGAACCGCTCTGTCAAGGCAAATCCCCCCAAATCATCCCGAATTCCGGCAAATGCATTCTGCCGCCCCCACCCTTGTTGAGACGATTAACCTCATGCTATAATTTCAGCTATTCCGCAAACGAACGCCCCCGGGCGTATTTTTTTGAACGAAAAAGGACAGTCATCGTGACCACTCTAGTCGACTACCTTGTTGAGCAAACTCCGGACCGCGACCATCCCCAGTTGGCGTCCGGCGATACCGTCAAAGTGCATGTGCGCATCGTGGAAGGGGACCGGGAACGTATTCAGGTCTTCCAGGGGGTGGTGATTCGGCTGCGCAAGGGCGGCAACGAAGCCAACTTTACTGTGCGCCGCATCGCCAGCCATGGCATCGGCGTAGAACGTACCTTCCTGCTCAAAAGCCCGCGTGTGGAAAAAATCGAGATTGTGCGCCGGGCCAAGGTGCGCCGGGCACAGCTCTACTTCATGCGCGAGCGGCGCGGCAAGGCAGCCCGCCTGAAAGAACGCCGCTAGTCCGTTGGCACCGCTTATCGGCATCACCACCAGTCTGCTGCCACGTCCGGATACCGGAGAGTGGCTTTTTCATATGGTCTACAGCCGCAACGCGTTCGCCATTGAACGGGCTGGTGGGCTGCCGCTGTTGATTCCTTCCGGGCTGCAAACCGACACCCTGCGCCAGTTGTATCAGCGATTGGATGGGATTCTGGTGCCGGGCGGCGGCGATATCAGCCCGGCGCAGTACAACGCCGCGCCTCACCCCAAAACTACCGGCATCGACCCTGCCCGCGACACGGCCGAAACCACGCTGATTCGCTGGGCGGTGGCGGATAATCGCCCGGTGTTTGGCATCTGCCGGGGCAACCAGATGATTAACGTCGCGCTGGGCGGCACGCTGATCCAGGATGTCCCCAGCGGTGTCAACACCACCATCAGGCACGATTATCACCCCACCGAAACGCCGCTGGTGCATCATGCGCACAGCATCGCCGTGAATCCCTCCAGCCGGCTGGCGCAAATCCTGGGCAGGACAGAACTGGATGTCAACAGCCTGCATCATCAGGCCGTCGAGCATCCCGCGCCGGGTATGTCGGTGGCGGCTGAAGGGCCGGATGGCGTGATTGAGGCGCTGGAGATGCGCGAAAAACGTTTTGTCCTCAGTGTGCAGTGGCACCCGGAAAATCTGATTGACGACCCCACCATGCTGGCGCTGTTCCAGGCCTTTGTTGCCGCCTGCGAACCTGTCCGCGCCTGAAGCAGGCACCCATTTCTGAAGCTGTATCTCTATGACAGCGGAGACTGCGCCTGGGCCGGGCTGCGGTGCGCGTTGGTATCGTCAATGGCAAGGCGGCGCGTTTCGTCTGGCGGATTAACCGGCAGCAGCACGTAAAAGGTACTGCCGGGGCAGGTTTCCATATTGTGTCCGCTGCTTTCTGCCCACACCTTGCCGCCGTGCCCCTCGATCACCCCCCGGGCAATCGTCAGCCCCAGGCCCGGCCCCGCGCCCATAAATTTATAGGTCCCGGTAGAATGCAGCGTCGGGTCTGAGGTGCGGTAGAACTTTTCAAAAATAAGCTCAAGATTCTCTTTTTCGATCCCCACACCCGTATCCGAAATGCTGATCAGTACATCGTCATCCGCGCCGTGTGCCGCAGATTGTGTGCTGGCGGTGATGTTAATACGTCCGCCGTCCGGCGTAAATTTGATCGCGTTGGTGATGATGTTGCGGAACGCCTGCACCAGCCGCTGAATATCGCAGTGGATGGTCGGCAGGCTGCGCAGCCCGCGTGCAGACAGAGTCAGCCGGCGCTGCTTGATATGTTCCGTCAGCGGATCAATCGCCATCCGCAGGATACTTTCCGGCGCCGCCTGCGTAAAGCGCAGGTCCATCGCGTTGATATCAAGCTGGCTCATATCCAGCATGGCCGTCAGCAGTTCTTCGGTGCGTTCCGTGGCCTTTTGCAGATTAGACACCAGCACTTCGGCCTGTTCCTGGTCGAGCATCCCCTGCTCGTTCAGCGTGTCCAGAATATCGGTATACCCGCGAATCTGAGCCAGCGGCGTACGCAGTTCGTGGCTGGCGATGGTGATAAAATCCGTCTTTACAGAATCCAGCTTTTCATACTGCTGGTTGGCGTCTTCCAGTTCCGCATTGAGCGCGCTCATGGTCGCGTTAAGATGCTTCAGGTCCGCCATGGCGCGTGAATTGCGCAGCGCCACCCCGGTCTGGTCCGCCATCGTCGCCAGCAGCGCCAGGTCCGCTTCATGATAGGGCGCGTCGTTGGTTTTGGGGCCGCACATCAGCAGACCAATCAGCACATGATCGACAATAATGGGCGCATAGGCGCTCATTTGCAGGCTTTCAAAAAACTGCCGCTCCGTTTCCGCCATCTGCTGGAAAGACGGGCCGTAGGTTAAATCAAACTGCGACAGGGGCAGGCGTTTCAGCGCCAGACGTTCGTACACCGGGCTGGATTTGGCGATATAGCCTTTCAGATCGTGGCTGTTGTCATCCTTCATCACGATCACTTCGACCCGGTCCGAATCATCGCTGGTGTCATTGACCAGAAGCATGCCGGAACGTCGCACCCGCATTACCCGATTCAGCGTTTCAGAGGCCAGCCATATCAGCTCGCTTAGCTCTACAGCGCGGGTGACCTGCTGGCTGTACTGGCGCGCCGCCTGCAAAAACCAGGTGGAGTCACCGGCCAGCGGCCGCAGGATCAGCCCCAGAAGCTGCCGCAGCACCACATACAGGATGCCCCCCAGCACAGACAGCAGCAGCAGCGCAGACAGGCGATCTTCCTGGGTGTCTGTGGGATCTGTCAGCAGCGTATCCGCCGCCATGAGGACAGCAAAAATAACCACCGATGCCAGCGCGACCAGCAGCGCGGTCCGGATGGCACTGCCCAGGGCGCTGCGGATGTCGTACACACGATACGAAACATGCGCATAAACCGCCCCCGCCAGCGCCGCCAGCACCAGCAGCGCACCCACCACCTGAAACAGCATGGTATCTGTGGCAAACAGCAGCAGCCCCACCGCCAGCGCGGCGGTGTTCAGCATCCAGAACATGATGCGGTTGGCAATTTCCGGCAGCAGTGCCGTATAAAAGGCCCGCAGCGCATAAAGCAGCAGGACCGCAATGGCGATGATCAGCCCGCCCAGCAGCGCCACATCCAGCAGATCAACCGACGCCATCAGCGTCATCAGCCAGCCGGGTTCGCCTTCATACCCGGCCCCCACCACCAGCGCCGCCGCCAAAATCGCCAGCAGCCACACCGCGCCCAGCCCCAGCCAGGCCCGCCCCGCGTGGAGCAGATCGCGCAGCATGTACTGGCCATAACTGATGAACATCAGCGCCAGCCCAGCAGCCGACACCAGCCGCAGGGCCGGAAAAGGCAGCACCTCGGTGACGATCAGCCACTGTGCCGCTGTCGCCAGCAGGAAGCTCAGAATGGCAGCGTAAAGCCAGCCCGCGCGCAGACGAGTCGGGATGCGGTTAAACTGCAAAAACACCAGCATCGCCCCCTGCGCGACGATGCTGAACAGCAGAACTCCATTCAGAATCGAACTCATACCTGGCCCATCACCTATATGCTATTTCAGTATATAGTATGTGCCCTTTTTAGACCCGACTTTCAGCAGAATTCCCTGCTCCACCAGATCAACCAGATCAAGGCGCAGCGTTTCTGCAGAAACCCCCTGACACAAAGAGCGATATTCGCGGTTGGTGATAGAGCCGTTTTCGCGGATATACTGCAGCGCCCGTGCCTGCCGGTGATTGGTGTTGCGGGTCCAGGCAGGGGCCGCCTGTTTTTCGCGGGCATTCAGCAGAGTAACAGCAAAACTATAAGGCCGCGCATCGAACGTAGGCGGCTTGTGCCCGGCCTGCTGCATCACTTCCATCATGCGGTCAATGCCCAGCCCCAGTTCTTCGATATACCCCCACTGGAACAGGCCGTTGACGATGCGCGGGTTGCGGCTGAAGTGCTCATCAACGATGTTTTCCACCGTGATAAAACCAGGCAGGCCGCCGGGAGAAATCACTTCCAGCCGGTCAGAATACATCCGCACCTCGATTCGCCGCCCCTTCAGACGGTAATCGCGGTGGCACACAGCATTGACGATGGCCTCGCGCACGGCAAACTGCGGGTACTCAAAGGTTTCCTCGCGCTCCAGCCCTTTGACCACCGCCCCGACTGCCATCTCGCTCCAGATCAGATTCCACGTCGCCTCGATCAGCTTCGACAGCGGGCCGGTCAGTTCCTCACGGCGGGAATAACCCGCCAGGCCGTTTTCGCCGCGCGGGGTTTTGCCGACAAACTTGGCGAATACAATGCCGCTCTGGGGCAGCCAGTGCTGCGGGTACTCGCTGAACAGCAGGATTCCGGTGACGGTGGGTTTGCCATCCGTATCCACCGCGCCAATCTCCTTCAGCAGGTCATCCACCTTGCCGTTATAGGGGCGCTTGGTACGTTCCGCCCGTTTGGCAAGGTATTCATCAATCATCTTGCGGCTGAAATCATCCTTGGTCGCGCCCGGCACGGTTTCAGATTCAAAATCGCCGGTGCTTTTGGCGCTGGCCAGCTTCAGAATCTCCTGCCCCCCCAGCGGGCGGTTTTTGTTGCCGCTGCGGATCAGCACCCGGCCATCCGTCAGGGCGTGCAGTTCGATACTGCGCGGCACACGGATCATATAGGCGGTTTTATCGTCTTCCAGCTCGACAGGTTCCCAGTTGTTGACCACCACCGGCGGGTTGCAGGTGCCGTCAGCGTCCTTGAGCGCCGTTTCCAGCGTGTCTACCGCGACAGGCTTTTCTACCGGCTTGCCTTCCTTATCGACGCCAATAACCAGCGTGCCGCCCTCCGTATTGGCAAAAGCGATCATCGTTTCCGCCATGGTCTGGGCGTCTGCTTTTTCCAGAAAGGCGGTGCGTGGTCCCTGTCCGGCTTTAATCGTATCCTGATTCGTCATGCGTTTCCTGAACTATCCGTCACATCCATCCAGAAGGTGTGGACTGCGCGTATTCCTGATAGAATATTTTAACATATCTACCTGCTTATACCTATGTAGAGGATCACTGAGGTTTTGTGAGCCTGCGTCATGTAACCAATCTGGCCGGGGACCGGCTGCACACGCTGCCGCTGTTTGTGCTGTACCTGACCGATGGCTGCAACAGCCGCTGTGTCATGTGCGACATCTGGCGCAGCCCGCGCCGCAATATGTCGCAGGCGCTGGTGGAAAATCTCGCCAGCGCGTTTAAAAAACTGCACGGCCGCTGGGTGCTGCTCAGCGGTGGCGAGGCCATGCAGCACCCGCACTGGCCACAGATCGCCCGCCGCTTTCGCGATGAAGGCGCCCATGTCATGCTGCTGACCAACGGCCTGCTGCTGCGCAAACAGGCGCAGGAGGTGATTCGCAGCGTCGATGAAGTCATCGTCAGCCTGGATGGCGGCACCGCCGCCACCTACGCGGCGATTCGCGGTGTCGATGCCTTTGATCTGGTGCTGCAAGGCATCCAGGCCGTACGCGCCGCAGACATCCCCGTTACCACCCGCACCACCATCCAGCGCGCCAATTATCACGAAATCCCGGCCGTTATCCACGCCGCCAAACAGGCCGGCGCCAATCGTATCAGCTTCCTGACGGTGGATGTCAGCAGTGAGGAGGCCTTTGGCCCGCGCTTCACTCCGGACCCGGCGCTGCCGCTGATCGCGCATGGCGGGCCGGGCGCGCCGCCAGAACACGGCCCGGCAGCGGCAGCCCTCACCCCGGACGACATCCAGCGCCTGCGGGAAATTCTGGATGAGGTGGAAACCCGCTTCGCCGCAGATTTCGCCAGCGGCCTGATGGCCGAATCGCCCGCCAAGCTGCGGCAGATGCTGGCCTACTTTGGCGCGGTGCTTGGCGAAAACGATTTTATCCCCCCGCGCTGCAACGCCCCGCACATCAGCACCGTGATCGAAGTCGACGGCACCATGCGCCCGTGCTACTTCCTGCCCGCCTATGGCCGCTGGAACCCCCAGGCACAGCCTTTCCCGGCCGCGCTCAACGATGCAGCGGCGCTGGAACTGCGCCACGCCTACCGCAGCGGCCAGCGCGCAGAATGCGAGCGCTGCGTCTGCCCCCTGTATCGCGGCCCGCGCAGTCTGCTAAACCTGTAAGACATTTCTCTATTGGGATTAAGTCTGAATTCTGGTAAGCTCAGAGACAATCCATCACTGAAAGCGTACCGAACTCCTGAGAGAAGTTTTTATGAGCTTTCTGTATATTCCGTTAATTGTCAGCATCGCCTGCCTGCTCAGAATCGGCCTGATTCTGATCGGCCTGTTAAAAGGGCCGATTCTGGCAACTTTTGAAAAATATGGTGACCAGGAAAATATTTATTATCCGCTGCCCTCTATTCTGCTGTGGTCCGGCCTGCTGGTCCTGACCACCACCGCCCTGATTGCGGAAAGAATGAATGTCTTTCTGCCGGGCGGTTTTGTCGGCCTGCTGATGATGGGCCTGGCCTATCTTGCCTACATCCATCCGGAAATTGCCCAGCAGTACCCGCAGATTTTTATGAGCTACCCGCGCTGGTACTATGACCTGCGCGAGCGCACCTCGCGCTATGAACGGCGGCGGCTGGCCTATATGTGGCTGTGGCTGCCGCGCCGCCTGCGCCTCATCTACAACGGCAGCGATGCCGCGTTCAACCAGTGGGCGGATCTGGTCATTCTGGCGACCATGCGCTTTGAGGATAACCCCGACCACTGGAAGGATGTCGATGTGCCTGTCAACATGAACAGCGCCTATTAACCATGCGCGCCCCGGCCGTGCTGCGATGGCTGCGCCGCCTGCGCAGGCCCACCCCCGCGCCGGTGCTGGACAGCCTGGATGCTTATGCACGCTGGGCCGCGGCCTACCCGCCCCATGCCCATAACGCGCTGATGCAGGCCGAAGAAGCCGCCATGCGCGACCTGCTGCCGGAACTGCGGGCGAAGGTGGTGCTGGACCTGGCCTGTGGCACCGGGCGTTATGGCCTGCTGGCACAGGCCCAGGGCGCGGGGCAGATTGTGGCACTGGATAACAGCCCGGCTATGCTGAACGCCAACCCACTGGCGGGGCGTGCGCTGGCGGTGCTGGATGCGATCCCCCTGCCCGGTCAGTCTGTGGATGTGGTGCTGTGTGGGCTGGCGCTGGGGCATCTGCCACACATCGCACCCGCCCTGCACGAAATGGCGCGCGTGCTTAAACCGGGTGGTACCGCCCTGCTCAGCGATATTCACCCCTGCATCGCGCTGGGGGGTGGGCAGCGCACCTTCACCGCCGCCGATGGCCGCACCTATGCAGTCGAGCATTACCCCCACCTGTACAGCGATTATCATCAGGCGGCAGCGGCGGCAGGGTTACAGATCACGCACATCGTCGAACGCAGCATTGCCCACGCGCCATCTGCCGCCCCCGCCGTGATTGTCTATGCGCTGCGCAGGCCGCATTAACCTCTAGCGCCCGTTCCGCACCTGAAACAGCAAAAAGTAAACGCCGATAATCAGCGCGATGATGGCAGGCGGCACACACAGCGACACCATCAGCCGTGGGAACTGTGCCATGCCGGCATTCCCCAGCAAAACCCACAGCGCCACAAACAACACGATGCCAAGCGCGGCCAGCCCCACCCCCGCGATCGCCGCGCGGGTGAGCCGTCCATTATTGAGCGGGTTTGGTGTCTGGTTCATAACATCCATTCTTTATGCCGCGCCTGCATGTCACGGCGCTACCGCGATTTTTGCAGCTTTGCCCACTCGTCACGCAGGCCAACGGTCCGGTTAAAGACCGGCTTTTCATCCGACGAATCCGGATCCACACAGAAGTACCCCAGCCGCTCGAACTGGTAAATGCTGCCAGCGGCGGCCCCCGCCACACTGGGTTCCACATAACAGGAATCCTGTACCGTCAGCGAATTCGGGTTGATCAGATCAAGAAAGTCCTGCCCGTCCGCCGCCGCGCTCGGGTCCGGCGTGGTCAGCAGCCGGTCATACAGCCGCACCTCAGATTTCAGCGCGTGTTCCGCAGAAACCCAGTGCAGCGTCGATTTTACCTTGCGGCCATCCGGCGCATCACCGCCGCGTGTGGCCGGGTCAATCGTGCAGCGCAGTTCCACAATGTTGCCATCATCATCCTTGATGACTTCCTGGCAGGTGAGGAAATAGGCATAGCGCAGCCGCACTTCCCGCCCTGGCGCCAGCCGGTAAAACTTATTGGGCGGGTTTTCCATAAAGTCATCCTGCTCGATATACAGCACCCGCGAAAACGGCACCTTGCGCGTCCCGGCGTCCGGGTCTTCCGGGTTGTTGATGGCTTCCATCTCCTCAACCTGCCCCTCCGGGTAATTTTCGATCACCACCCGCAGCGGGTTGAGCACCGCCATCACGCGCGCGGCCCGTTTGTTCAGGTCCTGCCGCACAAAATGCTCCAGCATCTCGATCTCGACCATATTCACCCGCTTGGCGACCCCTGTCGCCCGGCACAGGTTCAGGATCGCTTCGGGTGTATAACCGCGCCGCCGCATGCCGCGCAGGGTCGGCATACGCGGGTCATCCCAGCCGCGCACGTGCCCCTCCTGCACCAACCGCAGCAGACGCCGCTTGCTCATGACGGTGTAGGTCAGGTTCAGGCGGGCGAATTCAATCTGCCGGGGGTGATAAATGCCCAGCGCCTCCAGAAACCAGTCGTACAGCGGGCGATGATCCTCGTATTCCGTCGTACACAGCGAATGAGTCACGCCCTCTATCGAATCGGACTGCCCGTGCGCGTAATCGTACATGGGGTAAATGCGCCACTGACTGCCGGTGCGCGGGTGCGGTGTATGCAGAATACGGTACATCACCGGGTCGCGCATGTTGATATTGCCGGATTTCATGTCGATCTTAGCCCGCAGCACACATTCGCCCTCGGCAAACTCGCCGTTTTTCATCTTCTCGAACAATTCGAGATTTTCCTCGACGGAACGGTTGCGATAAGGGCTGTCCTTACCCGGCTCCGTCAGGGTGCCCCGGTACTCGCGCATTTCCTCCTGGCTCAGATGATCGACGTAGGCTTTGCCATCCTTAATGAGCTGCACCGCCCATTCGTACAACTGCTGGAAATAATCCGACGCGAAAAACAGCCGGTCTTCCCAGTCATACCCCAGCCACCGGATATCTTCCATAATGGCGTCGATATATTCCTGTTCTTCCTTGGCGGGGTTAGTATCATCAAAGCGCAGGTTGCACTTGCCGCCGAACTCCTGCGCCATGCCAAAATCCAGCCAGATGGCCTTGGCGTGGCCGATATGCAGATAGCCGTTGGGTTCCGGTGGAAAGCGGGTATGCACGCGCCCATCAAAGCGGCCCGTGCGGTTATCTTCTTCAATGGCCTCATAGATAAAGTTCGAGCGTGCGGATTCTTCAGTCCCGGTATCAGCAGCGTCCGCCGCGCTGCGTTTGTCCTTTTCCAGCATGGGTCATCCTTATCAACATTCAGCGCCCTGTTTACAGGGTCATCACAGCCTGTGCCTGTCAGTCATTCAGCGAATGGTTTCAAGTATACCAGACAGCGCCAAACCGTCAGTACCCAACAAAAAACCCGCAGCACTTTTTCTGCTGCGGGCCAAAGACTGGGGGACCTGGATTCGAACCAGGATTCTCGGCTCCAAAGGCCGCTGTTCTGCCGTTGAACTATCCCCCAATGAAACATTCTCCGTCATTCTAGCACGAGAGCCTGATCCGTAAAAGTGCCTGTTTTATGCTGGTGATGGTGGCGCCGCGCTGAAGCCGTGCGGCACTGCATCCCTCATAGAGAAGGGGAGAAATACACGAACAGGGAAAGAGGTTTTTAAAGACCCTCTCCCTGAGGGAGAGGGATTAGGGTGAGGGCTACCCCCCCAGCAGCCCGACAATCTATGATATAACATAACTTAACGGCATCACGAGCGCAGGATAAGCCTTATGGACTGTCGAGTCGGGTGCGGGGCCTGCTGCATCGCCCCGTCAATTTCC
>CAZQIY010000053.1:0-26873 GCA_964593565.1 uncultured Anaerolineaceae bacterium
TCTGTTTCGTACGTGAGCTAGTGGGCGCACCAGCCCGCGATTATAGAGGTGATAATTTTATGGCATCCTATCACGGGCCAAAAGCAAAGGTCCAGCGCCGCTTTGGTGAGGTGCTGGTGGCGCGTCCCAAATATCAGAAGATTCTGGAAAAGCGGCCCTATCCTCCCGGTGAACACGGCAAGGATAAGCAGTTCCGGTCTGGCCGCCGCAGTAACTATGGCATGCAGCTTAACGAAAAGCAGAAGCTGGCCTTTATCTTTAACGTGCGCGAAGGCCAGGTGCGGCGCTATTTTGTGCGTGCGCGCCGCCAGCCCGGCAATACCGGCACCAACCTGCTGACCCTGCTGGAACGGCGGCTGGATAACGTGGTGTATCGCGCCGGGTTCGCCTCGACCATCTGGGCAGCGCGGCAGTTGGTGGTGCATGGTCATGTGCTGGTCAACGGCCAGCGTCTGGACATTCCTTCCTATCTGGTGGAAATTGGCGACGAAGTTTCGCTGATCGACAAGATGCGCCAGAACGTCCATGTTGTGGAATCGATGGAATCTTCCGGCTATGTGCCTGATTATTTCTCCGTCGATAAGAACAACTTTGTGATCCGGCTGGATCGCCTGCCGGAACGCAAGGAAATGCCCATCCCGGTGGATGAGTACCTGATTGTTGAGTATTACACCCGCATGACCTAAGTCACAGGTCCTGTATCAAAAAACAACGCCCCGGTAGATCGGGGCGTTTTGATTCCGGGAACCGGCGGCACAGGCGCTATGCCGCAAAGCGTTTGTTGCCCAGCAGGCGCACCAGCCACACCAGAATGACCGCGCCGATCACGCCGACGATGATGCCGCCCACCAGCGGGATGCTGCCAACGCCGCCCAGCCCGATCAGGCTGAGGACGAAGGTGCCGACGATGCCTCCGACCAGCCCCAGCAGGACATCGCCAACCGGGCCATAACCCCGCCCGCGCAGCAGTCGCCCGGCGAACATGCCCGCCAGCATCCAGAAAAACACGCTGATAATCAGGTCAATCGTCAGCCAGGCCACCGCAGACAGCACCGGCCCCAGGACAATCAGGACAATCAGCACCAGCACAAGCAATGCCAGACCACTCATCAGAAAACCTCCTTATGGTGAACGTTCTGAACCTGTATACGTCAGCCTTTCCGGCAGGGTTGCTGCAGGGTGGCTGTATCCCCTAAAGATTCGGGGGAAAAGCTTTAGCCAGCAGGGCGGATAAATGTGCATACAATAAAAGAGGTGAACAGAGACAAAATCAGGGAAACAGCGTGAATCCAGAAGCAGCACTTGATAGTTCGGACCCGAAACAGCGTTTTTTAGCAGTCAAACACGCTGCCAGGAATAAAAATAAACGACTGCTGAAAAAGCTGACCCAGATGGCGCAGAACGACCCGGATGAGCAGGTGCGGGCGGTGGCCACCCGGGCCGTCGCTTATATCCAGGCGGATGGACACGGCGGGACCGGGCGCAAACAGAAAGAAGTCACCCCCAGGGACGTGGCCCGCGCCAAAGCCTTCCTTGATGCGGCGGTCAGCTACCAGTTCAACGGGGACCGGGACCGGGCGCTGAAGGAACTGGCCAAGGCGCTGGATGCCAACCCCAAACTGGAATATGACCAGTTTTATAAGAGTGTGCTGGAAGATGTGACCGGCGCCGTCAGCGAAGATGCGCTGGAAATGGTGCGCGATCCTCAGCAGTTAAAGGCCATGGCCTCTGGCGAGCGCAAACTGAAGCGGGAAAAACGCAAGCAGGAACACATGGATACGGTCCGGCGCTCTACCTGGGGGTCTGTCCTCATGGACCTGCTGATTTATGTGATGATCAACACCGTTGCGGTGGTGCTGCTGGTGCTGCTGGTCGGGCAGGTCTCGCAGAATTACATAGCCGGTATCGAGGAACAGCAGCAGGCCTATGCCCGGGGCGAAATTGACGAGCCGCCGGAAGTGGACCGGGACATTGAGGAATTTGCGGAGCAGTTCAGCGGCGGTCTGGGCGTGACGGTGGGCCTGCTGGCCGGGGCCGGCAGCGCCATCGGCAGCGTCATCTCGCTGCTGATCAACCTGCTGTTTACCCATCTGGCGGCGCGGTTCCTGTTTGGGGGGCATGCCACTTTCCCGCATCTGATCTACAAGGTGGTATCGTTTTATAATGGACGGCTGCCGGTGTTATACGGGCTGCTGTTTGTTGTCACCGTCCTTACCTTCACGATGGGCAGCGGCATTATCTTTCTGATCGGCATGCTGCTGCTGGGATTGTTCAGCCTGTACCTGTTCTTCCAGACCATCGGCCGCATTGGCGAAGCCTATGATTTTGGCACGGGCAAAGGCTGCCTGTCCTTCCTGGTCGGCACGATTGTCCTGTCGGTTATCAGCTTCGTGATCCAACTGATGTTTTATGGTTCGATTGCGGCCATGATCGCCAGCCAGTTGGAACTCAGCTAGGGCGGGGATGGTTGGTTTGCCTGCGCATCAGCGGTATGATTATTCGGCACGTTTTTTATGTGGGGTGTGGCATGGGCTGCACCCCAGTCTGAATACAACCGCATCTGGAGGAGCCAGGCATGACCGAAAAAATTCGCTGGGGCGTCCTGAGTACCGCGAAAATTGGCCGTGAACGTGTAATTCCTGCGATACAGCAGTCCTCTAACGGGCGCGTGCTGGCGGTTGCCAGCCGGGATTACGAAAAGGCAAAGACCTTTGCTGGTGATCTCAACATCCCCCGCGCCTATGCAAGTTACGAAGACCTGATTAACGACCCCGACATCGACGCGATCTATAACCCGCTGCCCAACAGCATGCACGTCGAATGGAGCATCAAGTGCGCCAAAGCCGGCAAACCAACCCTGTGCGAGAAGCCGTTCGCGGTGGATGCCGCCGAAGCGCAGCGCATGGTGGATGCATTTGCAGAGCGTGATGTGCTGCTGGCCGAAGCCTTCATGTACCGCTTTCACCCGCAAACGCAGAAAGTCAAGGCGCTGGTAGATGCTGGCGGTGTGGGCGATATCACCGTGATGAATGCCATCTTCGATTTCGCCATCGCCCCTGGCAACGAGGGCAATATCCGCCTGAGCAAGCCGCTGGCCGGGGGCGCCATGATGGATGTGGGCTGTTACTGCATCAACCTGATGCGCCTGATGACGGGCGAAGAACCGCATACCGGGCATGCTGTCGCCCACATTGGGGAAGGCACCCAGGTCGATGAAACGCTGGCGGGCGTGCTTCAGTTTCCGTCGCGCGCGGTGGGGCATTTTGATTGCAGCCTGCGCACAGCCGCCGCCCAGACCTACGAAATTCGCGGCACCACCGGGCGGATTCGCGTGCCGGTGGCCTTTGTGATGCCGCCGGACCGGGAAACCGTCATCGAGCACTGGCAGGGCGATTCTCACAGCCGCATTACGATTCCGCCGGCCAATTCCTATACCCTGATGGCGGAGGATTTTGCCGATGCGCTCATCAACAACCGCCCGCCGAAATATCTGCCGCAGGACGGCGTGGCAAACATGAAAGTCATCGACATGCTGTATGCATCGCTGGCACAGTAAATCTTACGTTTGTTTAATTTATTCCTGATTGTAAAATGAGTAGGAGAACCATACACTGCGTGAACACTGAAGGGGGGAACTCGTCATGAATCAATCGCAGGGTGGCAATCCGCTGGTCTGGGCGGTGGCCACCATTATTATCGCTGTTATTCTTAGCGTGATTATCGTGCCAGCGGTGCAGGGACCTGGCCCGGCTGGCCCGCCCGGTCCACAGGGGGAACCGGGGCCGCAGGGCGAACCCGGCGAGCCTGGCCCACAGGGGGAAACTGGCCCGCAAGGCGAACCCGGCGAGCCTGGCCCACAGGGGGAACAGGGGGAACAGGGGCCACAGGGGGAACCCGGCGAACAGGGACCGCAGGGCGAAGCTGGCCCACCCGGCCCATCCGGCGCGTCGCTGGTGCTGGAAGACCTGACCATGTGGTTTAACCCGCTGAGCATGGTGCCCAGGGAAAGCGTGACTGGCAACACCAACCTGGTGCTGAATCGCGGCGCGTTTGGCACTACGCTGCGGGTGAGCACAACACGGGCCGGCGATTTGCAGTGGATCAATCTGCCGCTGGATGTGGCCGATGCTGTGCGCATCGAAGCTGTGATCGTCTGCTACAGCGTGACCAGCGAGTCCAGCTTTATTTCGCAGGTGCGCCTGTACGAAGAAACCGTGCCGCCTTCTGCAACGGTTGTCCATGACGACGGCACCGACCTGACCAGCGTCGAAGGCGAATGCGCCGAAAGCGCAGTCAGCGATTACCAGCCCAACGGCGCGCTGACCCTGAGCCTGCGACTGAATTTCGCGGATACCACCAGCGCGATAGATATTGGCGCCATTGGCCTGCGGGTGGGCGGTGCCTGATCTGCCTGCCGGATTACGATAGACAGCTTACAGGGGCGTGCCGGTGCGCGTCCCTTTTGTTTTCCCACGCAAAGCGCGCAGGCTATGCCTCGATATACTGCGCGAGGTAGCTTTCCAGTTCTTCCAGCGAGCGCACCAGCCGGTTGAGCGAGCGTTCGATCATCAGGTTCACGGTCTGGTCGTGGAAGGTCAGGCGGGCATCCGTATACACCCCGATCAGGTGTTTGCCTCTGGCATAGGCATAGCCCAGTTCCCAGGCCGTGCCATCATCAATCGCCACGCCGTTCAGGTTGGCGATGACCAGATCCGCCCGGTCTATTTCGGCCACATCCCGCCGGAAAATATCTGCCGTAGAGGTGCCTTTTACAGCCTCCCCGCCGTCGCGATGCGGCAGATAGGTTTCCAGCCCCATGCTGCGCGCGATCTCATCGATCTGCTCATCAAACCAGCGTTCGCCCTCGTTAAACAATGGCCCGGCAATATATGCTCGCATGATGTTCGCCTCTCAGCACATGAACCGCCGGTCAGCTCTCCAGCGCAGGGATAAATACTTCGTCATCGTTCCACAGCAGTCGCACAGTGCCATCATCATGCCACTTGGCCGCGATTCTGGCCCGCAGCAGCGCATTATCCGGCAGGCTGTGGCCCACATGCACAAGGCACAGCAGGTCATGTTCCGGCCAGACCTGATCCATCGTGAGGGTGGGGACGGCATAAAAGGGATACACACTGTTGATGCCGGGGGTACCGTGCCACATGGCCGCGCCGTTATAACCACGCATGGCCCGGATCGCCACCACCCGGTCACCCACTGCGGCGGCCCGCCAGTGATCGCCCCTGGAAATGGTGGGCACTTCGCCCTGAATATAGCCCAGGGGCGCGCTGCCTTCCACCGCGCCAATCGTGCGGGACGAGCGCGGGTCCAGCGTAATATGATGCGCGCGGACATGCTGTTCGCCGCGTACCACAATCACAGTATCGATCAGATGCGTATAGTCGTCCAGCGTCTGCTCCCACCGGATGCGCAGCCAGCCAGGTTCGCCCACTGCATAGGCGACATTGCGGGTGCGTTCGCCGCGCACGTCCCCATCGATCAGGCTGAGGGTGCTGTCCGGCGCGGGGAAACCATCCGACAGGCCGACATTAAACGGATGCAGGGTGCTGTAGGCCAGCTTGGCATATTTGGCCCCGTAACCATGTGTTTTCATGCTGCCGGCGTTAAACCGCTGTACTTCCCCCTGCGATGCCGTCACGATCCAGCCCGGCTGGGGGAATACCTTCACATAATCCTGTGCTTCGGCTGGCAGCGGGGCTTCGTCCTCGTGCCAGAAGACATCATCATCCGGCACGCTCCACAGGCCGCCAAAAGCCTGCATCGCCCAGTAGGTGGCGCCGGTGGCGATATACGGTTCGCAGATTTCAATGCTGCCCCCGGCGGTCAGGGACTGGCGCAGCGTGCCATCCGCCCGGATCGCGCCCCGGTCCGTGTACCAGCGCAGGTGCCGCCCGACCAGACGCCGCAGCATCCCCGTCGGGTGCGGCCACACGCCCATCCTGTAGGCCCACAGCGGCGCGCCCAGACGGGCGAATTTATAGGCCAGGCTGCGCCCGTATTCGCAGTAAGCGCCGCTGGCGGCAAAGAAATACGGATAATTGACCATCCACTGCCGCACCCGGTTCAGCAGTTCGTTGCAGCGGTCTGGCTGGGTGTCGCCATCGACCTGCGCCCAGGCCAGCACATGCGAGGCGAAGACCCAGGTGTTGTAATCATCAAAATAACCGGCGCCCCGTTCGGCGGCGTCATCATACCAGCCATCGCCACAGTAAACACCATCCAGATAGCCATTCATGACCTCGTCGATGATGGTTTGGTCGTAGGGCATCCCCAGTGCCTTGCGGCAGGCATGATTGAGCACCCAGAAAAGCGCCCAGTTGCTGGTCCACTGCGGCGGCCGCCGCCCCCAGCGTTCCAGAAAATCATAGATGCGGGTGCGTTCTGTCTCGTCCAGAGACTCCCAGATGCGTGCGCGGGTCTGCCACAGGGCGAAGGCCACCTGCCCGCTTTCGACGGTGCGCTGATCGTGGCTGCGCCCGTGCCAGTATTCGATGCCCCAGAAGGCGGGCGACTGCGGGTCGCAGCCGTTGACGATGGCCCGGCGCATGAGTGCTTCCAGATCGAAGGTTTCGCCGCGCCACTGCACCAGCGGGCTGCGTTCCGGCTGAGACAGCCAGCCGCCCAGCCCCCACAGCATGCGGGTGACGCCTTCATAAGAGCCGCCGACATCGGCCCGGTTCGGATACCCGTCCATCAGCGTGCGGGTGCCGTCCTGATTGAGTCTGTGCGCCCAGCCCGCTACCAGCCGCGCCCACAGATCAAGGGCTTCCTGGTGCGTGAAAGAATCAGGGTTTTGCATGGCAGGTCCTTGTCGTTAGCGCATCCTGCACAATAACGCAGGATCGTCTGCGTACTATAACGCCAGCCGCCCTGTCGGGTTCACTGCCGCCGTTCATTGACAACGTTAATTGCATCCAGGACTTTCTGCAATCCGCGGATCACATCCCCCTGAATATGCAGCCGCAGGGCGCGCCGCCGGTGCTGCTGAAGCTGTTCCAGGTCGCTGATGGCCTGCGTGAGGTGCAGTGTGCCAAAGGTATAGGGCAGGCCAGGGATGGCAATATCCGGTTCGGTTTCGCCCGTGATGATAAAGAAGATACCCTTGTTCGGCCCGCCTTTGTGCAGCTGCCCGGTGGTATGGGTATAACGCGGCCCATGGTTGATGGTTACGGCGCGGCGGGTCGTGTGGCGCAGCCTGCGGCGGATATGCTGAAGCGTTTCCTGAAGTTCGGGCTGGCGCGGCAGATAATTCAGCAGGGCGAAATAATCACCGGCGCGGGTAGAGTTGATCTGCGCGGCCAGCAGCCCGGTCAGGTCGGTGCTGCTGTATTCCTGCTCGATGCTCAGTTCGCTCAGCATACGCAGGGTGCGCTCATCCGCATACAGGCTGACATTTCCCTCCGTCAGCGCGGGCTGCGGCTCTGGCGGGGGGGTCCCCTGTTGGTACTGTTCCAGCAGTTGGAGCGCAACCTGTTTACTTCCTGCCGCCTTTGGCGCATCAAACGGATTAATGCGCAGCAGGTGCCCGGCCAGGGCCGCCGCATATTCCCAGCGGAAGAATTCGCCACCCAGTGCATAGGGGTCCGCCAGCTTGAGGGTGACTGCGGGCTGGCTGGCCTGCTGCAGGGCGCTGAGGCGCTGGTCCAGTGTTTCGTTGTCGTCGCCCTCTACCCGCAGGTAGATAAACAGGCGGTCAGTCACATAATCATGTGGGTTGCCCACCGTTGCGCCCACCACCGGCACTACACCGCGTTCTTCCTTGCCGGTGCTTTCTGCCAGCAGATGCTCGATCCAGTGCTCGAAACCTGCAATCGATGGACTGGTGAAAATGCTGACCTTATCGCGGCCTTCGCCGGCCAGCACGCCGATGATGGCCCCCAGCCAGATGCCGGGATGATCGACGGCGGTGACCTTTGGCCCACAGGCCAGCATCATGTTTTCCGCGCTGGCCCACAGCCGGTCCAGATCAATCCCCAGCAGCGCCGCCGGCACCAGCCCGAAGTAACTGCGCGCACTGTAGGTGCCGATCATATCCGGCGGGTTGAGGAACAGATCGTAAAAGCTGTGCTGCCGGGCCAGTTCTGCCAGCGGCGAATCCGGGTCGGTAATGGCGATGAACTGCTGGCCATTGTGCCCGGTGCGCTCGAAAAAGTAGTTGAAGAACGCCAGTGTTTCCACCGTCGTGCCGGATTTGCTGGCGACGATAAAGAGCGTCTTTTCCAGGTCGATGGCCGCTTCGACAGCGTGCACCACCGCCGGGTGAGTACTGTCCAGCACCTGCATTCGTGGGAAACCGGACGCTGGCTCAAATGTCCGGGCGAATATCTTGGCAGCCATACTGCTGCCGCCCATTCCCAGCAGCACCACATGCTGCCACTGCCCGGCCTGCTGCTGCAGGTCCTTCAGGCGCTGGCGATCAACCGTCTCGCTGATTTCCAGCCAGCCAAGCCGGTCCCGAATCTGCTGGATGATGGGATTCTGGGCTTTCCAGACGGTGCCATCCTTTTCCCAGATGCGGGTGTTGATAAAGCGCTTGTCCAGTTCGTCGATGGCTTCGCGCACGTCATCGGCATGAATGCTGAGCACCAGTTCCTGCTGGCGAATGATGCCGGTGCGCAGGACGTTGCGTTTAGCATCCACCTGGGCCAGCAGATTTTCAAACGCCATGGCAAAGGCTTCCACGCCGTCTACCTGAAGCTGGCGAGTGATGTGATCCATATCCAGGCCGACTTCGGCCAGCATATCCAGAATTTCCTCGCCCTCATCCATCCTGTCGCTCATGAGCTGGTCGGTGTGGCCATGATTGGCAAAGGCCATCAGGGTCGGGGGCGGCAGGGTGTTTACGGTGTCTTTGGCAATGAGGTTATCAACGTACATTGTATCCGGATAGGCGGGGTTTTTGGTGCTGGTAGAGGCCCACAGCGGGCGCTGCACGGCGGCCCCCGCTTCTCGCAGGCGGCTGAAGCGCTCGCCATAGAACAATTCCGTAAAGCGTTTGTAGGCCAGTTGGGCATTGGCGATGGCCGCCTTGCCCAGCAGTTTACGGTTGGCGGCGATGCGGTCAATATCGCGGCCCTGCGCGGCGCGGATATTGTTTTCCAGCATCCGATCCACCATCGTATCAATGCGGCTGAGGAAGAAGCTGGCCACAGAGGCGATGTGCGATACATCCTCGCCTGCCTTCAGACGCCGTTCCAGCCCGCGAATATAGGCTTCGGCCGCTTCAAGATAATTCTGTACGGCAAAGATCAGCGTCACGTTGACGTTGATTCCAGCGGCAATGGTTTCTTCAATGGCGGGGATTCCGGCAGGGGTCGCCGGAATTTTAATCATGGTGTTGGGGCGCTGGATCATGTTAAACAGGCGCCTGGCTTCGGCAATGGTGGTTTCGGTATCGTTGGCAATCAGCGGGCTGACTTCCATGCTGACGTAGCCATCGTGTCCGCCGGTGCGCTCGTAGATGCCCGCCAGCAGATCCGCCGCCTGCTGGATGTCCTCGACGGCCAGTTTTTCATAAATGTCGTAGGCTTCCAGATCAAGCAGGGCGGTCATCCCGGCGTCGTAATCATCCGATTCGCCGATGGCTTTTTGAAAAATCGAGGGGTTCGAAGTGACTCCCAGAATGCCATACTCATCAATGAGCCGCTTGAGTTCCCCCGTTTGCAGCAGGCTGCGCTGGATGTTGTCATACCAGATACTCTGGCCGTGCGCTTGGACATCGACAGGTGGATTACCAGGCATTCAGAAGTCTCCTTCAAAAGCTGTTATTTGCCGCATATGCGCTTTTGCACAGTTTGCCAGATTGTAACATATTTCACAACTAATCGGCTTAACGAATGGTCAATGGTCCATGGCAGAGGCAAAATCCTCTGTCTGCACTGTCTCCATTATAGCCCGGTTTGTGGCTGGTGTGGTCTATTCGTTTGGATGATGGTCTGCCTGCCAGGCTTTGGACCATGCCACCGCTTTCTGAATGCCTTCCTGCAGGTGGGTGGTGGGGGTGTAATCCAGCAGGTTGCGCGCCTTGTCAATATTGGCGACGTAATGGGTGACTTCGCCCACACGCGGCGGCTCGATGCGCATTTCCGGCGCGATGCCCAGCGCCTCGCCTACATAGCGCGCCATATCCACCAGGCTGTTGCCGTGCCCATAGGCCAGGTTGATGGTCTCGTTGACGACCTCGCCGTGCACCAGCAGTTCCAGCCCACTGGCGACCCCGCGCACGCAGTCATCGACATAGGTGAAATCCAGCACTTTATCTTCGCCATAGATGGTAATCGGCTCGTGGCGGCTGATCTGCTGGATAAACAGCGGAATCACCCGGGTCATGCGCTCCAGGTCGTTATCATAACGGCCATAGACATTGCTGAAACGAAAGACCAGATAGGGCAGCCCGTAGCACTGCGCATACGAGTAGATCATCGCCTCGCCGGAAATTTTACTGGCGGAATAGGGGCTTTCAGTAAAGGAGAAATCGGCATGAGTCTCGTCAGTGATGTAACGGTGGATGTCGCCATAGACCTCGCGCGAGCTGCTGAAGATGATCGGCAGGTTGTTCTGGCGGCAGAATTCCAGCACGTTAAAGGTCATGGTGATATTGGCCAGCGCGCGCAGCGGCTGTTCGACCAGTTCGTGAACTTTGGCATGGGCGGCGAAATGCACCACCACATCCAGGTTTTCCGGATATTCGACATAGCCAATGCCGTTGTTGAAGGTGCTGTAAGGCGTGCTCAGGTCCTGCAGCAGAGTTTCGATTCTGTTGGTCCAACGGTTGCGGCGGATGTCGATGCCATAAACGTAATGTCCGTGTTCCTGAAGATACAGCCCCAGGTTGGTGCCAATTTGCCCGCTTGAGCCGGTAATCAAAACCCGCATAAGTACTCCTGATGATGAAAACAACTGCGCCTGTCGAACTATACCTGCATTTGGCCCGGACTGGAAGTCAATTTTTCTTGTGGATTGTTTCTCCTCTGGCTCCTGCGATAAGATAGGCGGCATTTACCGGCAAGGGCAGACCTGAGGTGACAGCCTGAATGCTGAATAACAATGTGCGCGCTGTCGTGGTGCGTTTTGTGCTGCTGACCGCTGGGGCGCTGCTGGGGGCGGTGTCCGTCAATGTCTTTTATACCCCGGCAGAAATTGCGCCCAGCGGCATCTCCGGCGTGGCTATCATCCTGAATCATGTGATCGGCACACCGATTGGGCTGATCGTCCTGCTGGGCAATATCCCGATTCAACTGCTGGCCGTGCGCATGCTGGGCGGCTGGCCGGTGGTGGCCCGCACCATCTATGTGGTGGTGGTGTATTCGCTGGCGATTGATCTGCTCGGCCCGTACTTTCCGGAATTTGGTATTTCGGATGACCGCCTGCTGAACGCGCTGTTCGGCGGCATTCTGGGCGGTATCGGGGGCGGGCTGGTGTATCGTGCCGGGGGGACGTTCGGCGGCACCTCCACGCTGGCGCGCATCCTGCAGTCGCGCATGGGCACGCCCTTTGCCAGCACCTACCTCTATACCGATACGCTGACGGTGCTGCTGGCCGGGCTGGCGTTTGGCTGGGCCGGGGCGCTGTATGCCATGATTACCATCTTTGTGGATGGCACCACAGCGGATTATGTGCTGGAAGGGCCAAGCCGCATCCGCACCGCGATTATCGTCACCAACCAGCCAGATGTGGTGGCCGCCCTGCTGATGACCGAACTGCATCGCGGTGTGACCGCCTGGCAGGGGCAGGGCATGTACACCTATCAGGAGCGCTCAATTCTGTTTATCACGATCAGCCGCCCCCAGGTGAACGAACTGCGCCAGCTGGTGTTTAGTGTGGACCCCGGGGCGTTTGTCGTCATCGGGCAGGGCCACACCGCCTATGGCGAAGGCTTCCAGGTGCCCAGGCCCTGATCTAATCTGGTTCCAACACTCTTCAACTATAGTGAAAAGCTAGAAGTCGCGCTGTTCATGAGCAACGATGCGAGGCATGTATTTTAGCTGCCTGTTTCCAGCAACACCTCCAAAGCCGGGCGCGCATGATGTCCGGTCACTGATAGCTGACAGCTTTAACAGAAGAGGAGTGTTTGATGCTAAATCTGGACGATGTGAAAGCGCTTCTGGACCAGAGGCAGGGCGAAGATGTTCTCAGCCTGTATCTGAATGTGGATAACGCCGTACCGGAAAATCAGGCGGATAACCCGGCCTGGCGCATCTGGCTTAAAAAGCAGCTCCGGCACGTGGATGATCACCTGGAAGAAGCAGACCGCGCAACCTGGGAAGCGATCCAGCAGCGGGTCAACGACTTTTTCTCCGATTACACCCCATCCAGCAAGGGGCTGGTCGCCTTTTTTGGCCAGGACTGGGATCAGATTCACAGGCTGCCGGTGCCGCTGGAAAACGAAGGGGCCTATGGCAGGCCGCTGATTGGCCCGCTGCTGTGGACTCTGGATGAGTATCAGCCCTATCTGGTGGTACAGGTGGATCAGGAAGAGGCGCATTTTTACCTCAGCTACCTGGGGCAGACAGAATTTCGCGAGAGCATGGAAATTGACATCGAACAGTACGATTTTGGCGAGAAAACCGGTATCCCGGCTGCTACAGCCGCCAGCGCTGGTTTTGGCGGCACCCAGCCCAGCAAGCGGGAAGGGTTCGAGAACATGCTGGACGAACACCGGATGCGCTTTTACCGCAGCGTGGCGGATTACACACGCCGCCTGATCGAACAGGAAGAGGTGCGGCGCGTGATTTTAGGCGGCGATGAACAGGCCGCGCATACCCTGCGCAAGCAGCTTACGGACGCGGTACAGCAGTACGTGATTGATGTAATCAGCATCCCGCGCCATTACAGCACTCATGAGGTATTCCGGCATGTGCAGCCGCTGGCTCTGGATTATGAACGCCAGGAAGAGGCCAAACAGGTTGATGAGGTCATCAACATGGCCCGTGCTGGCGGGCGCGGCGCGCTGGGGGTCAAAGCAGTACAGGCGGCACTGGACCTGCAGCAGGTTTCTGAGCTGATTATCGCCTGGCCGCCGGTGGATGCCGAACAGGCCAACGACCTGGCCTACCGCGCGCTCCAGTTGAACAGCGCCATCACGATGGTGCACGATGTGCCGGCCAACCACCTGCGCGCAGAAAGCAGCGGCGGCATCGCGGCCAAACTGTATTATGCGATCCGGGAAGAAGAGGGCACGGAGGAGTAAATTTCAGGCGTGCTGCTGCATCAGCGCCTCGACTTCGACGCGCTGCGGCATGCTGGGCGCCGTGCCCGGGCGGGTGACGCACATGGCGGCGGTGGCATTTGCAAAGGCGATAGCTTCGGTCAGCGGTTTGCCTTCTGCCAGCGCCACCGCCAGCCCGCCGTTAAACGCATCGCCCGCGCCGGTGGTATCCACCACCTCGACCGGATAGGTGGGCACCGCGCCGTTGTCTGAGGCTGTGGCCCACAATGCGCCGCGCGCCCCGGCGGTCATAATCAGGGTCTGGTGATCGTACCGGACCGTCTGGCGCAGTTGATCCGGCGTCTGCTGATAGATCATTTCCAGTTCGGTTTCATTGGGTGTGACGTAATCCGCCAGAGCCAGCAGGCTTTCTGGCAGCGGTACTGCCGGGGCCGGGTTGAGGATGGTGCGGACGCCGGCGGCTTTTGCCACTTGCAGGGCATGCAGCACGGTTTTCAGGTCGATCTCAAGCTGTACAACCAGCACATCTGTCTGCGCGATAACGGCGCGGGCTGCATCCACATCTGCCGGGCTGAGCGCGAGATTGGCCCCCAGCGCGACGACGATGGCGTTCTCTCCGGAATCCTCGACAAAAATCGGCGCGACCCCGGTGGCGTGGTCCGCATCCTGCACCACGTAGGTCGTGTCGATGCCTTCGGCCTGCCAGGTGCGCAGCGCGGTATCGCCAAAGCTGTCCCTGCCTACCCGGCCGACAAACGTCACCTGCGCCCCCAGCCGCGCCGCCGCCACCGCCTGATTCGAGCCTTTGCCGCCCGGCCCGGTGACGAAACGGCGCCCGTGTACCGTCTCGCCGGGGCGGGGCAGACGCTCCATATAGGTGGTCAGGTCCATGTTAAAGCTGCCGACAACGACGATTTTCGCGCCCATGCGCTGCTTCCCCTGTATCCCATTGATCTGCGGACAGGCTGTAGATGACCGCTGGTGTGTAATGATCTGAATACCAGTTAAACGATGATGCCTGTGCCTGTTCGAGCGTAAAGCCCAGCCGTTCCGGGATGGCGCGGCTTTTGAGGTTGTGGGTCGCGCAGTGGATTTCCACCCGTTCCAGGCCCAGGCCCGCAAAGGCATAGGTGATCATGGCGCGGCAGGCCGCCGTCATCAGCCCCCTGCCCTGATAGGCCGCGCCCAGCCAGTAGCCGATTTCGGTCTGGCAGCGGGCGGAGTCGATATAGTTATAGCTGATGACGCCCACCAGCGCATCGTGATACCACAGCCCGGCATTCATGCCGTCGCTGCGGGCATGCTGGCGCAGGCCAAACCGGATCAGCCGCCGGACATCTTCCAGCGTGCGGGTGCTGTCCACCCACGCCAGCCACTCGCGCAGATAATCCCGATTCTCGTTGATGAGATCAAACAACGGCCTGCTGTGCGCTTCAGTCAGCAGGCAAAGCTCCAGATGATTACCGGCGCTTATATGGAACATGCCGGGTCAGGCGCCTTCGGTCAGCCCCTGGGCCTGGGCGACTGCGTCGTCAACCAGGAGCAGAATATGCAGCGAGGCCGTATTGCGGGTGGCTTCGTCCCGGTTGCAGATGACTACCTCACCCCGGCTGTTGTAGACCACCGGGTACAGGTCCGGCACGGTATCGCGGTTAGCGGCCAGGCCGACTCGCTGGTCATCACTGCCGATCAGGTTATCGGCAAAGTCGCGGGTGGTGTATTTAAAGGTGGCTTCGCCAAACTGGTTGGTATGGGCCACGCCCAGCGAATCATCCGACGAATATTCGTCACGATCAAACAACTCAACTTTTATATTGCGCAGGGGCTGCCGCGTCTCGCGGATCAGCACGCGCACAGTGGTAACGTAGTCCATCAAACCGCCTCCTGGTGTTGGACCCTCCTTCCGCAAGTATAGCAACAATCTGATAAACAGTGATAGCGCGAAATTAAAGCCGCTGGCCGGAATCTGACGGCTGCCATTGTAAGATTCTTTGATAGAATGCCTTGCGGAGCATCGAGTTGTAAGGAGATGATCATGCTCAAACGAGGGTTATTTGCGGTGGTGTTTGGCGCGGTGCTGCTGGGCGCGGCGCTGTCCATCCAGGCACAGGCCGCTGGATGGTATGCCTTTTTGTACAACGGCGCTTCCCGCCAGTTACTGCGCATCAACGCGGAAGGCGCGCAGGAAACGTTTGATCTGGGGCTGGATGAGAACATCTTCCTGGGCGGGCAGGACATGGCGTTTACGGCGGATGGAGGCCGCGTGGCCCTGTGTGCCAACAGCGCCCACAGCGAAACGCCGCAGGGCGATACCACCCTGATTGTCCGCGACCTGGCGGCCCAGCAGAATGTAATGGCGCTGCCGCTGGGCGAGAATATCGGCTGCCGTGTCACCCGCGCCGGCTTTAACGAGGATGCCTCGCAGGTGGCGGTGGGGGTGGTGAAATATTTCCCTGGCAGCCCGGAAGCCGACCCGAACAGCCCGGCCTGGCGTCTGCTGGTGGTGGATGTTGCCAGCAGCAGCATTATGGCGGAACTGAACGCCGACAGCCCGCAGGTCAGCGAAGCCGGCATGCTGGCCGATACGGCGCTGATCCCGGAAGTGCGGCACTTTACGGATAACCAGATCATCTTTGCCGAAGTGCCCTGGGCCGTGGGCGCTGCGCCAGAATGGCGAGCCTTCCGCTGGCAGCCCGCCAGCGGCGCGCTTGAACTGGATGGCGCCGGGTACTGGGGTAAATCCGGCCTGTCCTACATCCCACAGACCAGCGAACTGGCATGGCTGGATATGGACCCCAGCCTGCCGGCGTCTGATCCGGGCGGCCCGCTGCCAGCGTTCAACGTGGTAAAAATGCTGGATAACGGCGCAGACCGCATTATTCATCATACCGGCGACTGGTCGCTGGTGGATACGGAATTTATCAACGCGGGCAGGCAGCTTGGCATCCTGTGGCTTTCTACCTTTGACCCCAATAACCCGGACGAGCAGGAAGGCCGCTGGATGGCGCTGGGGCGCGATGGGACCCTGACGGAACTGGTTTCCAGCGCGACTTTTTCGCAGATTGCCAATGCGCCGGACGGCTTTGCGCTGTTTGAATTGTCATTTAACGAGGACTTTACCCAGCAGACGGCCCGCCTCAGCTATGTGGCCAATGGCGAGCGCCGTACCCTGTGGGAAAGCGGCGAGGCGAACTGGGAATTTGCCGGAGCGACAGAAGTCCAGCCTGCGGGTGACCTGACGCCGTTCCCCGCCGTACAGCCTTCCGGCTGATGCGTGGGCTGACCAGATGCTGCAACGCACAAGGGCACGATCTGATCGTGCCCTTGTTTTGTCTGTGCCTTCAGCGGCTTATTCTTCTACCTGCATGGCGACGAAATCGATTTCCAGCCCGACTTCGTTCGACACATTGGCGACACCCGGCGCTCTGGGGATGTTCAGCTCAAAAACATCCCGCGTGACCAGTGCGGAGGCAGTGCCTTCCAGCCGGTCTTCGGCCACCAGCGTGGCGGTCACGTCGAAGGTGACCGGGCTGGTGATGTGGCGCACGGTCAGATCGCCCGTAACTTCAAAATTCACCGTCTCGCCCAGCGCTACAGCTTCTGGCATGCCGCTGATCTGGGTGGGTACGAAACTGGTAAATTCAAACTCGTCCAGCCGCGATTGCAGAATCTGGTTGCGGATGGCGCGGTTGCGATTTTCGTCGTCGGTTTCCAGCGTGCGGGCGTTGATGCGGATTTCCCCCACCTGAGAATCGGACGGCTCATCAAAATTGACGATAATATCGCCTGCGACCTGATTGGTGCTGCCAATCACCTCTTTGGGGTTGCCAAACAATTCCTCATTGATGATAAAGCGCACTTCGGAAAGTTCGGAGTCGATGCGGAACAGGCCGCGCCCGCTGAGGCTGTCCCCGGCTGTCTGCTGTGCCGCCGCTGCGGAGTCTTCGGCGGCGGGAGATGCAGTTGGAACCGGCGTGGCGGTGGCGGTATCCGCCGATTCTTCAGCTTCCTCCGTGCTGACCACTTCGTCCATCGATTCTGCTCCGGCGCTGGCGGTGCTCAGCAGCGCGACCTGTTCTTCAAGCGCGCCGATTTCTTCGCCCAGGGCGCTGATGGCGGCGGCCCGGGTGCTGTCGTTTTCGGGTTCCTGCCCCAGGGCTTCATCGATGGCTGCGCGCAGCGCCGCGATTTCTGTGCCGGATGCATCCGGCTCGTCGGTTTCTTCTTCCAGCGACAGGGTGGGGGCGCTGATAGGCTGGCTGGGTTCGGCATTGCTCCCCAGCACCCACCACATCGCGCCGGCACCAATCGCCGCGCCCAGCCCAAGCAATACAATGCCCAGGATAAGTAAGTTGTTCCGATTCATACTGCCTCCGTATGTAGTGTCAGTGTAAGCCAGCAGTTGGTGAGGTTGTTCAAACGCTCGGGGTTTCTGCTGTATCCATAAACAAATCTGGTGCTGCAGGGATACGCGGTCTGGCGCACCCCTGCAAGGCACTTTCATTAACTGCGTGTGTCGTGTACGTGCTGCCCGTGGGCTACATGGCGATTCTAAGAACCTGGCCGTTGGTGCCGCCGGATGAATTGACGCTGACATACAGATTGCCGTCGGCATCCTGTGCCAGCGCATACGGCGCGACCAGATCGCCCAGCACGGTTTCCGGGCCATTTTCGGTGATGCGAATCACCCGGCCTGGCTCCCAGCCCTGGTCGCCAAACACCCCAAACTCGACGGCATAAATGGTGCCGTCATCGGCGACAAGCACATCGGTGATGGCGGTCAGGCCGTCAATGGTTTCGGCCAGTTCGCCACCAGACCAGCGCTCGATACGGGCGCCGCCTTGCGGAAACGGAAAGCCGCTGAGGAAACCCACGTACAGGTCGCCATCCGGGCCGATATCCACCGTGGTGGGCACTGGCGAGACATCCTCAATCGGCCATGTCGCGCTGATCTGCAGCCCGTCTGCCTCAGTCCAGCTAAACATACAGTTGCAGGTGGCATCAATAATATGCAGCGTGCCATCATCTGCCATGGCAAAGTCCGTCGGGTTAGACCCGATAATGTCTTCATCCGGGTTTTCGGCCGCTTCCAGCGAGTAGATATCAATAAAACGGCGGATGCGGTAATCGTCGTGGCTGAGTTCGACCACGCCCATGCTGAAGGGGAAAACCGTCGGGGCTTCACCTAATACCAGCCAGAGCGCCTCTTCCGTCACCAGAATATCGGATGCGCCGCGCGACTGGCCGACACTCTGGCTGGGCAGGCCAATGATAATAGGCTGGCTGTCGCCGGCGGGTGATACGCGGGTGACCTGACCGGTAGCCCCAACCACCAGCGGAGCACGTCCGGTCGGCAGTTCGATATCGCCGCCGTTGCCTGCCTCGACCACATAAAGATTGCCTTCACTGTCAAAGGCCATCCCGCGTGGGTTGCTCAGGCCTTCAATCACCACGTCCTGAGCCATTGCCGGCAGGTGCATGATCAGAATAAGTGAAAGTGAGATAAAAACAACAATAAATTTCCGCATATGGACTGACTCCTTCTGGACAATCACAGGACACAAATGTACGGACCATAGGTTCAAAACACGCACCATGCCCTGTGGCCAGCCTGCATTTTGCCTGCTGGCCCCCGGGGTGAGATGTGTTTTAGCGCCATAGCCGTGGTCAGTGTAGAAGGTCTCTCGACCGCTGATACATACGACCACATTTAACGGAATAGATTTCGAAAATCCAATGAGAGAATGATGAGAGTCGAAATTATGCAACTTGAACGAATTTACGCTGTGCTTGTTGACCCATCTGAGGCGGCTGGTTATAATGTGGTTGATATCTGGAACCGGTTCCAGCAGGAATCTGGTGACCTGGGCAGCTGTAAAAGATAAGATATGCGCCTCCCCACCATACGCGATGTAGCTCGTGAAGCGGATGTGGGTATAGGAACCGTTTCACGGGTGCTTAACAACAGCCCACAGGTCAGCCCTGAAACGCGGGAGCGTGTGCTGCAGGCGATTCAGCAGTTGGGGTTTCGCCCCAATCAGCTCGCTCGGCAGCTTTCGCGAGGGACTCGTGTGCGCAGCCTGGGAGTCATTTCTCCCTTTATTTCGGATCATTCATTTATGGCCCGGTTAAAAGGTGTGCAGCGTGCGATGGCCGAAAGTGATCAGGACTATGACCTGATTTTCTATCATGTGACCACCCCCGAACGTGTTCAGCAGCGGTTGGTCACGATTGCTGAACAGGGCAGTGTAGAAGGTCTGTTGTTTGTTGTACTGGAACCTACCCCCCAGCAGCGCGAACTGCTGGACGAAGCCGGTGTGGTGTATGTGGGGGTGAATGATCACCGGATTGAGGAATGGCCGTCTGTGGGCGGCGACAATATCCGGGGTGGGCAAATAGCGACGGAGTACCTGTTAGGTCTGGGGCACCGGCGGATCGCCTATGTGGGGGATGTCTTCCCGCTGTCGCACGGGTTTTCTGCCAGCGAGGTACGTTACAAAGGCTATGCCAGGGCGCTGTATGAGCATAATGTGCCGCTTAACCCGGATTACATACAGCTTGGCCCGCATGGCGAGGATAAAGCCTATGACCTGACTCACGGGCTGTTGTGCCTGCCACAGCCGCCGACCGCCATCTTCAGCATGAGCGATATTCAGGCGCTGGGCTGTCTGGCGGCCATCCGCGATGCCGGGCTGAATGTGCCGGGCGACATCTCGCTGATGGGATTTGATGACGTGGAAATCAGCCAGTTGATTGGCCTGACCACGATTCGCCAGCATCTTGAGGAAGCTGGCTACATAGCGATGAAATACCTGTTCCGGCTGTTGGGCGATGTTTCTGCCGCAGGGGGCAGATCCGCTGCGCTGCCAGACCTGCCATCCTTTGAGGTGGTGGAACGGCAGACCACCCGTCCGCCGGCTGATACATAACCTGGTTTGTAAGTGGTGAATTGTTCGCCACATGAAGAATGTTAAGGAGAGAGAAAGTATGTCACGGAGAACACTCGGTTTGTTGATCGTGCTGACTTTCGCCTTCGGCCTGCTGGCCGGTGGTGCAGTCAGTGCCCAGGACGAGTTTGTCTTCCCCATCGGCGAAGGGGATTTCAACTGGGCTTCTCTTGAAGAATACGCCAGCGAGCACAGCGGCCTGGAAGGGCAGGAACTGTCGATCTTTGGCCCGTGGCTTGGCCCGGACCAGGAACTGTTCGAGAGCATCATCGCTTACTTTGAACATGCCACTGGCATCAACGTGAGCTATGCGGGTTCGGACAGCTTCGAACAGCAGATCGTCATCGATATCGAGGGCGGCAGCCCGCCGAATATCGCGGTCTTCCCGCAGCCTGGTCTGGCCGCGAACGTGGCTGCTGGTGGCGGTCTGGTGCCCCTGGGCGACGATGTTCGCCAGTGGATGCTGGATAACTACGCCGCTGGGGAGTCCTGGGTGGACCTGGGGACCTACGAAAACGAGAACGGCGAAGAAGACTTCTACGGGTTTTTCTACAAGATCGACCTGAAGAGTCTGGTCTGGTACGTGCCGGATGAATTCGCCGCTGCTGGCTACGAAGTGCCGGAAACCATGGAAGAACTGATCGCCCTGAGCGAACAGATCGTGGAAGATGGCGGCACCCCCTGGTGCATCGGCCTGGGCAGCGGTGACGCGACCGGCTGGCCTGCCACTGACTGGGTGGAAGACCTGATGCTGCGTACGCAGGCACCTGAGGTTTATGACCAGTGGGTGACCAACGAAATTCCGTTCAACGATCCGGCTGTGGTCAACGCGATCGAGACCTTTGGCATGTTCGCTAAGAACGATGCCTGGGTCGATGGTGGCGCTGTGGCCGTGGCTTCGACCGACTTCCGCGACAGCCCGCAGGGTCTGTTCGGCGTGCCGCCGCGCTGCTACATGCACCGTCAGGCCAGCTTCATTTCCTCCTTCTTCCCCGAAGGCACGGAACTGGGCGTGGATGCCGACTTCTTCTACTTCCCGCCGTTTGAAGGCGAAGACCTGGGGAATCCGGTGCTGGGTGCCGGGACGCTGTTCGCCATCACCGAGGACAGCGAACCTGCCCGCGCGTTCATCGACTTCCTGACCACCCCGATTGCACATGAAATCTGGATGGCTCAGAGTGGGTTCCTGACACCGCTGAATACCGTCAATCCGGACACCTATGCCAACGACATCCTGCGTCGCCAGGGCGACATCCTGCTGCAGGCGACCACCTTCCGCTTCGATGCCTCTGACCTGATGCCGGGTGCGATTGGTGCGGGTGCGTTCTGGACGGGCATGGTTGACTTCGTCAGCGGCGCCAGCGCCGAAGACGCCGCCAACGCTATTCAGGCAGCCTGGGACGCCATTCAGGAAGGTTAGCGCGCTGTCCCCTGCTGTATCGTGAAATTTTAGTAAACAGGGTGACCATTGTGTCACCCTGATTGCTATAATAGCGGTATCTGTCCGGGGCAAAGGATTAAAAAAGAACTGCTTATGCTTCTTTGAAAAGCTGCGTTATAGATTTAAGGAGTAAATGCTGTGCAACAAATCCTGAATGCCTTACTGGCCATTGTTTTGGGGGTTGGCGCGCTGCTGCTGTATTTTTACGGCTCCAACTGGCTGATCGATCGTTTTCTGGGAGATCGCCTGACGGCGGAGGGCTACGTGGAAGACAAACGCGCCCGCCTGCGCGAATCGATCCGGCCCTGGTTGTTTGTCGGCCCTGCGCTGATCCTGCTGATGCTGTATCTGGTGTATCCTGCCATACAGACCTTCATCCTCAGCTTCTACAATGCGCGGGGTACAGAATTTGTGGGCCTCAGAAATTATACCTGGGCGCTGCAGGATGGTGAGTTTCTTCAGTCTGTGCGCAACAATCTTCTGTGGCTGCTGGTAGTGCCTTTCATCAGCACGGCGCTGGGGCTGATCATCGCGGTGCTCGCGGACCGGGTGCGCTGGGGCAATATCGCCAAGTCGCTCATTTTTATGCCGATGGCGATTTCATTCGTCGGCGCCAGCGTGATCTGGAAGTTTATGTACGATTATCGCCCGGCAGATGCACAGCAGATTGGGGTGCTTAACGCTGTTGTGGTGGCCCTGGGGGGCCAGCCGCAGGCCTGGATCACCCTGCCGTTCTGGAATGACTTCTTCCTGATGGCGATTCTGATCTGGATTGAAACCGGATTTGCCATGGTGCTGATGTCCGCTGCGCTGCGCGGTGTGCCAGATGAAACGCTGGAGGCGGCCCGCATTGATGGCGCCAACGAAGTTCAGATTTTCTTCCGCATCATGATTCCCCAGATCATGGGCACCATTGCAGTGGTGATGACCACAATTATTATCGTCGTGCTGAAGGTGTTCGACATTGTGCTGGCGATGACCAATGGCCAGTGGGATACCGAAGTGCTGGCAAACCTGATGTATGACTGGATGTTCCGGGGCGGCGGCGACTTTGGTCGTGGCAGCATGATTGCGACCTTTATTATGCTGGCGGTGATCCCGATCATGATCTGGAATATCCGACGCTTCCGACAAGAAGAGGCCCTGCGATGAATGCAAAAGCTCCTGCAATAGATTCAACCGTTACGCAAAGAAGAGGCAGCGCCATGGCTGCCCGGCTCCCTGTGATCAACATGACGATAGGGGGCCTGCTGGTCCGCCTTGTTCTGATCCTGCTGGTTATTTTATGGACAGTCCCCACCTTTGGCCTGCTCATCAGTTCGCTGCGCGACCCCAACCAACTGCGCGTCAGCGGCTGGTGGACCACCCTGCAAACGACCACCCGCAGCGAGCGTGGCCGTACTGATCTGGCGTCGGCACAGGTCGAGCAGGATGGCACTTACGTGATCACCGGCAATGTCTTTGGCGGCGCCGGGGCCAATGCACAGGTTTCATCTTATGGCGCGGGGTTCCTGCCGCAGACTGAAGCGGTGGAATATGGGCCGGGCGAAGCGCGCGGCATCCGCGATTACCAGGCAGGCGAACCGGTAACGCTGGAAGATGGTACTACCTTCGTGCTGAACCCGGATGGCACCTACGAATGGCGTTCGCCACAGCCCTTCGAGCATGATCGCGGCCTGCCCTTTTTCTATCTGGCAGAAATTCCACCGACCCTGACCCTGCAGAATTACCAGACGGTCATGGCGGCGGAGGGCATGGATCAGGCGTTTATTAACACCTTCACCGTGACGATTCCCTCAACCATCATCCCGATTGCGATCGCGGCCTTTGCGGCGTATGCCTTTGCCTGGATGCAGTTCCCGGGGCGGCAGCTTCTGTTTGTTATCGTCGTCGGCCTGATCGTGGTGCCGCTGCAGATGTCGCTGATCCCGCTGCTGCGGCTGTATAACAACATTGGCATTGCCAAGACCTACCCCGGCATCTGGCTGGCGCATACCGGCTTTGGCCTGCCGCTGGCGATCTACCTGCTGCGCAACTATATCGGCAGCCTGCCGCGCGAGCTGATCGAATCGGCTCGCATCGACGGCGCCTCGCATTTCCAGACCTTCACGCGGCTGATCCTGCCGCTGTCGGTGCCGGCGCTGGCCTCGTTCGCGATCTTCCAGTTCCTGTGGGTGTGGAACGATCTGCTGATCGCGCTGGTGTTCCTCAGCAAGGATGCCAGCCAGATCGTGATGACCTCCAAGATTCGCGAACTGCTGGGTTCGCGCGCGGAAAGCTGGGAGATTCTGACCAGCAGCGCCTTTATCTCTATGGCGGTTCCGCTGATCGTGTTCTTCGCGCTTCAGCGTTACTTCGTGCGCGGCCTGCTGGCCGGTTCGGTCAAGGGTGGCTGATCTGCCGGCATGGGCGCGTAACAGCATACGTTTTATCGGGGGGCACGGTCACCAGCCGTGCCCTTGTGTATCTGGTCGGGTTTAGGCCGCTGTAACCTCAACAGCCTAGGGTATGGATACAGCGCATAAAATCAGAGAGATGTATCGATGAAGTGGCATACCAACGCGATCTTTTATGAACTCTACCTGCGCGCCTTCGCGGATGGCAACGGGGATGGACATGGCGATTTTGCCGGGCTGCGCCAGAAACTGGATTATCTTCAGTGGCTGGGGGTAGACTGCATCTGGCTGCTGCCCTATTACCCATCGCCCCTCAAGGATGATGGGTACGACATCGCCAGCTTCTATGGCATTCAGTCGACCTTTGGGCATCTTGAGGATTTTCATATCACCGTGGACGAAATTCACCGCCGGGGCATGAAGATTATTGCCGACCTGGTGGTGAATCATGTTTCTGACCAGCACCCCTGGTTTATTGAAGCACGGCGCAGCAAGGAATCTGCCACCCGTGATTATTTTGTGTGGAGTCCGACGGATGACCTGTACCGCGAGGCCCGGATCATCTTTCTGGATACAGAAACCTCGAACTGGGCCTATGACGAGCATACCGGCGAATTCTACTGGCATCGTTTTTACAGCAGCCAGCCGGACCTGAACTACGATAACCCGAAAGTCCAGCAGATGATGCTGGATGTGGTGCGCTTCTGGATGGATATGGGGCTGGATGGCTTCCGGGTGGATGCGGTGCCCTATCTGTTTGAACGCGAAGGCACCAACTGCGAAAATCTGCCGGAAACACACGGTTTTCTTAGGGACCTGCGCCGCTTTATAGAAGAACGTTACCCGCATGCGGTGCTGCTGGGCGAAGCGAACCAGTGGCCGCGCGATCTGATCCCCTATTTTGGCGACGATGACGAATTCCATATGTGTTTTCATTTTCCGGTGATGCCCCGGCTGTATATGGCGCTGGCGCGCAAGGACCGGCAGTCTGTGGTGGATATTCTGGCGGATACGCCGCCGATTCCGCCCAATTCGCAGTGGGCAACCTTCCTGCGCAACCACGATGAACTGACGCTGGAAATGGTGACAGAAGAGGACCGGCAGTTCATGTGGGAATTTTATGCGCCGGACCCCAAACAGCGCCTGAACCTGGGCATCCGGCGGCGGCTGGCCTCGCTGATGGACAACGATCAGCGCAGAATCGAATTAATGTACTCGATGCTGTTTACGCTGCCGGGCGCGCCGGTGCTGTACTATGGCGATGAAATCGGCATGGGCGACAACATCGAATTGTTTGACCGTAACGGCGTGCGCACCCCGATGCAGTGGACGCCGGGCGAAAATGGCGGTTTTTCCGCCACGCATCCTTCCAATCTGTACGCTCCGGTTATCAATGACCCGGTGTATGGCTATAAGACGGTCAACGTGCTCAACCAGCAGGCCACGCGCGATTCGCTGCTGCATACTGTGCGCCGCATGATCCACACACGTAAGGAACTGCCAGCCCTGGCGCAGGGTGAACTGGTCTGGCTGGAGGAGCTGCCGCCGGAAGCGTTGTGTTTCTGGCGACAGGGCACAGATCAGCGGGTGCTGGCGCTGCACAACCTGTCTGACGAGCCGTTTGACCTGTACCTGCCGCCGGGTTACCAGTATGTCGACGCTCTCAGCGCCGATAAGCAGCGCGTCGACAAGTGCGTGACTCTGCCCGCCTATGGCTATCGCTGGCTGGTGGCGGAGTAGATTAAGCTGATTCCGCCAGAACGTTATCCTGCGGAAGAAGGCGTGCGGGTAATTTCCAGCACCCGCAGGATAACGTTCAGCAGCAGGTCAAGATCGCTGCTGGCCGGGGCGTGCTGCGCGGGCAGCGGCTGGTTCGCCCCTGTCTGGCTGCGGCAGTAATCCTCATAAATGGGCGTCATCCGGCGCAGGATATCATCCCCATAACGCTGATAAGCCAGGTCGCTGCTGCTGGCATGATCTTCGAGGTGTGTGTACACCGCGTTAAACACGCCGCAGTCATAACTTTCCGCGTTAATCGCCTGCTGTAACACACGAATATTTTCCGCCAGGTCCTCGCTCAGGGGTTCCGCAGTTGGGATAGCCTGTGTCTGGGCGGCGCCCTGGGTGGGGCGGCGCGTGGCTGTCGGCGGAATGGGCGATGGCGTGCGGGTGGGCGCATCTGTTGGCGTGCTGCTGGGCGGCGGCGGGGTATCTGTGGGCAGCGGCGTGTTGGTTGCCGGTACGGGCGTATTGGTGGGCCGGCGCGTGGCCGTCGGCGGGATGGGCGTACTGGTGGCCGTGTGCGTCAGTGTGGCGGTGGGCGGCGCTGGTGTGTCCGTCGGGATATCGGTCGGCGTGCTGCTGGGCAGCGGAGTTTGTGTGGGTGGCGCCGGAGTCTCTGTGGCCGGTATGGGGGTATCCGTAGGCTGGCGGGTGGCCGTTGGCGGCAGCGCCGTTTCTGTGACTTCCTCCGTCGCCTCTGCGATCACCAGTGTGGCGGCACCATCGGCGGCAGCATCGCTGGCGGTGCCATCAGGCGTCAGGGTTTCGATGCCGCCGGCCCCCGCGTTGTTATTGAGCAGCAGCACCGCCGCGATGATAGCGATCACTACCACCCCGGCGACGATAAAAATCAGCGGGCTGCGCCTGCGCTCCGATTCTTCCGGCTCGAACTGGGTCGGCGCATACAGGTCGGGCTGCGAGTCTGGCATGGGCGGCGCAGGCACCGGGCGTTCCGGCTCCAGCGAAGGCGGCAGCGGGCGGTGCGGCGGCGCAGGGGGTGTCGCTGGCGGCGTAGGTGTTTCCCCTGCAGGCACGGGCGGCTTTGCCGGTGTTTCGATAACGGTAGCGCCATCGTAAATATGCTCATCAGGCGCATCGGGCACGGGCTGTGCCGGGGC
>CAZQIY010000054.1:0-25842 GCA_964593565.1 uncultured Anaerolineaceae bacterium
TGGGTGATAATCAGCGCACCGCTGGCCAGCGCCGCCAGCCCCAGCGCCAGACCGCTGCCAGTGTGCAGCAGGCGTTCGTAGCGCCACATCACCAGCGGGAAAAGCGCCAGCGCCAGCAGTTCCGGGTACGCCCCGCGCGAATACGGTTCGGTAAAGACGATGTACGGGCTGTAGACATACACCAGCGCGGCGATGATCCCCGCCAGCCTGCTGACCGAATCGCGCATGAACAGGTACATGCCGCCGCCCGCCAGCAGCATGCACAGCACCGTCAGCGCCCGCAGGCTGTCCAGCGCCGTCAGCGCGAACAGGCGCATCAGCACGCTGGTGACGTAATAGGTCAGGCTGGCGTAGTAATGAAACACCGGCGACCCGTACCCGTAATAGAACGTTTCCGCCCAGCGCGGCACCAGCAGGCCCTGCGCCCAGGCCCGGTCCATTTCGGCCACGCGGTAGGTGTGATAAAGCGTATCCGTGCCGTTGGGCAGGCCGGGCTGCTGCAGCAGCGGCCACAGCGTGAACAGGCACAGCGCCAGAATCGCCAGCAGGCCAAAATCGACCTGGCGGAGGATCGAGTGGCTGGCGGCGGGGGTATGGGTGCGGGTGGTGGTCATGGACATGGGCGCGATTGTAGCAGAAATTCGCCGCTGTACCAGACAGGCTGCCCCCGGCGCGGGTCTCATCTGCATCTCATCAAGGGGCGTTAGGCTTGGGGCGGTTCGCAGGGTGAGGAGGCAAGGATCATGATTGCTGTTGGGCAGAAAGCGCCGGATTTTGAACTGGTGAATCAGGACGGAGCGCCGGTGAAACTGAGCGATTACCGGGGCCGCAAGGTGATTATCTTCGCTTTCCCAAAGGCGGGCACAGGCGGCTGCACGACCCAGGCATGCAGCTTCCGCGATACCCTGCCGCAGATCAGCACAGAAAACGCGGTGGTGCTGGGCATCAGCACCGATTCGCCGGATGAACTGCGCCAGTGGCACGCTGCACATCACTTGCCCTATGATCTGCTGTCTGACCCGGACAAGCAGGTCCTGAGCGCGTGGGGCGCGGGGGAAAACACGCTGTTCGGCCTCATCCCCATGAGTGGGGCCAAGCGTTCCTACTGGGTGCTGGATGAAGATGGCACCGTAATTGATATGCAGATTGGCGTCAGCCCGCAGGCCAGCGTGGCAAAGGCGTTAAAGGCCGTGCGCGCGGCGCAGCCTTCCCAGTGACACAGGAACCGGAACGCCCCGCACACCCCGGAGTCTGATACACTGTCTGGCGGATATTCAACATGTACAGGAGGAAACACTCATGCCCGCTGTTGGCCAACCCGCGCCGGATTTTGAACTGCCGAATCAGGAGGGTGTGCTCGTCCGGCTGAGCGATTTTCGCGGCCGCAAGGTGATTTTATTCGCCTTCCCCAGGGCCGGGACTGGCGGCTGTACAACCCAGGCCTGCGGCTTTCGTGATCAGTTCCCCCATGTCGAGGCCGGTAACGCGGTGGTGCTGGGCATCAGCCCGGACACGCCCAAGGACCTGCTGAAGTGGAAGCAGGCGGAAAATCTGCCCTATGATCTGCTGTCGGACCCGGAGCATGAGGTGCTGGATGCCTGGGGCGCGTGGGGCGAAAGATCGATGTATGGCAGAAAGTTTATGGGCGTCCTGCGCTCTCATTGGGTGATTGACGAAAACGGCATCATCGTGGATGAGCAGGTGCGCATCAGCCCGAAGAACAGCGTCACAAAGGCGGTGGCTGCGCTGGGACGTTAAGTTTCCACATATTCCCGGCGCACCCGTTCCACCAGGTCCACCAGTTCATCCGGCGTGATGGGCTGCTGGTGGACCTCGTGCCACAGGGCGGCGACGGCAATGCCCAGGGCGTGTTCGTAACGCGGGCCGGGGGGTTCGCCGCCTGCCAGCATGGCCTGCAGGCCGGTGGTTTCCATACCCTCATCGCGCAGGGCCAGCAGCACCCCGGCAGGGTAGCGCGCCCAGCCCGGCAGCGGGCGGTTAAACACGGTGGTTCGGGTTTTGGCGCTGCGATAATTAAAGGTGGTGCGCGCATCCAGGTCAGCAGAGCCGATGGTGAATGAGGGCTGGTCGATAAACGCCGCCGCGATCCACATATCCCGGCCCGGGGCCTGAAGAATCCAGTCCGGAGACAGGGCCGGGAAATGCTGCTGAAACGCCATGAGCAGGCGCATGGGAGGATCGCCAGGGATATGCACACACAGTCCTTTCAGAAAAACCTCGGAATCGCCATTGTATCGCCAATACAGCGTAGTTACCATGTGGCACGTTGTCTGGTAAAATCGATTTTTCTTGTAAGGTGACGTAAGTTTACAGGACACGACTGTGCGCTATCAAATAATTGCTCTACTCAGCCTGAGCCTGCTCGTCCTGTCCGGAACGCTGCTTGTGGCGGCGCAGACCGACGGCGTTGAAGTGATGGATGCCGCCTGCAGCCCGGCGCTGGATACGATCTGGACGACTGCCAGCAATGCCTGCGTGGGCGGGCCAGTGGGGTTTGTGTGCAACGGCGGCAGCGCGCCCCAGGCCGAACCTGCCGGGCCGGTCAGTAATTCGCTGGCGACGGTGGGGGCGCTGGTGGAGGTCGCCGCTGTCGAGGCGATTCATACCCCGCCGCTGACCACCGAAAGCAGCAGCGGTGGGATGGCATGGCTGCGGCTGGCAGACCCGCCCTTTACCGGCCTGCTGGTCGGAGAAGTGAAACTGCGCAATGTCACCCCGCCGGATTTCCCGGCCTGGCAGTCGATGGTGGTAGAGACAACCTCCGTCGCTTCATCGTGCGGCGTGGCCCCGCGCAACGCGCTGGTGGTCCAGACTCCCCTCAACCCGGAAACCAGCCTGCTGGAAACCAGCAGCATCGTCATCAACGGTGCGTCGCTGGTTTTTAGCGGGACGATTCTGATTCAGACGCACGAAGCGGAAACGGTATTTGTCAACCTGGGGGGGCGTTCCAGCGTGCTGGCACGCGGGCAGGAACGGCCGCTGCTGACCGGTGAGCAGTTGAGCGTGCCCTATGCGCCGGGCGATTTTTCTGTGCCCGCCGGGCCGCCAACCGCCGCGCGCCCGCTGGATACGGCGCTGGCGGATAATCTGCCGGTGGGCCTGCTGGATCGTCCGCTGCATCTGCCGCAGCCCGGTTATGTTTCTACCGCCGGGCAGGTCAATCTGCGGTCAGAGCCGAACGCCACCGCCGGGCTGATTATGCAGGTGCCGGCAGGCGAGGTGATGAGCGTGCTGGGGCGCAACCCGGCTGGCGACTGGTATCATGTGCGGCTGGATAACGGCCTGACGGGCTGGATGTTCGCGGACCTGCTGATGCAGAACACGGGCACGATTCAGGCCACCTACGAGGCAACCCCGCTGCCGCCGCAGCGTTATGGCGCGCTGGGCACGACGGCGGTGGTGGTGGCCCCGGCCGGACTCAACGTGCGCCAGGCGCCGGATATTCAGTTCGGCATTCTGGTGACTCTGCCGGTGGATACGCAGGTCAGCCTGCTGGCACGCAGCCCCTACAGCCCCTGGGTGAAGGTGCAGAGTGGGGATATTGTCGGCTGGGCCGCGCTGATCGCGCTGGAAACACGCGCCGTCATCGACGCGCTGCCGATTGATTATGATGTGCCGCCGCCACCGCCGCCGACACGCATTCCCGGGTCCTTTGGCAACGCCTTCCCGGACCCGCGCAATAACAACTGATGCTGTACTGTACGAAACGACAAGGAGACAGGCATCGTGATAAGCCGCCGTACTTTTCTTAAACATTCCGCTGTGGGTGTGGGCGCTGCGCTGCAGACCAGCCTGCCACCCCAGGGCGCCAATGATCGTATCCGCCTGGGCGTGATCGGCCTGGGCGGGCTGGGCCAGCACATGCTGCGCTCCATCTTCCAGTTTGCCGAAGAACAGAATGTCGAGGTGGTGGCGGTCTGCGATGTCTGGAACAGCACATTTAACGGCGTCACGATCAACGCACGCCAGACAGGCTATGACCCGACCACCATCCAGCAAACCGATGATTACCGCCGCGTGCTGGATCGTCAGGACGTGGACGCCGTGCTGATCGCCACGCCGGATTTCAGCCATTTTCAGATCGCATCGGATGCGCTGGAAGCTGGCAAGGACATCTACCTGGAAAAGCCGATGACCTACACGCTGGAAGAAGCCGAACAACTGGTGGAGCGCGTGCAGGCGACAGATCGCATCGTGCAGGTGGGCACCCAGCACGGCAGCGAACCGGGCTATCGCACAGCGGCGGAAATCGTCGCTTCGGGCATGCTGGGCAAAATCAGCCGCATTGATATTTCGCGCAGTTATAACGAGCAGCGCTGGCTCATCGATTATGCCAATGTATCGCCCGATGATGTGAACTGGCCGCTGTTCCTGACGGGCTTATCTGACCGGCCGTTTGATGCGCGCCTGCTGCGGCAGTGGAAGCTGTTCCGCGAAACCTGCAACGGCATCGCCGGGATTTTCCTGCCGCACTTTATCCACGTAGTGCATATCGTGATGGGGGCCGCGCACCCGGCCAGCGTGGTCGCGCATGGGGGCGTGTTTGTGTGGGATGATGGCCGCGAAAACCCGGATACCTTCCACGCCCTGCTGGAATATGACGAAGGCTTTATGGTGAATTTCAGCATGGGGCTGGGCAACAGCGCCGGGGCGGTGTTCTCTGTGTATGGGACCGAAGGCACGCTCGACCTGCTCAACTGGCGCCTGACCCCGGCGGGCGGGACCGGGCGCAGCGGGCTGGAGGAACAGGCCATCGAATCCAATCTGACGACGGTGGAAGGCCCCAACCCCAACAGCATCAACCTGCACGCCGTCCACGTCGTCAACTGGCTGGATGCGGTGCGCAGCCGCCAGACTCCCCTCGCCCCGGTAGAGACAGGCTACCAGCACATGGTCGCGTCGGCGCTGGCGGCGGAGGCGTACTGGTCCGGCGAGAAGCAGTGGTTCCGCTAGCGCTGACGTTGAACGAAGGCCTGCCAGCGTCTTTTGAGGGCCATGCCCCACAGCAGCGGGCGCGATAGCAGCCACAGCAGCCCGGCCCGCAGCGCGCCATGATGGGCGCGGGTGTAGATCAGCAGATCACGGTAATAAATCTGAGTCGCCAGCCAGGTCTGGGTGGCGGCTTTTTCGTGATGGGTGATGAACGAGTCGCTGAGGAAGCGGAACTTCGCGCCCCAACAGCGCCGCCCCAGGTCATCTTCAGGGAAGTACAGCCGCAGCCGGTCATCCAGCCGCAGGGCGGCACGCCGCATCAGCAGGCACGACCCCGGCATCACCTCGACATCGCGCGGGGTATCGCGCTGCCAGCCATCATACCAGTGCCGGGCGTTGATCGCGTCCCGCTGCCCGCGCAGCAGCCAGCCCAGCGGCGTGTGGTTGAGCAGCAGCCAGGCATAGGTGGGCACGCGGGAACAGGTGCGCTGGAGGCTGCCATCGGGATAGCGCATCTGCATGGTCGCGCCCAGATAGTCGGGGTGCGCCTCCATAAAATCCACCATCACCCGCAGCGCGTCCGGCTGGGGCACGGTATCCGGGTTGAGCAGCAGCACGTAATCCCCCTGTGCGGCATCAATGCCAATGTTGTTGCCCTGGCAGAACCAGCGATTCTGCGCCTGCGGCAGATACACCACCTGCGGGAAATCCAGCGCGACGAACCCGGCGCTTCCGTCGTTATCCACGACGATTACTTCGGCGGGCTGGGTGCTGGCCATCAGCGCTTCCAGACAGGCGCGCAGCAGGTCGGGCGTGCGGTAATGGACGATGACGACGGAAAGTTTACTCTTCAAAGATGATGCCCATCATCACCAGGTCCAGGAACTGGCCGCCTTTCAGATAGGCCTGGCGGCGGATGCCTTCGCGCTGGAATCCCATTCTTTCATAGAGCTGGATCGCCCCCACGTTATCGGGAAAAACCGATAGTTCCAGCTTGTGTACAGCAGGGTTTGCGCGGCACCAGTTGATGATGGTTTGCAGCAGGGCGGTGCCCACGCCCTGGCCGCGCCATTCCCGCTTCACGCTGACGCCCATATCTATGGTATGCGCATACCCGCGCAGCCCGCCCCGGCAGTGCGCCACCCCAATCACCTCACCGTCCGCTTCGGCCACCAGCATCATTGCGTTATCCAGTTGGGCCATATTGCGGATCATCTCTTTTTCTTCTTCTTCGGTATAGGTAAATTCATCCGCCGAAGAAATCCCGATGCCGTTGTTTGGCTCGTCGGCAACGCGTTTCACATGGGCGATAATGCCCACCGCGTCTTCTGGCCTTGCCTCGCGCACCACAAAATCCGCCATAACTCCCCCCATCTCTGTCTGAGGCCACAGAAGCAGTTTAGCAGATTAGCGATCCGGAGGGAACAGGGTCAGCGATGGCCTATTGACTAATATTTAGTCTTGCCTAAAATAAAATCTAGTTATGTGAAATAAAGAGAGGCTATAGCGATGATCTCACATGTACTGCTGGGCGGCGCACTGCTCAGCCTGGGGATGACGCTCCTTGTGTTCGGGTCCATGCTGTACAACCCGCGTCTGTGGCTTCAGGATTACCCGGAAGCGGTGCGCAGGCTGGTTCCCCCGCTGTCCGCTGCGGAAAAGACCGCCCAGCGTATCCTGCTGGTACCGTTCCTGCTGCTGATGCTGGGTGGGCCGCTGCTTTCGACCCTCGCCCTGCGCACCGCCAGCGGCGGCACGCTGCCGTTTGTCACGGCTTATCTCAATACGTTTCTGGTGCTCAACATCGTCAATCTGTTTGATGCAGTGGTGCTTGACCTGCTGGTGCTGACCTGGATGAAGCCGCGCTTTATGTACCTGCCGGGCACCCAGCCAGAACAATACGCCGCGCTGCACGACTGGTCGATGCACCTGAACAATTATCTGAAGGGGGTGGTGTTCTGTACGGTGGCCAGCCTGCCGCTGGCGCTGGTGGCGGTCCTGTAGAAAACAGCAGGGCGAGGTGATCTCGCCCTGCCCATCTGCTTATTCTCCGCCCTGCGTGTTTTCCGGTTCTTCCTCGACATCCAGCGGTTCCAGTTCATCTATCAGCCAGGCGTCGTTGAGGGTGCCTTTGTTCTCGCGCCATTTTTCCCGCGCCTGGCGCACCTGCCGCTCGATGGCATCCAGCGCCTCTTTTAGCGCCACATGCGGGTCGCCGGCTTCCTTGACCGCCGCGATGTTCTGCGAGCGAAAATAAACGGTGACGCTGGCCTCATACACGAACGATGTCTCGCGCCCCTGGGCCGGCTGTTCGAGGGCGACCGCCGCGCCGGTAATATCGGTGTGGCCCCGGGCCAGGTCGCGCAGCCGGTCCGCGATTTCTACATAGTAATCATAATCTGCGTCCGCGAAATCAACCCGCAGCTCAATCGGAAAATTGTCGTTGGTCATCACGTGCTCCGTTTCGCTGATGTGTAAACTCACCTTAGTGCCAAACCGATAGACCAGCATGTGAGATGTGGTGTGTTTTAATGGGGTGCACTGGACGGTTTCCATTTTGGCCACCTGACCTATCCACAGACCACCACCTGACCTACAGGCAAACCGACAGGCTTACGGATAACGCGCCCGCCATGAAGCTCTACACTGGATGCTGTGTCCCTCATACAGGCCATTCTTCAGGAGGCAGGCGGCATGACAACTGAAAAGTATGATGCGATCGTGCTGGGCGCGGGGCAGTCTGGCGGGCCGCTGGCGGTGGCGCTGGCCGGGGCTGGCTGGCGCACGGCACTGGTCGAGCGTAAACATGTCGGCGGGTCGTGCATCAATTTTGGCTGTACGCCCACCAAGGCGCTGCTTGCCAGCGCGCATGTGGCCCATACCGCCCGCCACGCCGCGCAGTATGGCGTGCAGACCGGGCCGGTGCAGGTGAATTTTGAGGCCGTGCAGCAGCGCCGGCAGTCCATTGTCACCAGCTTTCGCGATCCCCTGCGCGACTCCTATGAAAATACCGATAATCTGGATTTGCTGCGGGGCGAAGGCATGTTCAGCCCATCCGGCGGCCCGAAAACGATTCTGGTGCGCCATCATGATGGCCGCGAGCAGATGTACGCGGCGGAGCATGTGTTTATCAACACCGGCACCCGCGCCGCCATGCCGCCTGTGGAGGGAATCGAGGCGGTGCGGACGCTGGACGAAACCGGCATCATGGCGCTGGAGGAACTGCCAGCGCATCTGGTCATTCTGGGCGGCGGCCCTGTCGGGGTGGAATTTGCCCAGATGTTCCGCCGTTTTGGCAGCGAGGTGACGATCATCGAGGCGCAGGCGCAGTTACTTTCTGGCGAAGACGCCGATATTGCCGGAGCCATGGCCGACGTGCTGGAAGCTGAAGGAATCCGGCTGGTGCTGAATGCGCGGCTGGAAGCGGTGGCTTCTCCAGGGAAAGACATGCTGACGCTGCAAGTTCGGCTGAGCGATGGCCGCAGCCAGCAGTTGGCGGGGTCGCATCTGCTGCGGGCGGTGGGGCGCACCCCCAATACAGACGCCCTGAAGCCGGAACATGCCGGCATCGAAACCGACGACAAAGGGTATATCTGTGTCGATGAGCATCTGCAAACCAATGTGCCCGGCATCTATGCGCTGGGGGATGTCAAGGGCGGCCCGGCCTTTACCCACATCTCGTATGATGATTACCGGGTGCTGTGCGCCAACCTGCTGCACGGGGGCCGCGCCAGCATCGCGGGGCGGCTGGTGCCTTACACCCTGTTTACGGATCCGCAGTTGGGGCGGGTCGGCCTGACGGAGCAGCAGGCGCAGGAACAGGGCCGCCGCTATAAAGTAGCCCGCATGCCGATGGCGCGTGTGGCCCGCGCCAGAGAAACCGGCGAAACCCAGGGCCTGATGAAAGTGATCCTGGATGCGGAAAATGACCAGATTCTGGGCTGTGCCATGCTGGGCGCGCAGGGCGGCGAGATGATGGCGGTGCTGCAAACAGCGATGATGGGCGGTTTGCCCTATACTGCCATCCGCGACGGCGTGTTCGCGCACCCGACCTACGCCGAATCGCTCAACAACCTGCTGAGCGCGGTGGAAGACGGGGCGGATGATACCAATACCTGACCACCTGCGCACCTGTGGTCAGTGGTCTGCGGCAAAGGCGGTGCTACCTGTTAGAATAGCCAGCGCTGAAAGAATTTATTGATACAGGAGCACAATTTTATGAAGCGTGTGGGGTTTCTGCTAAAAGTCCGGGCGGATAAGCTGGACGAATATAAAAAGCATCATGAAGCGGTATGGCCGGAAATGCAGGAGGCGCTGCGGCGGCATGGCTGGCACAATTACAGCCTGTTTCTGCGCGAGGATGGCCTGCTCTTTGGCTATTTTGAAGCAGCCGAGAGTTTTCAGGCGTCGCTGGATGGCATGGCCACAGAGGACATCAACCAGAAGTGGCAGGATTTTATGGCCCCCTATTTCGAGTCCATGACCGGGCGAGCCGACGAAAACATGGTCGAACTGGAAGAAGTCTTTCATCTGGACTGACGCCAGCCAGAAGCGCAGGAGGCCGGTACTGCACAGCACCGGCCTCCTGTTGTATTGCTCAGTGTTCGCAGCGTATGGCTTAGCTGGTTTCTTCAGTCGCTTCCGGGGTGGCTTCTTCCGCCATCTCCGGGAAAGCCGCCGCTTCCACATTGTCCACATTGTACACGCTGAACGGCCCCATCAGCACGCGCAGGCCAGTTTCGCGGGTGGGGTCCTGCTCGATGGTATAGCTGCCCAGACGCCCGGCTTCAAAGGTGACGCCTTCTTCCGCCGTGATCTGGCCGGTGGCCAGCAGATAGCTGGTGTAGTAGGCCAGGTAGCCCAGGTCCACAAAGCTCCACAGCGCGAATTCCGGCGCGCAGCCATTCAGGGTGAATTCCACCATTTCGGCGGGCAGGCCCAGACCGCTGACCTTGACCGTATCGCACAGCCCTTCATCCTGCATGGCCTTGGCTGCTGCGGCGATGCCGACGGTGGTCGGGGCCATGATCAGTTCAATATCGGCATAGCGATCGACCAGCGCCAGCGCCTGATTGTAGCTTTCTTCGGATTCATCGTTGCCATAGACCACTTCCAGCAGCTCGAGATTGGCAAATTCCTCTTCTTCGAGCACGGCCTGCATCGCGGCGATCCACGAATTCTGGTTGGCGGCGTCTGGCGAGGCGGACAGAATGGCGAACTGGCCGCCGTCCTCACCGAGGATGCTGCGCGCCATATCGGCCATCACGCGCCCGGTTTCATCAAAGTCCACCTGGGCGATAAAGACATCTTCGCCTTCGCCAGAGGGGATGGGTGAATCCCAGCTTACGACAGTGACACCGGCGCTCTGTGCTTCCTGCAGGGCCGGGGCAATCTGGTCGCCCGCGTTGTTCGAGATCATGATGGCGCTGACGCCCTGGGTGGTAGCGTTGGTGACGATTTCGATCTGACCGGCGACGGCGTTTTCTGGCGTCGGGCCAAGGAACTGCAATTCACCGGGATTTTCCAGTTCTGCATGGGCTTCCTGCGCGCCCTGGTGGGCCTGGTCAAAGACCGCGATGCCCAGGAATTTGGGCAGCAGCACCATGTTTACTTCCTGGCCGGGGGTGGCGACGACGGGTTCGGCATCCTGCGCGCTGACCCCACTGACCGACACCACAACCAGCAGCATCAGCAGTACGGAACGGATCAGTAAGTTTCTATTCACTTTAACTCCTCCTCATTGCTTTAATTGGCGATGAACCTTTGCAATTTAACAGGCTGGCTGATGTGATCGTCCGCGCTCCTCCTTTCTTCTGGCTCCTGTTCACAAGGCATAGGCCGCAGCCGCACGCCCCATGCTTTGTGAACACGAACCTCAGTTCTTCACCGGCACAACAGCATCGCGCTGCCGTCGCTTCCACAGGCCGCGCGCATCCTCCGCCAGGTTCGGGATCAGCACCGACAGGATGAGGATCACGCCGATAACCATAGTCTGCGTGTTGCCCGTGATGCTGAGCAGGCCCATGCCGTTGCGCAGGCACAGCACGATCAGCACGGACAGCGCCACCCCCGCCAGCGTGCCCCTGCCGCCAAAGATGCTGACGCCGCCCAGCAGCACCATCGTGATGATGTCCAGCTCGAAGCCTTCCGCCGTGCTGGCGCGCACTGCCCCCAGCCGCGCGGCATACAACACGCCGGCCAGCCCCGCTACAAAGCCGGACAGCATAAAAAGCTGCATTTTGACCCGCGCCACCTTCACGCCGGAATAGCGGGCAGCTTCCTGATTGTTGCCGATCACGACGACATAACGCCCAAAAGCCGAAAAATGCAGCAGCAGGACGAATACGGCCAGCAGCACAAAAAACAGAATCAGCGCCAGCGGAAACGGGCCGATCAGCGGCTGCTGCCCCAGGCGATTCAGCCAGTCCGGAAAACTGCCCACCGAGCGATCCTCGATAAAAAGCTGCGCCAGCCCACGATAGCCGATCAGCCCGGCCAGCGTGACCGCCAGCGATGGCACCTTCACATAGGCCACCCAGAAGCCGTTATTGACCCCGCACAGCACCGCGATCAGCAGCGCCACCCCAATCGCCAGTGCCATCGACATGCCGCTTTCGTACAGTACCGCCATCACCGACGCCGACAGGCCCATGATGGACGCCACCGAAAGATCAATCTCGCCGTTGATAATCACCAGCGTCATCGCCAGCACCACGATGATCTTTTCGATGTGCAGCCGGAACAGGTTCACAATGTTGTCGATGCTGAGGAACACGGGCGAACGGGACACGTTGAAGATGAGCACCCCGGCCAGAATCACCACCAGCAGCGTTTCCCAGCGCATCCAGCGCCGCAGGTCAGGGCTAGGCATGTTCGACCTCCTGTTCGCGCACGACTACGGCCTGCTGGTTGGCCTCTCGCTGGGCCATGTAGGCCCACAGCATCCGCAGTCGCGTCAGCAGGACGGCATCGGTCGCCACCGCCAGCAGGATAAACAGCCCCAGCAGGGCATCCTTGACAAATTCGCTGATCTGCATCCGCAGCAGGCTCTGTTCCAGCGTGCCGATCATGATCGCACCCAGCATCGTTCCCCACATCGACCCGGACCCGCCAAACAGATTGACACCCCCCACGACCACCGCCGCCACTGCGGATAATTCCAGGCCCTGCCCGGCTACCACCGTGATAGTGCCAAAGCGCGCCAGAAACATAAACCCGGCCAGCCCGGCCATCGCCCCGCTGAGGACAAAGGCCGTCAGCACCAGGCGGCGCGCTGGCAGCCCGGCCATGTGGGCCGCGTCCGGGTTCGACCCGATGGCGTACAGGCGGCGGCCAAAGGGCAGATAGACCAGCATCAACTGGAAGATAACGACGACAACCAGCGCCAGCACCACCATCGTGCGAAATTCCAGGTCGCCGATGGTAAACAGATTCTGCGGCGGCAGTTCGATCAGCCAGCGGGGCATCTGTGCGGTAGTGATGGTCTGCGACTGCGAATATTCCACCAGTACGCCCCGGTACAGCGCCAGCGTGCCTAATGTGACCACAATCGAGGGGATGCGACCATAGGCCACCAGCACCCCGTTGACGACTCCCATCAGCGCGCCGGCCCCCATCGCGATGCCCACCGCCAGTACCGGCGCGATGTCGTTGTTGAGGGCAAGCTGCTGCCCGGCGAAATAGGCCGTAAAACCAACAATGGAGCCGACGGACAGGTCAATATTGCGCGTCAGCACCACCAGCGTCTGCCCCACCGCCACCACCAGAATTACCGCGACGCTGGTCGAGATGCGGGTGAAGGTGCGCGGGCTTAGATAATTGGGCACCTGCGTACTGAAGAACAGAATCGCAATCAGAATGATGAGGATCAGACTCAGTTCACGAATCTGCTGCGGCCGAACCAGCCGGAAAATAGCGTTCATACCTGTTCCTGTGCTGCGGCGGCGGGGCTGCTGCTCTGGCCCATCGCCGCTTTGATGATCGTTTCCTGATCGAAGGCGTCGCGTTCGTAAATGCCCATCTGCCGCCCTTCCCGCATGACGAGGATGCGGTCACTCATGGCCAGCACTTCCGGCAGATCGGACGAAATCAGCAGGATGCTCATGCCTTCCTGCGCCAGATCGTTGATGATGCGGTGAACTTCGGCCTTGGCCCCGACATCGATGCCGCGTGTGGGTTCATCCAGAATCAGAAGCTGTGGGCGCGTGTTCAGCCACTTGCCCAGCACCACCTTCTGCTGATTGCCGCCGGACAGCTTGCCGGTTTCCGCCCAGATCGACGGGGTGCGGATCGACAACTGCTGGCGAAAATGTTCTGCGGTGTCGGTTTCGCGGCTGCGGCGGATCAGCCCGATTCTGCTCAGGTAGCTGCTCAGCGTGGGCAGGGTGATGTTGGCGGCAATCGACATGGGCAGAGTCAGCCCCAACTGGCGGCGGTCCTCCGTCACATAGGCGATGCCCAGGTCCAGCGCCTGCTGGGGCGATCTGATCTGCTGCGGCTGGCCCTGCCACACAATTTCGCCGGAGTCCGCCGGTTCGATGCCGAACAGCGCCAGCCCGACATCGGTCCGCCGTGACCCGACCAGCCCGGCAAACCCCAGCACCTCGCCCCGGCGGATGTCGAAGCTGATGTCCGAAAATGCGCCCTCGCGGCTGAGGCTGCGCACTGAAATCAGCACGTCACCCTGTGGGCGGCTTTCCTTGACGAAAAATTCCTTCAGTTCGCGCCCGACCATCTCGCGGATCAGGCTGTCGTGATTGACTTCGCTGATGGGGCGGCTGGAGATGTGCCGGCCATCGCGAAAGACCGTCACCCGGTCCGCAATCTCGAACACTTCCTCCAGCCGGTGGCTGATGAACAGAATCGCCACGCCCTGCTCGCGCAGGATGCGCACCAGCGTAAAAAGCTGCATGACTTCGTGAGCAGAAAGCGAGGCGGTAGGTTCATCCATGATGAGCACGCGCAGGTTGAGCGAGACGGCTTTGGCAATCTCCACCGTCTGCTGTGCCGCCAGAGTCAGGCCGCGTGCCGGGCTGCGCACATCCAGCGCGACTCCCAGCCTGCTCAGCACGTCCTCGGCTTCGCGGTACATCCGGCGCCAGTTGACCACAATGCCCTGATCCTGATGGCTGATAAAGATGTTCTCCGCCACTGTCAGATCAGGAAAGACCATCGGTTCCTGATAGATGGCTCCGATGCCGTACTGCTGGGCTTCTGCCGAACTGCTGATGCGCAGCGGGCGGCCGTTCAGCAGCATTTCGCCCTGGTCCGGCTGGTGGATGCCGGTCATGATTTTGATGAGCGTTGATTTGCCCGCGCCGTTTTCCCCCAGCAGGGCGTGGACCTCGCCGGGGCGCAGCGCCAGCGAGACATCCTCCAGCGCCTGGGTGGCGTCGAAGCGCTTGGAAATATGCCGCATTTCAAGAATATATTCGTCCGGCATGGTAACTTCCCGAAAAAGCAGTAAAAACTGTAATTTCAGCGCCTCATTATGACAACAAGCGCCGCGATTTGCCATGAGCAGATGCGGCGCTGTGTCTTATGACTGCGTTTTATGGCTGGCCGGGGGATTCTGGTTCCGTCTCGTAGGTATCCATCGTCAGCGGCCACATTGCCAGCACTTCCATATCCCAGTCGTCGCGCTGCCCGGCCATAAAACGATGATACCCGGCCGCCGCGATCATCGCGCCGTTGTCGGTGCACAGGTTGAGGGGCGGATAGCGCACCGGCAGGTCAGTTTCGCGGCGCATGGCCTGCCGCAGCGCCTGGTTGGCACTCACGCCCCCGGCCATCATCACTTCGGTGACATCATGTGCTTTGGCGGCGCGGGCGGTCTTTTCCACCAGCGCATCCACCAGGGCGGCCTGAAAGCTGGCGGCCACGTTGCTGACGGACACGCCATCGCGAAGCTGCGCCTTTTTCTCTGCGCCGCGCTGCCGCCGCGCCTCTGCACTGGGCATGACCGTTGCCTCGCGCATCACGGCGGTTTTAAGGCCGGAGAAGCTGAAATCATAGCTTTCATCGCGTTTTGGGCGCGGGAACTTATAGGCCGCCGGGTTGCCCATCTGGGCGGCGCGTTCGATGTTGGGGCCGCCCGGAAACGGCAGGCCCAGCAGCCGCCCGATCTTGTCGAAGGCTTCGCCGGCGGCGTCATCCAGCGTACCGCCCAGCCGCTGATATTCGCCGTGCCCGGTCATCAGGATCAGTTCGGTGTGGCCGCCGGAGACGATGAGGATCAGCACCGGGAACTCGATGCTGCGGTTCTGTTCCGTCAGCCACAGCGAATAGACATGCCCTTCCAGATGATTGACGCCCAGCAGCGGCTTGCCGGTGGCCAGCGCCAGCCCTTTGGCATAATTCAGCCCCACCAGCAGCGACCCGACCAGCCCCGGCCCGCGCGTCACTGCGATGGCGTCCAGTTGGTCGTAGGTGATGCCGGCGTCGTCCACCGCCTGTTTCACCACCGCGTCGATGGCTTCCACGTGCGCGCGCGAGGCCAGCTCCGGGAAAACGCCGCCATATTCGGCGTGCAGATCAATCTGCGAGGCGACCACATTGGAAGCAATGGTCCTGCCATCAACGACGACTGCCGCCGCTGTTTCGTCACAGGAAGTTTCAATACCAAGAATATAGGTCATCGTGCCTTGTCCGTTTGTCTGTCTGCGGTCTGCGGACCGTCGGTGGAACGCGATCTATTATACCAGACGGGATGGCGGTCTGTGGTTCCGGCCCAGGGCGCTCAGGGCGATGAGTTGGCCGGCAGGAAGGCGGCGGCTTCCGGGCCGTTGAGGTGGGCCTGGGCTGCGCGATACAGCAGCAGGGCCAGCGCCTCGTGCACCAGCACAAAGACGATCAGCGCCAGCAGCGGCCGGCTGAGATCCGCCAGCCAGCCCGTCAGGCCGATGGTCTGGTAGACCACCGGCAGCATGATGGCCCCGGTGATGATCGCCACCAGATAACCGGTGAATTGCAGCATCGCCCCGGCAAACAGGGCCGCCACCCGCGCTTCGGTGTGCACCACCGCCGGCACCAGAATGCCGATGATGCCCCCGGACACCACCGCGTACAGATGATCAAAGATCATCATCGGCAGCAGGAACAGATAAAACAGCAGCCACGACCATGCTTCGCTCTGGGGCAGCGGCAGGCCGCGCTCCAGGTCCGCGCTGAGGACGGGCAGCAGCGACAGCAGGCCCACCACCAGCACCAGCAGCAGCGCGCCATAGCGCATGCGGCGCAGCGTGCGCAGGGTCAGGTCGTAGTGCAGCGCCCCGGCAAAGATGGCCCACGACGCGCCAAAGCCGCCCGCCGGAGTCACCGCCAGCAGGTCGAAGGTGTCATTTTCGCGAGGGCGGGCCACCCGGTCCGCCACGCGATACACCACCATGGCGTTCAGGATCACACCGCTGATGAGCGCCAGCGCGGACAGCGCGAAGGTCAGCACCAGCGCGGTCTGGTCAGATTTTCGGGATGGCGTCCGGGCGGGTGTGCCCCGTGCCCCGCGCGCCCCCCATTCCCAATGATGCGGCGGTGGGTTTTGCAGGTCCCGCCACAATGTACGGCTGAGGAAAATCGTCATAGGTTGAATCTAGCGCAAAGGCGGCCCGGCGCAAAGGTGAAGTTTGGCGGATGGGCTACCAGCGCCGCGCCGGGTCATGACGCAGCAGCGAGAAGCGTTCGCCATCAAAGGCGAACAGGGTGACATCCGCCACCTCGAAGCCGTGCCGGTACAGATCATGAAATTCGTCCGGAGTCAGGCTGCGCAGCGTGGTTTCCATGCGGGCCAGGGCGTGCGCTTTCTCCGCCGGGAAGAAGCCCGCCGCCATCTGGTTGGCCTGTGCGGGGGTGCGGTAGGCGCGGCGGAACATCTGCGCGGCATAGTTGTCGATCTGAAAATAGCGCCCCGGCGGGAAAGGATGGGTTTTCTGTTTGATATGCGCCACTGTCGCCCGTGCCCGCAGCGCCCGCACCTGATCGCGGGCCACATCCACCAGCCGCAGCAGGCTGTTGGCGCGCCGCCACAACGGGCCATAGGCCTGGTCACGCGGCACGCCAGAAGCATCGCTGACGATGAGAAACTCCACACCGGGCCGGTATTCATAGCTGTCTGTGGTGCCGGAATAATTGGTCAGCGGTTCCAGGCCCAGGTTATCGTACACGCCGCCATCCCACAGATGCACCCGGTCAAACGGCGGCTCAGTCACGGTGGCGCGCTGCCCCGGGATCAGGCGCAGCCACTGCCGCCCGCTGGTTTCCAGCACCAGCGGCCCCACCAGCCCCGGCACCGCCGACGATGCCGCCATCGCGTCGCTGAGGGGAAAGTCTGGCCGCAGATGATAGCCGAAGCGGTAATCGCCCATGCGGTCCTGGGTGAAGATCCAGCTTTTGCCGGTTTCGTAACAGGTCGCGATGATATGCCACTGCGGCTGTCCGGCGGCTTCGTTCGGGGTGGGCAGGTCCTGCAGGCTGGCGTCGATGTCCCACAGCGTACGGATCAGATAGGCGATGTCGCTGGCACGGGGGCGCAGGAGGCTGAGGGGATTGTGCAGAATGCGCCGCAGATACAACCCCTGCAGATCGTTTTCAGTCACCAGCCGGGTGATGCGCGGCACGACAATGCTGTGAAATTCATCCGGGTTGGGCCAGCGGTAGTTATTGACGCCATAAACCAGCCCGGCGCACAGGCTGCCACCGGATACCGTCGCCAGATGAGTCACATGTTTCAGGCGATCTTCTGCGGCCAGCCGTCCCAGCACGCCCAGATGAAAGACCGTCGCGCGAAAGCCGCCACCAGATAACGCCAGTCCGATTTTCATGCCGCACCCCCTTTTTCTCTAGGTTAGGGCAAAGGGGCACAGCGCGCAATCAGACGTACTGGCGCACGATGTCTGCCAACTGGCGGGCACGGTGACGCATGGTATGCTCGTTCAGGACACGGGCGCGGGCCGCTTCGCCCATTCTGCGCCGTTCCTCCTCATGCGCCAGCAGGTAGCGGTAGCGGTCGATGGCTTCTTCCGGCGACTGAACGACGATGATCTCTTTTTCCGGCTCGAACCACAAATCCAGCCCTTCGTAGGGGTTGGCGACGATGCAGGCGCCCATGCTGCTCAGTTCAAAGGGGCGCGACGATGACGAGCCATAAACGCTGGCATGTGCCCGCCGCGTGATACACAGGTTGATCTTGCTGCGGCAGGCATATTCGCGCAGCTTGCTAAAGCTGAGGTACGGCAGCATCTCCGTCCGGCCCAGATCGCCCAGCTTGGTGCCGCGCACCGCGAAGCGCGCTTCTGGCAGCGCCTGCGAGGGTCGCGTAATCATGTCGTCAATCCAACCGGAGCGATATTCGCGCCCGTGCCCGTAAAACATCACGTCGATGTCCTGCGCCGCCACCTCAACCGGGCTGAACACGTCTGTATCCACGCCGTAGAAGATCGTATGCACCTCGCGCGCGCCAAGCTCCCGCAGGTAGGCCTCGCCGCCCAGGCTGTTGCTGATAAACGCCGTATATTCCGCCGGGTTTGCCCCCTGGTAGATGCGAAAGCCGGTAGCAAAGCCGCGCATATTGGGCAGGCTGGCGGGCACATCACCATCGTAATAAATAACGGGCTTGCGGTGTCTGGCCTGGATTGCTTCCGGCACGCCGTTAAGATGATTCAGCGGCGTGGTCAGGAAGATCACCGCGTCGATATCGGGCTGCTGCGTCAGAATGCGGTCCAGATGCCGCTGCCACAGCGGCGCGACGGTGGTCTGCGCGAACTGGCGTACCAGCCGATCTGAGGGGGATTCATCGCTGCTGGCCTGGGCGGATTCATCCAGTTGGACCGGCGGCTTTTCCCCGGCGACCCGGCGATACAGGTCGCGCGCGGTTTTGAAGGCGTCTCCCTGCCACTGGGCCGGGTTGGGTTCTGCCCGCCACCACAGCGATTCAATGGCCGGCCCCTGGTACGGCGTGGCGACCACATCCACCCCCACTTCGTACAGCGCCTTGAGCAATTGCCACCATGCCGGGGTCGCGCTGAAGGGCTGGGTCAGATCAAGTGATGCGCAGACAATAAGCAGTTTCATGCGCCCCCCTCAAACAGGCGCAGCAGTTTGAGCGCCACCTGTAGATTTACCCGCGTGCCAGGGTCAGACAGATCGCAGCCGCAGATTTCCCGGATGCGTTCCAGCCGGTAATTGAGCGTGCTGCGGTGGATCATCAGCGTTTCGGCGGTCTGTACGCCGTTGCCGCCCTCGTCTAAATAGGCTTCCAGCGTGTGGAACAGGTCCGCCTGGTGCTCATCCAGCAGCCGGCGCAGCACAGGGACATAAGGGTTGCTGCGCAGGCTTTCCGGCCCGGCATGATACAGCGTATGCAGGTAGCCCATATCTTCAAAGCGGATGGTTTTATCCGGCATTTTCAGCCGCCGCGCAATCTGCAGCGCCTCAGTACACTGCTCATAAGCCAGTGGCACATGCTCCGCGCCGGTCTGCTGGGTGCTGATGCTGATACGCAGGCTGCCGCCGTTGGCGTGTTCATGAATCTGCCGGGTGATGGTGTTCAGGTCGGCGTCGTGCTGGGCCAGCATGACCACCTGCCCGGCGAACTGCCCGGCCACCAGCGGCCACTGGTGCAGCGAGGCGAGGCGGTGAATGCGGCGGTAAATGTGCAGCAGTTTCTGCCGGTCCTCCGTTTCGACCAGCAGCACCCGGAACGGCGCGCTCAGGTCGATGCCAAACCGCAGCGCCTGATCGGCCAGCACGGCCCCGCGCCCGTTGCCCCCGTCGATCAACTGCGCCAGAAAGCTGCCTTTCAGCGAGGCTTCGGCGCTCTGCACCGCTTCCTGATGCAGCATCATCAGGGCGGCAATGGTCGCGCCGCTTTCAATCGCCATATGATCCAGGTCGTTCAGCGGGCGGTCATCGGCAATGATCCAGACATAGCCGTAAATATCGCCATGCACCACAATCGGCGCGAGGATGCGCTCCATCTCCAGCCCGACATCCGGCATGGCGGGGATAAACACCGGGCGCAGCGTGCGCTGAATCTCGCCGATGATGCCGCGCTCCTGCATCGCCTGCACCAGCCTGGGGTCGGTGCGGCCTTCGCTGAGGGTGTAGCGGCGGGCTTCATCGAAGGCGGAGATATTGGCGCTGGCCATGGCCTCGAAGCGTTCATTTTCAATGCTGATGGACTGGCCGATCAGTTCCGCCAGGGTGCTGGCCAACTGGCGCAGGTCGCCGCCATCCAGCACGATCTGGGTCAGCACGCGATTGATGGTCAGCGCCCGCGTGACCATCGCCATATTTTCCTGGGTGATGCGCTCGTTGGCGCTGCGGGCAATATCGATAAAGCGCGAATCGTAGGGAATCTCGATTAAGGGGAACTGGTGGCGGTCTGCCACATCGCGCAGGTGGGCCGGGGCATGATCGACCACGCTGCCCACCGCCAGCGCCAGGGCAGTGACCCCCTTGTCGATCAGGGCCTGCATGTAGGCGTGCTGGTCTGCCTGATCTGTGGGCAGGTTGAGGTAAGTCGTCAGCACCAGTTCGCCGCCGTTTAACCAGCGGGCGGCATCTGGCACGCCAACCACATGGACCCAACTGACGATGTGATTGAGGCCTTCTTTTCCGGCAACCACCTGTGACCCGGCAAAGGCCGGCAGTTGAAGCGCGTCGGCAACGGTGAGCATAGGCTTCTGCACATGATCTATACGGCACAGAGGCACGATATCGCGTGCCTCTGTGCCATCCGGCATATTGACCGGCTATTCTATCATGTTGCCGCGCGGCTTTGTAGACGGGTTAATCTGTGCCACGCATACGCGGGTCGAGCGCGTCGCGCAGCCCATCGCCCAAAAAGTTAAAGGCGAACATAATCGAAAACAGCGCCAGTGCCGGGAACAGCGCCTGATGCGGATAGGAGGCGATGGAGTTGGAGCCGTCAGAAATCATCAGGCCCCAGCTTGGCGTGGGTGGGTTCACCCCCAGGCCGATAAAGCTGAGGAAGGCTTCGTACCGGATATAGGTGGGGATCGTCAGTGTTTCGGAAACGACGATTGGCCCCAGGATATTGGGCAGGATGTGCTGCCACATGATCTTGCGGCGGGTCGAACCAAGCGACTGGGCCGCCATTACATATTCTTTTTCGCGCACAGAAAGCACCTGGCCGCGTGTCAGGCGGGCAAGGCCCATCCATGAGGTGAGGCCGACGCCGATAAAGATAAAGAACATGCCGCCGGAAGCGCGGTCAATCTGGCCCAGCGTATCCGCCAGCGACCCCGGTTCGTACTGGGTAAAGCTGGTGCGGAACAGCGCCATAAACAGAATGATCAGCAGCAGCGTGGGAAAGGCGTACATCAGATCGACAAACCGCATCATCAGGTTGTCGACGCGCCCGCCAAAGTAACCGGCGATCAGCCCGAACGGCAGGCCAATGAGGAAGCTCACCAGCGGGCCAATAAACGCGACCATCAGCGAAACGCGCGTGCCATACACAATGCGGCTGAACAAATCGCGGCCTAACTGATCCGTGCCCAGCGGGTATTCGTTCTTCATGGCCACATAGCCAGTATTCTGAGGACGCACCAGCACCCGGTCTTCCAGCAGATAAACCGTGCCGCCAATAGGCGAATCAATAGTGCCGGTGCCATCCGCCTGGCTGAGCAGCGTGGTTCCCGGCGGGACGATCTGATTATCTCCCACAGCGGCGGTCCATCCGCTGTCGATGGGTGCCTCGAAAACCTGAAGCGGAGTCAGTTCCACGCGGGAATCATCGACAAACACCATGCCATCCACGTTGGCATAAATGGTCGCCTCGTTGCGGCCAACATTCTGCGCCAGCACATCGCCTTCCTGCACCCTCTGACCAGTCGTGACCAGCGCCTCGCCGCCGCTTAAGCGAATTGATTCATCGCGGGGGCGCAGGGTCGGAAACAGCGACATCACCCAGGCAGGCGCGGCATTGCCATAATCGCGATTTTGCAGATTGTAGGGGTAAGGCGCAATGATGGGCGCAAAGATGGCCATCACGATGTAAACGATAATAATCAGCAGCCCGAACATAGCGGCCTTGTTGCGGATCAGCCGCTTCCAGGCGTCTGCCCACAGGCTTTCGCCCTGCTGCTGGTCCTGTTCCAGGCTTGCTACGGAACTGGCGCGGTCCTTGCTTGCTACAGTCGCCATCCTGAGACTCCTTAATTAAACCGAATGCGCGGGTCGAGCCATGCATAGATGATATCGACCAGCGTGTTGGCGATGACGAGAAAGAGTGCGAACAGCAGTACCGTGCCCATGATGAGCGGGTAGTCGCGGTTGGCGATGCTGGTGACGAAGAAGCGGCCAATGCCCGGAATGCCGAAGATGGTTTCCGTCACAAAGGAGCCAGTCACCAGAAAGGCCACCATCGGGCCGAGCACCGTCGCCACCGGAATCAGCGCGTTTTTAAGGGCATGCATGATAATCACACTGCGTTCGCGCAGCCCTTTGGCCCGTGCGGTGCGAATATAATCTTCGTTCAGCACCTGAAGCAGGCTGGCGCGGGTCAGGCGGGCGATGAGGGCCGATTCTGTAAAGCCAAGCGCAAAAGCGGGCAGGATCAGATGCTGCCAGGAATCCCACCCGGAAACAGGCAGTATCTTAAAATGAACCCCAAATATATATTGCAGCAGCGGGCCGCTGATGATGGTGGGCACAGAAACACCGATAATGGCGAACCCCATGCTGAAATAATCATAACGGGTGTTGCGGTTGAGCGCCGCCATAATGCCGGAAGGCACCCCAATCGACAGCCCGACGATAATCGCCGCTGTGCCAAGCTGGATAGAAGCCGGCAGATGGAAAGCGATCATGCTGCTGACGGTGCGGTTGCGTTCCCGGAAGGAGGGGCCAAAGTTCATCCAGCGGAAGGCATAGCCCCCTGGCAGGTCTACATTAATCAGATAATCTTCAAGCGGTGTGCGCCTGAAGGTGGAATCGGTGATGCGCGGTATGACTACGGCGCTGATGTAATCCACATACTGCTGCGGGACAGGCACATCCAGGTTGTACTTGGCTTCCAGGGTGGCCAGCACCTGCGGCGGCACTTCCTTTTCGCGGTCAAAAGGACCGCCCGGGACCGAGTGCATCAGCGCGAAGGTGACCACAGATACCAGAAACAGAACCAGCAGCATCCACCAGAAACGACGAACGATAAAGAGAACCATAATCCTGACTCCGGAATTTGGACTGCCATGCTGTTTCTGTCTGGGGGCAAAGCACGAGGGGATGGCTGGTGCCAGAGGCGCCCGGCACTGCCAGGATCATCTGCTGGCAGGAACCATAAGAACCCTTAAAGTTAAGCAATGGCGTGTCCCTGATCTAACAGGGGGGACATAAACTATGTCCCCCGCTGCCAGTTCGATCACTAGAATTTTATACTACACCCGAATCCTACTCAGCGATATCCCAGTTATAGAAGTACTGCTGCCCACCGAGCGCGTAGGTGCGTTCGACATAGGGCTTGGTCATCTCGTTCTGAGAATAGAAGTAGATCGGAAGGATGGCTGCTTCTTCTTCGATCAGGATTTCCTCAGCCTGCGCGTACAGTTCGATACGGGTCGCGGTGTCGGTTTCCTGAGCGGCCTGTTCAACCAGGGCGTCATATTCCGGATTGGCGAAGCCAGTATCGTTGTTCTGCGAGGTGCTGTGGAACACGTCGAACATGAAGTTGTTGTTGTCCGGGTAGTCCGAGCACCAGCCTGCACGCCATACCGGGAAGGTGGCGCGCTGGTCCAGGTAGGTGGCGAATTCCTGAACAGTCAGTTCCACCTGAACACCCAGTTCATCGGCCCACATTGCCTGGATGGCTTCGGCAATCGCCTGGTGAGCGCTGCTGGTGTTGTACAGCAGGGTGATGGGCGGCAGTTCGCTGGGATCAGACAGGCCCATATCGGCCAGCGCCAGATCAAGTTCTTCAGCGGCCATGTCCGGATCGTAGACAATGCCCAGGTCGGGGAAATCCTCGACCAGCGGCGCAGCGTTCAGGGTCGGGTTGCTGAGGAACGGTGCCGGAAGCTGCCCACCCTGGAGGATGTTGTTGATGATGTCCTCACGATCGACGGCGTAGGACAGGGCACGGCGCAGGTGGACATTGTCCATCGGCGCGACACCCACGCTGAAGCCGTAGTAGTAGGTGCAGGCCTGCGGGCCGGAATAGTATTCCTGGCTCAGGGTCGGGTCGGCCAGAATACGCGGAATGTCGGCGACAGACACGGTATCGGTACGATCCAGTTCACCGGCTTCGTAGCGGGCCAGCGCGGTGGTTTCGTCCAGCACGTAGAGGACGATTTCGTCAATCGCGGGCTGTGGGATTTCATCGGTTCCCGGCCAGAACGGATTCTTGATCAGGGTGATGCTTTCGCCACGCGGCCATTCCTTAATGGCGTAAGGGCCATAGGACACGAAGTTTTCCGGCTCGATCCAGAATTCGCCTACTTCGTCAATCACCCACTGCGGCTGCGGACGGGCCATCCAGAGGCCATAGATGGAGGTGGTGTAAGCCACAGGCTGCGGCGCGACCACCTCAACGGTGTAATCATCCACCGCGCGGACCGCGACATCTTCGCGTGCGCCGCCACCGGTGTTGAATTCGACACCACCGACCACCTGGGGTGCCAGAACATAGGCATAGTCACCAGCGGTTGCCGGGTCCAGCGTGCGCAGCCAGCCATAGACAAAGTCATGGGCATTAACATAGCGCACGTTGCCGTCTGCGTCGGTCACTTCTTCTACCGCGCCAGTGTCGGCGTTATAGCGCACCCACGGGATGCCTTCGCGCAGGGTGAAGGTGTAGGTCGCGGTACCATCTTCGTTTTCCTCGACGGTCCACTCGCTGGCCATGCCAGGGATAGTGGCAGACTGTTCGTCGTTGGCCGTCAGGCCGATGTAGGTCATTTCCAGAATCTGAATGGAGCTGGAGTCGGTGGCGATGGCCGGGTCGAGCGTGGGTACATCACTGGGGCCGATATCGGTGCGCAGAACCTTGACATCATCCTGTGCACTGACGCCCACAATCAGGGTTAGCAGCATGGCAAATACCATGAACAACCCAAAATACCTGACTTTGTTCATAAAACAAGCCTCCTATGATTTTTCCTCTGGTAATTCTAGCGCCTTTGTCTTTGCATGTGTGCATGCGCTAACAAAGGTACTCCAATAATACCGTCTACGTTCAAAAATTACAGGTACATGTGGCAAATTGCCCAAAATGGTCTGCATGGACTCACAAAGGCTGAATTTCTGAAGGCGGGCGCTGCATGTCGAACTGATCTGTGGTGCGCACATAGCCCGCACCGGTCATGCGCCCAACAGGATGATAGGCGTCAAAATCGACGTAATACCCCTGGCGGAAGGCGGCATCGTCCACATGGATCAGCGTCACCGTCCCGATGACGATATATCCCCCACCCGGTTCCTCGCTGATCGTCACCGTCTCGCGCAGCCTGCATTCAAAGTAGATCGGCGTTTCGGCTACGTGGGGCACGCGGACAGTCGTGCCGGGGGCGGCGGTCAGCCCGGCGCGTTCAAACTCGTTGACTTCCGGCGCCGCCTCGACAGCGGTGATATTCATGGCTTCGGCCAGCGCTTCGGTCACAAAGTTGATGACGAACTCGCCAGTTTCAAGGATGTTGCGGTAGGTATCCTTGGGGCTGCGGTCTGCGGACCGGACGCCGGGGCAAAACAGCACCGTCGGCGGATTGCCACAGACGGCGTTAAAGAAGCTGAAGGGCGCCAGGTTGGGCTGGCCGCTGCGGTTGATGGTGCTCACCCAGGCAATCGGGCGCGGCACGATGGCGGCGGTCAGCAGCTTGTAAACCTGATGGTGCGGGTGTTCGTCCGGGATCACATCCACAGGGCGGGTCCTCCATTCAG
>CAZQIY010000055.1:0-25003 GCA_964593565.1 uncultured Anaerolineaceae bacterium
GCGGACATTGGACGGAACAGGCCGAAACGATTATCATCAAATGGGACTCCTGATCTGCAATTAATAAAACGAAGGAGCACAGCATGCTGGCTCATTATTTTGCCCTGCTGATGGGCATCGCGTTTACTCTGGCAGGCGTCGGCGGGTTTATCCCCGGCATTACCCAACCACCCCCCGCCGGTGTGCCATCCCTCACGCTGCCCGCCAGTTACGGGCTGCTGCTGGGGTTATTTCCCATTAATCTGGTCCATAACCTGATTCATCTGGGGTTTGGCATCTGGGGGCTGCTGGCCTATGGCGGCTATACCTCGGCGCGGCTGTTCGCCCAGGCGCTGGCGGTGATCCTGGGAGTCTTTACGTTGATGGGCCTGCTGCCCGCGCTGCAAACGACCTTCGGCCTGCTGCCGCTGTTCGGGCATGATATCTGGCTGCACGCTGTCGAGGCCGCGGCGGCGTTTTATGTCGGCTTTATTCACCGGCCCGCCGTGGAGGCGACTCATGAACTCTCATGATCCACACAATCCGCGCATCACGCGCCTGCTGCGCTGGGTGACGGCGCTGGAAGTGGGGGTGCTGGTGGGGGCGGGGGGCGGCCTGTTCTTGCTGCCGGATGTGCTGGGGCCGGTCTGGCCCTGGGCGCTGACCCCGTTTAATGCGCGTTTTCTGGGCGGGGTCTATCTGGCGTCGCTGGTATCTGCGGCGGCCCTGGCCTATGTGGGGCGCTGGTCGCCAGCACGGCTGGTCGTGCCGATGATCTTCACCTTTACCGTGATCGTGCTGGGCGTTTCCGTCGCCTATCTGCACCGCTTCACCCAGAGCACCGCTTCAACACTGGCCTGGTTCGCGCTGTATATCGTGATCCCGGCCAACGCGCTTTATCATCTGCGGCTGTATGGCGCACAGGCACCGCTGGACGGGGCACGACCGGGGGCGGTGATGCGTGTTTTGCTGCTGATTCAGGCGGTGGTTCTGGGGGGCTATGGCATGCTGCTGCTGGTGGCGCCCCAGACGTTTGGTGCATTCTGGCCCTGGCCGCTGGATGATTTTCATGCGCGGCTGTACAGCGTGACATTTCTCACCCCGGCGCTGGGGGCAGGGCTGCTGCTGCGGGCGGCGCCGCCGCTGGAACTGCGCACCCTGGGCCTCACACAGATCGCGGGTGTGCTGCCGCTGGTGGGGGTGCTCATGGTAGATGCGACGGCGCAGCGTATCGACTGGAGCGCGCCGGGGGCCTTGCTGTGGGCCGGGCTGTTCATCGCCATCTTTCTGATGGGTGGGCTGCTGCTGTGGCAGGGCAGGCCGCAGCCCGTGCTGGAACAACCCGGCGCTGGTTCAGCGTAACTGCGACGAAAATTCGGGGATGTCCGGGTGGGCGGCAGGAATCGGGCTGACGGTGGTCCAGCCGCCGTCAACTTCCAGAGTCTGCCCGTTGACGTGGCGTGCTTCTGCGGAAGCCAGGAACAGCGCCGCCGCCGCGATATCTTCCACGCGCCCCGTCCGCCCGGTGGGCGTGACTTCGGCCCAGTTGGCCTCTGCGTTGGGGTCGTCGGTGGTGGTGCGTTCGGTCAGGATCAGGCCCGGGCTGATGGCGTTAACCGTGATGCCATAGCGGCCCAGTTCCAGCCCCAGCACCTTGGCCATATGCCGGATACCCGCTTTGGTGACTCCATAGGCCCCCAGGTTAAGAAAAGCCTGGCCGCCTGTGACCGAGGACATGAGCAGGATGCGGCCCGCAATCTGCTTCTCGATCATGAGGCGGGCGGCGGTCTGGGCGGTGAAATAGCTCCCGCGCAGGTTGACGCTGGTCAGGCGGTCAAAGGCCTCTGGGGTGTAGGTCAGAAACTCGCCAAAATTGGTCAGCCCGGCATTGGCCACAGCCACATCCATCCGCCCGGCTTTGGCTGCAAAATCCGCAAACATGGCCCGCACAGCAGGCACATCGGCCACATCGCAGGTATAGGCAAGGACGGCGTCGCGCCCCACTTCCTGGTTGATCTTCGCGGCGGCTGCATCTGCCAGTGCCGGGTCGATATCATTGAGGGCTACCCTGGCGCCTGCTGCCGCGAACTGGCGGCAGATTTCGTAGCCGATGCCGGTGCCGGCCCCGGTGACGAGGACTGCTTTGTCTGTAAATTCAGGCATGTTGACACTTCCTTTTGCCAAAAAACTTTTGTTCGCGCTCTATTGTAGCAGCGGCGGTTGATGGATTGCGAACGCGGGCGGTCTGTTTGGACGCATGCTTTCGCCTGTTTGCCGGAATGGGTTATAGTAAAAGCTGTCCGCATAAGCAGGGCATCTTTAACCGCCAGGCCGACGAGCATCAGATTATGGCGCAATCTCAATCACCGGTGACATCGCTGCATACCTTTTTGCCGACTCTGACCTATTTTGAGGACCTGCCAGATGCGGCGATTGACCGGCTGGTGCGGGCCAGCATCCGACGACATTACGATACCGGGGAAATCATCTTCCTCGAAAATGAACCGGCTGCGGGCCTGTGGATTATCGAAAAAGGGCGCATTAAAATCTACAAGGTTAACCCGGACGGAGTCGAGCACATTATTCATATCCTCGGCCCGCGCGATACCTTCAATGATGTAGCCACGCTGGACGGCGGCAACAACCCCGCAGATGCCGCCGCGCTGAGCCAGACGGATGTCAGCGTTATCCCGGCGGTGGAACTGATCCGGCTGATTGAGGAAGACAGCGACTTCGCGCTGAAGGTGGTGCGGGTGCTGGCCCGGCGGGTGCGCTCGCTGGTGGGCAAGATCGAAAACCTGGCGCTCTATTCCGTTATTGTCCGGCTGTCGCGCTTCCTGCTTCGGCAGATCGAAGACCCATCGCTCAGCGGCCCCGGCGTGACCCGCACCGCCATTGCCGCGCACCTGGCCACCACACCGCAAACCATCAGCATCGCGCTGCGCGAACTGGAAGCCGCCGGCGCTATCGAGTTTGATCGCCACCGCATCTGGATTATCGATGAGCGCAGGCTGCGCACCATCGCTATGATGTAAAGCAATTCCCCCCAATTTCCGCCAACTTAATCTAGCTTAAATACAAACCCGCGTTTGTCGCCTATCCTTGAGTCAAAGTTCACAAGTTAACGTGGTGCGGCGCCACAGGGAGGACGACATGGCGCGTCAAACGGCAGAGATTTTCCTGGAACGGCTGGCGGCTAACCGCAGCCTGCAAACGCATCAGCGCCTTGCTGAAGCCTGGACTGTACCCGCACTGACACGTTTTGCCGCGAATAAAGGCTTCCTGTTTTCCGAAGCAGACCTGAAGGTTGCAATGGAATCTCTGGGCCGCAGACGCCCGGCGAAACGCAGCAGCAGGAGGATAAGATGACCAAAATAGGTCTGTTTTTTGGCAGCAGCACCTCGCAGACAGAATATGTCGCCTATGAAATGCGCGACGCCATCGAGGCGCTGCTGGGCGAGGAAACCGTCGCTATTTATAACGTCGGCAGCACGGACATGAGCCAGATGCTGAATTATGACCACCTGATCCTGGGGATTCCGACCTGGGATATCGGCGAACTTCAGGCGGACTGGGATATCAAATGGGACGACCTGGAAACGCTTGATCTGACCGGGCGCAAGGTGGCGGTTTTTGGACTGGGCGACCAGTATGGCTACCCGGATACCTATCTGGATGCGGCGGGCATGCTGGCGGAAACCGTGCTGGCGCAGGGCGGCGAACTGGTGGGGTATACCTCTACGACAGGTTACCAGTTCGGGCACTCGCTGTTTACGGAGGGCGATCAGTTTATGGGCCTGGCGCTGGATGAAGACCACCAGCCAGAGCTGACTCATCAGCGCGTACAGGGATGGATTAATCAGATTCTTGTTGAATTTGGTTTATCAGAGAAGGCGGCAGCCTCATGAATTATGATGACGAGACCTGGCTGCCACAGATTGACGCGTCGAAGTGTACAGGCTGCGGAGATTGTATCGCTGTGTGCCCAACCGGTGCGCTGGGCCAGCGGGATGGCAAAGCCGCGCTTGTTCACCCGGACCTGTGTACTTACTGCACCTTCTGCGAGGATGTCTGCCCGGTGGGTGCAATTGAACTGCCCTTTTTAATTCTGAAACGAGAAACACACGAGGAACTATAGAATGCAAAAGCAACTACTTCCTAATCTGCTCCCGGTAGCGCTGATCGGCTTCGCCGTCCTGTTTCTGGCGGTGCTGCCGGTTCGGCTCGAAATTGTCCCCGCCGCGGTAGACGCTCATCAGCCTGCTGCCACCACCACAGAGGCAGAACCGGTGCTGGTGGCCCAGGCGGACACGGCCAGCGTGGTGGAATACACCCTGCGCACCCAGCTTGGCGGTACCCCGCCCATGGCGTTTGTGGGTGTCGGTGGCGACATCGAAGGCATCTCTAACCCGGAACTGGTGGTGAACCAGGGCGATACCGTAAAGATTACGGTCATCAACGGCGACCCCACCCTCCACGACCTCAAGATTGATGAATTTGGGGTGGATACGGGCCAGCTTATCACGATTGACCAGACCGTCACCGTTGAATTTGTGGCGGATCAGGCGGGCGAATTTACCTACTACTGTTCGGTGCCCGGTCATCGCGAGATTGGTATGAAGGGGCTGGTGCGCGTTGTGGCCAGCGAAACCGCAGTGGTTGAGGAAGCGGCCCCACAAGACGAAACGGCGGCCGTGAGCCATGCGCATACGCCGGAAACGGCCACGATCACTGCGGCGCCGGCGGCGGCAGATGCCGTGTCGATTATCCGCAGCCCGGCCGACGTGCCGCCCCCGGTGGGGGATCGTGCGCCAGAGCATCACGTCGTGGAACTGACCACCGTTGAGGTGGATGGCGTGCTGGCAGATGGCACAACCTATCGTTACATGACCTTTGATGGTCAGGTGCCCGGCCCGATGCTGCGCATGCGCGTGGATGACACGATGGAACTGATCCTGCACAACGACTCGTCCAGCATGCTGCCGCACTCCATCGACCTGCACGCTGTAACCGGGCCTGGTGGTGGGGCGGTCTATACCCAGACCCTGCCCGGCGACTCGACATCATTTACCTTCCAGGCACTGAACCCGGGCCTGTACGTCTATCACTGTGCAACCAGCAGCGTGGCGCACCATATCACCAGCGGCATGTACGGGCTGATCCTGGTGGAGCCGGTAGGTGGGCTGCCCCCGGTGGACCGCGAATTTTATGTGATGCAGGGTGAAATCTACACCACGCAGCCCTATGGTACCACCGGTCACCTGGACTTTGATTACCAGAAGATGCTGGATGAACGGGCCGAATACTTCGTCTTTAACGGCGCAGCGGGTGCCCTGACCCAGGATGAACATGCCCTGCAGGCCAATGTGGGCGAAACAGTTCGGATTTTCTTCGGGGTGGGCGGTCCCAATGCTGTATCGTCCTTCCATGTCATCGGTGAAATCTTTGACCGGGTGTACGATCAGGCATCGCTGACCAGCGAGCCGCTGACCGACGTGCAGACGACGCTGGTGCCGCCCGGCGGCGCGACCATGGTGGAATTTACGGTGGAAGTGCCGGGCAATTATATCCTGGTAGACCACGCGCTCAGCCGCCTGGAACGTGGGCTGGCCGGTTACCTGGTCGTTGAAGGGGGCGACAACCCGCTGGTGTATCATAGTGAGGGGGAGATGGATACAGCCGGGCACTAAACGGCTGAGGTCCATACCGGCAGGCGAGATACGATCCTGTGTCTCGCCTGCCGCTGAATGTGTCACGTAAATCATGGAGCGTAATGTATGCCGACGCTGTCGCGCTGGTTTATCAAAATAGGGATGCTGTACTTCGTCGCTGGCCTGATGATGGCATCCGTTGTGCTCGCGCAGCCGGTCATGGGCTGGACCTCCAGCCTGCAGGTGCTGCGCCCAGTGTATCTGCACTTTCTGTTTATCGGGTGGGTCACCCAGCTCATTATGGGGGTCGGTTACTGGATGTTCCCGAAACAGTCGAAGGAAAATCCAAGAGGCAGCGAACGCCTCGGCTGGGCGATCCTGATTTTGCTCAATGTCGGGCTGGTGCTGCGGGCCATTGGTGAACCCGCGATTGTGCTGGCGCCCGCCGCTGGCCTGGGCTGGACCCTGGCGGTGGCGTCGGTGTGCCTGCTGCTGGCAGGCTGGGGCTTTATCGCCAACACCTGGGGCCGGATCAAGGAGCGATAACGATGCCTAAACTGAGTGTCTGGCTGGTGCGTGCTTCGCTGATCCATATGGGCCTGGGGTTTCTGTTCGGCGCGCTGATTCTGTATCAGAAAGGCGTGCCCGTGTACCCGCAGTTCTGGCTGCTGCTGAATCCGCATATCGAGATGATGATCTTTGGCTGGACGATGCAGTTTGTGATGGGAATCGCCTTCTGGATACTGCCGCGCTTTAGCGGCGAAGGGCGCTATGGGCGCGTCAGCCTGGGGTGGTGGAGCTTTGCGCTCCTCAATGCCGGTATCGCGGCCACCAGCGCGGGCCGCTGGTTTCTGCTAGAACCACTGACGGAGCCGCTGGCCGCGGCCGGGCGTCTGCTTACGCTGGGGGCGGTGGTCCTGTTCGGCATGATGGTCTGGCCGCGTATCAAACCACTGGGCGGCGCGGCGGCTTCGCAGGGAACCTGAAGTCTGCCTGGCACCGTATCGCCTTTTGACCGTATCGGTCAAATCAATCAACGTTCACTATTCATAATCTACAGGAGTAAATCATGACACAGCTTGATGTTCGGACCATTGTACCCCGTGAACGCCACCCTCGAATCTTCCAGACCTTTGATGACCTTCAGCCGGGCGAGGCGTTTGAGCTGGTCAACGACCACGCGCCAACGCCGCTGTATTACCAGTTCCTGCACGAACGCCCGGAGCAGTTTGAGTGGGAATATCTGGAAGAAGGGCCGGAAACCTGGCGCGTGCGCATCACCCGCAAGGCCAACGGGAACTAGGCCCTATGGAGGCAGCCTACAAGCTGGTTGAAGACCTGGCGGGCCTGATTGATGCGATCCAGCCGGAAAGCATCGTCAGCCGCACGTTTTACAGAGGGGAGCGCGCCAAGGCCGTTGTGTTCGGCTTTGACGCCGGGCAGGAACTGTCTGAGCATACCTCCAGCCAGTCCGTCATCGTCCAGATTGTGCAGGGCGAAGCCACTGTGACGCTGGGCGAGGACCGGCACGAGCTGAAAGCCGGGGCGTGGCTGCATCTGCCGCCGCACCTGAAACACAGTATCTATGCCAGAACCCCGCTGATCATGCTGCTGCTGATGCTGGGTAAAGAGTGAGGACGTCATCATGAAGGCTTTGCGGCATTTACCCCGTGTTCTGCTGATGCTGGCGGTTGTTATGGCGCTGCTGGGCGGGCTGGGGTCTGGCCTGGTGCGGCTGGGCTGGCAGGTGGATTCGCTGCGCGAGGACTGGATGCTGGTGCATGGCCCGCTGATGATTTCCGGTTTTCTGGGCACGCTCATCTGTCTTGAGCGTGCCGTCGCCCTGGCGTCACGTTTGCGCTGGAGCATGGCCGTGCCGGTGATCAACGCCGCCGGAGCCATGACGCTGCTGTTGGGGCTGGATATGGCGCTGGCCCGGCTGCTGCTGACGGCGGGCAGTCTGGGGCTGGTGCTGCTGTTCTGGGTGATGCTGCGGCTGCATCGTTCGCGCGATGTGATGATTATGGCCGCGGGGGCGGCGGCGTGGCTGGTGGGCAACAGCCTGTGGCTGGCGGGCCAGCCGGTCTATCAGGTGGTGCACTGGTGGGCCGCGTTCCTGATCCTGACGATTGTCGGGGAAAGGCTGGAACTGTCGCGGGTGCGCCGCCTGACCCTCACCAGCGAGCGCCTGCTGCTGCTGGCAGTGGGGGTGTATCTGTCCGGAGTGGCGGTCACTCTGTTCAGCCTGGATGCCGGGATGCGGTGGGCCGGGGCCGGGGCCGTGCTGATGGCGGCATGGCTGCTGCGCTATGACATCGCCCGCCGCACGATCCGGCAGACGAGCCTGCCCCGTTATATCGCTGCCTGTCTGCTGATGGGCTATGTGTGGCTGGCTGTGGGCGGCATCATCGGCATCTGGCAGGGGGCGCTGTATGCCGGCTTGTTTTACGAAGCCCTGTTACATGCTCTGCTGGTGGGGTTTGTGTTTTCGATGATCTTCGGGCACGCGCCGATCATCATCCCGGCGCTGACGGGCCAGACCGTGCGCTTTAGCCGGGTGCTGTACCTGCCGCTGATTCTGCTGCATGGTTCGCTGCTGCTGCGTGTGACCAGCAACGTACTGCTGTGGCTGCCGGGCCGCCAGCGGGGGGCCACCTTTAACGTGATTTCCATTCTGCTTTTCTTCGCGCTGATGCCGCTGCTGATTATGCTGGACAAAAGACATCAGCACACCCACCCGGCGCCAGAGGCCAAAGTCACGGCCTGAGGGGGCCGGATTTACCACCGGACTCACACAACTCAGTAGCTGGACAGTTACCAGCGATGCGCAGTACACTGAGAAAAGTTGTATCCGGTTTGAAAGCAGAGCGCATGTTATCATCCTGTTTCGGGGCCGCCCAGCCCCACCAGCATTGTGATGATGAACCTGTCCGGGCTGGCATCGCCGGATGGATATATGCCGCACGCCCCTCGCGACATTTCCTTTTTGCCGACCCGCGTGGTGATATCACCCCTCTTTTAGCCATCACAACCGCCCCAGGCCAGAAATAGCCGCTGGTTGTTCCCTGTCTGGTTTGCCATTCTGGCGCTGACCTGTGGCTGCCTGTATTTTGCGTTCGTCAGCCTGGTGGGGGACTGCCCGCCAGGATGTATCTGTAACGATCAGCATTCGTCGTATTTCATATGGAGCATCTTACTATGCAGAACAAAACGATTCACATGACCAGCCTGGATATGCAGCGCCTTCAGAAGCTGCTGGATAACCCGGACCTGACGCAGCAGAAGCCGTATCTTCAGAAGCTGGAGAGCGAGCTGAAGCGCGCCGTCGTCGTGGAACCATCCGAAATTCCCGCCGATGTCATCACAATGAATTCCACCGTCCTTCTGGTGGACCTGGAAACCAAGGAAGAAATGACCCTGACGCTGGTTTACCCGGAGCAGGCTAATATCAGCGATGGCAAAATCTCCGTCCTCGCCCCCATTGGCACGGCGATTCTGGGCTACCACCAGGGCGATACCATCCAGTGGGAAGTGCCGGATGGCGTACAGAAGCTGCGGGTGAAGCGCATCGTTTACCAGCCAGAGGCCGCCGGGGCATACGATCTCTGATCGTGGCCGCACCTGCGCCACAGGCTCAGGTTTCGGGTTCCGCCAGCACCACCGGCATACCCAGAAAATCCCCAAACTGTTGGGCCGCCGTCGCAAAGGCGTCCTGCTCGGCAGCGGTAAAAGGCCGGAACGGCGCGTATTCGACGACAACGGATTTTTTGGCGAAGGTGCGCCGCCACATGCCGATGATGTCTTCGTTGACTGCAAAGGGGGAGGTGAACAGCCGTCCCGCCAGCATTTCGGCATATTTCCAGTCGTAGCTGGCGCTGTGATTTTTATAGGCGATGGTGTATTCATCGTAGACCGGCAGCAGGCGGCCTGTCTGTGAGGGTGGCGCGGCGGCGGGCATGGACGCTGCGAACCAGTATGTCTGGCCGTCAACTTCTTCCTGCGTGACCTGATCGCCCAGCATGGCCAGGCCCGCTTTTGCATCGGCGACGGTGAGGCCGGACCACCAGGAAAAATCGTGGGGGGTGGCCGGGCCGTGGCTGGTAAAGAAACGCCGTGTCAGTTCGGCCAGGGCTTCATCGCGCGCTAAACGCCGGGCCTGGGGTGCGCGTTCATCCAGCAGGGCATAGGTGTGCTGTTTGCCACGCCTCGGCCCGCTGCAGATCAACTGCTCCAGTTCAGCATAATGCATGATGTAGCCCAGCCGCCTGCCATCGCTGATGTCGATGCCGGCCTGTGCCAGCAGGGCGCCAAGTTCGGCCCGGGTCTGGTACCTGCCGCCTTCCAGCGCCCGCACAATGACATCTACGCTGTGAGTCAGTACGGAATCATCCAGTTCGAGACTGCGGTACGGGCCGGCATTGACCTTATGGACACGTGGCGCGGTCAGTTCCAGCAGCCAGCGGATATCCCCCGGGGTGACAAAATGCCAGGTCGGGCGCATCACGTGGGTGCGCAGAAAGGCTCCCTCGTTAAACGCCTGCTCGACCAGCGCATCGGTGGCATTTTCCAGCCGCAGGCCCAGCGCCCACTTCGCCAGGGCATATTCCTGCCCCTGTACCGCGCCAAACCAGGCGACCACTTCCTGTGGGGTTTGCAGTTTGGCGCCTTCAAGATACTGGTTATAAAGCCGCTGTATAGCAATTTTTGCGGGTGGCATCGTGTGCTCCTGTAAGATTCAGGCGGTGCTATAAAACAGGGTGGCGCTGTGGGGACATGAACAGCATGTCCCCAGACGATTTTACGCTGCCCGATGATTCGCGCACGGGCATTAGCGGAAATGCTCTGCGTGTTCTGCTGCCCACTGGGCGAAGGTGCGCGCCGGGCGCCCCGTCACCTGCTCCACCGTCGGGACCACCGTATACCCTTCCGGTGGGGTGCTGCCATGCGCCCAGACGAAAAATTCAACCGACTCTGGCGGATAGCCTTCTGCCAGCCACTGCTCCCGCGCCTGGGCTTCGGTCAGTTCGATAAAGCGAATCTCGCGGCCTGCGGCCTCGCCAATGATGCGCACCATATCCAGCGGGGTGAGCACCTCCGGCCCGGTGATGGTGTAGATTTTACCGCCGTGACCGTCCCGGGTCAGGGCAGCGGCGGCCACTGCGGCGATATCCGCTTCGTGAACCATCGCGCTGCGCCGGCTGGCAAATCCCTGTCGTACCACGCCTTCAGCACGAACAGAGGGGGCCATATCCAGCGCGCCGGACATAAACTCGACAGGCCGCAGCAGCGTCCATGCCAGCGAGCTGGCCTGCACCGCGCTTTCTACCCCGCCGGAGTCATCGCCCCCCAGCACAGTTACGCGCTGCACCCCGGCTGCTTCTGCCAGCGCGACGATTTCCGGGCCGGTTTGCAGCGGCGCATAATCATCGCCGCCAAAAGTAATCAGATGCAGCCCATCGACGCCCTGCAGCGCCGGGGCGAAGGTCTGCGGCCGGGTCAGATCGCCCTGGACGACCTCGACTCCGGCAGGAAAGCTGGCCCTGGCCGGGCTGCGGGTGAGCGCCAGCACCTGATGTCCGCTGTCATGAAGCTGGGCGACCAGATGCCGCCCGACGGTCCCTGTTGCGCCTGTAACCAGAATTTTCATATCGCCTCCTCATCCGCACCGATCTATACTTAACTGTAACGGCAGTACAGGGCAGAATCCGCCCTGATTGTGAAGGAATTTGAGCGATGTATTCCCCCACAACCCGCCTGCTGACGGTGCTGGAGCTTTTGCAGTCCTATAAACAGATGAGTGGTTCAGAAATTGCGCGGCGGCTGGAGGTGGATGTGCGCACGGCCCGGCGCTACATCACCATGCTGCAGGATATGGGCATCCCGATTGAAGCGGAACGCGGCCCCTATGGCGGTTACCAACTGCGGCGCGGTTATAAGCTGCCGCCGCTGATGTTTACCGGCGCGGAAGCTGTCGCCCTGACGCTGGGCCTGATCGCGATCCGCGAGTTTGGCTTCCCGGTGGAGCTGGCGGCGGTGGAAGGGGCGCTGGCGAAAACCGAGCGCGTGCTGCCGGAAGGCCTGTTTCATCAGGTGCGGGGGCTGCAGGAGGCGATCACGTTTAATGTCTCTGGGGCACCGAAGCAGCCCCAAAATGCCTTTGTGCCGGTGCTCAGTTCGGCGGTGCAGCAGGGCTGCCGGGTGTGGCTGCGCTACCGGGCGTGGCAGGGGGAAGAAACCGAACGCGCCTTTGACCCCTATGGTATCGTCTTTAATGAGGGGTACTGGTACACCGCCGGGTACTGTCATCTGCGCCAGGGCCTGCGCACTTTCCGACTGGATCGTGTGGCCGCGCTGGAGACCCTGGAACAGACCTTTACACGTCCGGAAAATTTCGATGTGCTGGCCCATGTGCTGCGGTCGATCAGTTCGTGGCCGGACGCTCCACAGATCGAAGTGCTGCTGGAAACAACGCTGGATTACGCACAGCAGCACATCCCGGCGGTGATGGGCACGCTGGAACCAGCGGCGGAGGGGGTGATCTTCCGGCGTGCGGCGACCCAACTTGAATGGGTGGTCTTTCTGCTGATTCATCTGGACTGCCCGGTGCATATTATCCAGACGGAGGAACTGCGCCAGGCGGTGCGGCAGTTCGCCACCCGCGCGCTGCAGATTGCGGAGGATGCGATTTAGGGCCAGGCACTGCGCCCGGCCCTGTGATCATTCCGTCATTTTAGCCACGATGTTTGCGATGCGCCGTTCACGCGTGGCCTGGGTTTTGGCGTCATTGACCTGCCGCACAAATTCCTTGCGCCGGGAAGTGGCCAGGGCATCGAAGGTCACTGTGACGCCTGCCGCCTTTAGCGCCGCCGCCAGATCGTCGGGAACCTCTACCGTGCGCGGTTCGGTGTCCAGTTCCAGCGTGACTTCGAGGCTGTCCCCGGCCTGAACCCCCGCCGCTTCGCGATGTTCCGCGCTGACAGGCAGCTTGAACACATCCCCATAGGCGGCTACGGTGGAACGGTAGGTATAGCCGTTGAAGGTGACTTTGACCGGCGGGCGTTTGGTGCTGCCCAGCGCCGCTACCGCCTCTGCCGGGACGTCGATACCAGTGGCGTTTTTACCTTCTGCCTGCGTCAGGGTGGCAGTAAAGGTTACCGTCATGATCTGCACTCCTGTACTGGTCTAGGCGAAAAATTCGATCAGAACAGGCGCGACGGCTTCGGCAGCGGCGTCGTGTGTCTGGCCTTCCAGCACGCGATACTGCGCCTGGGGGATGGCCTGCTGCAGCGCCTGCGCCGTCTGGTGCATAAAGGGAAAGCTCGCGCCGCCCGCCATGGCCAGCGTGGGCACGGGCACCTCCGCCGCCCGCGCGGTGGGCACCGCTGCGCCTTCTCCCAGCACTGCGCCATCATAAGCCAGGGTCGGGGCTATCGCTTCGGCCTGCGGCCATATGGGCGTTTGCCGCATCCCCTCGATCTGCTCTGCAGGCATGCCGACATACCCCATGAAATGCGCGACGGCGTTGCCGTACTGCTCATCTGCCAGCAGCGCCCGAAGCTGGGTGATGTAGTCCTCAAAGGCCTGCTGGGCGGCCGGGTCTGAAGTATAGGGTGGTTCGTACAGCGCCAGTTTGCGGATGGGCAGGCCGCTGGCCGCCGCTTCCAGCGCCAGCGCCGCGCCGGAAGAAACGCCATACACACAGGCGGAGCCGCCTGCCACATTGATGAGCGCTTCGAGGTCTTCAAGTTCGCGTTCGATGGCGTAAGGCAGGGTGTCGCTGCTGTCCCCACGCCCTCGGCGATCATAGTTAATGACGGTGAAATGCGGTGCCAGCAGCGGGGCCAGTGCCCCCATTGGCCCGAACGCCCGATAGCACAGCGCGCCATCCACCAGAATGACCGCCGGGCCGCTTCCGGCCTGATTGTAAGCGATGGTGGTTCCGTCTTTTGAGTTTACCTTTTGCATTTATGCTCCTCTGGTTGCCAACTGATGAACATCCTTATCATAGCTGCGCCAGAGCGCGTTTGTCTTGTACAGAAACGACAGGCGCGCCGTCCGGTTCTGGTCGATGATCTGGGCCGGGGTCTGGCCGGCAAAGTGCTTCAGCGACCGGGTGAGGTGGGGCTGGTCAAAATAGCCGGCCAGATCCAACGTGTCGAGGATGGACAGCCCCTGCTTGAGCAGCGCGACGGCATACCGCGCACGCCTGATCTGATGCACGGTGCTTTGGGTCAGGCCGGTGGCTTGCAGGAAGCGGCGCTGCACCGTCCGCTGCGAGGCGGCGGTGGGCTGTTGCTGCAGGGCCGTATCGACCAACGGTTCATGCGCCAGCAGGCCATCGCGCACCAGCCAGTCTACGAACGTATCGGCATTTTCGTAAGTGGGCACCTGCCAGACCCGGCCATCCAGCCAGAAGCCGCTGCTGGCCGCTGGCAGGTTGATATCGCGCCGGTCCATGAGGGTTTGGGCGGGCAGATGCGGCATAAAGGTGCCGGTTTTGAACTGGATGCCGAAAAATTCTGCATCCGGGGGGCAGTAAGCCGGCGTGGCGCGTGTTTCCGGCCCGCGCACGGTGACGGTCACGCGGCCCCTGTACCTGGTGACCGCGATGCCGTTATGAATGTCCGCCATTGAAATAAATGCGCCGGGATGGTCACTCTGGCTGCGCCAGAGACGCTCTACAAAGGGGGAATCTGACGCTCTTTCCTCACAGATCAGGTCCACTAGGCTGCCTCCTGCCTTCGACAGTCATAAACGCTGGCCCCTGTGTTTGCAGGGTTGTTTACCTGCGGCAGGACACAGCACATATTATTGTACCCCATAAAGCACAATTGTTCTAGTCTGGCGAGGGCGTCAGCGGGCGAAGCGCTGTGCGGCGCGGATGCGTGCCTTGGCCGCCACAACCTCGCGGTCTTTGGGTGGGGCGTTGGTTTCCAGCGAGTTGAGCAGTTTGCTGGCCGCAGCGGTGATTTCGTCGACGGCGGTGTTGAAGGCGTCCTCGTTGACTTTGGAGGGTTTGTTAAAGCCGCTCACCTTGCGCACGAACTGTAACGCCGCAGCGCGAATCTCATCTTCTGTGGCGGGGGGCGAGAAGTTATACAGCGTCCGGATATTTCTGCACATGGGTGCCTCCTTCATGAATACAGGTCTGCCGCCGCCTCTGGGGGTTCGGCGGCAAACCTGCGCAGCGGTGATTTAACGATTCTGCGGCGCATAGCGCAGCCCGACCACGCCGTTATTAAACGGGCGGGTTTCCAGCAGCGTCAGTTTCAGCAGGTCATCCGGGCGGCCAAATACCGGTTTGCCCTGGCCCAGCACCACCGGATTCACGTTGACTCGATACTCATCGATCAGGTCATGCCGGATGAAGGTCTGCACCAGGCCGGGGCTGCCCAGCAGCCACATATCCTTGCCGGGCTGCTGCTTCAGCTTTGTGATCTCATCTGCAATATTATCACGGATGACCACCGTATTCTGCCACGTGGGATTTTCCAGCGTGCGCGAAACAACGATCTTGGTGGCCGCATTGGCCCACTGCGCATGGGCACGATCCCCCGGCGTGTGGTCCGGGTTATCCATCACGGTGGGCCAGTAGCTCTCCATCATCTGGTAGGTCACGCGGCCATAGATGGCGGCGTCTGTGGAGTCGTGCAGTTCGTGCGAGTAGGCTTCCACCTCTCCATCATACAAAATCCAGTCCATTTCGCCATTCGGCCCGGCGGCGAATCCATCCAGCGATGCATGAATGAGCCATATGATCCTTCGCATATTCAACACTCCTTTTGTGGTAATTGTAATACCTGCACCAGACAGGCAGCGCCGCGCTGCCTGCCCGGTCTGGTAAGATGATCAGTCACCGCCCTGCACTTCCGGCTGCGGGATGGCGGGGATGGGATTGCTGGCAGCTTCCGGTACGTCCTCGATTGCCGCTTCGGCGTGCGGCTGGATATTGCGCAGCAGGGTCGCGGTCAGGAAAACCAGCCCCACAAACCCCACCACGCCGATCAGCGCGGTGAGCTGCATGCCCTGGATGAAGGCATGCTGCGCTGTTCCCAGCAGGGCCGCGCCCACCTGCTCTGGCAGCTCCCCGGCGACGAGGACGGCCCCGGCCAGCGTTTCGCGCACTGTCTCGATCATTTCCGGCGAGAGGCCCTGCGGCAGGCCGGCCGTGACCTGGCTGCGGTAGACGGCCATCCCCAGCGTACCCAGAATCGCCAGGCCCAGCGCCCCGCCAAATTCCGCGCCGGTCTCTGCGATGGCTGAGGCCGCGCCTGCGCGTTCTGGTGGGGCCGCGCCCACCACCAGATCAACGGTGAGGGTGAAGGTGAAACCAAACCCGGTGGACATCATGATATTGCCGATCACGATCAGGGCCAGGGAGTCTGTGCCGACCAGGGTGAGCAGACTGAGGCCCACCGCCCCCACCGCCAGCCCGCCCGCGACCACGATGGCCGGGCGCACGCGGCGCACGATTCTGGGGGCCAGGTTCGACCCGGCGATGAAGAAGAACGCCCCCGGCACAGACCACAGGCCGGCTTCCAGCGGCGACAGACCCAGCACCAACTGGAGATACTGAGCAATAAAGAGCGAGGTGCCCAATGCAAAAAAGATGCCGAAGGTGTAGGTCGCCAGCGAGGCGTTAAAGCTGGCGCTGCGGAACAGTCGCAGGTCGATCAGCGGGTCCGCCAGCCGGTGCTGACGGTGGATGAACAGAATGCCCATCACCACGCCTGCCACAATCACCAGCACCGGAAGCTGGCTGAAGCCGATTTCCGCCACCTGCTTGAGGCCATAAATCACCAGCAGCACCGCCGCCAGCGACATGCCGGCGCTCAGCAGATCAAAGCGGCCCGGGTTGGGGTCCTTAAATTCTGGCAGCAGCAGCGGCCCGGCGATCAGCAGGACCGCCATCACGGGCACGCCCAGCAGAAAGACCGCCCCCCAGGAAAAGGTTTCCAGCAGCAGCCCGCCCACCAGCGGCCCGATGGCGCTGCCGACGGAGAAGCCGGAAACCCAGACTCCAATGGCGGCGGTGCGCTGGTTCGGGTCCAGAAACATGTTGCGGATGAGCGACATGGTAGAGGGCATGAGCGTGGCCCCGGCAATACCCAGCAGGGCGCGGGAAGCGATCAGCATTTCGGCACTGGTGGAAAATGCCGCCACCACAGAAGCCAGCCCAAAGGCCCCCGCGCCGATCATCAGCAGACGGCGGCGGCCAATGCGGTCGCCCAGGGTGCCCATGGTGATGAGCGACCCGGCGATCATGAAGCCGTAAATATCGGTGATCCACAGCAGCTGCGAACCGCTGGGCTGCAGATCCGCGCTGAGCGAGGGCAGGGCCAGATGCAGCACCGTCATATCCATCGAGATCAGCAGGGTAGGCAGCATCAGGATGGCCAGACCGATCCATTCGCGCCGTCCGGCGCGGGGTGAGGCGCCTGTGTTCATGTGTTTTTCTCCTCCGTGATTGTTCCGTTATTTTCCGATAAACCGGAACTGGCAAAAACGAGCGGATGGCCAGACCCTGACCTGTGCCATCTGCCAGGGTGGATGATCCGAATTTTCTGAATAATGGGTCTGTGGCAGCGGTTTACCGGATCACGCGGTAATGCAGGTGAGTCACGCCCTGACCTTCAACCACGCGCAGGATTTCCATATCAGCCGGCGTGGGCAGGTCCGGGAACAGGCTGACGCCGCCGCCCATCAGCACAGGGACCAGATGAATCAGGATTTCGTCCAGCAGGCCGGCCTGAAGGCATTGTTTGGCGATGCTGGCGCTGCCGATGGAGATGTTCTTTTCGCCCGCAGCCTGGCGCGCCTGTGCAACGGCGCTTTCCACGCCGTCCGTCACAAAGATGAAGGGCGAGCCGTCGTGCACCCATTCGGCAGGCGGGTTGTGGGTGACGATAAAACTGGAGCCGCCGCCCGGTGGATTGCCACCCCATGCCCCCCCGGAGATATCAAACATGCGGCGCCCCATCACCGCCGCACCGATAGCGTCCCATCCCTGCTGGAGCAGGTCGGCGCTGGCGCGGGATACCTGAAAGACCATGTCGGTCCCTGGCAGGGGCAGGGGGGTATCGCCGCTGTTGTACCACGCGAACAGGCGCTCGCCGCCATCACCCAGCGGGTTTTGCGGGCTGTCGTTTGGCCCGGCGACAAAACCATCCAGCGACATTGTGATTTCAAGACTAACTTTGCTCATGCAGGTTTTCCTGTACACAGATGCACAAAAAACATGGAACCGCCCCCTGCGCTGCGATCTGGCAGGCGGAGAAATGAACGATTCTCAGCATGGGTGGATAAATGGGCAGCGAATCACGAAGGTGAGTCCGGCGGCCGGGCAAAGGACAGCCCGCGCTCATGCAGGGCCTGACGAAGCTGAACGATGGATTTGGGACCCATGCCGTGCAGTCTGAGGATTTCAGCTTCGCTCACCTCGGCCAGTTGTTCGAGGCGGGTATAGCCAGCGGCATCCAGCGCCTGCCGTGCCGGGCGCGATAATTTTTCCGGCAGATTGTTTTTCTGTTGATCCTGCATTGTGGTGAGGCTCCTGTCAGCCGGGCAGAAAATACTCACGGGTAAATATTTAGCACGTATGTTCTGTAGATAATATTAACCCAAAATACTTCAAATTGTCAAGCAGCAGTTGCAGATTGTTATAGTCATAGGGGATGCAGGGGCCTGACGCGGATTCAGACAGGCCCCTGTCACATGGAACGAGGCAAAAAACAGGGCTTATTCAAAGACAATCAGGTTGCGCAGCGCCTCGCCTTTTTCCATAGATTCGATGGCCTCGTTGATCTGTTCCAGCGGATAGCGCGCCGTAATCAGTTCGTCCAGCATCAGTTTGCCGCGCTGGTAGTAGTCGATCAGCCGAGGGATGTCGATCTGAAGGCGGGTGGACCCCATAAAACTGCCCAGCAGACGCACGCCATTAAAGGCGAAGAAGCGTACTGCGATGCCCGTTTTGAGGGCTTCCGGCGGCATGCCGACCAGCGTTACCGTCCCGCCCGGGCGGATCATTTGCAGCCCCTGCTGGATAGCCGGATCGCTGCCGACGGTGACGATAACATGATCCGGTTTGCGCCCGCCGGTGATTTCCAGCACCGCCTGGACAGCATCGACCTGGCTGGCGTTGATGACATCTGTGGCGCCGAACTGCAGGGCCGCCGCCAGCTTGTTATCCAGCAGATCGACGGTAATAACGCGGGAGGCCCCGGCGATGACCGCCCCCTGCACAGCATTCAGCCCGACCCCGCCCGCGCCGATGACGACCACGCTGCTGCCGGGTGCGACCTGCGCTGTATTGACGACTGCGCCATAGCCAGTGATGACGCCGCAGGCCAGCAGCGACGCAATATCCAGGCTCATTTCCGGGGGCAGGCGCACCACCTGCGACTGATCGACGATGACGTATTCAGCAAAGCCGCCCACGCGCGACCCGGTTTTGACAGGTTCGCCCCGGGTGGTATGAATGCGGGTTTCGGTATCCAGCGGCCAGCGGGCAGAACAATGCTGGGGCATGCCGGTCTGGCAGTATTCGCAGCGGCCGCAGGAACGCAGCAGCGACACCACCACATGATCGCCCGGCTGTACCAGCGTGACGCCTTCGCCGACTTCCTCGATGATCCCTGCTGTTTCGTGTCCGGCGATGAAGGGCCGCCGGATGGCCCATTCTCCGCGAATATTGTGGACATCCGAATGACAGATCGCCGTAACCGCCACTTTCACTTTGACTTCGCCGCGCTGGGGTGGGGCCAGGGTGACTTCTTCGACGACCAGGGGTTGCCCAAATTCATAACAGACAGCAGCACGCATGATGGTCCTTTTCAAATATCGGGTAAACTTTTTTCAGGATTATAGCGCATGTAGAATATATGCTTATGCCCAGGGCGATCCATCAGAAACTGGCTGTGGCAGTAGAACCTGTGGCGCATCCGTAAGGGCATTTCTCCTGATCTAAACCTGTAAATAAACCAAAGTTAGTTCCTAACCCCCCCGGTTTAACCGTATTCTGCATGCTTGTAAGTTCAATTCGAACGGGAAGCAAAAAGGGATCAGGGAGAATACACATCATGTCAGTCAAACATCTTGCACGCACTATCGGTTTAGTCGCAGTCATCCTCATCATGGGCATGGCGGTAGCCGGTGCCCAGGCCGATGACCCGCAGGACCTGAAACGGTTCTACCAGCAGTATCTGCAGTCGGAAGCCGCGCCCGCCAGCGAAGCGACACCGCTGCAGGTGGAAGTCGCGGAAGACGGTGCCCGCTTCATCTTTGATGACCTCAACCTGTTTGAGGATGGGATGCCCGGCTACGGCAGCGCCTTCGTCACCCAGGGGTACATCTACCCGGTGGGGACGCTCAACGGCAGCAACGGTGTGCTGGAAAACGGCGAACCGGAATTTCCTGAACTGGTGCTGGGCGACTGGACCTGCTACGGCTGGATGATCGGGGATGGCGCGCACACCGAAAGCGGTACCTGGGTGATCTCGACGCAGGTGTACAACTTCAACGACGGCTCCACCATCATCACCGACGGCTTTGAAATTGTCGACTTCGATGTGCCGGTTACCCGCGCCATCACCGGCGGCACGGGCGAACACCGCAGCGTCAGCGGCGAAATGGTGCAGGTCCTGCGCGGCTTCACGGACGCGATGGGCGTGAACCTGAGTGTCGAGTTCCAGTTCGACAACCAGATGGCCGCCATCCACTAAGCATCACAGCATCACAGCAGCTTTCTACACTGCCACACGCGAACCCGTAATGTCCACTTCCAGGATACACGTCCTGGAGGTGGGCATCTTCGCCACAGATGAACATCGCTGCGCCGCGCGGAAGGGCACAGCGACCAGAAACGGAGGACCTTAACATCATGACGAAATATCCGCAGATCGACACACTGCCCACCGATGAAACGCTGCAAACCTTTGCCGCGAATTTCCAGGGGCAGATCATCCACCCCGGCGATGAGGATTACGACACAGCGCGCCGGGTATGGAACGGGATGATCGACAAACTTCCCGCGCTCATTGTCCGCCCTGTCGATGTTCGCGATGTCACTGCCGCGGTCACCTTTGCCAGGGATAACGATCTTCTGCTGTCTGTGCGCGGCGGGGGGCACAATGTGGCGGGCCATGCCACCAACGATGGCGGCCTGGTCATTGACCTGTCTTCGATGAAGAAGATCACGGTGGACCCGGTGAACCATACCGCCCGCGCCGAAGGGGGCGTGACCTGGGGTGATCTGGATGCTGCCACGCAGGTCTATGGCCTGGCCACGCCCGGGGGTGTTTTTTCCAGAACCGGAATCGCGGGGCTGACGCTGGGCGGCGGGCTGGGCTGGCTGCGTAACAAGTACGGCCTGAGCGCCGATAACCTGATTGCCGCGGAGATGGTCACGGCGGATGGGCGCCTGGTGCGTGCCAGCGCGACAGAAAACCCGGACCTGCTGTGGGGCCTGCGCGGGGGCGGCGGCAACTTTGGGGTGGTGACCGCCTTTGAGTATCAGCTTCATCGGGTGGGGCCGGATGTCATGTTCGTGTTTGTCTTTCATGACGCCAGCGACCCGGAAACGATGAAGCGCGCTGTGCGCTTCTACCGCGATTTCAGCGCTACCGCGCCGGATGAAGTCAGCACGCTGATGGCCCTGGGCCAGATTCCGCCGGATGAACATTTCCCGGAGGCGCTGCACCACACGCCCTTTGCCCTGTTTGGCGGCCTGTATGCCGGGTCGATCAACACTGGCAAGAGCATCCTGCAGCCGCTGCTGGATTTCGGCAAACCGCTGCTCGACTTCAGCGGTATCAAGCCCTATGTGGAAGTGCAGCAGGCATTCGACGAGGATTACCCGGATGGCCTGCGCTACTACTGGAAATCGCTGAACCTGAACCGGCTGGATGATGCCGCCATTGACTGCATGGTGCAGCATGCACGCCAGCAGCCTTCGCCCTACAGCACGATTGACCTGTGGCATGTGGGCGGCGCGGTGACGCGAATCAGCCCGGTGGAGAGCGCGTTCTATGGACGCCAGGCCGCCTTCCTGCTCAGCCCGGAGGCCAACTGGATCGACGCGGCGGACGACACGGCCAACATCCAGTGGCTGCGGCAGTTGATCCAGGACATGGAACCTTTCTCGGATGGCAGCCGCTATCTCAACTTTGCCGGGTTCCAGGAAGAGGGGGATGCCATGATGGAATCGGCTTTTGGGCCGCAGTACCTGCGCCTGAAAGAACTGAAACGCAAGTACGACCCGAATAACCTGTTCCGCCTGAACCAGAATGTGAAGCCGGAATAACCTGACATCTCGTTTATCGCACAGCATCGCTGTGTCCGTTAAAGCTCAAGTGAGGGGGAATCACATGAAGTCTGTAAAAGTTTTGCTCGCACTGCTGGTATCCGTGTTTGTATTCAGCCTGCAGGCTCCGGCTTTTGCCCAGAGCCTGCCGCTGAACGCCTATGATGCCGATGTCGCCATTAGCTGGTTTGATCTGCAGCTTGACCTGACCAAGACGACGCCGGGTTTTACACCACCGGTGGCGTCGCGGGCCTTTGCCTACAGCGGCGTCACACTTTACGAAGCGGTGGTGCCTGCCATGCCGGGCTATCAATCGCTGGCGGGACACCTGAACGAACTGCCTGTCATGCCGCCGCCCGTGGCCAATCTGGATTATGACTGGCGCGCCGTGGCCAACAGCGCCCTGTACGAGATCACGCATCATCTGTACTTCAACACGCCGGAAGAAAATCACGCTCGCATCGAGGCGCTGTATCACCAGTGGCAGGATCAGTTTGTGCAGGAAAGCGGCCAGGACGTGATTGATCGTTCGGTCATGCACGGGCGCACCATCGCCAACGCGATTCTGGTGTGGTCGCTGTCGGATGGCGGCTATCAGGGTCAGTTGAGCAACTTCCCGGAAAGTTATACGCCGCCGGAAGGCCCCGGGCTGTGGGTTTCGACCCCGCGCCCGAATGGCGACCCGCTGCCCGCGATGCAGCCGTACTGGGGGGATAACCGTACCTTTGCCGTCGATATGGCCGAAGAATGTGTTCTGGCCCCGCCGCCTGCCTATTCTGAAGATGTGGATTCGCCGTTTTATGCCGAAGCCTACGAAGTCTATGAGACAGTGCAGCACCTGACCGACGAACAGAACGCCATCGCGCTGTTCTGGGCGGATGACCCGGGTGCGACGGCCACCCCGCCGGGGCACTCCGTGTCGATCCTGAATCAGGTGCTGGAACAGGAACAGGCGACGCTGGATGTGGCTGCGGAGGCTTATGCAAAGCTGGGTGTTGCCCAGGCGGACGCCTTTATCCTGGGGTGGTACTATAAATTCGAGTACAACCTCATCCGCCCGATCAGCTATATTCAGAGCGTCATTGATGCGGACTGGAACACGCCGGTCATTACCGACCCGGTGGTGACGCCGCCGTTCCCGGAATATCCTTCCGGTCATTCGGTACAGTCTGGCGCGGCGGCCCAGGTGCTGACAGCGATGTTTGGCGACAGCTACCGCTTCACGGATCACACCCATGATGATCGCGGGCTGGCCCCACGCACGTTCGACTCGTTCTATGCCTTTGCGGATGAAGCGGCTGTTTCGCGCCTGTATGGGGGCATCCACTTCCGTGCTGCTATCGAGCTTGGGGTGGAAAACGGCAAATGCATTGGCGCTGTGGCGAATGCGCTGCCTTTGCGCGCCGGGAACGTGGTCGCGCAGCAAACTAACTAACAACACACCAACCATGCGGACAACGAGGGCGAATCAGCATTCGCCCTCTGTCTGTTTCCCCGCTGTGGGCGTGGTCTGGTGGGGTCATGGCCATAGGCTGGCCCGGCGCGATGGTGCGCTGGCGCGGCGGCGGTTGTGCCGCCACAGCACCGCCAGCCCCCAGCCTGCCAGGTTCGCGATAACATCCCGCCAGGTATCCGCCATGCTCCACTGCATATTGATCAGGTCCGGGTCGCCAAAGCGGGCCATTTCATACTGGTGCATCTGATATTCCCCCAGCTCCCAGTTGAGGGTGATGAGGGCCAGCAGGGCCAGCGCCGTTCGTTCCGGGTTATGGCTGCCCCAGCGCATGAGGTTAGCCAGCAGGCCCCGGTATTGACGCTGTTTGCCCATCGTCTCGAAGGTATCCGCCACCAGCGCGGAAAAGGCGAAAGCGGTGGCGGTGTGGGGGATGGTATCCAGCCCGAACCCGGCGGCGTGCAGGTCGCCCCAGGCACCCTTGTAGATGTTAAAGCGCGGGTGCGACACAATATACCCCAGCGCCAGCGGGGCCACATAATAGACGTAAGCCGGGTTGTCGCGTGCCATCGTGATGAGGGTGCCTTCGACGATGTTGCGCGGCTTGTGGCGCGGCGCAAACAGCCGCCGCACGATATCCGGCAGCAGCAGCGCCAGCGAGTTTGTCAGCAGGTGAGGCAGCCAGGTGGTAAACATACGATAGTGGCGCCGGTTGGCAAAGGCTGTATAGGCCACCAGCAGCCACAGAATATAGCGCAGGCCGTCATGTCGGGGCAGCAAACGAGATTTTTGATTCATCATTCTCGATTTTCATGAGACAATGGACAGGTACGTGTTTTATATCCCGAATCAGCGAATATCGTAACTCAGATTGCAACAAATGGGAATATTCTCGCTGCTTACCCTGAACTGTTTTGGCGCCCCCAACATCCGCACCGGGGCGCGCCTGCGCACCCTGGCCCACAGACTCAACCAGGCGGATTATACGGCGGTGTGTTTGCAGGAAGTGCAGACACACAATTACCGGCGGCTGCTGACCTCCGCCTGCTGTGGCATTTACCCGGCGCAGGCGCATCAGCAGTTTGTGCACGCGCCCAAGGGCGGCCTGCTCACGCTGTCGCGGGTGCCGTTTGAAGACAGCCAGTTTTTCCTGTTCGAGAAGCGCGGCCTGTGGTACACCCCGGCGCTGGCAGACTGGGTGCTGCATAAGGGCGTGCTGGCGACCACGTTTCACAGTGACGGCGTGCCGGTGGTGCTGATGAACACGCATCTGACGGCCAATTACACCGGGAACTGGAGCCGCGATAACGTCTTTGCCCGGCAGGAATATCACGAACTGATGCAGATTGCGGAACTGGTCAACCAGCAGGCGGCGGACCGGCTGGTGATTTTGTGCGGCGATTTTAATATTCCGCGTGGAAGCTGGCTGTACGAAGCATTTCTGGCGGCCAGCGGCATGGTTGATCCGCTGGCCGGGGACCCGCGCCCGACCTTCCGGCCGCATGTGGGGATGGGGCAGAAATTTCGGGTGGCGATTGATTATATTTTATATCGCGCCCCGGCCGGGCTGGATGTGCAGGCAGAAGCCGACCTCCGCTTTGAGGATCAGGTTGATATTGG
>CAZQIY010000056.1:0-5048 GCA_964593565.1 uncultured Anaerolineaceae bacterium
CCAAGCTTCGGCAGCTATTGAGTTGAGAATACGCCCAGAGGGATTCGAACCCCCGACACTCGGTTCCGAAGACCGATGCTCTATCCACTGAGCTATGGGCGCGAATTGCACTTACTTAAAGTAGAAAGCTATGTGGTCACGTCAAACACCCCTGGTAACCTCACCTTTTGCCCGGAAATTGATCATTGTTCCTTCAGTGCACGGCGCATCTGCCGCTCTGCATCACGCTTGGCAATGGTTTCGCGCTTGTCATACAGCTTCTTGCCGCGTGCCAGCGCAATTTCGACTTTTGCACGACCATTGGACAGATAAATCGAGGTCGGAACAACAGTATAGCCACGTTCACGGATACGAGAGGTAATCTGAGCGATCTCACGCTTATGCAGCAGCAGCTTACGCGGCCTCAGAGGATCACTGTGCCCAAAGATGCCCGCTTCATCATAAGTTGCGATGTGGATATTCATCAGCCATAGTTCGCCACCCCGTTCCTGCACGAAGCCATCCCTCAGGCTGACCTTATTGGCCCGAATAGACTTAATTTCCGATCCCATCAGGGCGATTCCGGCTTCAAAGGTGTCCTCAAGATGGTAATCGTGGAATGCTTTTTTGTTACGTGCAATGACTTTCACATTCGCCATGAGTTGTCCTAGTCAATCAGATTGTTCTGTATGTAGCGCACGGCCTCGCCCAGTTCCACGTCCCGGCCATTGGCGTCCGGGATCATCACGATATCCGGCTCCAGCCCTACGTTTTCCAGCCGCCGTTGATCCGGTGTCAGCCATTCAGCCGAGGTGATGTGTACAGAGGAATTATCGGTCAGCCGGAAGATCTGCTGTACGGTGCCTTTGCCAAAGGTGCGCTGACCGATCAGGATGCCACGGTCATGATCCTGAACCGCCCCAGCGACCAGTTCTGAAGCACTTGCGGTTCCCTGGTTAACCAGGACAACCAGCGGCAGTTCCGTGGCCAGTCCACCATCAATGGCGTTGAATTCGCGCTGAGACTGGTTGCTCTGTTCATAGACGATAACGGCGCCGCCTGGCAGAAAATGACTGGCTACGTCAATCGATTCCTGCAGCAGACCGCCACTGTTATTCCGTATATCCACGATCAGTGCCCTTATTTCCGCATTATTCAGTTCTTCAAGTGCCGTGATCAGTTCGTCGGGTGTCCGGCTGGTAAACCGCATAATCTGAACATAGCCGATGCTGTCATCCTCAGCCAGCACACGCCACGTTACCGAGGGCACATTAATGACCGCAAATTCGATAAAAACGGTCAGGGTATCCCCTTCTGCCTTTGTTACTGTCAATTCAACGCCATTCCCCTCTTTGACCTCTCCCCGCATCATCTGATCTACCGTATCCTGCGGCGTGGTTGGGTCAACGGGTTCTGAATTGACGGCCTCCAGAATGTCCCCGGCTTCAATACCTGCTTCAGCCGCCGGAGACTCTTCAAATGGGAAAAGTACAAACTGCCCCAGCTCGTTTCGGGTCACCTGAACACCTATACCGCCGTAGGTTCCCGCCAGCGCATCCGATTCGCTCTGGGCAACGGGCGGATCAACAAAAAAGGTGTACCGGTCTTCCAGGCTCGACAGAACGCCGCGAATGGCGGCATACTGGCGTGCTGTGTAATCTGGCTGAGCGCGGAGATAGAATCGGTCAATGAGGCTCTGAACCTCATCCAGCAAGGGGTATGTTTCCTCTTCTTCCCCCAGTGCGGATACAAAAGATGCCGGGAACATAAGGGTGATCACATCGCGGAAGAAAAACCCTGCCGCAAAAATCAGAGCAGCGCTCAAACCGACAAGAACGCCAATAATCAGAGAATAGCCTATGCTGCGTCGATTTCGTTCCGTCTGAATCATGAGCACTCACTTGCAAGAATTAACAACTGATGGTGAAATTGTAGCATCATCAGAATCAAACCCCAAGGGTGCGCACATACTGGCAAGTCGAGATTCCTCGCTGCTTACAAGCCGATGGGCAAATCAATGACTGAAAAACACGATCCTCCTCTCGTTCTGGTTGCAGACGACGAAGTACATACCACCCTTATGCTTGAGCGTATCTTCGAGCGCGAAGGCTATCGGGTAAAAAGCGCGCATGATGGCATCTCTGCGCTTGATCAGGCGCGGCACCTGCTGCCAGACCTGATCCTGCTGGATATTCAGATGCCTGGCATGAATGGCTTTGATGTATTAGGCGCGCTGCGAGAACATGCGGTGACCGCCAGCATCCCCACTATTCTGATTACTGCCAAAGCCAGAAGACCGGCTGATGTCGCTCATGGGCTAAATCTGGGCGCGGATGATTACATCTATAAGCCGTTTGACCCGCGCGAACTGCTGGCGCGGGCCGAAAGCAAGATGAAAGCCCGCAAGCTTGAAGAGAACCTGCAGCGGCGAACTCAGGACCTGCAGGCCCTGCTTCGTGTTGGCGAAGAGTTGAATCATTCGCTGGAAGTCGATGACCTGCTGGAATTTATCCTGTTTCTGACACTCGATCTGCTGCCGGGGCACCTTGCGATCATCTATCGCTTTGATGATTCGGATCAGATTACAGCCCATCAGGCGCAGACAGCACGCACGTCCAGCCAGTATGTCTATGATGCTCAGGGTGTTGCGCAACGCTTCTTAGCGGCGCGCCGGCCGGTTCTGTGGCCCGGAGACACCCCTCTCATGGACGACTTCCCCAGTGGTATGGCTGTCGTGCTAAAACATGGTACAAACCTGCTGGGCGTGCTCATGGTGGTTTCTGAGGACCACCATGCCTACGACGAAAATCATTACAGGCTGTTCAAGGGAATTGGACGGCAGGCAGCGTTGGCGCTTAGAAATGCGGAACTCTACGAAATCCTGGCCAGTCATGCAGAACACCTTGAGGATATGGTCGCCGCCCGCACGGCAGAACTGCAATCCGCGCAGCAGCTGCTGGTGCGTTCTGAAAAGCTGGCGTCGATTGGTCACCTGGCTGCCAGCATTGCCCATGAGATTAATAACCCCTTGCAGCCGATACGTATTCATCTGGAGCATCTGCTGGAGGATGTACAGAGCAATACGCCGATTGATATTGTGGCTATCGAAGGTATTCAGGAAAGCATTGAGCGGATTACGCGCATTGTCAGCCAATTGCTGGAATTTGCCGGCAGGCGCACCCCGGATGCTGACGTGGGCTTTATTGACCTGCGCCGCACCCTCGAGGGCGTCATTAACCTGAATCGCAAGCTGTTTGAGCAGAAGAATCTTGAGTTGATTGCTGATCTGGCCACCCTGCCGCCATTCTATGGCAACAAGGATCAACTGGAACAGGTATTTATGAACCTTGCTCTGAACGCACAGGCTGCTATGGACCAGGGCGATGCGCTAAGGATTACCGCCGCTGTATCTGACAGGCATATCATCGTGAAATTTGCTGATACGGGGCACGGAATCCCACCCGATCAGATCAACAATATCTTTGACCCATTCTTCTCAACCAAAGAAAATGGTACAGGCCTGGGCCTGTTTGTCAGTTATGGGATTATCCAGAATCATCACGGCAGCATCGAGGTTGAAAGTGCCCTGAATACAGGCACAACCTTCACCATCCGGCTGCCGATTGACGATACGCCTGCGAGCTGATGCTGATTTTCAGGCGACTGCGACCCAGCGTGCCTGAAAATCCTGCTCATTAAGTTCGCCAGCAGCATAGGCTGCTGCGTCTTCGGCACTAACAGCAATCACCCGCAGCGTGCTGGTGCCATTCTCGCAGTCAATGAGAATCGTACCAATCGCTTCTGCCTCAGTCGAAGCGCTGACACCTGCGAGCGCATCCATGACCTGGTCAAGGGTATCGCGCATGGCTGCGCCGCTGCCTGTACAGACACCCACCAGCAGCGTACTGCCCAGGCTGGTTTCTGTGGTGTTTATGGTCCCTTCAACGACTTCAAACTCGCTGAGCGCCTCGGCTACAGTGGCTTCATCTTCAGAGACAGGCCCGGTTTCCTCAGCCTCAGTAGCTTCTGTAGTAGTAGGCGCTGCCGCATCGGCAGTTTCCGGGGTTGGCGTTGCCATGACAGGTTCTGCGTCCTCTGCATCAGTCGCGGCGATGCCGGCGCTGTCTGTGGTTGGCGAAGGCACAGCAACTTGCTGAACCTCTGCTGTTGGGGTGGTGTCAGCAGTATCAGAGCCGAAGGGGTTCAGCACAGCAATCAGGGTGATCAGCGCGACCACCAGAAGCGCCCCCAGGATGATCAGGGGCAGCCTGCCGCGTGAGCGACGTTCTGGCAGTTCGTCTTCGTCTGATACTTCGTCAAGCGAAAAATCCTCATCAAGGCCGGAAGATTCCCGGACAGGCACACTGGCCGCTTCCATATCCAGCAAAAAATCCGGACTTTCCATATCCTCGTCTTCTGGCAGATTGGGGAGTGTTGGCGGGGGCATCATCGGGGTCGATGTGACGGGCTGTGCGTCCTGGACGGCCGTGGCCGGGTAAACCGTTACCAGCTGGTCCATCAGTTCCTGTGCGCCTTCGTACGAACTGTCCAGCCGCAGCACCTGATTGAGAGCCATTCTGGCTGTTTCCGGGTCGGATACAGCATGGGCATAAAGCCACCAGGCGTCTACGTTATCCGGCTCTCTTTCCACAATCGGCGTCAGGAGCGCCTCTGCTTCTGCCAGCCTGTCTTCCTCAATCAGTTCATAGGCCCGCGTTAGTGTTGGTTCGCTTGCGTCACTCATTGTGCGTTCTCCTGCCGGCGCCAATCCACACCTAGAACGGAGTTTACATTCAGTTGGTTAGACATGCAAGCAGGGATAAAAAAACTCACTCTGATGATCGAGTGAGTCTCTGTATGCCCCGGAGAGGATTTGAACCTCCACCCCCGAAAGGACACGGCCCTCAACCGTGCGCGTCTGCCTGTTCCGCCACCGGGGCTTCTGGTAAAGTATTATACTTGTAGCCAATGGAGTGTCAATGATCATCATCCGTAAAGGAACTTCGAATGCGAATTGCTGTAGATGCAATGGGCAGTGACTCCTGCCCTGCCCCGGACGTTGCAGGGGG
>CAZQIY010000056.1:5148-7516 GCA_964593565.1 uncultured Anaerolineaceae bacterium
TTGCTGTAGATGCAATGGGCAGTGACTCCTGCCCTGCCCCGGACGTTGCAGGGGGTGTATTGGCGGCCCGTGAGTATGGGTATGCAATCTGTTTTGTTGGTGATGGAGCCAGGATTGAAGCTGAATTACAGAAGCATGATGTAACCGGTCTGGATCTGAAGGTGATTCCTGCTGGGGATGTTATTCTGAGTACAGATAGACCCAGTGCGGTTGGTAAGGGAAAACCAGATTCTTCGATGCATGTAGGTATGGGGTTGGTGAGTGGAGGTCAGGCTGATGGGTTTGTGACTATGGGAAATACAGGAGCTGCCCATGCGATTGCCACCCTGTTTACACTCAAACGGATTCCAGGTATCAAACGCCCGGCCCTCAGCGGCATCTATCCGGTCGGCAGCAGCCGTATTGTTATGCTGGACCTGGGAGCGAATGCCGATTCAAAGCCAGAGTGGCTGGTCCAGTTTGCGTTGATGGGCACCATTTATGCCCGCAACGCACTCGGCTTGCACAATCCGCGTGTGGCGCTGCTTTCCAATGGCGAAGAAGAAGGCAAAGGCAATCAACTGATTCGCGAAACAGATGCCCTGCTCCGCCGCGTTCAGATGAACTATATTGGCAATGTGGAGCCTAAAGAGATCATGCGAGAAGCCGCGGATGTCATCGTCGCGGATGGTTTTCTCGGCAATATCTTTGTCAAAACCTTTGAGGCTTCCGTCAGCCTGGTTGCCAATACCATCCGCAGCGAAATCAAAGCCGATCCCCTCTCCACCCTGGGCGGCCTGCTGGCACGCGCTGCATTCCAGCGTGTCCGCAAACGAACAGATACATTTGAAGTCGGCGGCGCGCCCCTTTTGGGCGTGAATGGTGTTGTAATTATTGGGCATGGACGTTCGAACGCGTTCGCGGTAAAAAACGCCATCCATCAGGCAGCCCGGGCTGTTGAAGGCAATGTTATTGGCTCAATTCGCAGCGGACTGCAGGAACTCGCACAGGCTATCTAAGGTCAGGAGAAAAGCCAACCTATGGAATTATTGCGTAATGGTCGTCCCAGGGTGGTTATTACAGGTGTGGGCGCACTGACAGCCCTGGGGCCAGCAAAGTCATTGTGGGAAAGTTTAAAGGCCGGGCAGTCAGGCATCCGGCGCATAGAGACTATCGACGTTGAGCATGTACCGGTCAAAATCGGTGGCGAAGTACGCGACTTTGACCCTGAGCAGTACATTGATCGCAAGGAAGCCCGGCGCATGGGACGCGCCTCGCAGTTTGCTGTTGCCGCCGCTTCCATGGCTGTCGAAAATGCCGGCCTCACGCCTGATGAGATCGAAACTGAGGGCGAGCGCGTCGGTGTGGTCATCGGCACCTCGCTTGGTTCCCACGAAATGGCCGAAAACAGCACCTTCAAGTACAAAACCAGCGGTTATCGCAAACCGAACCCTCTGGCCCTCATCAACGCCCTGCCCAACATGCCCGCCCATTATGTCAGCCGGTTCATGCGCGCCCTGGGGCCACTTAATGCGCCTTCCACCGCGTGCGCGGCAGGCACACAGGCTGTTGGTGAAGCCAGTGAGCTTATCAAAAATGGCCGCGTTGATATGGTGATTACGGGTGGCGTTGAGGCGGTGCTGCAGGATTATGCCCTGGCAGGTTTTGAAGCCATGCAGGCGCTGGCAGTGGGTTACGAAGATAACCCGGCAGAAGCCAGCCGCCCCTTTGATGCTACCCGCTCCGGGTTCGTGTTCAGCGAGGGCTGCGGCATCCTGATTATCGAAAGCCTGGCGCACGCGCTCAAACGTAATGCGCGCATTTATGCTGAAATTCTGGGGCATGCCTCCTCATCAGACGCCTATCATATCGCCGCGCTTGACCCAGACGGCAAAGGCGCTATGCGGGCGATGCGCTGGGCGCTTGAGGATGCACACCTGAACCCCGAAGACATCCAGTACATCAACGCGCACGGCACATCGACCCAGGCCAACGACAAAATGGAAACGCTGGCCATCAAGAATATCTTTGGCGAACACGCCTACAATCTGGTCGTCAGTTCAACCAAGAGTATGCTTGGGCATGCGCTGGGCGGTTCTGGCGCCATCGAAGCCATTGCCTGTGCGATGACCATGTTCGAGAAGGTCATTCACCCGACCATCAATTACCACACGCCAGACCCTGAATGTGATCTGGACTACGTCCCCAACGAAGCCCGGGATATGCCCGACCTGAAACACCTGATGTCAAACAGCTTCGGCCTCGGCGGGCAGAATGCCTCAATCGTAATGGGTGCGCTCTAAACCCGGCGAGACAGCTCAGCAGTCCCTCAGAAAGCGCGATATGGTTAAACAGCCAGCCGTATCGCGCTTTTGTTTGCCGCACCCGG
>CAZQIY010000056.1:7616-24612 GCA_964593565.1 uncultured Anaerolineaceae bacterium
AAGCGCGATATGGTTAAACAGCCAGCCGTATCGCGCTTTTGTTTGCCGCACCCGGTTAGCACGGGGCTGCACAGTCACGGTATAATGCAACACAACAAACAGAGATTAGGTTTACAGGGATAGCATGCAGGGCATTGAAGATTTACTTGCGCGTCACGAAACAAAAAAAGCTGAAATTGCTCTGGCTAAATACCTTCGTAATGACCTGTCGCAGCAGGAACGTGCTAACGGCCTGATCTACCGGGCACGAGTCCGGCTGCGCAGCGGTCGCCCGGATGACGCCATCCACGACCTGAACACTGCCAGAGAACTTGCCCAGGATAATTTTGAAACACCTGAAACACTGGAACTGCTGGGCGATGTCCACCTGGCGCGTTTCGAGATGGCCAGTGTAGGGTTTGCGGATCGTGCTGACACAGACCGGGCGCAGCATTATTATCAGCGTGTGCTGGATGAATATCCCGCCTACATGAATCGGGGCTGGATTTACTATCAGATGGGCCGGTTGGCTCTGGCAGATAATGCTGTGGAACGCGCCGAGGCACGCTTCCAGCAGGCCCTGCTGACCCCGAGTCACATCCGCGCCCTGACCGCCTATTGTTATGAGCGTCTCGGGTTTATCGCTTTCTACGAACAGCGCGATCTTGATGCTGCGCTGGGCTTCCTCAGCAAGGCCATTGATACCTACCCGGCCTCAGAAAAACAATCCTGGCTGGTTCAGGTTCAGCTTCTGCGCAGCCGTGTCCTGCACGAACGCCGGGAATACCGCGCCGCCCTGGCCGCCGCAGAAACTGCCGTAAATATCGCGGCCAGCAGCGGGTCAGACAACCGGTTAAGCCTCGCGGAAGCCCTGCTGACAGTGGGCGAAATGCTGATGAACTTTCCCGGGCGCGAACGAGACGCGATCAGCCATTTGCAGCAGTTCCTGCAGATCAGCAAAAGGCCGCTGGGAGTGGATGTCACCTGGTCACGGGTGCATGAAATGCTCGGAGACGCCTATTTCAAGCTCATGCAGTACGAACTGGCCGCCGAGGCCTACGAAGCGGCTCTGCAATACAACCCCTATCACCCCTGGGAAATTTCTCTTTATTACCGCATCGCCCGCAGTTACTATCATCAGAACAACTACACCGGGACGGTAACGGCGATCAAACAACTGATGTCTACGGCAGAAAACGAAGGTGAGCCGATACACGATTACCGCATCTACGATATTCTGGGAAATGCGCAGTTCGCGCTGGGCCAGTATACCGAGGCTGAAGCCTCTTACCGCGCAGCGCTGGAACTTGCCCCCGCCAACGCCGAAGGACTGGAGAAGATCAGGAAGTATTATCAGTTTGCCCAGGAATTGAGCTGAGTTTTGTTGTACACTGGGCACCTGACAGAAAACAGGGATGGATAGAAATACAATGGAGAAGGTAATTGTTGTTGGTGGCGGCCTGGCAGGGACAGAAGCCGCCTGGCAGTTAGCCCAGCGTGGTTTTCAGGTCGATCTGTACGAAATGCGCCCTCGTAAACAGACTGGCGCGCATGTTTCGGATCGGCTTGGCGAACTGGTTTGCAGTAATTCTCTGGGGTCAAAACTCGTCGACAGAGCCTCCGGGCTGCTGCAGACGGAAATAACGACACTGCGCTCGCTGCTGATCGACTGTGCGCAGAAGGCGGCAGTTCCTGCAGGCGGCGCGCTGGCTGTCGACCGTGAAATGTTCTCGCTGGCCGTCACGGAATCAATCCAGGCTCATCCACGTATTCAGGTGATCCGTGAAGAAATCACACAGATTCCGGATGTACCCACGATTCTCGCCACCGGGCCGCTGACTTCAGATGCGCTGGCACAGGAGATTGGCCACCTGACTGGCCAGGATCATCTCTACTTTTATGACGCGATTGCGCCCATTGTCACGGCGGACAGCATCGACATGTCCATCGCGTTCCGTGCCAGTCGCTATGAGCGTGGCGAAGAGGCAGAGGGCGATTACATCAACTGCCCCATGACCAAAGAAGAATATGAGCGATTCGTGGAAGCGCTGCTCAGTGCGGAACGAATCGAACTGCGCGATTTTGAACTTGAAGACCCACAGTTTTTCGAGCGGTGCATTCCTATTGAGCATATGGCGGAGCGCGGCCCGGATACATTGGCCTATGGCCCGATGCGTCCTGTCGGCCTGCGAGACCCGCGCACCGGCAAGCGCCCTTACGCCGTCGTCCAGCTTCGGCAGGATAATCTCATCGGCAGTCTGTACAATCTGGTCGGCTTTCAGACCAACATTCGCTGGGGACAGCAGGCCGAGGTGCTGCGCCTCATCCCGGGCCTGGAACAGGCGGAATTTGTGCGCATGGGACAGATGCACCGCAACACATTTCTGAATTCCCCTGCCCTGCTGCATCCGACAATGCAGTTCCGGCACCGGCCAGACCTGTATTTCGCTGGCCAGATCACAGGCGTAGAGGGATATGTCGGGAACATCGCCACAGGTGTAGTCGCCGCGATCAACATGGCGCGGCATCTGTCCGGTCAGCAGCCCTGGGTGCTGCCACAGACGACGATGCTGGGTGCCCTGTGCCATTATGTGACCCACGCAGACCCTGGTCAGTTCCAGCCCATGAAGGCGAACTTTGGCATTCTGCCAGAACTTGACTCGCGCATTAAAAACAAGCGGGAACGCTATCAGGCTTATGCGGAACGTGCCCTGCGCGATCTGCACGTATCCATAGAGCACATGGAGGACCCCTATCTCAAGCCTGTGGCAGCAGAATTCCAGTATGATTAAAAGTATGAACCAGGAATTATAGGGGGACGAAAGTTCAGATGACCGATTTTGCCCAGTGGCTTGAGGTTCACATTAACATCCTCGTCAGAGCAGCCCTGGCCGAACTTTCTCAGGATGCCACACAACAGCTACAGGCTGAGCAATCGGTCACAGAGTTCTTTCAGGGGGTGCTCGAATCCAGCAGGATTCAGAACCCCACCCCACTCTACCGGGTGCTCGATTCCTGGGTCGCTTCTCGCAGTGCCCCAACCGATGACGAACTGACCCGTCTGCTGCCGGTCTTCATAAAATTCAAACAGGTCAATGCGGAACAGATATGCCGCCTGTGCGATGACGCCGAAGCGGTCAGCCTGCTGATGGCCATGGAAAAAATCTACGAGCCTGCCACCATTTACCTGTCTGACCTGGAAGCAACAGCACTCCTGAAAGAAATGCGGCAGCAGCTCCAGCAGGCCCAGGTAGAACTGGACCGGCTGGAAAAGAGCAAATCCGCCTTTGTTGAGGTTGCGGCCCATGAACTGCGTACCCCAATCACCTTGGTAGAGGGTTATGCAAATATGCTGAGCACCAGTGTGCCCGGGCTGGTGGAAGACCCAATGGTTGAGCCGCTGCTGGGGGGCATCAACAGCGGTGTAAAAAGACTGCGCGAAATTATCCGGGACATGCTGGATGTTTCGCTTATTTCGCTGGGCATGATTGAACTGCATCTACAGCCCACCTGGTTAACCCATCTGGTGACGGCGCTGGAACAGAGCATGCGCGAACCCCTGCTGGAACGGCAGGTCGAACTCGTCATAGAACACAACACCATTCCAAAACAGTCCATCCTGGCGGATCCTGAACGGCTGCTGCAGGTGCTGCAAAAGATTGTTTATAACGCCATCAAATATACACCAGATGGCGGGCGCATCGTGGTAACGGCCCGCCATCTAACCAGTTTTACCGATATCATGATTATTGATAACGGCATCGGCATCGATGCGGAAAATCTGACCCGCATCTTTGGGATGTTCTCCACCCAGGGCGATACGTCTCTGCATTCCAGCAGCAAGACCAAGTTTCGCGGGGGCGGTCCGGGGCTGGGGCTGTTCATCTCAAAGGGCATTATCGAAGCACACGGGGGCAATATCTGGGCAGAAAGCCCTGGTTTCGATGAAGTCCTGTGCCCTGGCAGCACATTTCACATCCTGATTCCTATGCGCGACATCTCCGAAGATGGTAAAATAAAGGCCTTATTCGCAGATCGCCAAGAGTCCTGATGCCTGACCCTGCTCACAGATTAAACAATCTGCCACCCTACGTCTTTTCGACCATTGCGCAGCGTGTACAGGCGCTGACTACCGAAGGTCACGACGTAATTCGCCTGGACATCGGCAGCCCGGATGGTATGCCTCCTCCCGCCGTAATCGACACGCTGGTTCAGTCCGTCCAGCGGCCAGACAAACATGGGTATGCCAGTTTTGCACAGGCTTCCGGTTTCCGGCAGGCGGTTGCAGACTTCTATCACAGGCGCTTCGGTGTCATGCTCGACCCGAATACCCAGGTGCTGCCGCTGCTTGGCTCTAAGGAAGGCATCGTTAACCTGTGCCTGGCGGTCCTGAATCCGGGTGATCTGGCCCTGGTGCCGGATGTTGGCTACCCCGCCTATTCCAGAGGCGTTCTGCTGGCTGGCGCTGAGGTTGGCTGGCTTCCGCTGCGTCCGGATAACAATTTCCTGGTGGATTTTGATGCAGTTTCAGCGGAGGAACGGTCCCGCGCCAGGATGCTGTGGATGAATTACCCCAATAACCCGACCGGGGCCGTTGCAGATCAGCATTTTTTCCAGCGTGCAGTTGAATACTGCCGGACACACAATATCGTGCTGGTTTCGGATAACCCTTACTGTGAAATCACCTTTGATGATTGTGAGGCTGGCAGCGCACTGACAGCAGCAGGCACAGCAGATGGCATTATCGAGATGATCTCGTTCTCCAAAAGCTATAACATGGCCGGGTGGCGGCTGGGGGCGGCAGTAGGTGACAGCGCCCTCCTGAAAGCATTACAGCAGCTTAAAAGCAACGTGGACACAAACCATTTTCTGCCCATATATGAGGCCGGTGTTGCTGCGCTGGAACAGACCCCTGATGCCTGGGCCGCAGAACGCAATGACATCTATCGCCGCCGCCGTGATCTGGTGATCGAAGCCCTGCCCGCTGCCGGGCTGGTCCCTAACCGGCCCCAGGGCGCGATCTACGTTTGGGCACGTGTTCAGCGTGGTGGTGGAAACGACTATGCGCAGGCCTGTCTGGAAGGCGCGCACGTCTCGCTGACGCCGGGAGAGGCGTTTGGCCCTGGCGGCAAGGACTACGTGCGCATCAGCCTGTGTGTGCCGGACAACCGGCTTGAAACTGCTATGGATCGGCTCCGTAACTGGTATACAAGTAGCCATTGAATACAGGCATATGACAAACTATCAGATCGTAACTAACGAGCGTGAACGGACTTTCCTGGTTGGCGCAGTGATCAAAGGGAGTCATCCACTGTTCGGGATGGAAGACTCTTTAACCGAACTTGAACTGCTGGCCAAGACCGCCGGCATGGAAGTTGTGGGCAAAACCAGCCAGCAGGTAGAGCGCATTGACCCGGCCACCTTTATTGGCACGGGCAAGGTGGAAGAAATCCGCGACCAGGTGGCGGCCTTAAATGCGCAGGTGGTGATCTTCGATGACGAGCTGTCGCCGCGCCACCAGCGCGAACTGGAAAAACGGTTTGGCGAGAATATCAAACTGCTGGACCGGTCCGCGCTGATTCTGGATATTTTCGCCCAGCATGCCCACACGCGGGAAGGTGCGCTTCAGGTCGAGCTGGCTCAGTACGAATATCGTCTGCCGCGCCTCACGCGCCAGTGGACACATCTCGCGCGGCAGGCCGGCGGTGGCTCTGCGCGTGGCGGGACAGGTGGCGTTGGCCTGCGTGGTCCCGGCGAAACTCAGTTAGAAGTCGACCGCCGCGAAATCAGCCGCAAGGTGGCCAAACTAAAGGGTGAACTGGAACAGGTGCGCGCACATCGTGGACGGCACCGGGCACAGCGCGAACGTGCCCGCATTCCCGTCATCTCGCTGGTAGGCTACACCAACGCCGGCAAATCCACCCTGTTTCGTGCCCTTACCGGCTCTGATGTGTATGTCGCCAATCAGTTATTTGCCACGCTCGACCCTACCACCCGCCGCATCGATCTACCCTCTGGCCGCCAGGTACTGCTGACAGATACAGTAGGCTTTATCCAGAAGCTGCCGACCACCCTCATTGCGGCGTTCCGTGCCACGCTGGAGGAGGTGGTTTCTGCCAATGTGATCCTGCACGTGGTGGATGCCTCGCATCCAAACGTGTTGCAGCATATCGAGGCGGTGGAGGACACGCTGGCGGAAATCGACATGCCGGCGGTGCCCCGGGTACTGGTGTGGAACAAAATGGACGCCGTAGAAGGCACGCCACCGGCTTACGATAGCACAGACACGATGTATACCGGCATGGCGCATGTGTCTGCGCTCAGGCAGGATGGCCTGGATCAGCTGCTCAGTGTCATTGAAGACGCTGTAGCGCACAGTGCCTATCTGGTCAGATTATGCCTCCCCTACCAGCGCGGCGATCTGATTTCCTATCTGCACGAAGCTGCCACCATTGAACATGTGGAACATACCGAAGAAGGCGTTGTGCTGACAGCGTATCTATCGCCAGAGCTTTATGATCGTTATCAGGATTATCAGATCTGAGGGACAGCATGTTCAGGCGGCTGGATCAATCAACGGCAATTGCAAAACTTCTGGAAACCGTCTCTTCCGCCATGACACGGCGCCGCGGCCTGCCCGTCATCCTGGGGATTGTGCTGGTCATTGTCAGCTTTATAGTCCAGGCCGTTAACGTGTTCGTGGGCGATCCTGTGTTAGAGCTTATCGGGGTCATTGCGCTGCATGTGGGCCTGCTGATGGCGCTCATAGGCCTGCTGATGGCTGAGGCACTGGGCGGCTGAGGTTGGCTCGTTGAAGATCGACTTTCGCGTCGTTGACGATGCGCCTACGCTCCAGCGCGTAGTAGACCTAGAAATGAGTGTCTGGGGCCTGCACCCCAGAGATGCTGTGCCGGATCATCTGCTGCATGCGGTGGTACACAACGGCGGCGTTTTGCTGGTCGCAGAAGCTGGCTCTGCCCTGCTGGGGCTGTCGCTGGCTTTCCCGGCCCGGCGCGGGCGAGACTGGCTCCTCTGGTCGCACATGACCGGCGTCCACCCGGATTACCAGGGCCAGGGAATCGGGTTTGAGTTAAAACAGCTTCAGCGCCGCTGGGCACTGGAACACGATTACACCCGCATCGGCTGGACGTTTGACCCCTTGCAGCGTGGTAACGCCAGCTTCAATATCCACAGGCTGAAGGCGACAGCAAATACCTACCACGTCAATTATTATGGCGAAATGGCGGACAGCATCAATACCGGCCTGCCCTCTGACCGCCTGGAAGTGATCTGGAAGCTAAAGGGGCGCACATCAGCCACCAAAACAGCAGAATCTGACCTTCCAGCCGCGTGCCTGCTTGTTTCGGCGGATTCAAAGGGGCAGCCCCGGCTCAACACACTACCAGACGATCCGGTTATGCTTGTGGAAATCCCGGCAAATCTCAGTGCGTTAAAAAGCGCCGCCATGCCGCTCGCGCTGGAATGGCGTCTGGCGGTTCGCGAAGCCCTGCAGCAGGCTTTCTCGCAAGGGTACACCATTGTTGATTTTCAGATGCTGGCGGGGCGGTGGGTGTATGTGCTGGCGGCAGCAGAGGTCTGGTTTCTGTACGTTGTGGAGTGCAGCGATGGGTCCCTCTATACCGGCATTGCGCTTGATGTCGCACGGCGGATACAGCAGCATAACCGGGGAAAAGGGGCTGCCTACACCGCGCAGCGCCGCCCGGTAACCCTGCTGGCCCGCTGGCGCTACCCGGATCGCAGCAGCGCACTCAAGGCAGAAGCGGCGTTCAAGAAACAACGCCGAGAGGAAAAACTCGCGCTTATCCGGGCACAAAAGCCCTTCCGCAGCGGCCCTTTCATCCCGCACGAGGTTTAATGTGAAATCGTCAGAGACAGGTATCCGAAATTTGCTCCTGTCCTCTCATGCAGGTAAAATCCCGAACGCTAAGCACTCGGAAGTCGTTCAGACGATACCCAACAGTTACATAGGAGAACGATTTATGCTACACAAAGTCAGATTTTTGGTGTACGTACTGCTGTTACTGCTTATGGTGTCTCCTGCCGCCGGGCTGATGGCCCAGGATGACCTGCCAGACCTGGAAGGCCGTGTCGTGCGGGTCGCGGTGGAGAATGCTTACCGGCCCTTCAACTTCGTCGATGAGGAAACCGGCGAAGCGATAGGTTGGGACTATGACGCGATTAACGAAATCTGCGCCCGCCTCAACTGTGTGCCGGACTACATCCAGACCAGTTGGGATGGCATGATCCTGGCCGTGTCTCAAGGTGATGACTTTGACATGGCCGCCGATGGTATCACCATTACCGAAGAACGTGCCGAACTGGTCGATTTCTCCCGCGGCTATGTGTCGCTGGAACAGGTGCTGCTGGCACGGGTGGATGAAGATCGCTTCAGCAATGTGGAGGAATTCATCGCTGACGAAAGCCTGATGGTGGGCGTGCAGCCCGGCACCACCAACTACTTCGTGGCCGTCGATCTGGTCGGTGAAGACCGCCTGGTCAACTACGAGACCTTCCCGGTGGCCGTGCAGGCGCTGATCGCCGGTGATGTGGACGCTGTGGTGATGGACGATGTGGCAGGTCAGGGCTATGTCGGGGTCAATGCCGACCGCGTGCAGATCGTGGGTGAGCCGCTGGCGCCGGCGGAGGAACTGGGCTTCATCTTCCCGCCCGATTCTGATCTGGTCGAGGCGTTCAACGCCGCCCTCGAAAGTATGGAAGCCGACGGCACGCTCCAGCAGATCAACAATAAGTGGTTCCTCGGCACCACCGAAGAACTTGACCTGCCGGACCTGGAAGGCCGTGTCGTGCGGGTCGCGGTGGAGAATGCTTACCGGCCCTTCAACTTCGTCGATGAGGAAACCGGCGAAGCGATAGGTTGGGACTATGACGCGATTAACGAAATCTGCGCCCGCCTCAACTGTGTGCCGGACTACATCCAGACCAGTTGGGATGGCATGATCCTGGCCGTGTCTCAAGGTGATGACTTTGACATGGCCGCCGATGGTATCACCATTACCGAAGAACGTGCCGAACTGGTCGATTTCTCCCGCGGCTATGTGTCGCTGGAACAGGTGCTGCTGGCACGGGTGGATGAAGATCGCTTCAGCAATGTGGAGGAATTCATCGCTGACGAAAGCCTGATGGTGGGCGTGCAGCCCGGCACCACCAACTACTTCGTGGCCGTCGATCTGGTCGGTGAAGACCGCCTGGTCAACTACGAGACCTTCCCGGTGGCCGTGCAGGCGCTGATCGCCGGTGATGTGGACGCTGTGGTGATGGACGATGTGGCAGGTCAGGGCTATGTCGGGGTCAATGCCGACCGCGTGCAGATCGTGGGTGAGCCGCTGGCGCCGGCGGAGGAACTGGGCTTCATCTTCCCGCCCGATTCTGATCTGGTCGAGGCGTTCAACGCCGCCCTCGAAAGTATGGAAGCCGACGGCACGCTCCAGCAGATCAACAACAAGTGGTTCCTCGGCACCACCGAAGACACCGTCGAAGAAGAAACCGAAGAGTAATCACCTATCTGTATAACGTTAATCAGGGATGCATCGACTACAGGTGCATCCCTGTATATTCAGGAAAGTTTTTATGGCAGTTTCGTCGTCACAAGACAAAAACACTGATGAACAGGATGCGGATTCCATACTTCAGGAATCGCGCCTGAGGGTATCCTCCTGGGGGGTACTGTATACTTTCCCCTGGTGGGCCCTGGCGCTGGTTTTACTGGGCATCTGGGTGGTGTTCAGCATCGCTGCGGATGAAATCTACCAGCGCATTTTTACCCAGCTTCAGGCTGGCATTGCCATGACCATTCGTGTCTCTGTGATGGCGTATATCTCCGCGCTTTTTATCGGGCTGATTGTCGGACTTATCCGTTCCAATCCCCCTCACCCCCGGCCAGGCCCCGGTGCCCGCCTGTTGAGCATTGTTCATACCATTCTTTACAACATGGCGACCTTTTTTGTCATGGTTATGCGCGGCCTGCCCATTCTGATCGTCCTGCTGATTTTCGCCTTCATCATTGTTCCGGCGGTACGCAATTATCTTGCAGCCACCTTTGACATCCAGCTTAACATTCGTGGTAGTTCAGCCGAAGCAGCCATTGTCGCGCTGGCGTTTACCTATGGCGCCTTCCTGTCCGAAACTTTTCGTGCAGGCATTCAGTCCATTGACAAAGGTCAGATTGAGGCAGCGCGTTCGCTGGGCATGAATTATTTCCAGACGATGCGTTATGTGGTGCTGCCACAGGCTGTCCGGCGCATTCTGCCACCCCTTGGCAACGATTTTGTCGCGATGATCAAGGATTCGTCGCTGGTGGCTATTCTGGGCGTAAACGACCTGACGCAGTTGGCCAAGGTTTCCTCTGGCTCTTCGTTCCGCTATCTGGAAACTTATACGTCTGTCGCGCTGATCTACCTGTCCATGACGATTATCGGGTCGCTGCTGGTACGGTATATCGAACGCCGGGCCACCATTGGCGATTAGCTTTCCGCTTCCGCCGTTTCAACGCCGCTCTCGCCATCGGGGCGTTCCAACTGCACCCAGTAGATATCCGGGCTGAAAATCGTATGGACATACAGCCGCATATCCGGCGCAATCGTCAGGCCAGCCAGCGGCGCCGCCAGTTCCGTAAATACGACAATTTCAACCTGGTCGTTTGTGCAGCCGCCATCGACCCGGCACTGCTCAGGATTCACCCGCCCGACAACGCCGCGCGTCCCCAGCGAATAGGCAAAATACAGGTAATCATCCGGCCCCATCACCATGCCGGTGGTGTTTTGCAGCCCGGTGACCAGTGGCATGGTTTCAGCGGTGCCATCCGCGTTATTCAGCGCTTCCTGTTTGCTGATCCATTCAATGCCCCGGCGCGCGCTGCCCGTGTTGGCCACGTAAATATTTTCCGCATCGGTGGTGATGCCTGTAGGCGAACGCAGCCCGCCAAAGATTTCGCGTACTTCGCCAGCCCGGCTGACAGCCACCACATTGTTTGCCTGAAGGTTCGTAATGAGGAACTCATCCTCAAGCTGTGTAATGCCCCACGGGCCAGCCAGTTCTGCGCTGACGGGATTAACGCCATTACGATCAATACGCAGCAGCCGATTTGCCTGGAAATCAGGTACCCACAGGTTCAGTTCCCCCTGCTCGTTCCGCTCTGCATGTAAAACATGCGCGCTGCGCACACCCCAGATATAGGTTCGGGTGGCCCCGGTCTGGGCATCCAGTTCATAAATTGTGGAATCGCCCGTGCAGGAAACATAAAGCTGGTTATTAAACCAGACGATGCCGTTAGGGCGCTGCACATTCCCCGTCAGGATCGACAAATCTGATTGATTCCAGGGAACAGACGACATGCCGTTCTGCTCCGGCAGCTCATCCTCACCTTCAGAATCAATCTCGCTTTGCGGTGTGGGGGTTTTTGATGGCGCCGGGCTTGGGGTCGTGTTTTCCTGTGCAAAAACAGGCGCCGACACCACCAGAACGATCAGAAAAACAGCAGCAATACGAACACTCAACAGGATAGAAAAACGACGATCAGACATATCACCTCGAGTATCGTTACGATAATACCTGTTCCATTTTCAGCGCAGGCACGGCCACATAAAATGTGGTTCCTGCGCCTTCCTTGCTGTCCAGCCAGATGCGCCCATTATGATTCTCCACAATGGTTTTTACCAGACTGAGACCCAGGCCAGAGCCGCTGACGTGATCTGCGCCTTTTTGTCTGCCGCGGAAAAAGCGCTCAAAAATCTTTTCGTGCAGGTCTTCCGGGATACCAATCCCCGTATCCACAACCTCAAAAATAACATCCGGTTCGGAAGACCGCACCCGGATCGTCACCTCGCCCCCCATAGGGGTGAATTTTATCGCATTTTCCACCAGATTAATCAGCGCGCGCTCAAACTGCTCTGCATCGCCCAGAAAATCCGGCACATTCTCATCAACGCAGGTCGTCAGCGCGATATTTTTATCCTGCGCCAGGTGCTGTAACTCATCCAGCGTGTTCTGCACGGCCTGGTAAGCCCGGCACACCTCAAACGCAGGGATACCAGACTTTACCCTTTCCAGATCAAGAATGCCACCAATAATGCGGTTCATGCGCTCCAGTTGTTTGTCAATCGCCACCAGCGTTCCCTGGACTTCCTCGCTGTCAACTGATTCCAGATCGTCGCTCAGCAGTTCCAGATTCGCCATCGCCGCCTGCAGCGGATTCTTCAGGTCGTGGCTGGTCATACGCACCATTTCGCTCTTCAGCCGGTCAAGCTCTTTCAACTGCGTCACATCGTTCAGGATAGCGACCCACCCTGCCACACGCGGCCTGCCCAGACAGGCCAGATAGCACTGGTAAACCTTGCCATTCAGCGAGATTTCATAGACATGGGTCCCATAAACGCGCAGGTCCTTCATGACCTGACGATAATTCGCCGGCAGCACATGACGTGGCAGCAGGTGTGCCTCCGGGTCTTCCTCAGTCGCAGACAAAAGCGCCCGAGCAGACGGATTTGCCAGAATCAGCCGGAACTGCCGGTCAACGGCGATCACCGGGTTCGGCGTGCTGCTCAGGACCGTTTCAAGCTGGCTGCGCGCGGCGTCCACCTCCTGCACCAGGTCCTGCTGATCTGCGAACAACTGGCTGTGCGCGATCGCTACCGCAGCCTGAGACCCCAGCAGCTCCAGCAGATAAACATCATCCCGGTTAAACAACCGCCCCTGCTGGCTGGCGATCACCATCAGCACCCCGATCGCCTGGCCCCCATAAATCAGCGGCACACAGATCACAGAGCCAAAGGTTTCCTGCGCCAGCGGCAGATCAACATCTCCCGTCCAGTCCCGCCGGTAATTTTCCACGAACACGGATTGGCCATTCTGTGCGACAGTACCCGCCATGCCTTTGCCAAGTGGTATGCGGATGTTGACAAACTGCTTGGGAAGATTAAACACGGTGGCCAGTTCCAGTTCGTGGCCATTATTCAGAAAAATGCCGGAACCATCCGCCTCCAGCCAGCCCACCGCCTGTGTCGCGATCTCTTTCAGCACGGTGGATAATGAAATCTGACTTGTCACCGCCAGGCTCACCCGATGCATGGCTTCGATCTGGCGGACCCGTTCGGCCAGGGGCGTGATAATCTCCTGCCGGAGAATGGCAAAGCTGATAACGAGCGCAGAGACGGAACTGATATTGATCGACAATGAGATCGCCTGTAGTTCCGGGTTCAGTAAACTGAAGGCCTGGCCAGAAACAAAGATCAGAATCCCAAACAGCAGTGCGCGAGACCGGATCTTGCGCCGGTGCCGCCACGCCAGATAAAAAGCGGCAGTGTCAAAAATCAGATAGAACAGCGTGGATAAGGGCTGAAGCTGATAGCTAAAGGTGCCGCTTTCCAACTGCTCAAAACGGGTGGGCGCATTAGAGGCAATCAAAACAAACTGATATCCCAGCACCACCAGCAGCCCCACAATCGCGAGGATACGAAAACGTCGGGTGTGGATGCCCACCACTGCGGCGGTCAGGGTGTAAATGGCGGCGCTGGAACCGGCAAAGCCAAGCTCCATCAGGCCAATGGCAATCGAATGAATGGCAAACGCGCCGCCCGTAAACAGCACCGCCTGCAGCAGCAGCGACCCGCCATTCCACAGCGTGACCATAAATAAAAAAATCGCAAAGAACTGAGCCAGTTCCTTGCGTGTATTCTGCCACAGTGTAATCAGCAAAAAGCTGAGCGACAGCGCCAGCGTCAGCCCATTAAGTAACAGGGTGAATGAGGTGAGCGGCCACATGCGTCTTGTCTGCTGGCTTATTCAGACTTTGGCACAACGGGTTGTTGTTTCTCGAAGCGGTAGCCCACACGATGCTCAGTGAGGATGTAGGTAGGGTTGGCGGCATCAGGTTCAATTTTGCGCCGGAGCTGGCTGATATATACACGCGGGTAGTAGATATCGTCGATGTATTCCCTGCCCCAGACCTGTTCCAGCAGGTCGCGCTGGGCCACCACCCGCCCGGAATTTTCCATCAGAACGGCCAGCAGCTTGTATTCCGTAGGAGTCAGATGAATTTTGCGGCCGTTGACATACACATGCCGCCGGTGCAGGTCGATGTTGAGATACCCGTCGTTATATCCCTGTTCCGGTTCTGTGGTCGAAAGCTGGGCGCGACGCAGCAGCGCCTGAACGCGCGCGACGAATTCATTCAGACGCACCGGTTTAATCAGATATTCATCCGCCCCTGCGTTCAGCCCCTGAATAATGTCTTCTTCAGTCACGGCCTGTGCAGAAAGCATCATGATGGGGGTTTCTGCCACCTCACGGATGCGCTGGCAGACCGTCAGCCCATCCATCCCCCCCGGCATGACAATATCCAGAATCACCAGATCCGGACGTTCCGCATGAAAGGTACGCACTCCTTCCAGACCGTTGCCACAGGTGAGGACATCGAACCCTTCGCGCCGCAGCTTGCGCGCGAGGGCATCCCGAATGGCCTGTTCATCATCAACAATCATGATCTTCATAATTTTCAGTGTATCACTAGCTTATTTAGGCCACAAGTACCATAATGATTAAGGCTGCGTACAGTGAACGTGGGGTTTTTGCCGTGTAGCAAACGGTATAATAGAAGGTGCGCGCTCAAAGACAAAATCAGGAAGGTGATGCACATGGGTTGGTATAACGACCGCAGAAACACACTTCGATCCTTACTGCTTGCACTGCTTGTGCTGTTGGCCGCGGCCTGTAATTTAACGAGTGCGCCACAGCAGCAGATTGACCTGACAGATGTTCCGACCAGTACGGTGCTTCCAACGCGTACAGTCATATCAACCGGTGACGCGCCTACGCCTGTGACCGTAACGTCCTTACCGATTCCGACACAGATCGGCCAGCGCCCGACATCTATCGCGGTGCTGCCGCCGACAGCCGTACAATTCCCCACCCCCAGCCCGCTTCCGGTAAATATTGTTATTTTATCGCCCATTCCGGGCAGTGTGGTGGCTGGCAACGTGCAGGTCATTGGTGCGGCCTCTCATCCCTCCTTCCTGCAGTATCAGCTTGAATGGGGACCAGATCCTAACCCCGGTGATCTGTGGTTTCTGGCCAGCGGAGTCTCTCAGAACCCGGTCATGAACGGCCTGCTGGGCAACTGGAACACCACCGGCGTACAGGATGGCACCTATCAACTGCGGTTGAAGGTGTTCCTGCGGGATGGCACCAGCCTGGCCACAGTGGTCAATAACATTCGCGTTCAGAATCAGGTGCCCACAGTTGCCCCCACCCCCACCACGATCGCCCGCCCCATCGCCGCGTTCAGCCAGGATCGCACCGTTGGGCAGGCGCCGCTGGTCGTCCGCTTCTTCAACCAGTCCAGCGGCAATATCACCAGCCGCAGTTGGAACTTTGGCGATGGCGGCAGCAGTTCGGAAAATAACCCGACTCACACCTTCCGCAATCCGGGGGTTTATACCGTCACCCTGAGAGTTCAGGGGCCGGGCGGGTCTTCCAATGTGTCCAGACAGATCACGGTACAAAGCTCTACCCCGCCTGTCGCAGGCTTTACCCAGAACACGACCAGCGGAGAATCGCCGCTGACCGTCCAGTTTACGGACCAGTCGCAGGGCAGCGTCACCCAGCGAGTCTGGAATTTTGGCGATGGGACCACCAGCAGCGAAACCAATCCTTCCCATACCTTCGAGGCAGTCGGCACCTACAACGTGATCCTGACCGTTTTTGGCCCCGGTGGGTCCTCCTCTGCAACCCGGCAGATCACCGTTCAGAATCCGACCATCCCGGAACCGATTGCTGCGCTTGTTCCCAGCCAGACACAAGGCAACACCCCGCTGACGGTTCAGTTTGACGCCTCCGATTCTTCCGGCCAGATTGACAGCTACAACTGGAACTTTGGCGATGGCGAACTGGGCAGCGGCCGCATTGTCACCCACACTTTTGATACATCCGGTATTTATAACGTACGGCTGGTAGTGGTTGGCCCCGGTGGGCAATCCGAAGCCAATGTGGAAATTACCGCCGTACAACCGCCCGATGCGCCGCTGGCAGCCATCCAGACCAATACAGAGTCCGGTGAGGTTCCCCTGACCGTTCAGTTCGACGCCTCCGGTTCCACCGGGCCGATTGATGTTTATCGCTGGAACTTTGGCGATGGCACCGTCGGCGAAGGGGCCACTGTCGAGCATGTGTATAACGCCGCAGGCACTTATACCGCAGAACTGATCGTTGAAGGCCCGGGCGGCACAGACACCGAAACTGTGGAAATCAGCGCTGTCGAGCCAGTCGAACCCCCTCAGGCAGCCTTTGAAAGCTCGCCCTCCAGCGGCCCTGCCCCACTGGAAGTGCAGTTTATCAACCAGTCTGAAGGAGAGGAACTGACGTTTACCTGGAACTTTGGCGATGGCAGCGCCGCCAGCAATGAGCGTGACCCGCGCCATACCTATGCGGACCCCGGTGACTACGAAGTCACGCTGCAGGTCAGCGGCCCTGGCGGCGACTCCGAAGCCACTGGAACCATCACAGTGATAGAACCGGATGCACCGCCGTCTGCCGCCTTCGATGCATCTCCGCTGTCTGGTCCGGCACCTCTGGCAGTGCAGTTTGTCAACCAGACTGCCGGAGAAGAACTGACCTTCGCGTGGGACTTTGGCGACGGCGCTGACAGCACGGAGCGCGATCCCGCCCATACCTTCGACACACCGGGCGAATACACCGTCACGCTGACTGTGACCGGCCCTGGTGGCAGCAGCTCCGCAGACAGGGTGATCAGTGTCACCGAACCCATCGCGCCGCCGGATGCCAGCTTTAACGCAGACCCGACCAGTGGCGAAGCGCCGCTGACGGTAAACTTCGACTCCACAGGCAGCCCGGACAGCATCGCCAGCTACTTCTGGGAGTTCGGGGATGGGGGCACCAGCCTCGATCCGGACCCGCAGCATATCTACACGCAGCCGGGCAGCTACACCGCAAGGCTGAGCGTTACCGGCCCTGATGGGCGCGAAGA
>CAZQIY010000057.1:0-17879 GCA_964593565.1 uncultured Anaerolineaceae bacterium
AGGGCTTTTTGCAGCGTCTCGCGCACGACCTGCGGGTTGCCCTGCCCCTTCAGCGCGCGCATCGCCTCGCCCATCAGCGCGCCAAAAACCTTCTGCTCGCCTGCCAGATAACGCTGCACCGTAGCCTCGTTGGCGGCCAGCACCTGCTGGATCGTGCTGTCGATCAGGCCGGTATCCGACACCTGCGCCAGCCCCTTCTCCTCGACAATGCGGGCCGGGTCTGTGCCGGTGGCCCACATCTCATCCAGCACCGTCGCAGCGGTCCCCTTGTTGAGGGTGCCATCCTCGACCAGCTTCACCAGCGCGCCGAACTGCTGCGGCGTGATTTTGATATGGTCGATATTCTCGCGGCTGATATTGTTGCTGTTCATCACCGCGAACAGACTGCCCAGAATCCAGTTGGCGGCCGCTTTGGGATCGGCCCCGGTGGCCAGCGCGCCTTCGTAAAAGTCCGCGATGGATTTCTCCGCGACCAGTTGGGCCGCGTCATAGGCATTGAGGCCCTGTTCGTCCATAAAACGCTGCTGTTTGGCGTCCGGCAGTTCGGGGATCATCGCCCGCACCTGCTCCACCCACTCGCGGCTGACCTCGACCACTGGCAAATCCGGCTCCGGGAAGTAGCGGTACTCGTCGGCGCGTTCCTTATAGCGCTGGATCACGATCTTCTGTCCGGCCTCGTCCCAGCCCAGCGTCGCCTGCCTGACGGTATCGCCCTGTTCGTACAGGCGAATCTGGCGCCTGATCTCGTACTCGATGGCCCGGCCCATGTTGCGGATGCTGTTGAGGTTCTTGATTTCGGTCCGGGTGCGAAATTCTGTATCGTCGCGGTGCATCACGCTGACGTTCGCCTCGAAGCGCAGGATGCCCCTGGACATATCGCCGTTATTCACGCCCAGGTAACGCAGAATCGCCCGCAGTTTGTCGGCATAGGCTTCGGCCTCCTGCGCGCTGAAAATATCCGGCTCCGAAACAATTTCCAGCAGCGGCACCCCGGCGCGGTTGTAATCCACCAGGCTGACGCCCCCGCCTACGTGAGTCAGCTTGCCGGTGTCTTCCTCCATGTGGGCACGGCGGATGCGAATCCGCTTGCTGTCGCCATCCGGCAGTTCGATCTCCAGCCAGCCATTTACCGCCAGCGGGCGATCATACTGGCTGATCTGGTAGCCTTTGGGCAGGTCCGGGTAAAAATAGCTTTTGCGGGCGAACTGGTTCAGCGGCGGAATCTCGCAGTGGAGGGCCAGACCGACCATCATGCCATACTCCATCGCCTGCTGGTTGATGACCGGCAGCGTCCCCGGCAGGCCCAGCGATACCGGATCAACGGCGGAATTGGGCGGGGCCTCCACGCTGTCGACCACCGGGCAGGCGCTGAACATCTTGCTTTGAGTCTGCATTTCGGCATGGACTTCCAGGCCGATGATAGGCTTCCAGTCGCTCATGAGGTGCTGTCCTGTATGCTGGTGTTGGGTGCAAACGCCGCGATTGTACCATAGAACGCGCATGGGATTGAAGAACCTGAAGCCCTGCGACATCCGTTATAATAAGCCTCTGACCCAATAATCAGGAGTCGTGCCTATGAATACCCCACCACAGCGTCAGTTAAAACTGGAATATCCCGCCAGCCAGAGCGCCGTGTACAGCAATGGCGTGATGATCAGCCAGACCAACAACGAAATTGTGCTGGATTTTCTGCAAATTCTGCCCAACGATGCGCGCGCCCGGGTGCAGTCCCGCGTGGTGATGACTCCCACCAGCGCCAAGGCTTTTCTGCAGGCACTGGGGCAGAACCTGGAACGCTACGAACAGAAACATGGCGCAATCCAACTGCCTACCGGGTCCGCGTCCCTGGCAGATCAGTTATTCGGCGGCGTCAAACCGGAGGATGGCGAAGATGAATGAACTGACTGCGATCACCGAACAGATTCAGGCCGCCTTTAGCGCCAAGAACGCCGCCCGCGATGATGCCATCGCCCGCTCGCGCGAACTGATCCGCCGCTGTGCCGAATCGATCCGCGCCATTCATCGCCACGAATGGCCGCAGGCAGAGGAAAAGCTGGTGGTGGTGCGCGATGGCGCCCAGGAACTGCGCGCAGTGGTGGCGCAGTATCCCGACCTGTATTACACCGGCTATACCCAGGACGCGCTTAAGGAGGTGGTCGAGGCCCACGCTACCTATGCCATCGTGCGCAACCAGCCGCTGCCCACGCCCGAAACGCTGGATGTGGAATATGCCACTTACCTCAACGGGCTGGCGGAGGCCGCCACCGAACTACGCCGCTTTATCCTGGATATTCTGCGGCGCAAGGATGGCAGCAGCGACGAAGCCGAACGCCTGCTGGACTGGATGGACGCGGTGTATGACGAACTGGTGACGTTCGACTTTCCGGATGCCATCACCAGCGGGCTGCGGCGGCAGACGGATATCGTGCGCGGCGTGCTGGAACGCACACGCGGCGACCTGACCATGACCCTGCGCCAGCAGCGGATGGAGAATGCGCTGCGCCGTTTCGAGGAACGCACCTTTAAGGACAGCGAATAGCACCTCACATTGCCATTCGCCCTGCCCCGCATTATACTGGTCGTGTTGCTTGAACCCACCATTTTGGGGAAACAATGGCGAGCGTCTTCATCAGCTACCGGCGGAAGCCCAGCGCCATGCTGGCCAACCTGATCGCCAGAGAACTGCGTGACCGCCACAGCGTCGAGGTTTATCTGGATACTGAACGCATGGATACCGCCGGGGAGTTCCCCTCGCGGCTGACGGATGCCATCCGCAAATGCGATGTGTTCGTATGTCTGGTCTCAGATACGACGCTCCAATCTGAATGGGTGGTGCGCGAAATCGAAACGGCGCACGGGCTGGGCAAGCCGATGATCCCCGTCTTCCAGGAAAGTTACGACCCACTGGAAGCGCGCGACACGCCTTCGCCGCACATCCGCACCCTGCTGGAACACGACGGCGTCATGATCTTCGATGTAAAAAATGTCTACATCGACCAGTCCATCGAGTTTCTGGCGCAGGTCATCGAAAATACAGCATCGTGGCTGCGCGAAAGCCCCACCGCCACCCTCGACCCCGGCGATCAGTCCATGATTGGCGTCAATATTCGCGCGCTGTCCGGGCAGATGTTCGGCCAGTACGAACTGCGCGAGCTGATCGGCATGGGCGGGATGGGGGCCGTCTACCGCGCCTACCAGCCCAGTCTGCAGCGTCCGGTGGCCCTCAAGCTGCTGCCCCCGGCCATCGCCTCTGAAGCCAGTTATACAGAACGCTTCCGGCGCGAAGCCCAGACCGCCGCCCGCCTGGAACACGCGCACATCGTCCCGGTGTACGATTATGGCAACCAGGGCGGCATCTATTATGTGGTGATGCGCCTGCTGACGGGCCTGTCGCTGGCGGACCGGCTGGAACATGCCGAAAAGACCGATGGCAAACTGCCTTCGCTGAAGGAAACGGCGGAAGTGCTGAAGCAGTTGGCACGGGCGCTGGATTATGCCCACAGCCGGGGCGTCATCCACCGCGACATCAAAGCCAGCAACGTCATGTTCGACGACCAGGGCAGTTCGTTTCTTGTCGATTTTGGTATCGCCAAGCTGGTCGGCGCGACCACCAGCCTGACCGGCACCGGGGTGACGATGGGCACGCCGTCGTACATGGCCCCGGAGCAGTGGCGCGGCGAGAGCATCACCGCATCGACAGACCAGTATGCGCTGGGCGTCATGACCTATATTATGGTGACAGGGCGGATGCCGTTTGAAGGCCAGACCCCCTACGCCCTGATGCACAAGCACCTCAGCGAACAACCTACCCCGCCGCAAATCTGGCGCAGCGACCTGCCGGAACCGGTGAAGGATGTGCTGGATACCGCCATGGCCAAAGCGCCGCGCGACCGGTTCCCATCAATGCGCGCCTTTGCCGAAGCCTTTGAGGAAGCCGTTAAGGACAGTTCGTCAGAGCCGACAGACTTTTTTACGCGCAGCCTGCCGCCCAAAGCCCTGCCCACGCCCAGCGCGACCCCGCTGGAAGGAAGCGCCGCCGCTGGCAGCACGCCCGGCAGCGTCGTGGGTGCCAGTGCCACCCCATCTGCTGGCGCAGGACCAGCAGAGCAGTCCGCTCAGACTGTATCTGAAGGGCGCCGCCTGCCAGTAACGACTCTGGCGGGAATCGCGGCGGCAGGGCTGATCGTGGTGGTGCTGGCGGCCCTGCTGCTGTCTGGCTCACAGCCCGGCCTGGGCATCAATCAGGAAACGGCGACAGAAACCCCCACAGAGGCCATCACACCCACTGCCACGCCGCAGCCCACAGACACAAATACTCCGGACCCTGCCGCCAGTACGCCGCTGGCCATTACCCGGCGCAGCATCTCCACACGCAGCGGCCCCGGCCCGCAGTATGCCATCACCGGCACGCTGGATGCCGAAACGGAACTGGTAATCGTGGGCATCAGCGAGGATGGTAACTGGTATCAGGTCGAACTGCCGGATGGCGGTATCGGCTGGCTGACATCGGCGGCGGCGCTGGTCGAAGCCGCTGGCAATCTGGTGGCCGTGCCGATTGCCCAGGCGCCGACGGATACCCCGACCTGGACGCCCACCGCAAGCGACACGCCGGAACCCACCGCCACCGATACGCTAACCCCGACAGCAACCGTGACCGCTACGGACCTGCCCACAGCGACTCCGACACGAACGCCGACAGTCACGCCCACGCCCACCCCCGTCACGCCGTTTGTGCAGGCGCTGCGCGAAGTAACCGTGCGCGGCGGCCCCGGTTCGCATTACCCGCAGACCGGGCTGATGCCGGCGGACTGGCAGTTGGATATTACCGGCGTCAGCGATGATGGGGGCTGGTATCAGGTGGCGCTGCCGGATGGTTCGTCTGGCTGGGTGGCTTCCTCCGCGGCACTGGTGCGCACCGGCGGCGACCTTGCGGATGTGCCCATCGCCCAGGCGCCGACGGATACTCCAACCTGGACACCCACCGCCACCCTGACCGAAGCGCCCAGCCCGACCCATACGCTGCCGGCCCTGCCGACGACTGTCACCGCTGTACCAGTCGCAACCTGCCCGGATGCCCTGCCATCGCGTCTGGTGCCGGGCGGCAAGGGAATCGTGCGCGAGGATGATCCGCTGCCGGTCAATGTGCGTACCGGGCCGGGCACGACCCTGCCCCGCGTGGCCCAGATTCCGATCCGCAGTGTGTTTGATGTGCTGGAAGGCCCGGTCTGCGCCCATCAGATGGCATGGTATCGCATCCGCACCAGCACGCGGGTCGAGGGCTGGATTGCTGAGGGTGATATTGCCTATTTTGTGGATCCGCTGCCACCGGATGCCACCCCCACGCCCACCCCGGCGGACAGCGCAGCGGTGCAGTTCCGGCGGGTACTGGCCCCCACCTGCAACCTCATCATGCAGGATGAATTTGGCGGCGGCCGCACAGAGCACGACTGGTTCACAGAGGAGCGGCCCGATCTTCAGTCTAATCTGCGGGTGATCAATGATTTTTACGAAATCAGCCTCAATTATCTGCCGGAAAACACGGAGGAAGCGACCTCATGGGGCAGCCTGCGTGGGGGCCAGTTCCACCAGCTTCAGAACGCCCGCATCGAAGCCGTCATCGCGGCGGAAAACTGGTCCACGCCGGGTTCGCGCACCGGCCTCTGGGTGCGTTACCAGAACGAGCGTGAATTTCTGGCCTTTATGATCAGCAGCACCGGGTTTTATCGCATCGCCCGCTATCAGAACGGCTATGCCAGCCTGGTCGACTGGACGCCAACCGATGCCATTTACCGGGGTGATGGCGCGCTCAATACCGTGCGCGTCGATATGCAGGGCGGCCAGTTCGATTTTTACGTCAACGGCCGTTACCTGGTGCGCGTGACGGATAATACCTGGCCAGAGGGCCGCATCGCCTTCTGGGGGTCGTCCTCTGTGGTGCCCAACCGCTTCCTGCTGGATTACATCCGCATCTGCGAGAATTAACCTTGACTCCGGCAGATGCACCGCTATAATGCCTTCTGTCACAATTGAAAGTGACTTGCCGCAGACCGCAGGCGCTTCATCCGGTGTACAGCTTTGTGTTGTGCCCCGCAGGAAGCTTAATCTCCTGCCGAGGCGAGGGAACCAAACAGCCATTACAGCACGACTATAAAATGGCGGCCCTTGCATGTTTGCGGGCCGCTTTTTGTTTGTGATTTCTTGTTGGTTGAAGGAAGGGAGGGATAGGCGCTTGGCAATCACGAGAGAGCGTAAAGAAGAACTGGTTGCCCAGTATTCAGAAATCCTTCAGCAGGCGAGCGGCTTCATCGTCACCGAATATCGCGGCATGACGATGGGTCATCTCAATGACCTGCGCGGCAAACTGCGCGATGCGGGTGGCTCTTATGTCATCACCAAAAACACGCTGTTCAACCTGGCCCTGCGTGAAAACGACTGGGTCGTGCCGGAAGAACTGCTGGTTGGCCCGGTCGCCACGGCTTTTGCCGATGGCAACATGCCCGGGGTCGCCAAAGTGCTGCTGGATTTCCGCAAGGATCACGAAGCGCATTTCGTGATCAAAGGCGGTGTCATGCTTGGCAATGTTCTGACGCCGAGCGAAATCGAAACCATCTCCAAGCTGCCGTCGCTGGACGAACTGCGTGCCCAGCTTGCCGGGCTGCTGGTTCAGCCCGCGACCGGTCTGGTCAGCGTGCTCAATGCCGCGACTGGCAGTATGGTCAACGTCCTGCAGGCCTATGTGCAGGAAAATTCTGAAGGCGAAGCTGCCTGATTCTCTGATCTGTGAAACTCATTTGCGAAAGGATGCAAAATGGCTGACCTTGCGAAAATTGTCGATGAACTGAGCGCGCTGACCATTCTGGAAGCGGCTGAACTGAAGACCATGCTCGAAGAAAAATGGGGCGTAACCGCTGCGGCTGCGGCCCCGGTCATGATGGCAGCGGCAGGTGGCGCGGCCCCGGCGGCGGCAGCGGAAGCTGAAGAAGAACAGACCGAATTCAACATCGTGCTGTCGGATGTCGGCCCCAAGAAGATCAACGTCATCAAGGTTGTACGTACCCTCACCAACCTGGGCCTGAAGGAAGCCAAGGACCTGGTCGAAGGCGCGCCCTCCACGGTGATGGAAGCGGTGAGCAAGGAAGTGGCGGAAGATGCCAAATCCAAGCTGGAAGCCGAAGGCGCCAAAGTCGACATCAAGTAACTGACGGTCCACTTCTGTACCATAGGACATACAGAGGCGCAGCGACAGGCTGCGCTTTTGTATTTTCCCTGCCCACTAACGACCCGGCCCAAAGATCATGCTACAATGCCTGCACAGACGATGAACGATGTTCGCTGCAAGCGATCAGGCTGCTGAGGGAATGATGATGTTGAAATATCTTCTGCTGCTGTGCTGTGTGCTGCTGCTGGCCGGGCCGCTGGCGGCACAGGATGACCTGCCGCTGTCAGCTTCCATTCACTACGATGAAGAAGTCACAGATTCGCTGACTTCCTTCGCTTTCTGGGACTGGTGGCATCTTCAGGCCGCAGCGGGCGATGTGATCCTGGCGGAGATGGTTGCCCGCGAGCCGCTGGAGCCGCTGCTGGGCATTCTGAATCCGGGGGGCACCCTGGTGGCGCGCAGCAATGATGGCGCGCCGGGGGGCACGGTCACGCTGGAATATGAGGTGACAGAGCCGGGGGAATATACCATTGTCACGACGCGGGTCGGCAACGAAAACGGCACTTCCAGCGGCGTGTATGATCTGCGGGTGCGCCGCCTGAATGAAACCCCGATTCGCGAAAACCCGTACCAGCAGGTCACGTTCCGCTGCCAGGATTACGAAGTGACCAACGCGGCCACCCTGGAGTTTGAAGAGGACATCGACCAGACCACCTATTATCTGATCTCGGTTTATGGCCTGGATGGATTCGAACCGGTGATTCGTGTCGAATTCAGCGGGGTTGATCTGACGGACTGTGCGCGGGATGTGCAGGGCATGGGCGGGAACATCTACACGCTGCCGGGCGAAGAGTCCATCACGCTGGATGACCCGGCAGTTTTTCGTGATCATGCCGCGCAGTTGTTCATCAGCGCCCCAGCTGCGGTGGGCAGCATAACGCTGACAATCGGCAGCGCGAACGGCGCACCGGGACGGTATATCGCCGTTGTGGATGGTTTTTATATGGGCGAGGAGGATCAGGACTATGTCCGCATCGGGCAGGGGCCGCTGGCGGCACGGGCGCCGCTGACCATGTACATGATCGCGGAGGCGGCTTCGCGGCTTGATCCATCGCTGGTGCTGCTCAACGAAGCGGCGGCGGCCCTGATCTGTGATGATGCCGGGCGGCGCGGCTGCGAGGGCGTGCCCTCTCCGGTGGGGTTATCTGCCTATCTGGCGGAGCAGGACATCACGATACAGGCAGACAGCTTTGATGCCGGGCTGATGCTGGCCCCTGGCGCGCCTGAACTATGGGATGTCGAATTAAGCGGTTTTCGCAGCAATACCAGCGGGCGCTATGCGCTGGTGCTGCTGGGCGAACTGCCGCCCCCTGGCTGAGGTCTACTGTAGCCAAGGCTGTCTGCTGTGCAGTATAATGCCCTGCTAAACCGTCAAAATAAAAACTTTAGGGTGGGGTTCAGGAGAAACCAACATGGCAGACAGCAAATTAAAAGAACTGCGCACGCAGGTCGATGAGATTAATCTTCAGATTCTCGACCTGCTCAACCGGCGCGCGCAGTTGGCTTCGGAAATCGGCAAGGTGCAGCAGCAGTTGGGCACAACCTTTTATGATCCGGAACGGGAAGCGCAGATGCTGACTGTGCTGCAGCAGGCCAACAACGGCCCGTTCAGCAACGAGACGATCAGCGCCCTGTTTAAGGAAATTTTCCGCGCCTCACTGGCGCTGGAAGAAAAAGAAGCGCGACAGAAGATCCGGGTACAGCGCAAATCGCCCGACGAGCGCACCGTCGTCACCATGGCGGATGGCACCCAGATTGGCAACAGCGATTTTACGATCATCAGCGGGCCGTGCGCTGTCGAAAGCCTGGAACAGATCGACGAGGTGGCGGCGGCGCTGGCAGAACGCGGGGTGCGTTTCCTGCGCGGCATGGGCTGGAAACCGCGCACTTCCCCCTATGATTTTCAGGGGCTGGGGCTGGAAGGGTTAAAGATCGCCCGGCAGGTCGCCAACAAGCACAACATGTTCGTCATCAGCGAAATCATGGATATGAGCCTGATCCCCCAGATGGTGGATTATGTCGACGTCTGGTGGGTGGGTGCGCGCAACATGAACAACAGCTTCCTGCTGAAGGCAATGGGCCAGGTGCGCCAGCCCGTCATCCTGAAGCGCAGCTACGGCGCGACCATTCAGGATTTGCTGTATGCCGCAGAATACATCGTCGCCAGCGGCAACCCCAACGTCATCCTGATGGAACGCGGCATCCGCACCTTTGAAACGTGGACCCGCAACACCCTGGATATCAGCGCGATTGCCCTGCTCAAACAGGAATCGCATCTGCCGGTGATCGGCGATATTTCACATTCCGCCGGGCGGCGCGATATCGCGGTTCCGCTGGCCAGGGCGGTGAAGGCGGTTGGCGCAGACGGCCTGATGTTCGAATGTCACCCCAACCCGCCTGTCGCCATGAGCGATGCCAAACAGCAGTTGAGTATTCCGGAAATGCACGCCCTGCTGGACGAAATCACAGATACGGATAAGGTGCTGGCCTGATCATGCGGCGCTCTTAATCCACAGGAATGCTGAAGGAGCGTATCATGTAAAGGTGCGCTCCTTTTTTCGTTCTGTCAGAAGCAGTGGTGCTTACAAGGATGAAAATTGACAGAGTGCAGTGCATTTTCTATACTCCAACCCACAGCGGAATGCACCCAGGAGAAAAAATGTGCAGCGCTTCCTGATGACTTTGACAGTGCTGCTGCTGCTTGGCGGGGCCAACACCCTGGCACAAAATGGCGCTCTGGAAAGAGGCGATCCACCCACCGCCTCGTTAATTACCATCAGTTCACCGGATGAAGCGGGCATTGTCACCATCAGCGGGGCCGCCGGGGCGGTGTTCCCCAGCGCGCAGGTCGCCATACGCAACCTGTATACCGAAGAGGTGATCTACACTCAGGCCGGCGTGACTGGCTCATTTAACGCCCGCATCTATGGGCCGGGCAACACCCCCTTCTGGATCAGCCCGGCGCAGAACATCCCACTAAATGTACGCGATATCGCGGGATCGCTGCCGGGTGGGCCAGGGACCATCATTCAGGGCGGCTTACCCACAATTGCGCCGCGTGTGGCCCCCGCCACTCAACTGGTCACGGATGGTTCTGTCGGTGACTGGCTGGCGTACCCGGGCGCGCTGCTGCAAAGCGCCCGTTACCGCGTCTATGGCCTGCACAATCAGGAATCGGTCTATCTGGCGCTGGCTGGCATTTCCCTGCCACAAGACTATGATCGTCTGGCGGTGACCTTCACGCTGGATGGCGCCACCTACCGCGCACTGCTGGACCCGCGCCGCCAGGAAGAAGCCGCCACCTGGGAGCGCCTGCTGCCGATTCCAGTCGATCTGGGCACACTGGCCGCCGCCAAAGCCCAGGCCGAAGCCATTGAACTGCGCATCCCTCTGGCGCCGCTGCGGTCTACGCTGGGGGCCACGCTGGAAGAAGCCTCGGTGGAGCGTTTTGAGTTTATCGCTGCAGAGGGCAATGTCCTGCTGGCCGTTGAGGTGCTGAAGCCGCTGCTGACGCTGGAAGAAATGGATGGAGTGGTCTATCCGCCCAGCGCCATGATTGTTGACCCGATCCGGTTTACGCTGGCCGGGCCAGTGGCCCAGGGGGCCGCCATCTGGCAGGCACAGGGGCGCGTCAATCAACTGGATTTTCAGCCCGGCGATACCCTGCACCTACAGATGGATGTCACGCTGGATGCGCCGGCGCTGCCAGAAACGCTGGTGGGCGTCAGCATGGTGGGGCAGATCGCGCTGCAGCCGATCACCGGCGCAGATGGCCAGCAGGTGACCGGTGGGCTGGGCAGCAATAATGGCTGGTCGGCCGTGCTGACCCCCAGCGGCCTGCCTATCGACAACCTGCGCAGCGATTTTGTCCTGAGCGAAGTGCGGGTGCCCGCGCCCCAGGTGCTGCGCCGGGGCGATACGCTCCTTTTCGGGCTGGATTTTAACCTGTTCCTGCCAGAAGACCTGCCTGCTGGCACCTATGGGCTGATCTTCCGGGGTTTTGGTCAGGTGGGCGATGGCGAGCGTTTCGCCTGGGAAGACGCCAGTCTGCTGGGGCAGGGCGACGGCATTTCGCAGATTCAGATCGCACGGCTGCCGCTGGTGGTCAATGTGGGCGAGGTACCTGCCAGACACCTGATCTGGAGCCTGTTCTACGAACATCCCAGCGATGGCAGCCGGGGCGTGCTGTCCGCACAGGATCGTTCAGAAGCCGCCCTGTCCAACCGGGTACGCTTCAACAGCCCAACCTATATTCTGCCGCCTTTTGCAGACTCGGCCGGGGAAGTGCCCAACCGTTACCCGCTGGAACCCTATCTGGTCAGCATGCTGCCCAACGATTATGCCAGTTCCGCCGCGCCGCTGCTGCCGTTTTTCTTCCCTGGCGGTCAGCTTTCGGTCCGGGTGACCTGGCCGGATGGTCTGGTGGACGACCTGGGCCGCACGGCCATCGTCCAGAACCTGCTGTCTACAGAGGCGGATGACGAACGGGTGCGTTTTGGTGGCCAGTCGCCGCTGGATGTTTACCGACTGACCACGCTGAACCCGGCCTTCACCGATTATGTGTTCTCTCAGTATGGCCTGCACACCATCGAAATGGCAGGCGAGATTGAGGATGTGTGGGGCAACCGCTATACCGGCGGCGGGACCTATGAAGTGCTGGTGGCGGAGTTATTCGATATGCAGCCCGGGGTGATGCCGGGTACGCCGTTCGAGGTGGGCGATTCATTTTTTGGCGGGCTGGTGGTTTCTCCGGCGGTCCCGGCGGAGGTGACGATTAGGGCGCGCATTTATCCGCTGGATGGCAGCCGGATGATTGAGCACGTAATTGAGGGGCAGGCCAACGCAGCGGGGTATTTCGCCGGGGAAAGTTTCGCGTTCAATAAGCCCGGTGAATATGTCATAGATTACGAGGCGCGCTATACCGATACCGAAGGGCGTCTGTGGGCGGGCAGCCTGCGCAGCGCCGGGGTCATCGCCTCGCCAGACAGCAGCCTGATTGTACACGGGCGGCGCGGCCTGCGCGGTTATTTCCCGGAAGTGCGCCCGGCCTGGTTTGCCCTGCGGCAGTATGGCCCCCAGTTGGCAGATGCCCGCTTCAGCTATCCGTATCATGCAGGCGACATTCTCTGGTACGCGGCAGATAGCGCCAATACGATTCAGCCGGGCCTGTCCCTGCAGGATACCGCCGGGAATTATACCGCCTGGGTTGCCAGCGCGCTGGCCGGTTATGTCGCGCCGGATGGCCAGACGATTGACCGGAAAATCGCCCGCGATGAACTGCCCGTGTTTATGACCGGCAGCGGCGGTCAGGCACGTTACAACCCCGTGCTGGAAGACCCACTCAACGATGCCTACAGCTATTTCAGCGTGGTGCGGCCCGGTATGACCGTGCGCCAGATGGTGCTGGGCAGCGACGACCCGAACCTGCCTCTGCACTGGGATATGCGCGACCCCTACAATGCACAGATTGGCTCCGGCCTGATGGGCGACCTGCCAGGCGATTTCGCCTTTATGTTTGGCGGTGTGGTGCTGCGCAATTCGCAGGCAGACGTGATCGAAACCGCCATTTATGGCGCCAGCGCCTTTGTGATCGAGGATCGTTCCGACGCGCTGGGGGCGCGGGTGTATCCTCCCTATCGCGGGGCGGCTGGCGGGGCGGATGGCGGCCCGCTGCTGACCATACAGGATCAGCCTGTGACCACCTTCTTCCATCCCACCGGTGTTCGCCCGGGCCAGGTGCTTACCCTGGATGATATGCTGGCGGTGGCCGGGCAGGTCGCGCCCACCCTGCCTGCCGATGTCGATGTCACCATCACGGCCCCTTCCGGCGAACAGCGCACCTTCAGCGGCAGGGCCAACGCGGTGGGGTATTTCTATGACCCCGCGAATGATTTCCAAGTGGATGAAACCGGCGTGTGGACAGTAGAGATTGAGGTTCAGTACGTGGGGGGCACTTCTGCTGGCGAAGTGCAGCCACCCTACCCGACAGGCGGTGTGCTGGGCACAGAGGGCGGACGCTTCAGCGTTTATGTCGTCCCGCCGGATGCGCCATCCATTGACTGGGGCACGACGCGGCAGGATATCGAGATTCCCGGCGCGCTGCCCTACAACTTCAACTTCCGCATTCCTGAAGGCTGGACCGATGTGCAGGTCGAGCATACCCTGACGATTCCGGGGTTTGTCCTGCGCGATGGCCCGCTGCCCACCAGCGGCGGATCCTTTACCTTCCAGCACAACCCCACCAACCTGAGCACAGCGTTTCCGAATGTCGAGGTGGATGCCCGCCTCAGCGGCCCGGCGGCGGCAGACCCGGTGAGCCTGACCTTTGCGGTCACCGGGGTGGATCAGAACGGTCAGCGGCAGATTCGCACCCGCACCTTCACGATTCTGTATGATCGTCTGCTGACACTGGATTAAAGAGGAAGGGTGATGCGACGATCATTCTGGGTGATTCTGATACTGCTGGTGATGACGGCCGGGCCGGGACAGGCACAGGTCCCGGAGCCAACGCCGCTGCCGCTTTACTCCCTGCCGGATAACCGCACCGCGCGGGTTTTCGCCAGCAGCACGCTGGCCCTCGGCGGCGATGGGCGGATTCTGGTCGCGGCCAATCTGCTGAACAACTCCATCTCGTTTATGAATGTGTTCACGCCATCTGCCGCGCAGTTGATTCAGGAAGTCCCGGTTGGATCAGACCCGCGCAGTGTGGCCCTGACCCCGGATCAGAGCCTGGCGCTGGCGACCCTGCGCGGCGAAAACCTGCTTGCCGTGGTCGATGTTCAGAGCCGGGCCGTGCAGGACCCGGTGCCGCTGGGTGGCACGCTGCCCTATGCCGTCGTCTCGGACCGCAATGACAGGGCCTTTGTTTCGCTGCAGGGCAGCGACGAAATCGTGGAAGTGAACCTGATCGACAGGGAAGTAACGCGGCGTATTCCGGTGGCGGATGGCCCGGCCGGGCTGGCGCTGTGGGGCAACTTCCTGTATGTCAGCCACTTCTGGAGCGGTGACATCAGCCTGATTTACCTGCCCAGGGGCGAAGTGATCGACGCGATCAGCACCGGGCCGGATACCGGGCTTTCGCAGGCCATCGACATAGACATTCAGCGCAGTATCGCCTACATCCCCCAGACCCGCAGCAATACCAACAACCGCGCCCTCACCTTTGATACCACCGTCTTTCCGGTGGTGAACGTGGTGGACCTGCGCGGCCTGATGCCCCTGGCCCGGCAGCGAATTGACCTGAGCACGGCAGATCGCCCGGTGAACATGCCCTTCGATGCAGTGATCGACCCGTTCCGCAACTGGTTGTATGTCGCCAATGCCGGCAGCAACGATGTGTCCGTTATCGACATCAACACCGGGCTGGCACGCGCCAATATCCCTGTCGGTGCCAACCCGCGCGGGCTGCTGCTTAATCGCGATAATTCCTATCTGTTTGTCCATAACACCATCGACGGCACGCTGACCATTGTCGAAACAAACCGGCTTCAGGCTATCGACGTTCTGCCGATCAGCACGCCGGTGGTCTCGAACGATATTCTGCTGGGGGCGGAACTGTTCCATACTTCTGTAGACCCGCGCCTCAGCGAGGACCGCTGGATGAGCTGCGCAACCTGTCATTTTGACGGGCAGCCGGATGGCCGCACGTGGCAGGGCTTCCCCACTGGCCCGCGCAACACCCCATCGCTCTTTAACCTGATCGAGACAGCGCCCTATACATGGACAGGCCGCTGGGATGAGCTGCAGGATGTCGAACTGAAAATCCGCTGGCTGCAGGCAGGCACCGGCCTCATCGAGGATTTCCCCATCTCTACGGAGAACGGAAACCCGCACGCCGGGCTGTCATTCGATCTGGATATTCTGATCGACTATCTGCTGTCTCTCACTCCCCCGGACAATCCCAATCAGTTTGACGAAGCGCTGCTGCAGCGGGGCAGGCAGGTGTTTGACGAGCAGAACTGCGCCGATTGCCACGCCGGGGCCGCCGGCACAGACCTGCAGCGTCATGACGTGGGCACAGGCGACCCGGACGAACCGGGGCAGATGTTCGACACCCCCACATTGCGCCATCTGTGGCTGAGCGCACCTTATTTTCATGATGGTTCTGCCGCCGCGCTGATGGATGTTTTTACCATGCCGGGCACGCACCAGTTGATCCGCACCGTCGAACAGGCCGACCTGCAGGCCCTGGTCGCCTATCTGCTGAGCTGGTCTTAAGAATCGAAAGGGGCATCAAATTAAAAGTTAACACTTGAAAACTTTGGGGTTCATAGGCTATTATTTATAATAATGATGATAAAAATTAAAGCAGCCTCACCCAGGCAGACCTAACAATGACACTGAGCAATGCGATGCAGGAATACCTGGCAGAAGCTTATCGCCTCGCCTATTATCAGAATGGTGATCCGTACGTTTCCACATCCGCTCTGGCAGAGGTCATGGGCGTTTCTGCCCCGGCGGTCACCCGCATGGTACAGCGCCTGAAGCAGGCCGGGTATCTTGAACACGAACCTTATAAGGGCATTTGTCTGACCCCGGCGGGCGAACACGAAGCCCTGCAGAATATTCGCCGTCACCGGCTGGTCGAGTCTTTTCTGGTTAATGTGATGCGCTTTGGCTGGCACGAAGTCCACGATGCGGCGGATGAACTGGGCGCCGTCGTCAGCGATGTGGTGGTCAACCGCATGGATAAAATGGCCGGTTACCCGCGCCGCTGCCCGCATGGCGAACCCATCCCCACCCAGGACGGCCAGATGCCGCGCCTGAAAGACCGGCCGCTCAACCAGGCGGAGCCAGATCAGGAACTGGTCATCAGCCGGGTGAACACCCACGATGAGGATAAACTCCGCTATTTTGATACGCTGGGACTCCGGCCGGGTACACCCTTCCGCCTCATCGCCCGCGCTCCATTCAACGGCCCGATTCAGTTACAGCTTGCCGAAGATACAGTCGTGCTGGGTCACGAACTGGCGGGGGTGCTGCGAGTCTGTTCGCATGAGGAATTCGCCCTCGAAGTGTAAGACGCAGGGCGGGCGTCCGGCTCAGGAAGCAGGCGGGTGGCAGTCGAGATGCTCGATGCTGCTGAGCAGAATATCCTGAAGGTGACTATCCGAAAGCGTGTAATACACGTGACGGCCCCGCTTGTGCCAGTCGACCAGGCCCATCTCGCGCAGATATTTTAACTGATGAGACACCGCCGGCTGATCCATGCCGAGCGCTTCGGTCAGGTCAGAAACACACCATTCCTGATCCGCCAGCGCCTTGACGATGCGCACCCGGGTTGGGTCCGCCAGTACCTGAAAAAAACGTGCAATCGCCCGAGCATCCTCTAACGACAGAACACTCGTCTCTTCCGCCATACCATTCAACATAAAATTCCCTGTCCGGCAGTCTGACCGTACTTTCAAGGTAGCAGAAACAGGCGAATAGTGTCAATAGCCGGGCCGGCAAGCGCAAGGCGGGCCGCCTGCTGCCAGACTGCCCGCCCGAAGCCCCTGCTTACTGATCCTGAATGCGAAGCCCCACCGGCCCCCAGAAGACGTAGAGCACGCCTTCCTCGCTGTACCCGGCAGAATCCAGGCCGGGGATGGGGGTCGCCTGATAGGGAAAGCCCTCAAAGTTATCCATGATATAGGCCTTGCCGCCCCAGGGGTAATTCTCGAAGGTGACAAAGGCCAGCCGCTGCCCATCCGGGGCAATCGTCACGCTGTACTCGCCCTGGTAGAGGTCGAGGCTTCCGCTGAAATCCGGCCCATAGACGGCCCATGCGTTCTGCGTCTGCACCAGCCCGATAGACTCTTCAGCGCTCAGGCTGTAAAGCTCGAGCCTTCCGGACAGGGTGTCTATCACCTGAGTTTGCGCATCAATCACGGTGATCTGGCTGCCCTTCACGCTGAGGACATAGCGTTCGGTGTCGCCGTGCCATGCCCAGCGGCCCACCAATTGAGCAGTTTCATCCAGCGCCACCGGCAGTGTTTCTGCTTCGGCGGCAGCAGGATCAATAAACGTGACGGAGGCCTGCACGGGTCCCGTTTCCTGCCGGATCACATCATGGATAGCCAGCCCGGATTGTCCCCAGGCCACATCCGGCACCACATAGGCAAAGGAAGATTCCGTCCGTTCATAAACGATCTGCTGCGTTTCGCTGGCGATATCATAAACCACTGTTTCCAGCCCGCTGCCATCCTCCTCCACCTGATTCCAGGCAATTTGCGCGCCATCCGGTGACCAGGCAGGCATGGAGCGAATTTTCGCCGCCTCCTGTCCAACTACCGGGATCAGCGCAGTATTGGCCACATCACAGATATAAATACGCGACTTTGTGCGCATATCCGTTAAGGCCAGGAATGCAAAACGCGAAGCATCCGGGGCATACACAATCGGAAAGCCGCTGTACGTATCGTCGCCGGTGGGCGCACAGGCCTCCAGCGGCACGACCTCCCCGGCGTCATGTACCAGCGCAAGCTCCCCCGTATACAGCCGGACCACCAGCGGCGGTTCGGCCTGCTGTGCCGAAACTGCCGGAACCATGACACTGAGAACCAGCATCAGTAACGCAACACGCCTCATGGCCGTAACCTCTCTATCACCAGACAGTGAAGCTACTATATGCCGCAATCAGATTCTGATAATGGACGCCTGCCCTACGCTGAGTCTGCTG
>CAZQIY010000057.1:17979-23992 GCA_964593565.1 uncultured Anaerolineaceae bacterium
TATATGCCGCAATCAGATTCTGATAATGGACGCCTGCCCTACGCTGAGTCTGCTGGTGGCGGGTGCTGTCTGCGGCGCAGCATCCGCTAGCGATTAACCTCCTCAGCGGTCATGAACTTCACGCTGCTGCTCTCACGGACTCCCTCATTGGCCTGACGAAACTCCACCATGTGCGGCGGCGGATTGTCTGCCGACAGATGCGCATTGAGATGATCCAGCGATTCCCATTCCTCATACACAATAAACCGGTTGGGGTCTTCCAGGTCCGCGTAAAAATTGTAGCGGATACAGCCCGCCTCCTGCTGCGTGGCCTTCGCGACCCGCGTCATAGCGGCGATGGCTTCTTCGCGCTTGCCCGGTTTGATGACAAAATCTCCCTGAACAACAATCATAAGCGGATGCTCCTTTGTGGTGTGTGCCCTATCCATATACATGCACGGGTTGATTGTAGCCTATGTCAACACAGCTTAGCTTAGGACAAAGTCAGGGCGACGACAGACCTGGCCGGCAGATCAATCGTCAGGCGCTGATCAGCCAGCGCAGCGCCCGCAAACGGCGCCGGCCGCACACGATCCGGCTGATCGAAGGTGTTGTGCGCGGTCATGTCCTCTGCGGTGAGAATCTGCCCCTCCACCCGCGATACTGACAGCCCTTGCAGTTCGCCATCCAGCGTGATGTTCTTTTGCGGATTCAGGTTGCACAGAGTCAGCAGAATCTCGCCGGAGCTGCTGCGCGATGCGGATGCGCTGACGGCAGGCAGGAATTCCCCGCCGCTGCTATAGGATTCGCAGTCCAGCTCAAGCGGCAGCAGGATGGCATCCTGATGGCCTTTGAACATGTCGAAAACATGATAGGTCGGCGTCAGCAGCATGCGCTCGCCTTCGGTCAGGATCATGGCCTGAAGCACGTTCACGGTCTGGGCGATGTTCGCCATCTGCACCCGATCGCAGTAGCGATGGAAGATATGCAGCGTCAGCGCGGCCACCACGGCATCGCGCAGGGCGTTCTGCTGGTACAGAAAAGCCGGGTTGGTGCCCGGTTCTGCCGGATACCATGTGCCCCACTCATCCACAATCAGCCACATGCGTTTTTCCGGGTCATAACGATCCATCACCTCAACATGATTCTGAATCGCCTGCTCGATCTCTGCGGCCAGCCTGAGCACCGTGAACCATTCGGACTCGCCAAACTGGGTGGCGGAATGCTGTTCATCATTTCGCAGATAGACGTAATAATGCAGGCTGACACCTTCGGTGCGCACCGGATGGCGCCGTTCCAGCGTGTGCCTGAGGAAGCGCTCCAATCCTTCGCCGGTGGTATCGCTGCCCCCATAGCCCCCCGCGATTTTCATCAGCGTGTTGTCGCCATAGCTGCGCAGATAGCTCTGAAAGCGGCTGTAGAGATCGCCGTAGTATTCCGGGGTCATGTGGCCGCCGCAGCCCCAGTTCTCGTTGCCCACACCCCAGAACGGGATTTTCCAGGGCGCTTCGCGTCCGTTCTGGCGGCGCAGCCTGGCCATGGTGCTGTCGCCATCGGCAGTCAGATATTCCACCCACTGCTGCATTTCCTGGGGCGTGCCGCTGCCCACATTGCCACAGATGTAAGGTTCGCAGCCAAGCTGATCGCACAGCTCAAGAAATTCGTGGGTGCCAAAATGATTGCTTTCCGGCGCGTGCCCCCACATGTTGATCGTTTGCGGGCGCTGCGCGCGCGGGCCGATACCATCCTGCCAGTGATAATCATCGGCAAAACAGCCGCCGGGCCAGCGCAGGTTGGGCACATTGATGCGCCGCAGCGCCTCAACCACATCGTTACGGATGCCGCGTGTGTTGGGAATCGGAGACTCTTCTCCCACCCAGATTCCCTCGTAAATACAGCGGCCCAGATGCTCGGCAAAGTGGCCATACACATGCCGGTTGATGATTCGCTGTTCGGTGCTGTCACGGATAATCAGAGTATTCATGTGTTTCCTCCAGGGCCTGCAACCTGCGACACAATTGATCTGGCCGCTATTTTAACGATAAACCTGTTCCTGCGCTTGTAAGGGCGATAAGGCCACCTCAGGGACGCTTACCCACCAGCTATCATCTGACCACAGCAGATTCCTGACTTAAAGTTAGTTTCTGGTTGTGAGGTTGTTGATAGGAAGTTAAATTTTAATGCTATTAGCGCACCTCATCACAAAAGGGCTAATTTTATGGATTTACTTATTGAGCTTTATAGTATGCTCATCAGTATTGCGCGTGAATTGAACCAATCCAATGTGAACGTACTTTCTGTCTTGTCCTCAGCCATTATTATTTCGGCATCGATCACCGTCACCGCGCATGTTCGCACGCGCGAAACACGCATGTTTTTTGTGCTTATTTTTGCCTTTTTTACCTACAGCTTTGCGCAGGGCTTTACGGGTAATAATCATGGGTTTTTCTTTAACCTGAGCACGGAATTTGTCGGGGCGGCGGTGGGGCTTCTGCTGTTTGATCGCCTGATGCACACCGAACTGAGCGGGATTTTCCTGCTGCTGGGCGTGGCAGCGATTGTCCTGGTGCTGCCATTTGTGTTTGAGATGCTGGATCGCAGGCTGTTTAACGGCGAATTTATTGCCAACCTGCGGACGGATCTGCTGGGGGCCTTTACGGTGGCCGTCCTTTTGAATCGCGACTGGCTGATCAATATGAGGCTTGACAGAGCAAAAAGAGATGGTCTTTCTCTCCGTGAAAAAGAGAAACTGCTGAACAGGCTGCTGGAAGAAAACCGGAAACGGAACGAAGCCCTGAACAGGCTGGATAAGATGCTGAAGGACAAAGACCGCAAATCCCGGCTGCGCACCCTCGAACTGCCAGAAACCCTCACCACAGAGCGTATCTTATTGCTGGTAGAAGGCTGCTCGACGGAGCATGTGGAGAATACGCTGGACCAGGTGTTTAGCATTCAGCAGAAGATAGGTTCATCCTACGCGAATGCTGATGGCCGGGTGGTTCAGCAAACCTGGTTCACGATATACGCACCACAAGGCAGTTTCAGCCAGCAGTTGTATGATACCTTCACCAGGTTGATACAAACCTGGGCGGATGAGGTCAACCAACTGCGAACCCGGGCAGATTTTGACGATACCAAGGACGCACAGACAGCGGATTTCCTGTATGGTATGGCCTCTGGCTATGAACTCGCTGTCCATCAGCTAAAAACCAGGGTTGCGACACTGAACGGGAACAGCAGCAGCAACAGCAGCGACAAAACAAAACCCAGGAGGCCAAAGAGCCCTTAAAATGACTCTTGAGGATCGACAGGGCGGCGCACCAACACCCCTCTGATGTTTTGCTGATAGCATTCATACAGACTACGAATATACTGAGATTATTCAAACAGGATTTGATTTGGGAGTTTTTGATTCCAATGGACTTTAAAAAGTATACCAACAAGGCCCAGGAGGCCCTGCTGGGGGCACAATCGCTGGCGGTGGAATTCGGCCACCCGGAGATTGACCCGCTGCATATCATGATCGCGCTGCTGCAGCAGGCAGAGGGCGTCGTGCCGCAGGTCGTCACCAAGATCGGGGCGCGGCCACAGACCCTGCTGGCGGAACTGGAACAGCAGTTGAATGACCGCCCACGCGTGACCGGCAGCAATGCCCAGGTGAGCATCGGCCGGGCCGCGCAGCAGGTGTTTAATACCGCCGAAAAGGAAGCGGCCCGCATGCGCGATGAGTACGTCAGCACGGAACATGTCCTGCTGGCGATGGCAAAGACGGATCGCATGGGCGATTACCTGAAACGGCACGGCGTCACAGAGGATGCCATCCTGAAGGCCCTGACGAGCATTCGCGGCGGCCAGCGAGTCACCAGCCAGGACCCCGAAGGCACCTTCCAGAGCCTCGAAAAGTATGGCCGTGACCTGACCGCCCTGGCGCGGCAGGGCCGGCTCGACCCGGTGATCGGGCGTGAGGATGAAGTCCGCCGCGTGATCCAGGTGCTCAGCCGCCGCACCAAGAATAACCCGGTGCTCATCGGCGAAGCGGGCGTCGGCAAGACGGCCATCGCGGAAGGACTCAGCCAGCGCATTATCAACGGTGATGTGCCGGAAGGCCTGCGCAACAAGCAGATCATCGCGCTGGATATGGGCGCGCTGGTGGCCGGGGCCAAGTATCGCGGCGAATTTGAGGAACGGCTGAAAGCGGTGCTGAAGGAAGTATCCGACAGCCAGGGCGAAATTATCCTGTTTCTGGACGAGCTGCACACTATTGTCGGCGCGGGCGCGGCAGAAGGCGCGATGGATGCCAGCAACATGCTCAAACCCATGCTGGCACGCGGCGAACTGCATTGTATCGGTGCGACCACGCTGGACGAGTATCGCCAGCATATCGAGAAGGATGCCGCCCTGGAACGACGTTTCCAGCCGGTATTTGTCGATGAACCCAGCGTGGAGGATACTATCAGCATCCTGCGCGGCCTGAAGGAACGCTACGAAGTACATCATGGCGTCCGCATTCAGGACAGCGCCGTGATCGCCGCCGCCACGCTCAGCCAGCGCTACATCACCGACCGGCAGCTTCCGGATAAAGCCATCGACCTGATCGACGAGGCCGCCGCCTATCTGAAAATGCAGATTGATTCCAAGCCGGTGGCGCTGGATAACCTCGACCGACAGATCATGCAGTTAGAGATTGAGCGCGAAGCCCTGAAAAAGGAGCGTGATCGTAGTTCTGCCCAGCGGCTGGAGGCCATTGAGGGCGAACTGGCGAACCTGCGCGAGGAAAGCAGCCAGTTGATGGCGCGCTGGCAGACCGAAAAAGAGGCCATCGATTCCATCCGCCAGATCAAGGCGCAGAGTGACGAAGCCCGTATCGAACTGGAACGCGCAGAACGGCAGTCTGATCTGGAAGCGGCGGCGCGGCTGCGCTATGGCACACTGCCGGAACTGGAGCGCAGCCTGGCCCAGGCCGAAGCACGCCTGAATGACGTGCAGGGGGATGGGTCGCTGCTGAAAGAGGAAGTGGACGCGGATGAAATCGCGGCGGTGGTGTCGCGCTGGACGGGCATTCCGGTGGCGCGCCTGCTGGAAGGCGAGGTCGAAAAGCTGCTGCGCATGGAAAACCGCCTGCATGATCGGGTGATCGGCCAGCATGACGCGGTACGCGCTGTCGCCTCCGCGGTCCGCCGCAGCCGGGCCGGGCTTCAGGACCCGAATCGCCCGGTGGGCGTGTTCCTGTTCCTGGGGCCAACCGGCGTGGGCAAAACTGAACTGGCACGCGCGCTGGCGGAGTTCATGTTTGATGACGAAGAAGCGATGGTGCGCATCGACATGAGCGAATATGGCGAGCGTCATGCGGTCGCCCGGCTGATCGGAGCGCCGCCCGGCTATGTTGGCTATGAGGAAGGCGGACAGCTTACGGAATCGATCCGGCGCCGGCCCTATGCAGTGGTGCTGTTTGACGAAATCGAGAAGGCCCATCCGGAAGTCTTCAACATCTTCCTGCAGGTGTTCGACGATGGCCGCCTGACGGATGGCCAGGGGCGCACGGTGGATTTCACCAACACCATCATCATCATGACCAGCAATGTGGGCAGCAGCATGATCAAGCAGATGGGGCCAGATGCAGACAAGGATGCCGTGCGCGGCGCGGTCATGCTGGAACTGGATGCGGTGTTCCGGCCAGAATTCCTGAACCGGCTGGACGAGATTATCCTGTTCCACAGCCTGACCCAGCAGGACATTGAACACATCGTCGATATTCAACTGCGCAATCTGCGCCGGCTGCTGGCCGGCCGTCATCTGTCGATGGAACTGACCCCTCGTGCCCGGCAGTACCTGGCCCTCAAAGGTTTTGACCCGGTGTACGGGGCGCGTCCGCTAAAACGCGCCATCCAGCACAACCTGCAGGACCCGCTGGCGCTGGAGATTCTGGAAGGCCGCATCAACGAGGGCGATCATATCGTGGTGGATTATGTGCCGGACGAAGAAGCGCTGACTTTTACGACGGCGGAACCTGTCGGCGATGAGGTAGCATAGCCTC
>CAZQIY010000058.1:0-10991 GCA_964593565.1 uncultured Anaerolineaceae bacterium
CACGTAACTTGACGCCAGGTGCCACCACTCGGATGGCTGATTCGGGAGCGACGGGATTCGAACCCGCGATCTCTGCCTTGACAGGGCAGTATGTTAGGCCGCTACACCACGCCCCCTGTTTGACTGTGCGCAAAGATACCATCCCCCGAAACGATTGTCAAGATCAATTTCTCTACTTTGGATCGCCCTTTGTTCATTCGTTTTAAGAATGATATACTGCCTGCATCATTTGACATAAACCGGCACACGCCCTGGAACGGAATAGTTATGCGCGGCGAACTGGTCGCAATCGATCTGGAAACCACTGGCCTCGACCCTCTCAACGACTCGATTATCGAAATTGGCGCTGTCCGCATCCACAATGGCGAAATCATCGATGAATACCAGCAGCTCATTGATCCCGGTTTCCCCATCCCGCCTTACATCATGCACCTGACCGAAATCTCCACAGATATGGTCGCCGGCAAACCCGGAATCCAGCAGGTGCTGCCCAACTTTAAAAAATTCGTGCGCGACTCGCCCGTCATCGGGCACAGCATTAACTTTGATGCGGGCTTTCTCCGGCCCCACAATGTCCTCAGCGCCAACATGCTGATCGACACCTACGACCTGGCGGCGGTCCTGCTGCCCCGCGCCCCGCGCTACAACCTCACCAGCCTGACCGCCCAGGTGGGCATCCAGCTTGAACATGCGCACCGGGCGCTGGATGATGCCCGTGCTGCTGCCCTGCTGTACTGGCAGTTGTGGCAGCGCATGTTACAGGTGCCCTACAGCACCCTTCAGGAGATTGTCGCCGCCGCGCACGGCCTCAACTGGCAGGCCGAACCGGTGTTTCAGGCGGCCCTGGCAGAACTGCCTGCCCCAACAGATGCACAACCAGCGGATTTGTCCGGCAGGGAGCTGCTGGGACCGCCCCCCCAGGAAGAACGACCCCTGCGCCCCAACGACAGCCTTGAGATGCTGAACCCCGACGCCGTCACCGCCTACATTGACGAGGCCGGCGCATTGTCAAAGGCGCTGCCCGGCTATGACAAACGCCCGCAGCAGATCGCTATGGCCCGGGCCGTGACAGACGCCTTCAACAAAGGCCGTCACATGATGATCGAGGCAGGCACCGGCACCGGCAAATCCATTGCCTATCTGCTGCCAGCGGCCCTGTGGGCCACCACCAACAACCAGCGCGTCGTCATCTCCACCAACACCATTAACCTGCAGGAACAGCTTCTGAACAAGGATTTACCCGTGCTGCAAAGCGCGCTGCCGGCCTCGTTCCGGGCCGCCGTGCTGAAAGGACGCTCCAATTACCTGTGCCCACGCCGCCTGGCCGCCATTCGCCGCCGCCGCCCCACCAGCATCGATGAACTGCGCACCCTGGCCAAAATCCTCATCTGGCTGCTGGAAAGCCAGACCGGTGATCGCGGCGAGATCAGCCTGCGCGGCCCCGTCGAAAACCTGACCTGGCAGCGCCTCAGCGCGGAGGATGAAGGCTGCCTGCTGGAACGCTGCCGGGCCGTCATGGGCGGCACCTGTCCTTTCTACAAGGCCCGCAAAGCCGCCGAAGCCGCACACCTGCTGATCGTCAACCATGCCCTGCTGCTATCAGATGCCGCCAGCGAAAACCGCGTCCTGCCAGAATACAGCAGCCTCGTCCTCGATGAAGGCCATCACCTGGAGGACGCCGTCACCAACAGTTTCAGCTTCCGGCTGGATGAACCCACCCTGCGCCGCCGTCTGGCAGATCTGGGCGGGCCGTCCAGCGGCCTGATGGGCGATATCCTGCGCAGTGCTCAGGCCGCCGCGCCAGACAAGGAAGTCAACCGGCTCGTCAAATACATCAACGCCATCAACGATGCCACCAAGCTGATGGAGCATCACATCAGTTCGCTGTTCACCGCCTTTCAGGGGGTGATCGAAGGGCTGGACCTGCCCCCTTCAACCGATTATACGACTCAGGTACGCATCGTCGCGGCCGCTCGCGAGCGCGACGCCTTCTCGCTGCTGCACGAACGCTGGCAGACCCTGAAGGAATTTTTTGAGGTGATCTCCCAGGCCATGCAGCACCTGACCGATGCTGTTGCTCGCCTGGAACAGTACGACCTGCCCGACTATAACGATCTGGTCAACGGCACCACCGCCGCCGCCCGCTATCTGTATGAGGTGCACCAGCAGCTTCACAGCTTCATCGCGGAGCCGGACGACAATATGATCTACTGGATCACCATCGCCCGCGACCGCTTCAGCCCGGTCACCATCCAGGCCGCCCCGCTGCATATCGGCCCGCTGGTCGAAAATTTCCTCTGGAACAGCAAGGAAACCATCATCCTCACCAGCGCCACCCTGCAAACGCGCGGCAGCTTTGATTACCTGTGCGAGCGGCTTAGCGCCCACGATATCGAAGTGCTGGAAGTTGGCTCGCCCTTCGATTACCGCCAGTCCACGCTGCTCTATATCCCGACCGATATTCCGGAACCCAACGATCGCTATCATTATCAGCAGGCAGTCGAACGCGGCATCATCGAACTGGCAGCGGCGCTTAATGGCCGTGTGCTGGCCCTGTTCACCAGTTATGCCCAACTGCGCCAGACCTCGCAGGCCATCACGCCGCGTCTGGCCCTGGGCGATATCGCCGTCTACGACCAGAGCGATGGCAGCAGTCGCCAGGCCCTGCTGGATGGCTTCATCTCATCCGAAAAAGCCGTCCTGCTAGGCACGCGCAGCTTCTGGGAAGGCGTGGATATCCCCGGCCAGAACCTCAGCGCGCTGGTTATCGTCCGCCTGCCATTTAACGTGCCCACAGACCCCATCTTCGCCGCCCGTTCAGAAACCTATGCCAACTCCTTCAACGATTACGCCATCCCGGATGCTATCCTGCGCTTCCGGCAGGGATTTGGCCGCCTCATCCGGTCCAGCACAGACCGGGGCATCGTCACCGTCTTTGATCGCCGCATTGTCAGCAAGAATTACGGCATGCACTTCCTCGAGGCGCTGCCAGACTGCCATGTGGAATATGGCCCGCTCAATGCGCTGTCCACAGCGGCGCAGAATTGGTTAAATCTTACTCAAATATAATCGCCAATTAATTTCTATCACCGCAGAACTATGCTACAGTAGGAACATTGGCAAGCCGAGTAAAGACAGAGAGGACCATGCGTACACCTGCCGGTAAGGAATGCCGACACTACTATCAGGATTTTCACCGGGGGCGCAGTATACAGGAATGCCGTCTGATCAAATATAATCCGCAGTCGATGCGCTGGCGGCCAGTGGATTGTTTTAACTGTCCTGTACCAGATATCCTGAACGCCAACGCCAACCCGAACCTTCGTCTTGAATTGACCGTAAAATCTCGTTTTCTGGGGCTTGGACGCCAGCTTCATGTAGAAGCCTGGTGTCATGACGAAAAAATCCCACTCGAAGAAGCCTATACCGGCTGTATTGACGTGGAACGCAGCAAAGGACTGGAGATTTTCCGGCAGGCGCTGGATCAGACCGACGATGATTAAAGCCATTCTGCTCGACCTCGATGACACACTGCTGAACAACGCCGACGGCGTCTTTGTCCCCGAATACCTGCGCCAGGTCGAGCAGTACTGCCACAGGCGCTGGAACTATCCCCACATTTCCAGGGTGCTCCTCCAGTTTCAGCAGGCTGCCGCCAGCCTGCGCGATCTGCGCCAGACCAATACCCACCTTGCCGAAGCCATCATTGCAGAAGCGACCCAACGCCCCGTTGAGGAAATACGCGCCCTGTTCGAGGAATTTTATACCGACATCTACCCACAGCTGCGCGGCTGTACAGAACCCGCCCCCCTGGCTGCGGATCTGTTCCGGCGCCTCCAGCAGCAGAATTACGCCATCGTCATCGCCACCAACCCGCTTTACCCGGCAGAAGCCATCCGCCAGCGCCTGGCCTGGGCTGGCCTGCCAGATGACCTTGCCGCCTATGCGCTGGTCACCCACAGCGATAACATGCATTTCATCAAACCGGACCCGGCCTATTATGCCGAAATCATCGCGCGGGTCGGGGTCGAACCGGACGAGGCGCTGATGGTGGGCGATAACCCGGAAAACGACATCGCCCCGGCGGCCCTGCTGGGCCTCAGCACCTATTACATCACCGGCGTACGCATCCCGGATGACCCTTCGCCCGTCCCTGCCGATGCCAGCGGCAGCCTGCACGATTTTTACCAGATGACCGCCAACCCCACCTGGGCGGAGCGCTTCAGCCCGCTGCCGCTTAAGCCTGCCGCCATCGAGCCGCAGCTTCGGGGCAATGTCGGCGCGCTGTTCGGCCTGCTGGATGGCGTACAGCCGCATCACTGGAACCAGCACCCGGACCCCGACGAATGGTCGATCATGGAAATCGTCTGCCACCTGCTGACCAGCGAGGATACTATCCAGCGCGCCCGGCTCGAACGCATCCTGGCCGAAGACAACCCGTTCCTATCCGCGCCCAAAACGCCCCCGCGTCCCGGCGAGGCCCCACCCTGCGATTCAGAGGGCTATCGCGCCGCAGAGCGCTTTATGGAACGCAGATTACAAACCATCCAATGGCTGGCCAGACTGCGCCCCCAGGACTGGCAGCGCCCGGCCCGGCACAGCATCTTTGGCCTCACCTCCCTGCTGGAAATGGCACAGTTTACAGCGCAGCACGACCGCCTCCATCTGAATCAACTCTGTCAGACCCTGGGGCGATGCAGCGAGGAATAGGAGTTGCTTCCGGGATGATTAGCACAGATCACAGGATAACGCTGGTGGCCATCACCACAGAAACGGGTGACCTGCCATCCCAGATTCCCAATCTGGATGGCCTGCCTGTCGAATACTGCCCCCTGCCGGAAATCTGGGACTGGCTGGATCATGAGGTGCCGGATGTCATCATCGCCCCCCTGTGGGCAGAACTCCAGGCCGGCCTCTTTACCGCCCTGCACGATACCTTTACCATCCAGCAGCGCCCGGCTATCATCCTGTTTGCAGATACCATGCCGCAGGACGACCACGCCGCGCTGGCGGATGCCATCCTGCCCTGCATCAATCACCCCCTCATCGCGCACCAGATTCGCCAGGTGGTGGAACAGAAAAACCACATGGCAGAACTGCAGGGGCGCGTCACCGCCCTGGAAGTAACCAACCGCGACCTCAGGCGCAGCCAGGCCGCCAACCAGCATCGCTCGCTGGACGAAGTCGAGGTGCTCAAAAATATCATCGTCACCAACGTCACCCACGAAATCAGCACGCCGCTTTTGCAGGTGAAGGCTGCCGTCGCCATGCTGGCCGAAGACGCGAAAAAAAATACCCTGGTGGATTATGCCCAGCGCGCCACCGCCCGCCTCGAAGGCGTGGTCAAAAATATCACCCAGCTTGCCGCCAGCATCGACGATCTGCGCCTGTCCCCCATGATCGTGCGCGAAGGCATCGACGCCGCCCTGCGCGACCTGCGCCGCACCTGGGAATACAAGGAACATATTTCGCGGGTTCATGTCGATGTCGAAGACAATCTGCCGCTGGCCTATGCCGACCGCCAGGGCATTACCACCGTCCTCCAGCAGTTGATCGACAACGCCCTCAAGTTCAGCCAGGGTACAATCGAAGTCAGCGCCCACCTGCACGATAACCATATCGTTATCCGCGTGCGCGATTACGGCATCGGCATCGCCCCGGAACATCTGGACAAAATCTTCGACTCCTTCTATCAGGCAGACTCCTCTTCCCGGCGCTCTTATGGCGGCACTGGCGTTGGCCTGGCGGTCGTCCGCCTCATTCTGGACCGGCACGGCGTCGATATTCAGGTCGAGAGCGTCGTCAACGAGGGCAGCACCTTCTCATTCGCCCTCCCGATTACCCATCTTCACGCTTAAAATGATGGTCAAATGAGAGCCACACCGGATTTTTACGTTTGATTGACACCCTTTTCCAATTACGGTATAATAAATTCAGATAGTTCTGAAAGTTACAAACGATCTCTCTGCTACCATCATAAGGTAAGTTCCTCATGGACATAACGAAGGCCATGCAGGCCGTTGAGTACACCATGAATACGATCGTGGACAGCGATGTGACCGTCCTGCGCGACGCCAGCCGCCATATCCTGTCTGCCGGTGGCAAACGGGTCCGCCCTCGGCTGCTCATGCTCAGCTACGCCGCCACCGGGGGGCAGGATATCGACTATGCCGCACCCGTCGCGGCGGCTGTAGAGCTTGTCCATACCGCCAGCGTGGTCCACGATGACATCAACGATCATGGCTTTGTGCGCCGGGGCCGTCCTTCCGTCAACGCCATCTGGGGCCGCACCTTCGCCCTGCTGACAGGGGATTTTCTGTTCACCAAAGTCTACGAACTGATGGCTCCCTACAAGGACATGAACATCACCCTGGCAGATGCCACTATCGCGCTGGTCGAAGGCGAAACCATGCAGGCCGCCGCCGCCAAGGATGGCACCCTCACCCGCGAAGTCTACTACCAGATCATCGCCCGCAAGACCGCCGCGCTGTTCCAGTCCGCCGGGAATCTGGGCGCCACGCTGGCCAACGCCAGCCGCGAACAGGCCGAAGCCTTAGGCCAGTTCGGCTTTAACATCGGCCTCGCCTTCCAGATCATCGACGACATCCTCGACCTCATCGCGGATTCAGAGCAGCTTGGCAAAACCGCCGGCCTCGATCTGGCCCAGGGCAAGGGCGTCAGCACACTTTATGCAGGGGCCAACGGCGCGACCGCCGTGGCAGAACAGGTCGCTGTGGCCGACGACCCCCTGACCGCCATCAAGCAGAAGATTCTGGAAGGCAGCGCCATCGAGGAAGCCCGCGACTACGCCAGCCTGCTGGTCCAGCAGGGCATCAGTTATCTGCACGTCCTGCCGGATTCGCCAGCAAAGCGCGAACTCATCGAACTGGCTAACCTCATTGTCGAGCGCGATCACTAAATTGCTGTCCTGAAGTAATGCATACCAAAGGGCGCAGCCACCCGCTGCGCTCTTTTTGTTTCCCGCGCCGCTGCTGAATTTTTAATGTTTGGGCGGTACTATAGAGCGCATTGACCGCTGATAACCATACTGCCGGGGGTCCGATGGTGAAAATAGTCTCCGTAGAGCAAATGCGCCAGATCGAAGCGGCGGCCGATGCATCCGGCATCTCCTACGCCACCATGATGCAAAACGCCGGGCGGGCCACGGCTCACCGCGCCCTGCGGCTGCTGGCTGATCAGGCAGAGCCGCGCATCACGGTGCTGGTAGGCACTGGCAACAACGGCGGCGATGGCCTCGTGGCGGCCCGCGTCATTGCTCAGGAAAGCAGCGCGCTGGTGCGCTGTTATCTACTGCGCCGTCGCGACGATGACCTGCTGCTGGAAGAAGCCCAGGCCGCCGGGGTGCGCGTGGCCCACGCCACAGACGATCAGGGTTACCGCGTCCTGCGCCAGATGGTCGGCAGCGCCCATCTGCTTCTCGATGCCCTGTTCGGCATTGGCATCCGCCTGCCGCTGCAGGGCGAAGCCGCCCGCCTGCTTCAGATCACCGGCAGCACCCTGGCAGAAGCGCGCGGCCTGCGTCCAGAGTCTCGCCTCCTCACCCCGGTGCAGCCCACCCCGCGCGAAGCTACGCCCCGTTTCCCCTATGTGCTGGCCGTCGACTGCCCCAGCGGCCTCAACTGCGATACCGGCCAGGTCGATCAGCATACCCTCGCGGCGGATGAAACCATCACCTTTATCGCGGCCAAGCCCGGCCTGCTGACTTTCCCCGGCGCGGGCGTCACTGGCGAACTGGCCGTCGCCACCCTCGGCATCCCCGCAGATTTACCCGAACTGGCCGCCGCCAACACCCTGCTGGCAGATGCCGACGAGATTGGCCGCCGTCTGCCTGCCCGCCCGCCCAATTCGCACAAGGGCACCTATGGCAAGGCCCTGGTCATTGGCGGTTCAGACAATTACCGGGGGGCCATCGCGCTCGCCATGCGCGCCGCCTATCGCACAGGCGCCGGGCTGGTGACCGGCTGCGCGCCCGAAAGTGTCATTCATGCCATGGCCGGGCAGGTGCAGGAGGCCACCTGGCTGCCCCGCCCCCAGGCCGAAGCTCAACTGCCCGGCGATTACGATACCCTGCTCATTGGCCCGGGCTGGAGCCGTGCGGAGGCCAACCGCGCCCTGCTCGATCATCTGCTGGCGCAAAAGCTGCCGCCCCTCATCATCGACGCCGACGGCCTGAACCTCCTCAGCGACCAGCCCGACTGGTGGACCCGCCTGCCCCCCCACGCCATCATCACCCCTCACCCCGGCGAAATGGCGCGACTTTCTGGCCTGCCCACCACAGAGATTCAGGCGGACCGCCACAACATCGCCATACAAAAAGCAGCGGAATGGCAGGTCATTCTGCTGCTCAAGGGGGCACATACCATCATCGCCGCGCCGGATGGCCGGGTGGCGCTGCTGCCGTTCAAAACTGATGCGCTGGCCAAGGCCGGCACCGGGGATGTACTGGCCGGGGTGATTGCCGGCTTTGCGGCGCAGGGCTTAGATGCCTTCGATGCCGCGCTGGTGGGCGGATATGTGCATGGCCTGGCCGGGCGCTTAGCCGCGGCCACCTGCCAGACCACCCGCAGCGTACTCGCCAGCGATGTCGTCGAGCATCTCGCCCCGGCGCTCATGCACCTGGAACGCCACTCACCGATCCAGGCCTAGCGCCTCGCGCCGGCGGCGGGCTGCTGCTTTGCCTTCCGCCAGACTTTCTTCCAGCGGGTCCGTTGGAGTAATCGTTTCTTCAATCTGCTCGCGCAGTTCCTGGCTGGTCGTGGTGATCTGCCGCCGGGTTTCTGCGCCGCTGCGTGGGGTCAGAAACAGCGCCGTCAGCCCCCCGGCCACCATGCCCATCAACAGCCCGATAATCAGCGCGCCAATATCCAGTCTTGCCTGCTCAGCGTCCATGAGACTCCTCGCCTGTAACTCGCTCGCGCCGCCGGATCGCCCGCCGGATGCCGAACAATTCCCGGAACAGCACACTCAGCGACGCCAGCAGCGCATTCAGCCGGATCACCGGCCCCACCAGGTTGCTGCCGACAAATTCCACTGTGCCCCGTGCCGTCGTCACGGTTTCCTGGGTGTTTTCTAAAATGGGTTTGATCTCATTCTGAAGCAGGTTGATCAGCCGCCCGATCTGCACGATCAGCACCGCCAGCGCGCCCACAATCAGAATGCCCTGGAAGGCCAGGATAATGATAAAAATGTCGCGGATAATCTGAACTCTGGGTGCGGTCTGGTCTGCATCGCTCAGCAGCGCCAGCAGCAGGCCAATCACAAAGACCAGCACCACAATTCCGATCAGTACGCCCCCCACCACCATCACGATACGTCCCAGAGTCCAACCGCTTTCCTTTGTCGCAGAGACAGTTTCAGAACCAGCGGGTAATTGGTTGCTCATAGATGACCTTTTAGGATGATGATTGTTGATTGGATGTGAGCACCTGGGCCACAATCAGCGCCACAAACGCGCCAATCGTCGCGGCGACCACGCGCAGTGTCCCAATGTTCATGATGTCGATTGTGAACGTTGTGCCCAGCACATGCCCCAGGCTAAACCCCACCCAGGCCGATAGCAGGAACAGCGCCAGGCGCCGGATGTCGCCGCCAACCACAAAATGAAAACCGGCGCCGTACAATGTTGCCAGAATAAACCCAAAAGTCAGTGTTGGGCCAGGCAATAATCCCTCCGGATGCGTGCATCTTTCCGCCAGCGACAGAACAACCTCATTCACCGCTGATTGCAGGCTGTCTTCTGGCTGTTCGTAATTCAACCTGTCAGACTTTCTTTCCCCGGTTAGTGTATCACATTTTGAACACCATCCCAAAACCGTTTATAATGAACCTTATGACAATAATCGATCATCGTATACTCATTCCCACCAGCCCTGATGCCGTGTGGGAAATTATCAGCGACATCAATAGCAATCCGCACTGGCAGGTCGATTGTCAGGCTATTTCCTTCCTGACCTCCCTGCGCGCCGGGCCGCGTGTGCGCTGGCGCTGTACCAGCCCATCCGGTGATGAATCCGTCATAGAGACCACCGCCTGGTACGACGGGCTGGGCTACGAATACACCTACATCGACGGCGCACCCTTCCGCACCTCCAAGGGCACCCTTCGCCTTCAGGAAATCCCCGAAGGCACGGTGGTGCAGTGGACTCTGAACTACGAAGTCGGCGGGCTGGTCGGCGGGGTGCGCAATGCCCTCAGCGTGCGTCGCAGTTTTAATAACCGCATAGTCGAAAGCCTGAAGGCCCTGTATGCGTACGTGAAGGAAACCGGCAAAACCCGGCAGTCGCACGAAGCCCGCTCCCTCATGCGCGACGCGCTGGATTACGAAGCCCGCGCCCAGTACGTCCCGCGCCATCCGTCGCGGTATATCGAGCGCGCATCGGAAGATGAAGACCAGGCCGACATCAGACTGGTTCCCTCGGCGGAACCGGCCATCGTGGAGCCGCCCGTTTCAGATGAGGATACGCGGCCCAACCCGGTCCTGACCACCGATTCAGAACCTACCGGCGCGCCTGCATCCGCAACCCAGGAAGCATCCCAGGTCAGGCCGCAGGAGGAACCAGCGGCAGAAACGGAAGAATCCGCCGCCCCGCCGCCCGCGCCAGCAGAAGCAGAATCCGACGAATGGGCTGCCGGTACCGCCCAGGGGCCGCTTGATCTGGCCCGTTTCCAGCGCCCGCCTTATCTGGAGCCTGCGCCTTCGGCCATCCCATCCCCCATCACAGAGGAACCCGCCCCTACAGAGGCGCCGCCAGAACCAGCACCAGACACGCCGCAGCCAGAACCGCCCGCCACGACGGAAGCCCCCGCCACAGAAACCGCGGCGGACATCGTGGATAAACCAGAAACACCGGCAGCAGAACCGCCATCCGCTGAACCTGCCGCAGAGGCCGCCGCACCAGAACCACCAGCGCACACACCAGAACCCGCCGCCGATGAATCCGATACGCCCTTCCCGGCCCTTGCGCCAAAGC
>CAZQIY010000058.1:11091-23942 GCA_964593565.1 uncultured Anaerolineaceae bacterium
TCCGATACGCCCTTCCCGGCCCTTGCGCCAAAGCGTGAACCCGGCCCGGGAATCGATACGTCGCAGATGGACACCCGCGAAATCAGCATCTGGGAAGTGTTCGGCGTGCCACCGCCCAGCGAAACCGACCGCATCAAAGCCATCACCGACGAGCAGTTGCAGGAAGCGGACGCCGCCAGCACCACGCCGCCGCCAGCAGCAGAAATGCCCGCGCCCGCCAGCACCACGCCGCCAGCGGCAGAAACACCTGTGCCCACCGCCCCCGCCCCGGCGCCATCTCCCGTGCCGCAGGCCGCCCTGTCCGCACAGACTCGCCCTGCCCCGGCCCTGCTGATGATCGGTTTCCGGGTCTATACCCGCCGCGCCCGCGTCCGGCTCCGCCGCCGTCACTAGCCCTGCTGTCTGCCCTCAGCAAAACATCTCCCGGCAAGCCCCACAGCACTCACACAGTCCTATAAGGGACCTGGGGGCTTGCCGTTGAATGTATTCGGCGGCCCTTCGGCAGACTTCACCCTCTGTGCAATCCATTTCCCTCCTCAGCACCGTATTGCTTTAGCGGAAGGGGAAATGTCCCCTTTAATAGTTTCCTGTACAGAGGAGGAAGTATGTTCAGGTTACGTGTGTTGCTCGTGGCACTTTGTCTGCTGCTCGCGGCCTTACCGGCGCTGGCTCAGGATGCCCCCACCATCGGCCTCAGCAGTTCGGAAGAACTCGGCTCCTACATGGTCGGCCCGGATGGCATGACCCTCTACATGTTCAACAACGATCCGCTGGATGAATCCGTCTGTTATGATGCCTGTGCCGAACGCTGGCCCCCGCTGCTGGTCGAAAGCGCCGATGCCATCACGGCAGACCCGGCCTTCACCGGTGAATTCGGCACGGTGGAACGCACCGATGGCACAATCCAGGCCACCTATAACGGCATGCCGCTCTACTACTGGGCACAGGATTCCGCCCCCGGCGACACCACCGGCCACGGCGTCGGCGATGTCTGGTGGGTGGTCCCGCCCGCCACCGTCTACGCCTTCCGCCACGCAGAAACACCCGCCGCGCTGGTTGGGCCGGATGGCAGGACCCTCTACATCTTCACCAACGACGAACCTGGCGTCAGCAACTGTGTCGATCAGTGCGCCGAAGCCTGGCCCCCACTGACGGTGGAAAGCGCCGATGATCTGGTGACGGGTGTCAACCTGCATGGTGAACTGGGCACGATTGAACGCGCCGATGGCACGCTTCAGGTGACCTATAACGACATGCCGCTGTATTACTGGCGCGATGATATGGCGCGTGGGGATATGACTGGCGAGGGCCGCAACGATGTCTGGTTTACCGTCGCACCGGAAACCGTCGCCGTCAGCAGCAGCGACGAACTGGGCAGTTTCCTCGTCGCCAACAACGGCATGACCCTCTACATGTTCACCAATGATGAAGCCGGCGTCAGCAGCTGCACCGGCGACTGCGCCGAAGCCTGGCCGCCCTACACCGTCGGCGCCAATGACAAGCTGGCCGCCCCAGCGGATGCGATGGGCGAGCTGACCACCATCGAGCGCGAAGATGGCAGTCTCCAGGTCGCCTATAACGGCATGCCGCTCTACTTCTGGGCAGAAGACACCGCCCCCGGCGATACCACCGGCCAGGGCGTTGGCGATGTCTGGTTCGTGGTCGAACCCTAAACCACAGAATCAGCGTCTGAAGTGCTGTCAGGGGCGGGCTGCGGTTCGCCCCTGTCTGTTTGTCTGTTATTCAGGGGAAAACAAAAAACGCCCTTACGGGGCGTCCTTCTCTGGGTGGGTGATGGGGCTCGAACCCACAACACTCGGAACCACAATCCGATGCTCTGCCATTGAGCTACACCCACCACATGAAACTGCATGCATTATAGCATGCTTCTGCACAGTTTCCAGATCAATTTTTCACCGCGACAATAACTGTGGCCGTGCTGCGCGGGCAGTTTTCCTGATGAATTTCTACCTTAAACCCATACTGTCCAAAAAACCCTGCCGCGTCAAAGGCAGATCGCTCGCGCTGCCCGGTCACGCGGTACAACCATTCCAGCCCGGCCTCTGCCGCGCCGCCTGTCGTAAACACACCATTCGGCACAATCAGCAGTTGGCCGCCCGGCGCCAGCACCCGGTATACTTCGCGCAGGGTCGCCGGTTCCAGGATAAACGGCGTCGGAAACGTGCTGATCACCGCCGCAAACACCCCGGTCTGATAGGGTAACTGCTGGCCCCTGCCGCGTGTCAGGCGCACGGGCAGCGCCGCCCGCCGCAGTTTCCGCCGTGCGATCCGTCCCATCGATGGCGACAGATCGTGCCCCGCCACCACATACCCCAGCCCGTTCAGGTCGATTTGCAGGTTGCCCGTGCCATGCGCCAGTTCCAGAATCAGCGCCCCCTGCCCGGCCTTCAGATGCTTCAGCGCCGCCCGCTGCCAGCAGCGCCACGCCCCCAGCGACACCGCCCAGCTAACAGCATCATACGTAAATGCCAGCTCATAATACAGCAGGCGGAATCCCAGCTTAATCAGCGACCACCACAGCCCGCGCAATTAACCGCCCCGCACAGCCTGCAAAATCACGTCCGGCGCATCCGTGATAATCGCATCCACACCCAGCTCACGCAGTTCCACCGCCCGCGCCGCGTCGTTGACGGTCCACGCGTTCACCCGGTAGCCCTCCGTGATAGCCCACGGCATATAGGCCGCGTCAATCATACTGTGATGCGGGTGCCGCGCCTCATGCTTCAGCCCGAGCTGCTTCATCACTTCTTCCGTATCAATGCTCATACCCGCCTGATACAGAAAGCCAATCGGCACCTGCGGCAGAATATCGCGGAATCGATTCAGCGTCAGCGGGTTAAACGACGAGACAATCACACGCCGGGTCATATCATGCCGCGCGATCACATCCGCCACCGCCTGCTCTACCCCGTCCGTTTCTACCGCTTTCGACTTAATCTCCACATTGACCAGCAGGCTGTCCCCAACAGCCTCAAACACCTCATCCAGCGTCGGGATCGTCACACCACGAAACGCATCGCCAAACCAGCTTCCGGCATCCAGCGCCTTCAGTTCGTCCAGCGTCATCTCCGTCACGCGCCCGCTGCCGTTGGTGGTCGCATCCACCGTAAAATCATGCACAACCACCACATGCCCATCTCTGGTGCGATGCACATCCAGTTCGATACCGTCCGCCCCCTGTTCGGCGGCCAGGGCAAACGCCGGCAGTGTATTCATCGGCGCGTAATCCTTTGCCCCCCGGTGACCAAACACCAGCGGCCGCTGCCTGTACCACGTTTCCAGTAAATTTTGCATACGACAACATCCCATCTCCACACAACACAGCCAGATTATGCCGTCTTGTCCCCGCCTTCGCCAGCACACTGCCGGGTTTACACCCATCCGGCTGCTTGTATAATACAAACCGCGCAAACAGCAGAGATAACGGATCGTATGGGCAGCAGACCGGCAGTGTTCCAGCACATCACCACCCCACAGGCAAAAGTCGAACTCCGGCGGCTGATGATTCCCGCCCTGTTCGTGCTCATCACCCTGATCGTGTTCGCCTCCCAGTCCGGCGGCGTCGGCTTCTGGGATAAACATCACGGCTGGAGTTCGTCGCATGCCCTGGCCATCATGAGCCGCGCCACCCCGGAAAACTTTTTTGTCGGCCATGCCCGCACCCACAGCAGCAATACCGGGCACATCGGCTATGTCTATTTTGACCGCTACCCGTTCTTTTTCAGCGCGCTCATCGGCAATCTCATCAACCTGTCCGATGACCTGCCCACTCAGGTATTTATCGCCCGCCAGGTGATGAACGTCATCTTCGTGCTGACCATGCTGTTTGCATTTCTGCTCGTCAACCGGCTGGCCGCCAATCCACTGCTGGCGCTCAGCATCGTGCTGCTGACCTTTTCCGGCTACTATCTCATTTACTACCGAGATATGGTGCACTACGACCAGCCCGCCCTGCTCGGCATGGTCATCCTGCTCTATGCCATCGCCGTCACCAAACTGGAACACAAAACCCGCTGGCGCTGGTTATACATCGCCGCTGTGGTCGCCGTCAGCCTGGGCCGGGGCTATGCCTCCTATGCGGTAATGGGCCTGTGGGTCCTTATCGAGGCGCTGGGCCTGCTCCGCCGCCATGATCTGTCCTTCGGGCAGCGCATCCGGGGCATCCTCACCCACGATTCGACTCGTGTCCTGCTGCTGGGGCTGCTGTGGGGCGGCCTCATGCTTAGCTACAACGTCATCATCGAAGCTAACCGCCGCGATGTGGATATCCGCTACACCAGCATCGTAGACAGCGCCCTGCGGCGTCTGCCCCTCGATGAAGAAGTGCCGGAATTTGCCGCGCCGGGCAAACCCGTCCCCCCCTGGGGTGAATTCGCCGCCATCACAGCGGACCGCGTGCTGCGCTGGTTCACACCGGTTAAATACCAGTCCAGCGATACCGCCATCTCCCCCTGGATGCTCCCGCTGATCCTCGTCGCGCTGGCGGTCAGCACCCTCTTTATCCTGCGCCAGCCTCCGGCGCGCCGGCTCCTGCTCGTCCTCATGGCCGCTTCCGGCGTCCTCTGGATCTTCTTCATGATCCGCCTCACCTACGAGCACGACTACACCACCATGTACGCCCTGGGCTTTGGGCTGGTGTTTTACCTGGCAGCGCTTTCCTGGCTGCATCGCTATCGTCTGGCAGTCATCGCCCTGCTGGCGCTCAGCCTGGCCCTGTTTGCCCTGTCCAGCCAGCGCGTCTATGCCGAAAATATCGACTCCATCCGCGCCTCCAACATCTTCACAGAGGATTACAACCGTATCCTGCACGCCATCGACGGATCAAAGCGCCATATTTACCAGACTTTCCCCAACTTCTGTGCCATCCTCAACTCGAAATGTTACGTGCTGGGCTTTTACCTGGGCGATAACTACATCACCGGCGATCTCGACCATGCCGATTACGTCCTGACATCCTATATCTATCACACTTCAGAACCCTTCCTGCCCCCCGGTGATGAAGCCGGCCTGCTGCTGCTGAAGCAGTCCCTCACGCCGGAAAATACCGTCGCCCACCTGTTTGATATGGCCCAGGCTGAAGTGCGGCATCTGCCAGAAAATCTGGCGCCGATGTTCCACTTTGCCGATGAATTGTCGTTGAATCAGTGGGAATTGCGCGAGAGTGTCGTGGTTCAGCCCTGCCAGCGGGTATACATCGAAAGCTGGTGGCAGATGCAGAACCCGCCCCGGGCCAATTACAGTATGCAGATTGCCATGGTGGATTCCAGCGGTCAGGCAGTTGGCACAGTTAACACCAACCTGACCACCGTGCCGACACAGGTGTGGGTGCCGGATGTCTATTTTCTGGATTCACGCCCGCTGCAGGTGCCCTGCGATGCCCCGCCCGGCGAATACCCGCTGGTGATGAGCGTCTACGATCCCGAACAGGTCGCGGCGGCCGGGTCGCTGCCGGTCTCCCTGCCGGATGGCACCCCAGCAGAAAATCACGTCTATCTGACGACGCTGTTTATCGAAGGCTGATTTCCAGCAGCCCAGGCCGGCGCTACAACGCGACCTGGACCTGTACCTCGTCGCCTTCAACCCGCACCGGATAGGCCGATACCGGCAGCACCGCTGGCGGCGCCGTCACAGACCCATCCCGCAGGTCAAAGCGCGCACCGTGCCGGGGGCATTCAATCTCATGGCCGATCACTTCCCCATCGGCCAGCGGGCCGTCATCGTGCGTACACACATCCCGGATCGCGTAATACTTCCCGTCCACGTTGAACACCGCGATCACCAGATGCCCGATCTCAACCACAATCCGTTCGCCCGGCGTCAGTTCGTCTGTCGTTGCAACTGTGTAAAACTCAGCAGCCATGAGTCTCTATTCCTCGTCCTCGTCTTCGATCCTGCGCCAGTGTTCCTTGCCATAAACCCCCACGTGCAGCACCTTCAGCGAAAGCAGCGCGCACTTCACCCGGTTCATCGACAGCGGAATGCCGATCAGTTCAAAAATATCTTCCTTGCTGATCTGCTTCACCTCATCCAGCGTCTTGCCAACAATCTCATCGCCCAGCATCGACGCCGTCGCCTGACTGATCGCGCAGCCTTCGCCTTCCCAGGCCACATCCGTAATCACATCGTTCTCATCCACCCGCAGCGTCAGGTGCAGCCGGTCGCCGCACAGCGGGTTATGATCCTCATAGCTCACATCTGCCGGATCAAGCACCCCCGGGTGCCGGGGATTCCTGGCATGATCCAGAATAATCTCTCGATACATATCATGCATAATGACTTTACCTCAAGCGCAGTTCGACATCTCCATTATACAACCCGCGCCTATGCAGCCCATAGACAACCTGCGCCATCTACACGGCAAACATGGTCTTCGCCTCGTACAATCCCTTAATCAGCGCGTCGACTTCATGGGGCGTGTTGTACAGGTAAAAGCTGGCCCGCGCCGTCGCCTGGATACCAGATAGCTCGTGCAGCGGCATGGCACAATGATGCCCGGCCCGCACTGCCACCCCATGCGCATCCAGCACCTGCGCCACATCGTGCGCGTGCACCCCGTCCATCACAAACGACGCCACCGCGCCTTTCTGATTCACGTCCGTCGGCCCCAGCAGCCGCAGCCCCGGCACTTCCGCCAGCCGTTCCAGCGCATATTCCGTAATGGCGCGTTCGTGCGCATGGATGTTATCCATCCCCAGCGCGCTCAGGTAATCCACCGCCGCGCCGAACCCAATCGCCTCCGCGATCATCGGTGTGCCCGCCTCAAACTTATACGGCAGATCATTCCACGTGCTGCCATCCAGCCGCACCACCGCGATCATATCCCCGCCCCCCTGCCAGGGCGGCATCGCTTCCAGCAGGTCGCGCTTGCCATACAGCACCCCGACCCCCGTCGGGCCGACCATCTTATGCGCGCTGAAGGCATAAAAATCGACATCCAGCGCCTGCACATCCACCGGCATATGCGGCGCGCTCTGTGCCCCATCCACCAGAATCAGCGCCCCGGCCTCGTGCGCCTGCCGCGCCATCTCCTGCACCGGGTTGATCGTCCCCAGCACGTTAGAGGCATGCATCACCGCTACCAGCTTCACCGGAAAATCGCGCAGCAAACGCGCATATTCCTCCAGGTCCAGCGTCCCATCCGGCAGCATCGACACAAATTTAACATCAAGACCTTTTTCCGCCGCCAGTAACTGCCAGGGCACAATGTTGGAATGATGCTCCATCACGGTCGAAAGCACCACATCCCCGGCCTTCAGGTTGGCCCGCCCCCACGTCTGCGCCACAAGGTTAATGCTCTCTGTCGTGCCGCGTGTATAGATAATCTCGCGCTTGCTGGCCGCGTTAATAAACTGTTTAATCTTTATTCGTGCCCGTTCATACGCCACCGTCGCTTCCTCGCTCAGCTTGTGCACCCCCCGGTGCACATTGGCATTGTAGCGCCGGTAATAATCGTCCATCGTATCAATTACCTGCCGCGGCTTCTGGCTCGAAGCCGCATTGTCCAGGTAAATCAGCGGCACATCATCATGGTGCATCTGCTGCAGGATCGGAAAATCCGCCCGCACGGCCTCCACATCATAGACTGGCGCGTTATCTCTCATCCTCTGCGTCCTTTACAAATCCTGCCTTCCGGCGGATAAAAAAGCGCGTCCAGAATCCTCTCTCAGACGCGCTTTCATCATTCATCCTGAATCGAGTCAGCCTCACGACCCGACGATTTTAGCTTCAACCGCCGCCTGCAGCCGTTCCTTAACTCGCTCAAACGGAATCCGGTCCAGCAGTTCGTCAAAATAGCCTTCGATCACCATCAGTTCCGCCTGTGGCCGTGTAATCCCCCGGCTCATCAGATAGAAGATCGGTTCCTCTTCCAGCGTGCCAAAAGTCGCCGCGTGCGAGCACGCCACATCGTCCGCCTCAATCTCCAGCCCTGGGATGGCATCCATCCGGGCGCTGTCGCTCAGCACCAGGTTACGGCAGGCCTGATACCCGTCAATCTTCTGCATCTTTGGCAGCGACTTAATCATGCCCTGCCACAGCGTCCGCGCATGATCCCGCGCCGCGCCCTTGTACAGCAGGTCAGATGTCGTCAGCGGCGCATTGTGGTTCTGCTGCGTATCCAGGTCAAACATCTGGTTCGTATCCGCAAAGAAGAAACCAGACATGCGCCCATTGCTGCCCTGCCCGTCCATCTCCAGTTCCAGATAGGCTTTGGTCAGGCGGCTGCCCATCACCCCCACAATCCAGTCGAGGTTGCCATCACGGCCGACCCGCCCGCGCTGGTGGCTGAATTCGTAGGTTTCCCGGTTCCAGTCCTGCAGCGCCACATACTTCAGGTTGGCCGCGTCGCCCACCAGCAGTTCTGTCGCGCCGATATACGCCGAATGCGTATCCGCCACCGCAGAAGCATACTCGACCTGCGCTGTGGCCTCGCCCGTTTCTTCCACCACCACCAGCACATGCCCCAGGCTGGCGCCCGGTCTGGTGTTGTACATCACCACATGGAACGGCAGTTCCGCCGCCACCCCACGCGGCACATACAGGAACACCCCATGCGTCCACAGCGCGCCGTGCAGCGCCGCAAATTTGCCATCTGTGGGCCGCACCGCTTTAGTCATCAGGTGGGCGCGCACCAGGTCTTCATGCTCGCTGGCTGCGCTCCGCAAATCCTGGAAAATCACGCCCTGGCTGGCCAGCGAATCGGCAAATTCATACTTCACCAGCTTGCCATCCACAAAAATCATCGTCCCGCCTTCGCCTTCGCCTACCAGCGGTTCCAGGTTCTCCGCCGGCACCGCCTCCAGCCGGGCGCCATTGGCCTCAATCAGCTTATCCGCTTCGTCCCAGCGGATGCTGCGATAATCCGTCCGCCGCCATTCCTCGTCGCTCAGGCTGGGCATCGGCAGATCTTCATATACTTCCCACGCCATCAAACGCGCTTCCCGCAGCCACTGCGGTTCATTATGGGCTGCGCTCAAAGCCTCTACGTCCGCCTGCGTATAATCAGGCGCAGCCGGCGCAGATGACCGCCGTCGTACTACAACCACGTTCACTTCTCCTTGCCGTAAATTCGTCTGTGTCGGGTATCATCAGCAAGGGCGCGAAACGCCGCGCCCCTCCTGGTTGTCGCTGTCCGGGTAAATTTCTATCCGCAACCTTACCCGATGGAGCCTTCAAGCTGAATCTGGATCAGCCGATTCATCTCCAGCGCATATTCCATCGGCAGTTCTTTCACCAGCGGCTCGATAAACCCATTCACGATCATCGCGTTGGCTTCATCTTCGCTCAGGCCGCGGCTCATGGCATAAAAGAGCTGATCCTCGCCCACCTTCGATACCGACGCCTCGTGCCCCATCGTCACGTGCTTGGCGTCGATCTCGATATACGGGTAAGTATCCGACCGGCTCTCGTCATCCAGCAGCAGCGCATCGCACACCACATTGCTCTTGATGTTGTCCGCACCCTCGACGACCTTCAGCAGACCGCGATAGCTGGCCCGCCCGCCGTCCTTGCTGATCGACTTGCTGATAATCTGGCTGGTGGTGTTGGGTGCCAGGTGCGTGATCTTCGCCCCCGCGTCCTGGTGCTGCCCCTTGCCCGCAAAGGCAATCGAAAGCACCTCACCATGCGCGCCTTCACCCTTCAGCAGCACCGCCGGGTACTTCATCGTCAGCTTGCTGCCCAGGTTGGCATCCACCCATTCCATCGTGGCATTCTTTTCTGCCACCGCGCGCTTGGTCACCAGGTTATACACATTGTTCGACCAGTTCTGGATCGTCGTATAGCGGCAGCGCCCGCCTTCCTTCACGATGATTTCCACCACCGCGCTGTGCAGGCTGTCGCTGCTGTAGGTCGGCGCTGTACAGCCTTCCACATAATGCACATACGCATGCTCATCCACGATAATCAGCGTGCGCTCGAACTGCCCCATGTTGCGGGTGTTGATGCGGAAGTAGGCCTGCAGCGGCATCTCGACATGCACGCCCGGCGGCACATAGATAAACGATCCGCCAGACCACACCGACGTATTCAGCGCGGCGAATTTGTTGTCATTCAGCGGAATCACAGTCCCGAAGTATTCCTTCACAAGGTCCGGGTGTTCGCGCAGGGCAGAATCCATATCCAGAAAGATCACGCCCTTGCTTTCCAGGTCCTTGCGGATGTTGTGATACACAGACTCCGAATCGTACTGTGCAGACACACCCTGCAGGAATTTCTGCTCCGCCTCCGGGATACCCAGCTTATCAAAGGTGTCCTTAATCTCCGGCGGCACTTCGTCCCAACTGCGTCCGGCCCGGTCGGTCGCACGCACATAATAGTAAATATCGTCAAAGTTGATCTGGTTCAGCAGATGCTCATCGCCCCAGTTCGGCATCGGGCGCTCAACAAAATGCTGGTAGGCTCTCAGCCGGATATCCGTCATCCATTCCGGCTCGCCCTTCATCTCGCTGATCCCGCGCACGGTTTCAGCATCCAGTCCCTTTTCGCTGACGTAGCTGTACTTTACATCGTCGTCATGGAAGCCGTAGGTCGAATCATAATCGCCTCGCACATCGCGCAGCGCGGCTTCTTCTTCGGTCAGTTCCTTCTGGCTTTTCAGCAGGTCGGCCATCATCAGTCCTTTATGATCTACTCAGCAATACTGTGCTTCTCGCGAACCCACTCATAGCCGGATTCTTCCAGTTTCAGAGCCAGCTCCGGCCCGCCGCTTTCCACGATCCGCCCGTTGAACATCACATGCACATATTCCGGCTCAATATAATTCAGGATGCGCTGATAGTGGGTAATCACCAGCACGCCCAAATTCGGCCCTTTCAGGCTGTTCACCCCCTCAGAAACGACCCGCAGCGCGTCAATGTCCAGCCCGGAGTCGGTTTCATCGAGGATGGCAATATTTGGCTCCAGAGTCGCCAGTTGCAAAATCTCCGCCCGCTTCTTTTCGCCACCGCTAAAGCCTTCGTTCAGATAGCGCCCGGCAAAGCTGTGATCCATGTGTAACTGATCCATCTTGCTGCGCAGCAGCCGCGTATACTGCGGCACAGAAATGCCTTTGCTTTCCGGGTCCTCGGCTTTCATGCGCGCGTTGATCGCCTGGCGCAGGAAGTTCGCCACCGTCACCCCCGGGATCGATACCGGGTACTGGAACGCCAGGAACAGGCCCGCGCGGCTGCGCTCGTCCGGTTCCATATCCAGCAGATCTTCCCCATTAAAGATAATCTGCCCGGCGGTCACTTCGTATGCCGGGTTGCCCAGCAGCACATTCGCCAGCGTGCTTTTGCCAGAGCCATTCGGCCCCATCAGTGCATGAACCTCGCCCTGCCGAATCGTCAGGTCCACACCCTTCAGAATCGGGGCGCCCGTTTCGGCAATCGTAGCGTGCAGGTTTCGTATTTCCAGTGCAGCGGTCATGGTTCTCCTCAGCAATGTTTAATGCTTGTTAACTTTTCTCTGTACCCAGAGGTGAAATTCCAGCCTTGAGTATAACAGTGTCGCCCGGCACTGTCAATATTAAAGATAATCATAAGAATAATTGACTCATCCTGGGGGATATGTTACGATGCGAGCGCAGATCAACGCAGAAAATGTTGATCAGATGGGGCCGCTGCCCCATGCAGAATTAATCATTCAGCCTCACCGCAGTCCCTTCACCGGACCTGCCAGATTACGAGCCGGAATCCTGAACATCCGGCGAGGGAGAACACCGCAATGACTGACCAGCAACCCCAGACCCAGAATAAGGAAGAAGGCCTGTACGAAGCCCTGCGCACCGTCATCGATCCTGAAATCGGGATGAACGTGGTCGAACTGGGCCTCATTCGTGGCACAGAAATCCACGACGACCGGGCGCACATCGTCATGATTATGACCACGCCCTTCTGTCCCTATGCGCCGCAGCTATTAGAACAGACGCGCCGCACCGCCCAGAACTTTCTTCAGGTGCCCACCACCATCGAGATGGGCCTGGAAATGTGGGACCCCTCCATGATGGAGGAAGGCGTCGCCGACGATTGGGGCCTGTTCTAACCCGTCCCGTCGACCATAGGACTATACATCACAATCCTGCTCTTTTTGAGTCCGCTTCAGCGGACTTTTCTTTTCTGGCCGGGTGGTTTCAACCCCCGGCGTCTTTTGGGTTTTTTCTGACCGGGTGACTTCAACCCCCACCGCTACCCCGCATCATCCTGAAGCACAGCCACCAGTCGGAACTGATACAGGCTCGGCAGGATGCTGGAGCGGATGAACGACAGGCCCGACCCTGACCGCGGCTTCTTGGCCACCGGGCCAGAACTGAGGTCCTTAACCCACCATTCATTGCTGCTGTCCAGGTGCATAACCCCAAACGGACTCACCGTCTCCACTGAGGCTGTAACCGGTTGATCACGGAGTGCCTTTGGGAACACATCCAGCGACTCTGCGTCGCCCTGCACCGCCCGGTGCCACTCCTCCGCCGTTGGCACGCGAATCTCCCAGCCATCCGCCCCGGTCTGCGCCATCAGCCACTGGCAGAATGCCTGTACGTCATAGGCATTTAGATTCCTGCGTGGCATGCGCGCCAGATCATATTCTTCAATGGGCGGGCGCCACTCTGGTTCCCGGTGCGCCTGATGCCATGCCGCCGCCTCGTCAGAAAATGCCCACCAGCGCGCATCACGATACCCATCTGCCGCGTCCACAAAGCCCTCAAACTGCCCCTCTGTGATTGGATATTTCCCGATCCAGAAGCGTCCCACTTCATATACCGGCGCCGGGGTTGTGGTCACCCCCCGCACATAGCTCAGTGTCACCTTCCCCGCCGGAATCTCGCACCATGCAAACGGCGGCGGCAAAATCGC
>CAZQIY010000059.1:0-20127 GCA_964593565.1 uncultured Anaerolineaceae bacterium
CACTTCGTTTTCGTTCGCCTCTGCCCCAAAAATGACCGGGTCCACCAGACGGATCGGCGGCTGGGGGGTGGGTGGCGGGCCGCTGGTCCGTTCCAGTTCCGGCGGCGGCGCGTTGGGGTCCAGCGGCAGATTGGGCGTCAACAGGCTGATTTCCAGCGCGCCATCAATGGCATGCAGGATACGCAGCCGGGCGGTGCCGCGGGCGGTCTGGGCGATATTATCCGGCAGCAGCACCATCGTGACCGGACCGCCGGGCGTGTTGAAGACACTGAACCCGCGCTGATCTTCAGACTCCACCACCGGCTCCTGCGCCTGCACCAGCGGCAGCGCCGCCACATTCGGGTTGCCGGCATTCAGCAGCATCAGCGACCAGTGCGGCTGGTTCTGATTTTCCGGGGTGATGTTGAACTGCGCGGTAGCCAGCGGCGCAGAGTCCGGCGGCGCATCACGGCGGCGCAGTTCCACCAGATGGCTGTAGGTGGGCACGCCGATATATTCCGTATAGCTGCCATAGCTGAGGCGCGGCGAGATCAGGCGGTTATCAATGTAGATATCGACCACATCTGTGCTGTGGGCCGCATGGATCACCCGGAGCTGCATGCCATTCTCTGGCGGCTCGATCGGCGCGCTGACCACCAGCAGCCGGGGCTGTGCCGTCAGGGCGGGCAGCGGTGTCCCCTGGTTGGTGGTGGGGCCGGCCTGCAGGTTCGGGGTGATGATGAGGGTGTAATGCACATTGGCCTGGAACACCCGCTCTCCGATAAACGCCAGCCGGGGCAGGCTCGGGTTTTCCGCATCGACAATCGACAGCGGGTAGATGCCCGCGTCAATATCAATGTCGCCGTAGGGCTGTTCCAGGGCGATTTCATGCAGCAGTGATGCCCTGGACGGGTAGGCGACGCTGAGCTTGCCGGGGGTGCCTGCGGCCAGATGCAGCGCCGTCAGCCGCGACTTACCCAGTTCTACCGGGGTGCGGTTGTCATCCATGAAGATGAACGAACCCGCCTGCGCCGCAGAATACAGGGCGGCATTTGCAGACGTATCCTCCGAAAACCGGGTCTGATACACCACTGCCGTTTTGCTGTGGCCCGGCGGCAGATCAAGCAGGGTATCTGCGATAGGCACGGAAAGCGGGCTGGCCCCCGCCGGATACACGGCGATGACATACTGGCCGGGCGGCAGTGCCAGGTAAGGCGTGTTGGCTTCCGGGGCCAGTTCCACCCCAATGATCCGATCATTGAGATAGATATCCACTGGCCCCATGCCCAGCAGGGCGTTGACGACTCGCAGTTCGCCCGTATTGGTAACTTCCAGGGGCTGCTCGACCTGGGCAAAGACTGCCCCGGTCATCATCATGATCAATACAAGCAGGAAAAGAACCTTGCGCATAATCTTCCTGTCCCTCATTAAGGTTGCTGTGTTGGGGTAGCTGTCGTTCTGGGATCGGCCACGATAAACGCGGTCAATGCTTCCTGCTGGCGGCCACCTTCGCGGCAGTCCGCACACACCCGCACGACATGCGGCCCAGGCACGGTGCCCGGCGGCAGGTTGACAGTCAGGGCAATTTCACCCTCTGCGCTCACCAGTCCTGTAAACAGCGCGCCGCTGTTATCCAGACTGATGGAATAGCGCGTATTGGGCGCAAAGTTCCGGCCAATCAGGATAAAGGAGCCTGAAGCCGCGTTGGGCGGCGCCGGGTTGACCTGAAGCGACGGCGGCTGGACGCGCGGTGTACTGGAAGGCCGCGGGGTGTTGGTCGGCACCGGCGAGATAGTAGGTGTGGGTGTGCTCGGGGCGACCACAGTGGTCGTCTCGTTAGGCGCGACGGCCGTCAGGGTGGCATCCACAATCTGCTGCACCACTTCGGGGTCGCCACGTCGCGCACCCAGAATCGACACCTGCGGCTCCGGCCCAATCACCAGCAGCCGCGTGGACCCGGTGATGCGGCCCGGTACGGCGATCACATCATAGACCCCGCCCGGCAGCAGCACCTGTCGTTCTACCGTCGCCTGCACACTGCCGCTGACGGAGAGCGCCACGCGCATATCAAACACGTTAGAAGCACGGGCCACATAATCCGACACTTCGCCCAGGCTGATGTTGCGTGTAATGCGTGACCACGCCAGATCGGACTCCGCCGCCTGGGGGATGCCAATCGGGTTATCAATGTTGGATGGATTGGTGGCGCGAATTTCCAGATCAAGAGTCTGGGTGGCCCCGGTCAGGGCATGGATGAGCCGCAGACTGGCCAGCGCCAGCGAATCCGGGCGTTCTCTGTGATAGACCGTGACGCGCCCCGGCAGCGTGGCAGATTCCTCGTTGTTGACAGCTTCTTCACCCAGATCAGAAATCACCATGAGACGATCAAGGGTGGCGCGTTCCTGTTCGACAGGCAGCACCAGGGTTGCCATCGTGCGGTCTTCAAGGTTCAGCACTCGCAGGTCACCGCCCTGCTGCGAAACTGGCAGCGGCAGGGTGACTTCGCCCACCCCCAGGCTTCGGACAAGCTCGATTCCCTGATACTCGATGCTGATCGGCCCAATGTTCGGCGCCGCGTTGACAAATCGCACCGGCACATCAGCGGGAGTCAGGCGTGTCATCCCGGGAACGACCAGCACCTGGGTAGAAAATGCCTGGGTGGCCGCGCTGCTGCCAGGGATCAGCATGACCAGATAGTTGGTGTAATTTTCCATCGCCACCGTGGTCGAAGGCAGAAGCACCTGCGTGGGGATTTCCGAATCGTAGAATTCCAGCGTCAGGTTGCCGACAGGCAGATCAAACGGCCCGCGATGCTGCCCGACATCCATATTACGACCAATGACCAGGCCATCATCCACGTTCTGCACATCAAAGCGCAGCAGGCCAGGGTTCATGTGGGCGATGGTCAGGCGGGCCTGGCCGGTTTCCAGCGGGGAAATATCCTCGTGGAACACCCAGGCTTCCGGCGCGCTGGTATCGCCATCATATTCCGCAACGGCGACCGTAATGCTGCTGCCTTCCGGCACTTCGATCCGCTGGTCGATCACCGGTGGGCGTTGTGTCATCGATTCGGACTGCGCAGCCAGGTTGGTGGAGCGCGCGGCAGGCTGCATCACCGTCAGGCGGATCGTGCGCATACCCTCGATGGAGTAGTAAGGAGTATAATCGCCCGGCGCCAGGCCAAAGGCAATCGGCGTGTTATCAATGAACACATCCAGCGGGACCGGCCCCTGATTGCCGCGCCAGCCATGCACGACCCGAATCTGCCCGCTTACCGCTTCGGTTTCGGGGTTCGGCGTGTTGGATGGAAATGGTGTGTAGGTTGGGGTCGCGGTCTCCGTCGGGGTATTGGTGGGGGTCGGAGACAGGAAGGGGGTTTCTGTCGCTGTGGGCGAACTGGTGGGGGTGGACGTTGGTGTCAGGGTGATGCCCGCCGTCGCCAGTGCCCGTTCAGTCGCCGCGACATCCGAAGCTGCCGTAGCGGTCAGCGCCTCTGCAACCGCATCTTCCAGCATCGCCTCATCCACAAGTGTCACCGCGACTTCGACACGCGGCGCGGACGAGGGCACGCTGGGCATACAGGCTGCGAATAAACCGATCAGAAATATCAGGAAGATGCTTGGGTTTGTTTTCAACATCAACATCCTACAATTCAAGCCCGACAAAGACAGTATCGCCCGCTACGACTCCCCGCTGCGCCAGCATCGGGTTATCCTGTTCAAGTAACTCGAGAGAAATTTCGTTAGCTTCGGCAATCGACGTTAGTGTGTCCCCGTCCCTGGCGGTGTAGAGGGTGATGGTACGCACCGGGTCCAGAACCTGCACCCCCACAGGAATCACCAGGGTTTCACCGTTGCCGGTGGTGACATCCTGCGCCAGCCCATTGACGACTCGCAGGATTTCCAGGGTGGTGTCATAACGGTCTGCGACTTCTTCCAGGTCTTCGTTTTCTCCCAGGCGCACAAGCTGGTATACATTGCTCGGCGCTTCTACTGTACGGGTGACATCATAGACGGCCGACTGAATGGCGGTGGCCACGGCAGCGGTCACCTGAACCTGATAGCGAGCAAGGTTCTCCTCATAATTGCGCGTGCTGATTACATAATAAATTCCCCCTGCGACGAGCAGCACAAGCACAATCGTCAACAGGATACGCATGCGGTAAAGGAATACGTACATAATACGGCCTGCACCTTACACTGATCTTGCATTCAGGACACAAGTTTTGCTGCGGCTTCTCCTGACACTCACTTCCAGGAATAGGGTTTTTGAAGGTTTGTGCAAGGTATTTTCTTTCATATTCTTAGAAACGATACGGGATTTTTACACCCTGTCAAGCAAGCCACATCGTTCGTTGGATGAAGTATTGATACCTGAGCAGCCTTAAATTGACCTATACTGATAGAGAGCTGCCTGTTTGCAAAAATCAGGAGGAGCACCTTTGTTTTTAATTGCACGAGCACCGGTACGCCTTAGTTTTGGGGGCGGCGGAACCGACCTTCCCGCTTACTATACCCAGTTTGGCGGCGCTGTACTGAACACTGCAATCAATCGCTATGTATACGTTGTAATCTCGAATGGCGCAAGCGAAGCCCTTCAGATCATTTCGTCTGACTTCCGGGTATTTTACCGGCACACAGGCGAAACCGAGATGACAACGGATGGCGAGCTGGGACTGGCCAAAGCGGTGCTGCGCGAGTTTGGCGACTTTGCCGGCCTTGATCTGTTCCTGTCGTCTCAGGTGCCGCCCGGTACCGGGCTGGGGTCATCCGGGGCGGTGGCGGTGTGCCTGGTGACGGCGCTGGCTGCCTGGCAGGGACGGGCCATGTCGCGCACCGAAATCGCCGAAATGGCCTGCGATATTGGCATCAACCGGCTGAAGCTGCCCAGCGGCAAACAGGATGAGTATGGGTCTGCGCTGGGTGGGCTGAACCAGATTATTTTTACACAGGACGAAACCCGCGTGCAGCCGCTGGATCTGCCGCCGGATGTGATGGACACCTTTCAGCGGCGGATGATGCTGTTCTTTACGGGCAAGTCGCGCAATTCCGGCGATATCCTCAAGAAGCAGTCCAGCGCCAGCCAGGAAAAGGACCCCGCCACCCTGGAACGCATGCATCGCATCAAGGCGCTGGGGCTGGAGATGGCGGAGGCGCTGCGCTGTCATGATATGGACGCCTTTGGCGACCTGCTGCACCAGTCGTGGGTCCAGAAGCGCGGCGTCGTCAGCGATATCAGCAACAACCTGATTGATCAGGCCTATGCCGCAGCCCGCGAACATGGTGCCCTGGGCGGCAAGATCGCCGGGGCGGGCGGCGGCGGCTTTATGATGCTTTACTGCCACGAGGAACATCAGGACGCAGTCACCCGTGCTTTGCAGGATTTAAGCCTCAGCCGGATGGACTTCCGCTTCGACTTCGACGGCCCGCAGGTACTGCTGCACCAGCCATAGCGCCTGCCTCAGGCCGGATCACCCCCCATTCATTCACCAGACGCGCTGCATCAGGCGGGCTGCTGCCATGCCTGATGCAGTGGCGCGCCTGGGGCCTGCCCGCTGGATGTTATAAAAATCTATAAAAATCCCGCTTTTTAGGTACGTGTTTGGACTGCGCAAGGCGCAAGCGCGTAGTCTAAAGACAGGGAGACACACCTCACCCCAACCTTCTGCAGGATTTTATCGGGAGTTGCGCCATTTATGGACGTTCGCCACTACTTCAATACGGTCCGGACCTTGCTGGATACGGTGCCCTTTCAGGCAGTGGATGCTGTGGTCGAGGCATTGATGCAGGCAGGCCAGCACCAGCACACGGTCTACATCTTCGGCAACGGTGGCAGCGCCGCCACGGCCACCCATTTTGGCTGCGATCTTGCCAAACGTACCCATATTCCGGGGCAGCCGCGTTTTCGGGTGGTCAGCCTGACGGACAACAACGCCCTGATGACCGCCCTGAGCAACGATATCGGGTATGACCACGTGTTCGCAGAGCAGCTTGAACCCCTGGTGCGCCCGGGGGATGTGGTGATCGGTATCAGCGGCAGCGGCAACAGCCGCAACGTGCTCAATGGCATCGAGGTTGCCAGGGCCGCTGGCGCAACCACCATTGGTTTTTGTGGTTTCGACGGCGGCAGCCTGAAGACCCTGGTTGATCTGCCGGTGCATATTGACTGCCACGATATGGCGATGGTCGAGGATGTGCATCTGATGCTGGAACATGCCATCTGCGAAAAACTGCGGGCGCTGCGTCTGACCGCCAATGAGCGCCTTGCTGTAGTTGATACAGGGTCTTAATGAAGGGTAAAGAGCATGGCCGCTGTCGCAACGGGGGCGATTTTTCTGGATCGAGACGGCGTTATTAATGAAAATTGTCCCGAACACGTCAAAAACTGGAACGAATTCGAGTGGCTGCCCGGTGTACTGGAAAGTATCCGCCTCCTCTCGATGACCGGTCTGCCCATTTTTGTGGTGACCAACCAGGCTGTTGTCAGCCGGGGGATCGTGCCGGAATCGACCATTCATGATATTCATGCCCGGATGATTGCGACGATTGAACAGGCGGGCGGCTGCATCGACAAGGTGTATTACTGCCCGCACGATTCGCACGAGAACTGCGGCTGCCGCAAACCGCAGCCCGGCATGCTGACCAGGGCGGCGCAGGAATTTAACATCGACCTGACCCGCAGCTTTATGGTGGGCGATGCCTGGACGGATATTCAGGCCGGGCTGGCGGTGGGCGCGACCAGCATCCTCGTGATGACCGGGCGCGGGCGCACACCGGGCAATCTGGCCCGGCTGCTGACTGAAACAGCGGTGCGGATCGGGGCGGCCTGTGATCTGGCCGATGCGACCACCATGATCTTAAGCGCGCTTAACGGCGAGCCGATGACCACCACCCCGCGCCTGCGCCGTGCCTTTCATATGGCCCTGTCGCCGCACGAACTGACCGTCCTGTGATCGCCGTCCTGGTGATGCGGCGTTACTGTCCACTACATGCAGGTGACTGAATATGCTTAAAGAACTCGCCTATTATCTGAAAAGCCAATCGACCAGCGTGCCCCGTTATATCCTGGAGCAGATCGTCATGTTTTTTCTGAGCAGTCTGCCAGGGCTGCTGGGGGTGGGCCTGCGCGGGCTGGCCTATAAGCTGCTGCTGAAGGCCGAGGGCCTGCCGGTGATCGAACATCATGTGCGGCTGCTGTGCCCGGCCAATATCCGGCTGGGGAAACAGGTGTATCTGGACAGCCAGGTTTACCTGCACGCGCTGCCGGGCGGCATCACCATTGGCGCGGGCACCAGTCTGATGCACGGCACTATCTTCCATGTGTTTAATTATCGTGACCTGCCCCAGGCCGGCATTACCGTTGGCAAACACTGCTTCTTTGGCGAATACACCTGTATTCGCGGGCAGGGCGGCGTGACGATTGGCGACGGGGTGTATACCGGCACCCACGTGCAGATTATGGCGGTCAATCATGTATACACCGACCCGAACACCTTCATCAAGGATCAGGGCATCACGGCGGAAGGCATCGTGATCGAGGACGATGTCTGGCTGGGATCAAACGTCGTGGTGGTCGATGGCGTCACCATTGGCAAAGGCAGTGTCGTGGGCGCGGGGGCGCTCGTCACCAAAAGCCTGCCACCCTACAGCATCGCTGTGGGCGTGCCGGCGCGGGTGGTCAAGGACCGGCGTCAGGCCGAAGCGGTGCGCCAGCAGGTCGACTCGCAGGTTCATTTTGGCCAGTTGGAGCGTCTGCGGTCTGGCTGAGCGTTTACGTTTTTGAGTCCTTGCTTTCCCTGCGCTGATTCTGGCCCCGCAAAGGGCCAGTCTGCATTAAAAAGATGCCTGTTTAACAAATTCTGTTAGGTGAGGGTTTAGGCGCGCTTTAGGCGGACATGGCATCTTGATCGCAAGTTGCAGTCCATAGTCATGAGGGGCGGAGTAGATGAATATTCTTTCGGTGGTTATCCCGGCGTACAATGAGGAGTCAGGCGTGGCCGAAGTGATCCGGCGCGTGCTGGCAGTCGAACCGGAATTGAAAAAAGTCGGGCTGGATGGTCTCGAACTGATAGTCGTGGATGATTGCTCTAAGGACCGCACCGCCGAAATCGTCGCTGGCTTTGCGGATCAGGGCGTGCGGCTCATCCGCCACAAGGTGAACCGCAATTATGGCGGGGCACTCAAGACGGGCTTTCGTCATGCCAGGGGCGATTATCTGGCCTTTATGGACGCCGATGGCACCTACCCGCCGGAATTTTACCCGAACATGTTTACCGCGCTGAAAGCCTATGATGCCGATGTCGTCATCGGGTCGCGCATGGCGGGCATCGAAAGCCGCATGCCCCTCACCCGCCGCGTCGGCAACACGATCTTCGCCGCACTCATCAGCGCCATTGCGCATACCCGCATTACCGACAGCGCCAGCGGCCAGCGCATTCTCAAGCGCGACGTGCTGGAAAAGCTGTACCCGCTGCCGGACGGACTCAACTTTACCCCGGTGATGAGCACCCGCGCCCTGCATGAAGATGTGAAGATGGTCGAAGTGCCGATCAAATATGAGGAGCGCGACGGCGAAAGCAAGCTGAGCGTGGTTAACGATGGCCTGCGCTTCCTGTTCAGCATTCTGGGCACGGCGGCGGTTTATAACCCGGTGCGTTTGTTAGGGGCGCTTTCGCTGCTGGCGGTGGTGCTGGGCCTGCTGGCCCTGGTGCCCTGGCTGAATGCCATCAGCACCGGCGTAGAGGACCGCAGCGGATATGCCAACCTGCTGTTTATTGCCATGACGCTTTCGATTGTGGCGGTGAACCTGTTCAGTATCGGGACAGTCTTTAATTACATCGTCTCGCTGTTCCACCGCCGCCCCATCCGGCAGGGCCTGTTTGGCCGTCCGGTATTCCGCCGTCCGCTGGAACATCGTTTTGGCGCGGTGGGCATCGGCCTGCTCAGCGTCGGGGTGGTGATGTTCCTGGGCGCAGCGGTCTATACCACCGGGGCCGAACCTGCCTGGTTCCTGCTGGTCCCCAGTGCGATGTTCGTCATGACCGGTATTCAACTGCTGACAAGCTGGCTGCTGGTTTATCTGCTGACTGAACTGAGCAAACGTGAATTACATGCCGAAGCCGACCTGGGCTTGAATATTGAACCTCATGAAGATGACACCGTCATCCTGCCCGTTGGCGATAAAGCGCTGGTCTGATCATCAGACCGCCGGAGGAGAGAGTAATCAATGGCTGATACAAGTAATTACACCAACAACCAGTATGATGCTGCCCGACGTGCCGCCTATCGCAGCGCGCAACCCTATGCCGGCGGTGAGATGACTGGCAGCAAGGAACTGACTCCCAATCTGCGGGAAAACCTGGGGACGCGCCGCGTCCCTAAAGTGTCGAATGTGCGCTTTCCGGATGCCGACCCGATTGTGTCGCGCTTTATCCAGGAAAATGAGAAGCATCAGGTGGATGTGCTGCTGGTCAACCCGCCTGCCCCGGATGGCCGCAGCATCTGGATCCGGACGCAGCACCGGGTGGGCCGCCGCAGCCGCGAAAATATGATCTGGGGGCAGGTGGAACTGGCGCAGATGGCCGCCATCCTCTACCCGGATTACAAGGTGGGGATTATTGACGCCATTGCCGAGCGCATGACCTGGCCGGAATTTGAGGCCAGGTTAAACGAGCTGAGGCCGCGCTTCTACGTCACGCATGTCACGGCGCCCACACTGACCAACGATATGTATGGCTGCTTTGTGGCCAAGTCGCTGGGCGCGACGACCATCACCTTTGGCACCCACGTGACTCCGCTGGCGGTGGAAACCATGCGGCCGCACCCGGCGCTGGATTATATCCTGCGTGGCGAGCCGGACCTGACCCTGCGCGAAGTGGTCGATACGATCAGCGGGCGCACCGAATTTGGCCCGGAAATTGAGCATCTGTACCGCAGCACCGACCCGGAATGGCAGCCCAAAGCCGCCGAAATGGATATCACCACTGGCCAGTATGACATGAGCCATGTCAAAGGGCTGGTGTGGCGCAGCAAGGGCGAAATCATCCGCAACCCGGACCGCCCCTTTATCCCCAACCTGGATGATCTGCCGCTGCCGATGCATCACCTGCTGCCGCTGGACAAGTATCGTTCGCCCGTGCTGCGCGGCTCCTACCAGTTCATCGTCACCAGCCGGGGCTGCTCTGCGGGCTGCATTTACTGCATCAAGCACGTCAGCTACCAGCACGCGCTGCGGCTGCGCAGCCCGGAAAATATCCTGGCGGAAATCAAGATGCTGCACGAACTGGGCGTCAAGTACATCCACATGTATGCCGACCTGTTCACCATCAACCGCGACCAGGTCATGGGCATCTGCAAGGGGATGATTGAAGCCAACCTGAACATGGGCTTTACCTGCAACAGCCGCGTCGATTATGTGGACGAGGAACTGCTGCAGGTGATGGCGCGCGCGGGCTGCGATACGATCTCCTGGGGCATCGAAAGCGCCAATGAGGAAATCCTCAAAAATGCCCGCAAGGGGACGACGGCCGAACGTGCCCGCCGCAGCCTGAAATGGGCCAAGCAGAACGGCATCCGCAACTTCGGTTACTTCATCATCGGTCTGCCGGGCGAAACCCGCGAGACGATCCAGGAGACCATTGATTTCAGCAAGGAACTGCCGCTTGATCTGGCGATTTTCCATATCGCCGCGCCGTACCCGGGCACGCCGTTCTTCTTCCAGGTGATGGAAAACAACTGGTTTAAGCCGGGCACGAAGTGGGAACAGGTGGATATGGATAAATCCACCGTGCTGCAGTACGCCAATCTGAGCGCCGAGGACCTGCAAAAAGAGGCGCAGCGTGCGACCCGCGAATGGATGTTCCGGCCCGGCCCGATCATGACCTTCATGAAGTCGATGACCAATGTGGCCTCCATCCGCCAGCTGCTGAACATCGGCTTCGAGCAGGCGCGCTGGGCCTTGTTCCCCAACGCCGCGCACTGACCGTTAATTTTACAGGCATCAGAATCACAAACGCCGGGAGGAAACTCACCGGCGTTTATGTGTTCAGCATCTGGTCTCGCCAGTGTCAGATCATTTTTCCCAGGTATAGAAAATAAAATCCTGTGCCGCTGTTTCGCCGCCAAGCTGATGGATCAGGGCCAGGGTCTGTGCGCGATGATCCGTCCCGTGATTCAGCACCTGTGTGAAGGCCTGCCACAGCGGGTTGGTGAAATGGCGGTGGTAGGTGACGCTGGTATAGGTGATCGTCTGCATCAGGTGGGCGTCGTCCAGCGTTTCCAGAAAGGCGCGCCATTCCTGCTCCAGCACATCCCAGGCGGCCCGCACCGCTGCGCGGTCTGCAAAGTCAGAGGCGGGCGGGAATACCGGCTTGGGTTCCTGCCGCACGCGCCCCAGCCATAAACGCTCTGCGCCGTAGGTGTGCGTGACCTGCTCGTGGACGGAACCTACAGAATAATCGCAGGGCTGGCGGTACTGCGCTTCGTTCAACTGCATCACACAGTCCCAGACTCTGCGATGTGCCCAGAAATGATAATCAAACATGCTGCGAAAATAATCTGCATTCATAGCGTGATCTTGTCTTTCCGGTTCGTTAGGAGGCCATGTCATTCTCGATTGCGTCCAGTTCTGCCAGCAGGGTTTCGAGCGTGGCCAGCGGCCCGGCCACCTGATCTGCCGAAAGCGCGGTTTCACTGGCAGCGCAGGCCTGATTGTAGGGCGCCTTGGCCGTGAACAACTGGACAATCTGGGCGTTCAGCCGCGCCGCCAGGCCGCTCAGTTCCGGCTGATCGCTGAGGCTGCTGGCATCGTACGCAATCGGATTTTGAAAATCCGCGTCACAGTCCAGCGCATCCGGGTTTGCATAGACAGCCTGCAGGGTGGTGGCATCCTCGCGGATGGCCGTCGCCAGGGCCGTCAACTGTTCCTGCGGGCTGCCGCCGGTCTCTGTTGTGCCAGTCGTGCCAGACGTTGCACCGCTGCCATCCGGGCCGGCGACGTTGAGCAGCGCCGCCACCTGTGCGCCATAGCGGGGCCAGATGAGGAAGTTGAACGCCAGCAGCAGCGCCAGCGATACCAGCAGGCCCACCACGACACGCATCAGACAGCCTGTAGAAATCGTCTTGCGCCGTCCTCTTTTGTTGCGCAGGGCGATATCCTCCAGCAGTTCATAAACGCGCGCGCTGTTCTCGCCGCCCATTTCCCGTTCCAGCGCCCGGAACATGCCCAGCGAATAGGCCGCTGCCTTGCGCACGCTGGCATCCGGGTCTTCCTCATACACCTGCTTCAGCCGGGTGATGGCGCTGGGGTCGCCGGATTCGCCCAGCCAGGTCGCTGCTTCGCGCCGGACACGGGCATCGTGCGAGGAAAGCTGCTTGATATTTTCGCGAACCTGCGCTTCAAATAGGTCAAGCTCAGACATAAAGGTAACTCCGCAAACCGGTAAGGATGGTTAACTTAATCATATGCCAACATGCCTCAGAACAAAAGTGAACACTCTGCACTGTCTCACATGCACCGTCTACACAGTGCAGGCTGGGTAATTGGTTATAAGCCCAATTTTGACGCAGTACGCTCTATTCCCGCGCCACATCTGTCCAAAAGGCCAGTTATACCATTTTGGACTGACATGGTATAATCATGCGTTATTGCAATCGTGCCCTAGTGCCTGATAGATCAAATGCTTGCCAGGAGCCTGCTTGAATGATGAACCAGGTAAACCTTAATATTCCGTTGGATCGCGAAGGTGAGGAACCCATATATCGCCAGTTGATCCGCCATATCCGCATGCAGATCGAAAGCAGCCAGCTTCCTGCCGGGGCGCGTCTGCCTGCCAGCCGGGATCTTGCCCGCCAGTTAAATATCAGCCGTATCAGCGTTGTCAATGCCTATGCCGAACTGCGTTCGCAGGGCTATCTGAGCGCACATGCCGGGCGCGGCACCTTTGTCGCGGGCGACACCGCCAACGGCGGCGCAGGCAATCATAATCATTCCCCCGCCCAGGTGGATGAAACCCCCACCACGCCGGATCGTTCGATTCGCGAGATGATGCGTCTGGGGCGCAAGCCCGGCGTCATCAGCTTCAGTCATGGCACGCTGTCGCCAGAATATTTCCCGGTGCATCATCTGCGCGAAGCGATAAATACCGTGCTGGACCGGGATGGCGCCAAGGCTCTGGGTTACGAACCGCCCGAAGGTTATGGGCCGCTGCGGGCCGCCGTGCGCGACTACATCAGCGCGCTGGGCATTCGCTGCAGCAGCGATCAGGTGCTTATCACAGGCGGCGCGCAGCAGGGCATCGACCTTGTGATTCAGGCCCTGCTGTCTGAAGGCGAAACTGTCGTGACGGAAAACCCCACCTATCTGGGCATCATCGATATCGCCCGCGCGCGCCGTGTTCAGCTTCATGGCATCGATATGGATGAGGACGGGATACGGCTCGATCATCTTGAAAATTTTATTATCGACAACAATCCCGGTTTAATTTATGTCATGCCCACATTTCATAATCCCACCGGTACCGTCATGCCGCTGCACCGCCGCCGCCAGCTTCTGAACCTGGCCAATGATTATAAAATTCCGGTGCTGGAGGATGGTGTCTATCATGAATTCCGTTTTGAGGGCGAACAGCAGCCGCCGCTGAAAGCCCTGGATGATACCGGCATCGTGATTCATGCTGGCGCGTTTACCAAGGTGATGCTGCCCGGCCTGCGCATCGGCTATGTGGTGACGGATTCGCGCCATTATGAACGGCTGGTGCGCATCAAACAGGCGGCGGATATCGCCACCCCCGGCCTCAACCAGCGGGCGATTCATCTGATGCTGGAACGGGGCGTGCTGGCCCAGCAGTTGGAACGCAACAACCGCGAACTGCACCGCCGCCGCGATGCGGCGCTGCGGGCAGCAGAACGCTATCTGCCCCCCGGCAGCCGCTGGAACGCGCCCGAAGGCGGCATGTATCTGTGGGTGCAGCTGCCAAAATCCGGCCCGAACGCGGCAGAGCTGTACATTACAGCGGTGCATATGGGCGTCGCCTATGCCATCGGCAACGTCTTTTATACCAACGGCTGTGGCAGTTACCGGATGCGCCTGAACTATGGCACACACAGCGCGGCAGAGATCGAGGAAGGTTTCCGCCGGTTGGGACGCGCCTGGCGCGAACTGGCCTGCGATTATGCCGACATCGACAAATCCATGCTGCTGTGAGGCGCTGCGGGGGCGCATCCCCAGGCATTGGGGTGGCATTCCAGCCTGCTTTGAGATAGAATAGATGTTCTATGCAGCAGTGTACAGTCATAGGCACAACCCACAGCAGGAAGCGTGGGAAAGTGTTATAAATAGCCTTGAACTGGCTGAAGCCTCAAGTAAGGAGCGAATCACAAGATGACCTGGCATCAGACAATTATTGTGGGCAACCTGGGAAGCGACCCCGAACTGCGCTATCTGCAAAGCGGCGCGGCCGTGTGTTCGTTCAGCGTGGCGGTCAACGAAAACTGGACCGACCGGCAGACCAATGAACGGCGCGACAAAACCACCTGGTATCGTGTTTCGACCTGGAACCAGCTTGCCGAAACCTGCAACCAGTATCTGGCGCGCGGGCGTCAGGTGATGGTGGTGGGCACGGTGGAAGCGCGGGGTTATGTCAACAACGCGGGCGAAGCTGCCGCCAGCCTGGAACTGCGCGCGCGTGATGTGCGCTTCCTGGGTGGGCGCGACGGCATGGGCAGCGGGCGCGATGATTACAACGATTATCCGCAGGAGCAGCCACCGCAGGACATGAACGACATCCCCTTCTAGGTCACGTCGCGTCTTAATTTGCCGCACCGGGACAGGCTGGCCTGTAACCTGCGGTCTGGACTAACAATCAACAGGAGCGCGTATGGCTCAGCCGCAGCTCAGGCGGGAACTTGGCGTATTCGGCGCGACCATGATGGGCCTGGGGTCGATTTTAGGGACCGGGGTGTTTGTCAGCATTGGCATCGCGGCGGGCGTGGCCGGGCCAGCGGTCATTCTGGCGATTGTGCTGGCGGCGCTGGTAGCCATCTGCAACGGCCTGAGCAGTGCCCAACTGGCCGCTAGTCACGCCGTCAGCGGCGGCACCTATGAGTATGGCTACAAATACCTCAACTCGTGGCTGGGCTTTATCGCCGGATGGACCTTCCTGCTGGCGAAGACCGCCTCCGCCGCGACTGCCGCACTGGGTTTTGCCGGGTATCTGCTCAATCTGCTGGGGGTGGATGCGCGCGATCTGCTGGTGCCGCTGGGCCTGGCCGGTGCCGCCATCCTGACGGTGGTGGTGCTCAGCGGGCTGCGGCGCTCCAATATCACCAACATTGTCATTGTGTCCATCACCCTGGCGGCGCTGGGGCTGTTCGTGGTGGCTGGCCTGCCGGTCCTGATGCAGGCTGGCGCAGAACATTTGACTCCGTTTTTTGAAAGCTCTGGCAGTCCGCTGGCGAATCTGCTGCAGGCGACGGCGCTCATGTTTGTGGCCTACACCGGCTACGGGCGCATCGCCACCATGGGCGAGGAAGTGCGCGACCCCCGGCGCACCATCCCCAGGGCGATTATCGCGGCCATGCTGCTGACCATGCTGCTGTATACCAGCGTGGCGGTGGTAGGGGTCGGCGCGGTGGGCACCGATGTGCTGGCCGGAACCGCCCAGACCCAGGCGGCCCCGCTGGAAACTGCCGCGCAGCAGTTCGGTATTTCCTGGGTGCCGCAGGTGGTCGCGGTGGGAGCCATGACGGCCATGCTGGGCGTGCTGCTCAACCTGATTCTGGGGCTGTCGCGGGTGCTGCTGGCGATGGGACGGCGGCGCGACATGCCCGCCATTACCGCCCGGCTCGACCAGAACAACACCACGCCCTATATAGCGGTGCTGGTGGTGGGTGTGGGCATCGCCGCGCTGGTGCTGGTCGGCAATGTCAAAACCACCTGGTCCTTTAGCGCCTTCACCGTGCTCATCTACTACGCCATCACCAACCTGGCCGCGCTGCGGCTTTCCGCAGCAGAGCGCCTGTTTCCGCGCTGGATTGCCTGGGCGGGGCTGGCCGCCTGTCTGTTTCTGGCCTTCTGGGTCGAGGTGCAGATCTGGCTGGTGGGGGCGGGCATGCTGCTGGTGGGTCTTGCATGGCATGCCCTGGCCCGCCGCCTGCGTACCGCGTCTGCCTGATTCTGGCCTATTCTTCTTCGGCTGTGGCTTCGGCTTCGGCCGCTTCCGGGTTCTGCGGCCGCTGGTGCTGCGCAAAGAACTGCCAGATCACCTCTGTGGCATCAATATCCATATTGACCACCCCGGCAATCTGCGCGGGAATCCCTGTCGGATAGCCCGGCCAGTTGTGCCCGCCGCCCAGAATGCCATACAGCACCACAGGGGCATCCGCCGGACAATCGACGGTCATCACGCGGACGCTGGTGCCCGGTGAATCGCCGGATTCTGGCAGGTCGGTGGTTTCGGCATTGGGCTGGCACAGGTTATATTCCGCCCAGAAGCCCAGCGTTTCCGGCACCGGGTAGGTGAGGTAAATCATCTGCCCCTGGCGGCTCGTCCCCAGGCCGTTCCAGGGGATGTTGTTATCGCCCGTGCCATGAATCAGCAGCATGGGGGCGGTGGCTGTGCCCGGTTCCAGGCAGATTCGCTTCATGCCGCCAAAACCGGACGCCGCCACAGAGGCAAAGGCCGCGAACCGCGTCGGTTTTTCGCAGGCGGCGCGCTGGGCCATAAAACCGCCGTTGGAATAGCCAGTGATGTACACCCGCGACAGATCTACCGGATAATCCTCCGCGATATGATCGACCAGCGCCACCAGAAAAGCGGTGTCGTCGTGCGTAGTGTCATAACCGGGGATATTGCGTACAAAGTTCCATTCGCCGTTCAGGCCATCCGGATAAACAGCGATAAACTGCTCCTCGTCCGCCAGGTCACTGAACTGCGTATAAGCGGCGATATGCTCGCCATCGCCGCCGCGCCCATGCAGCACCAGCACCAGCGGCGCCGGCGATTCCAGGCCATCGGGCACGTGCAGGCTGTAGGTGCGCTCCAGGTCGTTGACAGTCAGAGTCAGCGTTTCCTCCTGGGCGCTGGCGGTCACGGTAGCCAGCAGCGCCAGCAGCAGGAACAATACAATCATCAAACGACTTGTTTTCATTTTTCGTCCATTCGGGTAGGTTCCAGTATGGTGCGCAGGCGTCTTTCAAATTCGCTGAGCATAATGGCGGTGGCGCCCCAGACCTTGCTGCCGTTGAAGGCGTAAAACGGGACCCGCACCGGCCCCATCGTCAGCGTCCACTGCTCGACCTGTTTATAGCTGTCATCCACCAGCGCCGCCAGCGGCACACTGAGGACTTCCGCCACTTCCGCCGGGTTGGGCTGGAAAGAAGGCCGGTAATCCAGCGCGGCGACGGTGGGGAAAACCTCAAAATCGCTGGGGGGAATGTAGATGGGAGTCAGGCTGCCGAGAATGCTGATATCCGGGTCGCAGACGCCCAGTTCTTCATAGGTTTCGCGCAGCGCAGTCACCACAAAGCTGCTGTCGGCAGGGTCGCGCCTGCCGCCGGGAAAGCTGATCTGTCCGCTGTGCCCGCGCAGCGTGGTGGTGCGGCGGGTCAGGACAAAATGCAGCTCATCCGCCTGCGGATATAGCAGCACCAGCACCCCCGCCTGTCGCGATTTCGGTGTTTTCCGGATATCGCGGGAATGTGAGCCGGGGTACATCAGGGCCTGTGCGGCAGCCACATCGAACTCAGACAGCTCCAGGGCTGCGCGGACATTGTTGAGGGTAATTAGTGTTCCAGCCATGCGTGAATATAATGATCCTGACGAGTGTAAATCTGTCCTTCGATAATCTCAGGCGCAGGCCGGCTTTTCGGATACAGCCGCAGCCGCAGCGACTGCCAGTCTGGCCGTCCGGCCCGGTGCCATTGGTGCAGCATATGCTGTATCTCCATGAACGCATCCGGTGCACCAAACGAATGCGCCTGACCATGCCCCTGAAACGGCACAAAACAGGCGCTGCCGGGACGCATGAGCGCGAACCCCTGCCCGCTGATGCCGTAAGCCTGCTGGTTGGCACCCAGCGCATAGGCCGCAAAGGTAAAATGCGGCGGCGGGTGCAGGATAAAATAGGGCAGCACACCCTGAAAATAATCGCTGCTTTCCAGACGAAGATCCAGCAGGTCGATCTCTACAGGTTCTGAAAGCAGCGCGTGCAGGGCGGCGCTGTCCAGCGTGGGCACACTATCAGAGGTGAGGATCAGCGGCGAACTGCCGACCTGCCGCATCACGGTTGGCCCGGCGCTGGCCCCACGCATGCGGATAAAACCGCAGGGCAGATTGGTGTCGCTGTAGAGCACATCGTCGGCTTCGCGGTGCAGCGCGGCGCTGACCTGCATGGCATGCAGCCACAGCGGGGCGACAATGATGCCCTGTGGTTTAAGCTGCCGAACCCAGGCGGCGGGCACATCCCACACACCTGCCGTCGCGATGATGCGATCATAGGCGGCGCGGGGCGCATATCCCCCGGCGGCGTCCGTATGCACCACCCGGATGCTGCCCATTGCCAGCTTTTGCAGGCGATATTCCACCTGCTGCACCAGGTCCTTTTCGACTTCCAGCGTGGTTACCTTGCCCTGGCTGCCCACCACCTCCTGGATAATCGCGGCGTTATAGCCGGTGCCGGTGCCAATTTCCAGCACGTTATGGCCGGGCTGCAAATCCAACTGCTGCAGCATCATCGCCATCATGATGGGCTGGCTGGACGAACTGATGATGCTGCCATCCGGGTCGCGTTTGACGGGCAGCGCCTCATCTGAATAGGCCTTGTCCAGCGGCAGTTCCGGCAGAAATTCGTGGCGGGGCACCTTCAGAAAAGCAGCTTCCAGAAGCGGGTCGGTCAGTTCCCCTTTTTCCCGCAGGCTGCGCACAAGCTGCCCCCGCAGTTTCCGCGCTTCTTCACTCGCAGCCATACCATGCCCGGCGTTTACGCAGCGAGACACCGGCTTCGGCATCGCTGCGGCGTGCAGTTCGCACCCGCCCGCGCGAATCGATGTGCACCTGCCCGGCCTGCTGCAAGCGGGCAAATTCTTCGGGCGTAATCACCGGCGCCGGTTCGCCCCCCAGCCGTTCCAGCCGATCTTCCATCCGATCTGTCTGATCTGCTTCCGGATCGCCGTTTGGTTCGTCGTTCTGGGGCGGCGGCGGTGGGCTGGCGGTCGTCTCCGCCGGGGTGTCGTTGGTATTGGTTGCGTTGTTTTCCACCGGGGTTTTGTCGTCTTCCATTACAGTGTATCCTCTTCTTCTTCCTGCACCACCATGCCAGTCGAATCCATCAGGTCATCCAGTGACACCGGGCTGTCCTGAAGGGCCTGCTGGTGGCGCAGCCTGCTGCCACAAACAAGACAATCCGGATCGCGATCCACCGTGACCCAGACGGCGCTGTGCGGCGGGGTGATCTGCCCGTTGATGATTTCCAGCGCGATATTCGCCAGAATGACGGTGTTGCCGGGCATCGGCTCGTAGACATCTGTCCCCTTCAGCAGTTCGTTCAGGATCAGATGCGCCTGGGTGGAGGCCACCCGCGTGACATGCAGCCACAGGCCCGGCTCTGCTTCCAGTGTACCATCCGGCCCGATCATCCCGTAGTCCAGTTCCTCGCCGGGGCTGGCGGTGACGGCGTTTTCATCGCGCAGCTGCGTTGCCCAGCAGGCATAACACGGCCCGTCGTAGGGATGGATAATCACCACGTCGCCGCCTTCGCCGCGTTCGTACACGCCGGCATACACCGCCGTCAGGTGACGATCCAGCGCGGCCTGGTTCAGGATATATTTAGCATTTTCGCCATCCACCGCCACCACCAGCAGATCCACCTGATCCAGCGCGTCCATGTGCTGCTCGATGCGACCCACACGCGCCTCGACCACGGCCTGCGGGTTGCGATGGCGGATTAAATCGGCGACGACTTCGGCTTTGGGCTGGCCCAGATAGCGCCGGTCTGCCACGTGCCGCACGACGTTGCCTTCTTCCAGCACATCGTCATCGATCAGCAAGAACTGACCCACGCCGCTCATTGCCAGGCTGAGCGCCACCTGCCCGCCGCCAGAGCCGAGGCCGACGACGGCGACCCGTTTGCGCGCCAGCAGCGCCAGATTTTC